>NZ_JBVIYK010000011.1:96484-287229 GCF_055592645.1 Streptomyces sp. NPDC041108 | reverse complement strand
TGCTCCTGCTCTTCGTCTACATCTTCGGAGACGTGATGAGCGCCGGCATCGGCGGCAGCGACCGCTCCGACTACATCGCCTACCTCGTCCCGGGCGTGCTGTTGATGACCCTCGGAAGCAGCACGATCGGCACCGCGGTCTCCGTGTCCATGGACATGACGGAGGGCATCATCGCCCGCTTCCGCACCATGGCGATCCACCGCGGCTCCTTCCTCGTCGGACACGTCGTCGCCAGCGTGCTGCAGTCCCTCGCCAGTGTGGCCCTCGTGGGTGTGGTCGGCGTGGCCATCGGCTTCCGGTCCACGGACGCGACGCCCCTGGAGTGGCTGGCGGCGTTCGGACTGCTCGCGCTGTTCGGCGTGGCCCTCACCTGGATCGCGGTCGGCATGGGCCTGTCCAGCCCGAACGTCGAGGCGGCCAGCAACAACGCGCTGCCGCTGATCTTCCTGCCGCTGATCTCCAGCACCTTCGTGCCGATCGACGCGATGCCGGGCTGGTTCCAGCCCATCGCCGAGTACCAGCCCTTCACCCCGGCCATCGAGACCGTACGCGGGCTGCTGCTCGGCAGCGAGATCGGCCACAACGGGTGGCTCGCCGTCACCTGGTGCCTGGGCCTCTCCGCGCTCGGCTACTTCTGGTCGAGGTCGGTCTTCGACCGCGACCCGAGGTAACCGGAACGCCGACGGCACCTGCCTCCCGCAGTCAGTCCCCCCGAGGGCGGTGTACTCCGACACATGGTCGGTGTGCGCCGCCCCGACGTCGTTCGTCTCGCCGCGGGCTGATCGGACCGGCCGCTCGGTGCGCCGCCTCGCGAGGTCCGATCGGCTCAGCACGGCGCGCCTCGGCCGGGCGGGCTGCGGCAGGGGGAGGATCGATGGGGTCGCGGTCCGGGGAAGGGCCGCCCGGCACTGCCCCACCGCGTGAAGAGGTCCGGCCATGAGAGCGTTCCGCGCCCCGCTGTTCCCGTCCTCCCCTGCCGACCGGGCACCGGGGCTCGGCAAGGACCGCACCCCGCCCGTCACCGGAGGCGCGAGATGACCGGCGCCGCGCGCGGGGGCGCTCCGGGCGGAGGCCGCTACGGCGAGGCCGTCTTCCGTCCCGAGCAGACGGGTGAGGGCGAGCGCATCGACTTCGGCGCGCTCGCCTACGACGACGTCACCATGGCGCGGCTGCGGGCCCTCGGGGCCGGTCCGGGATGGCGGTGCCTCGACGTGGGCGCCGGCACGGGCACCGTCTCCCGGCGGCTGCTGGACGAGGCCGGGGTGACGAGCGTGGTCGCTGTGGACCGCGACGTACGCTTCCTCGGCGCGCGGCCCGTACCCGGACTGGAGGTGATGGAGGCCGACGTCACCGCCCCGGACTTCGCTCCCGGCCGGTTCCGGCTCGTCCACGCGCGCTTCGTGCTGATGCACCTGCCCGAGCGCGACCGTGTGATCGCGACGCTGGCCGAACTCGTCGCGCCCGGCGGTGTGCTGGTGCTCAGCGACGCGGTCGACCTGACGAGCGACCGGACGCCCGGAACGCCGTACACCACGGTCATGCGCGCGATGTGGGAGGGGCTGCGGGCGACCATCGGCACCGACGTCTCCTGGGTGCCGTCGTACCCGCACCTGCTCCGTACGGTGGGGCTCACGTCCGTCGCCGCCGAGATCCATGTACCGCCACTGCTGCCGGGCAGTGCCATCAGCCGCTTCTGGGCGGACACATGGGAGCGGAGCAGAGGAGCGATGCTCGCCACCGGGCTGGTCGACGACACGGCCGTCGACGCGGCCGTCCGGTACCTGGGCTCCGACGAGTGCGCCGCGCTGTCGGCCGGCATGCTCACCGTCTGGGGACGGAAACCGGGAGGCCGCGACGATCCGTCGGCCTGACGATCAGGCGGCGGCGGTCCGGCGCGGGGGCAGACGACCTGGGCGGCCGACCGAGCCCTCGCTCTCGGCACACCCGTCGAGGACGGCACGGTGGTCCTGGACTTCAACCGGACGACCAACCGGCCGTGCGCCTACGCCGACCTGGCCACCTGCCCACTGCCGCCGGCCGAGAACCGGCTGCCCGTGACACCGGTCGGTGGTCTCACCGCCCCGGCCGTCTGAAGTGGGCGTAGGGCGGATACGGTTTGAAGCAGACCAGCAGTTCGAGGGGGTGCCCGCCGCCGGGTGGCTGGACCAACGTGGTGAGCCCCGTCATGAATGCCGAGTGCCCCTTGGCGACGCCTTTCTGACGCGGGCCCCAACCCGCCGCGTGGGCGAGGGACATGGCGGCCGAGGCGAACACGTCCCGGCCGCCGAACAGGAAGAACGTCCGGGCGTGGGTGGCGTGCCGCACCTCGTCGAGGACGTCGGTCCGTTCGTGACGTTCGCGCCACGAGGTGGAGTCCCGGTGCGTGCGTGCCTCGTCGGTGCGGACGGTCAGCGGAGTACCGCCGACCAGCTTGCGGCGCAGCTCGGGCCATCGGCTGGGCCGCAGCCCGAGCGTGTGGTGGGCCAGGACGAGGTCGACCAGGTCGCCCACGCCCTCGTCGGGCGGAACGCTGTCGCGCAGGGGTACATGGACGATCGTGTGCCGTGAGTAGGCGGCGAAGGAGAAGAGCCCCGCCAGCCGGTTCAGTCCGTCGTGGTCCCCGAGCAACGTGCCGATGGGCTGGGGAGCACGCAGTGAAGTGTGGCGGAGGGGCTGTCGGGGTTGGACGACACGGTGCTCCTGGGGCCCGTTACGGGGCCGGAACTGACGCAGCCTCAGCTGCATGCGTAGTACCTCATGCGCTCAGCATCGCGGTGGGTGAGCCTCCTCGGCAACGGAGATTCGCCGGCCCATCGACGTCGTCAACGGCCCACAGGCGTCACACCCGTCCGTCCGTGCGCCGGAGCGCCTAAGGGCGTCGTCCTCTCAGTCGGGCATGGCCTCCCTGGCGCGCTTCTCCATCTCCTCCGGCGGGATGTCCTCCACATGTGTCGCGACATGCCACCGGTGGCCGTAGGGGTCCTCGAACTGCCCGACCCTGTCGCCGTAGAACTCGTCCTTGACCGCGTTCACCTCGGTGGCACCCCTGGCGAGGGCCTCGGCGAAGACCGCGTCCACATCCTCGACGTACACATACAGGTGCACCGGTGTGCCACCGAGCGACCTGGGCGAGCGGAACCCCAGCTCCGGGAACTCGTCCGCGAGCATGACGACCGAGTTGCCGATCTGCAGTTCGGCGTGGTGGATCTTGCCGTCCGGTGATGCCATCCTCATGCGTTCCGTAGCACCGAGGACGGCGACATAGAAGTCGATGCCCGCCGCCGCACCATCCACACAGATGTACGGCGTGACGCGCGGGTCGTCCTCCGACAAGGGCTCTGTGCTCACTGTCCACCGCCTTCCGACAGGTGACGGCCGTCGGCCGAGCCACATGAACAAGCCTGGCACTCATCACCGAACCACGCAGCCAGACGGGCGGGGCCGCATGCCCCACCCCCTCCACGAAGCGGCCACGGCCTGCGGTGACGCGGACGGAAACAACCCCGGGCACCCCCTCTTCGTAGGAATCAGTGCGGACACATGGGTAGCAGACAGCAAAGGGTGAGTAACATCCGCACACAGCACATCCATTTGTCGGGAGGGACTGCCATGACCGAAACGCCTTCGGAGACGACGGATCTCAAGGCGCAGTACACCGCCCAGGTCGCCGCCGACCTCGAACGGAACGCCAAGGAACAGGAGCGTCTCCACGGAGAGATCGACGCCCTGCAGGAGCAGCTCCGTAATCTGCAGCAGGACCACAGTGTGTTGGCGAACGTGCAGCAGGCACTCGGCTTCGTGACACCTGAGCCCGCTCCCGTGGCCGAAGAGGTCGTCGTAGCTCCCGTTCCTCGGCAGAAGACCGCCGCCGGTCCGCAGGCCGCCAAGCGGGCGCGTGCGAAGAAGGCACAGAAGGCCGCTCCCCCGCAGAGCGCCGAGAAGACGAAGAAGCCCGCCGCCACCAAGACCGCGGCTACCAAGCCCGCGGCAGCCAAGACAGCGGCACCGAAGTCGGCCACCACCAGGACGACCGCCACCAAGACCGCGACTCCCAAGAACGCCGCCGCCAAGACCACGGCCCCCAAGTCCTCGACTCCGAAGTCCTCCGCCCCGAAGAAGGACCAGCCCACCCTGGTCGAGCTCATCCGCCTGCACCTCACGGAGCAGAGCGAACCGCGTTCCGCCGCCGAGGTCGCCGCCGCGCTCACCCAGGCGCACCCCGACCGCCGTATCCAGACCAATGTCGTCCGCACGACGCTCGAAGGACTCGTCGCCAAGAGCAACGCCCAGCGCAGCCGGCAGGGGTCGTCCGTCTACTACACCGCTCCCGACGCACCGGAGCCGACCGTGCCGGCGCAGGCCGAGGCGGAGCCGGCGCCGGCGAACGGCTGAGCGCTCGACGAGGATCAGTCGGCGAGACGGCGGCCGGTGCCCTGGTCGGCGGCCGCCTCGGCGAACTGGTTGGTGTCGAAGAGCTGGTTGATGTGTCCGCCCAGTTCGGACCAGTGACGTCCGGAGAGTTCGGCGGCGGAACGGGCGTCTCCCTCGGCGCAGACGTCGATGAGTTCGTCGTGGTGTTCGATGGTGTTGCGACCGCCGAGCAGGGTGGAGAACTTGCGGTAGAGGATGCGGTGGATCTGCGGGTGGAGCTGCTCGACGATCCGGCTGAGGACGGGGTTGTCCGCGACCGCGATGGGGACGGCGTGGAAGCGGTCGTCCGCGTCCAGGGCGGCACTGATGTCGGCGGCGGCCACAGCCCGTTCGAAGTCACGGTCGGCCGCACGCATGCGCCGGAAGTCATGGTCGGTCATGACCGGGACGGCTGTCTCGATGGCGAGTCGGTCCAGCGAGCGCAGGACCGCGAGGTCTTCTCGGCATCGCGGCGGTTGAGGGTGGTGATGCGGGTGTGCTGAGGCCGAACGCCTCCAGCCTGCCCGTCAGCGGGGCCAGGACGGACTCGGAGCTGCGGGTGACGAAGGCGATGCCGGCCGGCCCGGCGATCGACTTGAGCAGGTCGACGTAGATACAGAACGGCTCCTTCAACGGCTGGTCCGTCCGCACCGACGTCGCTCCCCCGGCCTGTCTGCAGCCGATCTGGAAGTATCCCCAGGCCAACGTGGACGGCTTCCCCCGATTCATGGCCGACCGTGCCGTGGCCGAGCGCTGGAAGCAGACCTTCGCCCTGCACTTCGGCGAGGTCCAGGGCGCCCCGACGGCCGGCCGGCTCGGACTGCATCCGGGCGCGTGACGGCCGGCGGTGCCGCCGCCCGTCGCCCGCGGTGGCCGGCGGCACCGGGGACGGCGCCCTCGCACGGCGCCTCGATGCGCGGTCCGGCCGGCCGCTCTCTCCCCTCGGCCGCGGCAAGATCGGTACGGTGGCGGACGGAACCAGGGAAGGGGCGGAGCGGCCGTGAGTGAGCAGGCAGGCATCAGTACGGCCAAGGAGGCCGCCGACCACGGACTCGTGCTCGCGTTCGGGCGGCTGCAGGGAGCGGCCAACCGGCTGGAGTACATCCTCGGGCGGGCACTGGAGGTGGAGTGCGGCATCAGTCATCTGATGTTCGAGGTGCTGCTGATCCTCGGACGGGCGGGCGAGCCGGGGCTGCCCATGCGGGCCATCGCCCAGGAGCAGGTCCTCACCTCCGGCGGCGCCACCCGCCTGGTGGACCGCATGGAGGCGGCCGGGCTCGTTACCCGGCAGGAGTCCCCCACCGACCGGCGCGGAAAGCTGGTCCGGCTGACCGCGCTGGGCGAGGAGACGACGGTGCGTGCGGCCCTGGTCCATGTCGAGAACATCAAGGAGCACTTCCTCGGCCCTCTGCCGGAGGCAGACCGCGAGCGGTTCACCGAGGACCTTCGCATCCTCAGCCACACGGCCCGGGACGTCCTGCCCCGGCTGCCCTGACGCGCGCCCCGCCTTCCGCACACCCGCGTACCGCGCTCCGTCCGCGTACCGCCCTCGGCCCGATGTGCCGCTTCGACGTCCCGGCTCGACGTTTCCCCCGGCAGTGAGAGCATGTGACCCACCTCACATGCATCTGCCGAAATACCTGACACGTCAGTTACTGTTCTATCAGGTGATCGCCCGCGCCGGGCGGGCCGTCACACGCCTGTTGAGGTCATGATGAAGCTGGTCTACGTTTTCGACGCCTACTGCGGCTGGTGCCACGGATTTTCCACGGCCCTCCGTGAGGTGGCCTCCCGCCACCCCGAACTGCCGGTGGAGGTGGTCTCCGGTGGCCTGTTCACCGGATCCCGCCGGGTGCCGATCCGTGAGTTCGGCCATATCCAAGGCGCCAACGCGCAGATCACCGAGCTGACCGGCGCCGAGTTCGGCGAGGGGTACCAGCGGCTGATCACCGACGGTTCGTTCGTCATGGACTCCGAGGCCGCCGCCCGGGGCTTCGCCGCGCTGCGCCAGGCCGCCCCCGACCGGGCCGCCGCTCTGGCCACGGAGGTCCAGCACGTCTTCTACACCGACGGCCACAGCCTGTCGGACCCGGACACCTACCGCGCGGTCGCGGAGACCGCCGGGCTGGACGCCGACGCCGTCGTGGCCGCGTTCGAGTCGCCCGACGCGCGGGCCGCAGCCCGGGCCGACTTCCGCCGCGCGACGGAACTGGGGGTCACCGGCTTCCCCACCCTGCTCGCCGTCGAAGGCGACTCCGTCGCACCCCTGGCCTACGGCCGCGCCACCGCGGACGAGGTCGACCGGCGGCTGGCGTCGTACACGGCCACTTTCCCCTCCTGACCTTCCCCCTCCCCACCCCACGCAAGGAGTCCTCTCATGGGCACCCTCGACTTCACGGTCCTCGACCTCGACTTCCCGGCCGGCAGCAAGAACAAGACCGCCACCCTCGTCACCGGCGAGAGAGAGGCGCTGCTGGTGGACGCCGGGTTCACCCGCGCCGACGGGCACCGCCTGGTCGCCGAGATCCTCGATTCGGGCAGGACGCTGACCACCGTGTTCGTCTCCCACGGCGACCCCGACTTCTACTTCGGCGCCGAGGTCGTCGCCGACGCCTTCCCCGACGCGGTCTTCGTCGCCACCCCGATCGTCATCGAGCACATCCAGCACTCCTACGAGGGCAAGCTCAAGGCATGGGCCGCGCTCGGCCCGAACCTGCCCACCCGCCTGGTCGACCTCACCCCGCTGACCGGCGACCTCACCCTGGAGGGTCACCGCTTCGAACTCAAGGGCGGCCCCGCCGGACTGCCCGACCGCCACTACCTCTGGCAGGCCGAGTCCCGCGCCCTCCTCGGCGGCGTCCTGCTCTTCCAGCAGGAGCACGTCTGGGTCGCCGACACCCCCACCCCCGCCGACCGCACCGCCTGGATCGCCCTGCTCGACGAGATGGCCTCCCTCGACCCCCGGCTCGTCGTCCCCGGCCATCGCCTGCCCGACACGGCCGCCGACGCCTCCGCCATCACCGCCACCCGCGGCTACCTCGCCGCCTTCGAGGAGGAACTCGCCAAGGCCGCCGACGGCGCGGCCCTGACCGCCGCCCTCGTCCAGCGCTACCCGGACCACGGCATGCTCATCGCCGCCCAGCTCGGCGCGAAGGTCGCCAAGGGCGAGATGACGTGGGGCTGACCATGACCGAGCCCACACACCCCGCCGCCTCCACCGCCCCCGCCGACGTCGTACGCCGCCAGTACCTGGCCTCCGCCGCCGGCGACCTTCAAGCCCTGCGCGCCACCCTCGCCCCCGATGTGGAATGGACGGAGATGGCCGGCTTCCCCCTCGCCGGCACCTACCGCACCCCCCACGGCGTCACCGCCAACGTCATGGAGCAGCTCGGCAAGGACTGGGACGACTGGACCGCCCACGACGACACCTACGTCGTCGACGGCGAGAACGTCGTCGTCCTCGCCCGCTACACCGCCACCCACAGGACCACCGGCAAGAACATCGACGTCCGGGTCGCCCACCACTTCGTCGTACGCGGCGGCCTCATCGTCCGCTTCGAACAGTTCGTCGACACCGCCCTCGTCCGCGACGCGGCGGCGCCCTGAGCGGACCCGGCCGGGGCTCTCCCGGCCCGGCAGGACCGGATCGGCCGTACCCCGCTCCTCCCGACGTCCTCACCCGCCCCGCGACCGCGCGGGGCGGGTGGTTCGGCGTGGTGCGTGGCCACCGACGGCCATTGCCCCAGCAGCCGGCGCAGCCGGGCCTCCCGGGCGTCGGCCGACAGGGCCACCCGGGGAACGAGGCCGTCGAAGCCGTGGAATCCGCCCGGCCAGACGTGCAGTTCGGCGCTTCCCCCGGCCTGCCGGATCCTGGAGGCGTAGGTGATCTCCTGCGACCGGCCGAAGCACGAGTACACCCGTCGTCCGGTGGCGGCCGCCCCCGTCCCCGGCCCTGATCTGCAACGCGTCCGGCGGCAGCGGCGGTCGGAGGTGAGGGCGACCGCGTGAACGGCCGGTGCGGGCCCGGTGTCTCAGCCCTCCAGCGGCTCGTGGTCGAACCAGTCGAAGTGCACGGCTCCCGCGGTGGCGAACAGCCCGAGGACCCGGCCCGTGAAGCCGCCGGCGACCTCCGTGGACAGATAACGGCCGTCCAGCGAGGCCAGTTCGACGAAGGTGCCGTCCTGCTCCTCGAAACCGAGCGAGACGAAGTCGGGTCCGGTGCGCGCGTCGGTCATGGTGTGCACCGGTGCGGTCTCCACACGGAGCACCACTGGCCCCGGAGGCACCGGCCGGGATGCCACCACGGTGTGCAAAGGGCCGATGCGGGCCCGGACCCGCACCTGCCCTGACCCGACCTCGACGGAGTAGTGGTGGCGCTCGTCGAGGCGGACGGCCAGACCTCCGGCCTGCCCCTCGCCCGCGTCGGCGAGGGTGCGCACCCGGCACGCCCGGTGCTGCTGGCGTCGGCCCACGAACGTCACCTCGGCGTCGTCGAGCGAGGCGCCGCGGGCGCGCAGGGTCAGCCAGCCGGGCCGTTCCTTCGTGGTGCAGTCCTCCGGGGGGCGCCGGCGCAACGAGATCCACTGCGGGGCCAGGTCGGTGACGTCGAAGTCGTCCCGGCGCTCCGGCGGGGCGGCGGGGGGTTCCAGGGGCCAGGGCGGTGCGGGCATGTCGGTCGACAGTTCGCCGACGACGGGCCAGCCGTCGACCCACTCGACCGGCGCCAGGTAGGTCTCCCTGCCGAGCACGTGCCAGCCGGGGGTGCCGCCGCCCGGCCGTACGCCGAGGAGCACCATCCACCACGAGCCGTCGGGTCCCTGAACCAGGTCGGCATGGCCGGTGTTCTGGACGGGGTGGTCGGTGCCGCGGTGGGTCAGGATCGGGTTGGCCGGGCCCGGTTCGAAGGGGCCGGTGGGTGCGCTGCCGCGGGCGACCGAGACGCCGTGGCCCCGCTCGGTGCCGCCTTCGGCGATGAGCAGGTACCAGTGGTCGCCGACGTGGTAGAGGTGCGGTGCTTCGGGGGCCTTTGCACCGGGCCCGCCGGACCACAGCCGGCGGCGCTCGCCGAGCGTCTGTCCGGTGTGGGGGTCGAGGCGGATCTGACCGACGCCGGCGGTGGTGCACCAGCAGGTGCCGTCCTCGTCCCAGGCGAGGTCGGGGTCGATGCCGTGCACGCCGGGCAGCGGGATCGGGTCCGACCAGGGGCCGGCCGGGTCGGTGGCCGTGAACAGCAGATTGCCGTCGGCACTGACGTTGGTGACGATCAGCCAGAACCGGCCGTCGTGGTGGCGCAGTGTGGGCGCGTAGAGCCCCCCGGAGGAGGCGGTGTCCGGCGGCAGGCGCAGTTGGCTCGGGCGGTCGAGGGCGTTGCCGATCTGGGTCCAGTGCACCAGGTCGCGGCTGTGGAAGAGGGGGATGCCGGGGAAGTACTCGAAGCTGGAGCACGCGAGGTAGTAGTCGTCGCCCGCCCGGCAGACGGACGGGTCGGGGTGGAAGCCGGGGATCACCGGGTTGCTGATGGTGCGTCCCGTCTCGGACACGCTCGTCACCCTCATCGAGTCCTTTCGCCGTTTCGAAAGTTTCTCCAACTCGGACAGATACTTTCTCGATCAGGCTAGCCAGGGGGTGTCCGGACGGTCAATGAGCCCGTGCGTCAGCTCCTGGGGGGAGCGGTACTGGCGCGGACCGTCAGCGTCGTCGCGATCTCCAGGCCGGCCTGCGGCGCGGGCTCGCCCCGGCCGAGGGTGAGCGCCAGTTCGGTCGCGGCCACGGCCATCTCGGTGAGGGGCTGGTGAACGGTGGTCAGGGGCGGGTCCACCCAGGCCACGACCGGCAGGTCGTCGAAGCCGACGACGCTCAGGTCGTCGGGGATGCGCAGGCCGGCCTCGCGGGCGGCCTGGTAGACCCCGAGCGCCTGAAGGTCGTTGGCGGCGAAGACGGCCGTGGGGCGATGCGGCAGCGCCAGCAGGGAACGTGCCGCCTCGTAGCCGTCCGCGCTGGTGAGCGGTGCGTACACGATGAGTTCCGGCTCGACCGGCAGACCGGCCGACCCCATCGCGGAGCGGTAGCCGTCCAGGCGGGCGCTGCAGTACAGCTGGTCCGGCGGGCCGCTGATCATGGCGATGCGGCGGTGCCCGAGCTGGGTCAGATGGCGGGTCGCGGCCCGGCCGCCGGACCAGTTGGTGGCCCCGACGAACGGGACGTCGTCCGGCAGTTCGGTCGCCGGGTCGACGACGACGAACGGGATGCCCTTCGCCCGCAACTGCTCCCGCTCGGCCTCGGAGAGCTGGGCCACCGACAGGACGCAGTTCGGCCGCCGCGAGACGGTGTCGTCCCAGGTGAGCGGGTCCGTGTCGTGCAGCCCGAACTCGGACACCATGACGCCCACCCGGTGCCTGCGGGCCACCCGCTCGACTCCCCGGATGATCTCGACGGCCCACATGTGCTTCAGCTCGCGGAAGACCAGCTCCACCACGTTGTTCCGGTTGGCGCCGGACGGCTTGCGGTAGCCGTACCGGTTGACCAGTTCCTCGACGCGGGCGCGGGTGTCGGCGGAGACGCCGGACTTGCCGTTGATCACCTTGGACACGGTGGGGACCGAGACACCCGCCGACTCGGCGATGAACGCGATCGTGACCGGCCGAGAGGTGTCGCCCCCCGCGCCGTCGTTGTCCGCCGGCCCGTCGGCCGTTTCGGCCGCTTCAGCCGCTTCGGTCACGTCGTCCGCGTCGTCCGCCAAGGCAGTCCGCCCCTCTCGTGGATGTGGGCGCCCATTCTGGCATCCCGATACCCCCGCACCCGTGGCCTCTGACACCTCCTCATGTTAATTTCTCCACCGCACGGCGCGAAACTTTCTCGTCCTGAGTTGTATCTCCGTCGGCCTTCCGCCGGCGCCACGTGTCGCACACCCCCCAACCCGAAGGTGCGCATGATGACGAGAAGACTCGCAAGGTTTCCGGCCCGGCGGCACCGGCCGTCGCACCCCCCACGCAGACTGACGGCACTCGTCCTGGCCCTCGTCCTGCTCCCCCTGCTGCCCGCCACCGCCCGGGCCGCCGATCCGCCCGTGCCCCCGTCCCGGTTCCCCGGTCGCCCGCAGTGCGGTCGCCGCCATGCAGCCCGGATGAAACCTGGGCAACACCTACGACGCCATCCCCGACGAGACGTCCTGGGGCAACCCGCCTGTGACCCGCGCCCTCTTCCAGAAGGTCAGGTCACAGGGGTTCAGGAGCGTTCGGCTGCCCGTCACCTGGGGCGGCCACCAGGGCGCCGCCCCGAACCCACACGATCGATCCGGCGTGGATGGCGAAGGTGCGCCAGGTCGTCGGCCTGGCGCTGGACGAGGGCCTGTACGTCCTGCTGAACATGCACCACGACTCCTACGGCTGGTGGCCCTTGATCGAGCTGGACCACCCGCTCCGGGACCGCCTCCAGCGACCTGGTGTTCCTTCCGAAGTCGGGTGCCCTCACCGCCCAGGACCTCACCCTGAACCCGAACGGCACCGGCTTCCAGGGACTGCGGCACGGCTCCCGCAATCTCGTCAGGGGCAGGGACTACACCGTCAGCGGCAACCGGCTCACCCTCACGGCCGCCGCGCTGACCGAGCTGGCCGGCGACCGGGCGTACGGGTGAACGCGACGCTGGAGGCCAGGTTCTCCCGCGGTGTGCCGTGGCGGATCGATCTGATCAGCTACGACAGCCCGGTCCTGTCGAACGCCTCGGGCGGCACCGGCGGCCTGTCCGTCCCCACCCGGTTCCGGGGCGACCGGCTCGCCACCATGGAGGCCAGGTACGACGACGGGAGCAAAGCGGGCCCGGCGAGCTGGACCTCGTTCCAGCAGTGGGACACCGCGTTCTCGGCGTACACCGACGACTCCATCAAGCTGACCGCCGAGTTCCTCGCCGCCCTGAGGGACGGCTCCCGGGTGACGCTCACCTTCCACTTCTGGAGCGGCACCGAGGTGCCGTACCACGTCGCCAGGTCGGGCGGTTCCGTGACCGGTTCGCCCGCCTGAGGCGCACCGCCGCGCGGCCGGGCCCCGGCCGCGCGGTCCGGCACCGATAGGGTCGGCAGCCAGGTGAGGGACGGGAGACCGGGATGACCGGGACGACGCCGGCCGGGACGACGGTCACCGAGGTGATGGCCGAGCTGGCCGCGCTGACCCCGTGATCGCGAGTGCCGGCTGGGCGCTCACCACCGAACGGGCGACGAGGAGGCCCGAGGGTCTCGACCTCCCCGGACTGCTGGACGTCATCGAGGCGCGGATGAAGGACGCGCCGGACCGCCTGCAGTGGGCGATGAACCACTGCCTGGCCCGGATCGGCATCGACCACGCCGAGCACCGCGCCCGTGCGATCGACATCGGTGAGCGTCTGGAGGTGCTCAGGGACTATCCGGCCTCCCCCGGCTGCACGTCCCCCTTCGCGCCGACCTGGATCGCCGAGATGGTGCGGCGCAGGCAGGCCGGCCAGCTCCGAGCAGATCACCGGGCACGCACCCCGCCGGCCCCTACTGCGGCTGTGTCGCGATCTGGATCAGGTTGCCGCAGGTGTCGTCGAGGACGGCGGTGGTGACGGGACCCATCTCCAGGGGCTCCTGGGTGAAGCGCACCCCGAGGCCGCGCAGACGCTCGTACTCCGCCCGCACGTCGTCCACGGCGAACTGGGCGAGCGGGATGCCGTCCCCGACGAGCGCGTCGCGATAGGGCTGGACGGCCGGATGACCGGCGGGCTCCAGGAGGAGTTCGGTGCCGTCGGGCTCGTCCCGCGACACGACGGTCAGCCAGCGGTCCTTCTCCCCCAGCGGGACGTCGTGCTTCTTCACGAAGCCGAGGATCTCGGTGTAGAAGTGTTCGGCCTTGGCCTGGTCGTCGACGAAGACACTGGTCAGACGGATCTTCATGAGCTGCTCTCCTGCGGTCCGGATGGGTCGGGCACGAGCCACCGCTCGGTGATCTGCCGCAGTGGGGCCGTGTTCAGGTCATGGAACTTGTAGCGGCCCTCCCGCCGGGTCTCGACGAGCCCGGCTGCCTCCAGCACCGCGAGGTGCTGGGAGACCGCCTGGCGCGAGATGCCGAGCTGGTGCTTCATGGTCAGCCGCGCACAGATCTCGAACAGTGTCTGTCCGGACTGCTCGGCCAGCTCGTCGAGGATGGTCCGGCGGGTGGGGTCGGCCAGGGCTTTGAACAGGTCGTCGGCCACGACCCCACCATAGGCAAGTAACCACTTGCCTATCAAGTCCGGGCGCGCCCCGATCCGCGCGGCCCCGCAGCACCGCGGGTCACAGCCCGAACAGCTCCGCCGCGTTGTCGTGGCACACCGCCCGCAGCCAGCGCTCCCCCAGACCCAGGCGCTCCAGGGCGTGGAGCTGATGGAGGTAGGGGTAGGGGATGTTGGGGAAGTCGGAGCCGAGGAGGACCCGGTCACCGAGGGCGTCCAGCCGCGGCAGGGCCCGGCGCGGGAACGGCATGAACCCCTCGCTGAAGTCGGTGAACGCCATCGTCGTGTCGAACCGCACCTGCCCGTACCGCTCGGCGAGAGCGAAGAACTCCTCGTACTCGGGCATGCCCATGTGCGCGACGACCAGCCGCAGCCGGGGATGACGCGCCAGCACCCGCGCGATCGGCTCGGGCCCGGTGTGTTTGCCGGGCGCGGGCCCGGAGCCGCAGTGGACGACCACGGGGACACCGGCCTCGGCCAGCAACCCCCATGCCGGGTCGAGAAGTTCGTCGGCCGGGTCGTACGCCCCCACCTGTACGTGCGCCTTGAAGACGCGCGCGCCCTCCTCGACGGCCTCCCGGACGTACGCCGCGACGTCCGGCTCGGGGAAGAGCGTGGCGGTGTGCAGACAACCGGGGGTGCGGCGGGCGAAGCCGGCCGCCCAGCCGTTCAGCCAGCGGGCCATGCCCGGCTTGTGCGGATAGAGCATCGAGGTGAACGCACGCACGCCGAAGTCCCGGAGCAGGTCCGCCCGTTCCGCCTCCTCCTGACGGTACGTGATCGGCCATTCCATGCCTCCGGTCAGCGGTCCGAGCGCGTCGAAGTACGCCCACACCTTGCGCAGCACGCGCTCGGGCATGAAGTGCGTGTGGACGTCGACCAGACCGGGCAGACCGAGCGACTCCGCGAAGCGGCGGATCTCTCCGGCCTCCTCGCCCGCGGGCACCTCACGAGGATGATCGTTCATGCCGTCCACGATCGGCTCCGGTGCGGTGGCAGGTCCACCGCCGCACACGACGGAGCCGTGAGGAATACGTCACCCTGCCCTTCTCGACGCGGCGGCTACAGGTTGCCCGCCACCGGCTGCACGTCCTCGACGTACAGCTGGAAGAGCAGGCGGGTGATGTCGGTGTCGCCGAGGGACAGGCTGAACGGCTCCTTCTTCTCGGGCTTCAGACCGATGTACCCCGGCAGTGTTCCTTCACCGGCCGCGGCTTGCGGGAAGGTACTGCCGGTCTCCTCTTCCCGTGTCTTCCTGATGTGGTAAGGAGTTCCCTTGTCCCCGGATATCGCCATGTAGTCCGGGTGGAACAGGAGTTCCTGTGCGCCCTCCTTGAGGGTGAACTCCATCAGCACCTGGGTTTCGTCATCGGTGAAGTACTCCTCGGCCTGCCCTCTGTCCCCGAGGTGGTTCTTCACGGGCATGGCACCGATCGGGCCGCTGCCACCCGCCTCCGCCTCGCGGTAGCGCTTGGCGATCCCGGCGGGCTGTTTGCTCTCGGTCTGCATCCACAGTTCCGTCTCCTGCGCCTTACCCTTCCAGCTCATGATGGCGGCGGCCTCGCTCGTGAACATCGACCGGTAGAGCTTCAGACGCCCCGTGTCACCCTTTCCGCTCCGCTCCGCGAGTTGCGTCAGGAGAGCCGGGCCCACGGTGTGCAGAACATCCTCCAGCTTCCGCTTCGAGGCTGCGGCGGCCTTGCCCTTCTTCTTCGGCGCCCTGGGCGGCAGGAGCGGGTGATTCGCCGCCTCCATCTTCGCCTTCCAGTGCGCCTCATGGAGCATTTCCTGCGGGTCGCCAAGGGTCCGCTGAACAACCGCCCCGGAGGGGACTGCGTGGGCGGCGGGCGCTTCCCCCGGCGACCGGGGTGAGTCGGCCACACGCTGGACGGCGGGCTCGGCCGGGCCCGACATCACCTTGCGCGCGTTGGCCTCGGCGGCCTGCTCGAAGCGGTCGGAAGGATCGGAGACCCGCAGCCCCTCGCCGTTGTCGGTGCCCGCGACCGGACCCTGACGCTGCTGGATGACATGGGTCAGTTCGTGGGCGAGGGTGTGCTTGTCCGCACCGCCGTCGCCGATGACCACATGGCTGCCGGAGGTGTAGGCACGGGCGCCGACCTCGGCGGCGGAAGCCCTCGCCGCGCTGTCGTCGTGGATGCGGACGTCGGAGAAATCGGCGCCCAGACGCGCCTCCATGTCCGTGCGGGTGGCGCTGTCCAGCGGCTGGCCGGGGGCGCGCAGCACGTCATGGACGGCCGCGCGCTGCACGGTGGGTTCCGCGGCCTCGCCGTGACCGCAGCCGGCACCGTGCCGGTGCTCCTCCTGGGCCCAGGCGTGGCCGGCCCGGCGCAGCAACTGGACGACCGCGGCATTGCCCGTGGTGCCCTGCAGCGCGAGCAGCCCCTGCGGCGACGACAGATCGGGGCGCTGCCGCGAAGGTGCTTCGGTCGTCGTGACAGCGGGGACCCGGACGGCCTTGCTCTCGTCGTCTGCCTTGTCGCTACCGCGTGTCCGCACTGACAGCTCTCTTTCCTGACCGACGACTGGACGTTCCTTGCTACACCGGCGCCGATCCGCCCGGGAAGGTCCATCGGGGCAGACCTCGGCATCCGATCGGGCAACGGCGCCGGGCGATGTTCCTGCCCTGGTCCCGCCCGGTGTGGATCTCATCCGGCCGGGCACTCGGCCCTCGACCGGGGTGGACCGGCTGGAGGTGTGGCATGGCGGTACGGCATCGTCTGATCAAGGTGAGTCCGCAGGTCGTGTGGGCCGTCCTCGCGGACGGCACCCGGTACGCGGAGTGGGTGGTGGGGACGTCGTCCTCCGAACCCGTCCGCGGGCTGTGGCCGCAGGTGGGCTCGGCGATCGGGTACGAGATCCGGGTGGGCCCGCTCCGGCTGAGCAACGAGACCGTGGTCCGGTACTGCGAGGAGGGCTCCGAGCTGGGGCTGGAGGCGCGGGCCGGGGTGCTGGGGACGGCGCGGATCTCGGTACGGCTCCGCCCCTGGGGACCGTACTGCCTGGTCGTCGTGGACGAACACCCGCTGCAGGGCGTGGGCGGAGCGCTCCACAACGTGGGCGTGGAGGCGCTGATCCAGCTCCGCCACCGCGCGATGCTCGCCCGGCTCGCCGGGCTCTGCGAGGCACAGGCCGAGAACGGCATGGATCCCGAGGCCGAGGCACGGACCGAGGCGGAGCGGCCCACGAAGCTCCACGGGCGGCGCAGGGCCGCGGGTCACGGCACCGGCGGCCATGCCTGACGCGGTGGTGATCGGAGCCGGCCCCAACGGGCTGGTGGCCGCCAACCTGCTCGCCGACGCCGGATGGAGCGTGGAGGTCCTGGAGGAACAGCCCGCGCCCGGCGGCGCGGTGCGCCACGACAGGGGCGTCGACCCCGACTTCGCGAGCGACCTGTTCAGCTCCTTCTACCCCCTCGCCGCCGCGTCCCCGGTACTGGCCCGGCTCGGGCTGGACGAGCACGGCCTGCGCTGGAGCCATGCCCCGCACGTCCTGGCCCATCCGCTCGGCGACGGCAGGTGCGCGGTCCTGTCCCGGGACATCGACACCACCGCCGCCTCGCTGGACGCCTTCCACCCGGGCGACGGGGACGCCTGGAGGCGCCTGCACCGGACCTGGGAGGACCTCGGCCCCGACATCGTCGACGCGCTGTTCACCCCCTTCCCGCCGGTACGCGCCACCGCTCGCCTCGCCGTCAGGCTGAAGGTGGCCGGCGGCCTGCGCATGGCCCGCACCCTGGTCGCGCCGGTCCGCCGCATGGGTGACGAGGAATTCCAGGGCGAGGGCGGCAAGCTGCTGCTGGCCGGGAACGCCCTGCACGCCGACCTCGCGCCGGAGGCCGCGGGCAGCGGCGGCTACGGCTGGCTGCTGTGCATGCTCGGACAGACGTACGGCTTCCCCGTGCCGGCCGGTGGCTCGGGCGCCCTGACGGCGGCCCTCGTCAGCCGGCTGCGGGCGCGTGGCGGGACCGTCCGCTGCGGCCGGCGGGTCAGCCGTGTCCTGGTGCGCGGCGGCCGGGCCGCCGGGGTCCTCACCTCCGACGGCGAGAAGGTGGCCGCCCGCCGCGCCGTACTGGCGGACGTGTCCGCGCCGGCCCTCTACGGCGAACTCGTGGCCGCGGAGCACCTCCCGCCCCAGCTGACGGCCGACCTGAAGCGCTTCCAGTGGGACTTCGCCACGTTCAAGGTCGACTGGGCCTGCGACGGTCCCGTGCCCTGGCGGGCCGAGGCGGCGGCGCGGGCGGGCACGGTCCACCTCGCCGACGGCGTCGACGAGCTCACCCGCTGCGCCGCCCAGATCGCCATGGGGCAGGTGCCCGACCGGCCCTTCGCCCTGTTCGGCCAGATGACGACCGCGGATCCCTCCCGCTCCCCCCGGGGCACCGAAGCCGCCTGGGCGTACACCCACGTGCCGCACGTCATCAAGTCCGACGCGGGCGACGAGGGTCTGACGGGCAGCTGGAACAGCAGGGAGCAGGAGGTGATGGCCGACCGCGTCGAACGTCAGGTGGAGCGGTTCGCGCCGGGGTTCCGCTCGCGCATCCGTGCCCGCCGGGTGCTGGCCCCGCCCACCCTCCAGGCGCTCGACCGCAATCTGCACGGCGGCGCCATCAACGGCGGCACGGCGGCACTGCACCAGCAGCTCTTCTTCCGGCCCGCCCCCGGCACCGGCCGCCCCGAGACCCCCGTGGACGGTCTCTACCTCGCCTCCGCCTCAGCCCACCCGGGCGGCGGGGTGCACGGCGCCCCCGGAGCCAATGCCGCCCGCGCGGCACTGCGCCGGCACCGGCTGCCCGGGCTCACCCGCGCCCAACGCGTCCTGGCCCGCCGGGACCGCACCGGACGGGCACAGGGCCGGGCAGGAAGGGACCAGTCGTGAAGGACAGCCCGCTGAAGGGCCGTACCGTCGTGGTGACCGGAGCGGCCCGCGGCATCGGAGCTGCACTGGCGGACGCGCTCGCCCGGCGAGGCGCGCGGCTGGCCCTCCTCGACCACGACGAACCGGCGCTGAGGACGACTGCCGCCGCCCTCCCCGGCACGGCGCTGGCCCTGCCCACCGACGTGTCCGACGCCGCCGCCCTCGACGACGCGGCCGAGGCCGTCCGTGCCCGCCTGGGGCCGCCCTCGGTCGTCGTGGCGAACGCGGGCATCGCCGAGGGCGGCCCCTTCGCCCGGTCGGACCCCGGCACCTGGCGCCGGGTGATCGACGTCAACCTGATCGGCAGCGCCCAGACCGCCCGGGCCTTCCTGCCCGACCTGGTGCGGACCGCCGGCTACCACCTGCAGATCGCCTCGCTGGCCTCGATCGGCGCCGCCCCGATGATGAGCGCGTACTGCGCCTCCAAGTCCGGCGTGGAGGCGTTCGCCCACACGCTGCGCGCCGAGACGGCCCAGCACGGTGTGGCCGTGGGCATCGCCTACCTCGGCTGGACCGACACCGAGCTGATCCGCGACGCCGACCGCTACGTGACCCTGCGGGAGCTGCGCGCCCACATGCCGCCACCGGCCCGGCGCGTCCAGCCCACCGCGACCGTCGCCGCCCGCCTCGCCGACGCCGTGGAACGGCGGCGGACCGCCGTCTACGTCCCCCGGTGGCTGCGCCTGATCCAGCTCACCCGGGCCGCGGTCCCGCCCGTGGTCCTGCGCGCGACCCGCCGCACACTCCCCCGCCTCGAAGCGGAGCAGCCCCTCCACCCGACCGGTCTGCTCGGCCCGGGCGGCCGCGCCGCCGGCGACCCGCGCGCCGGCGCCTGAGCCTCCGCAACCATTCCACGCGCCTACCCGCGACGCCGCCGGACCGCACCCTCACCCACGACGACGATGCGTGACGATTCGGATACCCTGCGGAATCGGTGACGTGGCGGCATCGGCGAGGAGGCGCGTATGGACGCGGGCAGGCGGCGGTCTCTCGGCAGGTGGGGGGCGGTGGCGACGGGAATCGCCACGCCACTCGCCCTGCCGCGGCATCCGCTCCAGGAGAGCCGGGCCCGCACGGACGGCGGCGCCGGCGCGGACACCTCGGCGAAGCCATGGAGCGCCCCCGGCCCCGAGGGCGGAACCGGGGACCGTACCGGCCGTACGAACCTCCTCTTCCAGGAGGCCCGGCGGCCGCGCGGGGCGCGCCCCGTCGCCCCCTCCGGTGATCATGCCGCGTAAAGGTGCGCGAGGCGGCGCGGGCCACGACGTGGAGAAGGCGCTCGACGAGCTCTACGCCACGCCACCCCCGTCGTTCGTCTCCCGCCGCGAGGAACTGACGGCCGAGGCCAGAGCCGACGGACGTATGGAGGAGGCGCGTCGGATCCGTGCCGCGCGGCGCCCCTCCCTCGCCGCCTGGACGGCGAATCTGCTGCTGCGCTCGGAGCCCGAGGAGAGCCGGCGGTTCCTGGAGCTGGGGCGGGCGCTGCGCGAGGCGTACCGGAGTCTGGACGCCGGTGGGATCAAGGAGCTGTCGGAGCAGCGCCGGAGCATCGTCGCCGCCATGTCCCGGCAGGCCGCCGGGCTGGCAGCCGAGGCCGGTCACCGGCTGTCGGAGCCGGTGCGGCGGGATGTCGAGGCCACTCTGCGCGCCGTGCTCGCCGACGAGGAGGCAGCCGACCGATGGGCCACCGGCCGCCTGGAGAGCGCCCTCACGCCGCCGACCGACCTCCCCGGCGGTACGGCCGGGGCCGCGCCGTCCGCCCCGCGCTCCCGCGCGAAGGACGAGGTCGCCGAGCGGCGCCGGCAGAAGCAGGAGCAGCTGGGCCGGGCCCGCGAGGCGGCCCGGGCCGCCGACCTACGGGTGCGTGACCTGCGTGCCGCACAGTCGGACGCCCAGGCGGTACTGGAGCGTGCCCGTGACCGGTACGACGAGGCGGACAACGGCGTGTCCGACGCCGAGCGCCGGCTGCGTGAGGCGCACGAGGAACGCAGACGGGCGGACGGCGAGCGCCGGCGGGCGGAGACGGAGTGCGCGGCGGCGGCCGAGGCGGTGTCCCGGGCCGAGCAGACGGCCCGCGAGGCCACCCGGGAGGTGAGACGCCTCTCGGGGCGGTCCGCGGGCTAGCGCGCAACCCCTCCGGCCGCGCCGCCGCACTCCTGCCGGGTCACGTCGACGCCGGCGCCCTGAACGCGTCCGCGTGCCGCGTGGCCCACTGGGCGAAGGTGCGGGCGGGGTTGCCGGTGACCTTCTCCACCGTGTCGACGACCGTTCGGCCCACCTCCGGGGTGTTTCCGTAGGCCTCGACCAGGAAGCCGATCACGTCGTCGGGGTGGCCCGCGGCCCGCCACTGCGCGACGGCCTGCTCCTCGGTGAGTTCGGTCAGGGTGATCTCGCGGCCCCGGGCGGCGGCGATCGCGGCCACCTTGTCGCCGACGGTGAGCAGTTCGGGTCCGGTGATCACGTACTCCTGGCCGGCGTGGCCCTTCTCGGTGAGGGCCACCGCGGCGACGGCGCCGATGTCGCCCTCGTGGACCATGGCGCTCAGCCGGGAGACGAAGGGCTCGCGGACCTCGTCCGAGGACAGGATCCCGTCCGCCCATTCCAGGGCGTTCGCCATGAACTCGACCGGCATGAGCACGGTCCAGTCCATCGCGTCGTCGGCACGCACCGCATCCTCCAGTGGAGTCGGCCCTCCGCCGTGCAGCACGGTGATCCGGCGTACGCCGGCCGCGCGGGCCAGCTCCAGGATCCTCGGGCCGGTCTCCAGCGGGGCGAAGTAGGCCCCGCCGAAGGTGATCAGATGGAGGCCGGTGACGCCGTCCAGGGCCGGGGCCAGGCTGTCCGGTTGGGCCAGGTCGCCCTGGACGACCTCGACCTCGGCGGGGAAGGCCGCCCTGGACGCGTCGCGGGTGAGGGCGCGGACCGCGTGGCCGCGGGCCAGGAGTTCGGTGACGACCTGACGGCCGACGGTTCCCGTGGCGCCGGTGACAAGGATTCTCTGCGTCTGTGTCATGACACGACCGTACGGAGACTTGCGGTCAACTTCTGTCCGCGAGAAGCGAGTTCGGGCCTGCGACGCCCAGCGGGACCGACCCCGCCCGAGGAGACGCAGACCGCTCCCCCCCAAATAAGAATCTGAAATGCAATATTGATAGGCTGCTGCCGTGAGGCTGACCAGGTACACGGATCTCGCACTACGGGCAGTGATGCGCCTCGCCGTCGTGGACGGTGAGGAGTTGCTGACCACGAGGCGGATCGCCGACTCCATGAACGTCCCCTACACCCACATGGCGAAGGCGATCGCGCAGTTGCAGCACCTCGGGGTGATCGAGGCGCGGCGCGGACGCAACGGCGGTCTGACACTCACCGACGCGGGCCGCGCCGCCCCGGTGGGGAACCTGGTCAGGACACTGGAGGGGGACCGCGAAGCCGTGGTGTGCGAGGGCGACACCCCCTGCCCCCTGTCGGGCGCCTGCCGGCTGCGACGGGCGCTGCGCGCGGCACAGGAGGCGTTCTACTCCTCGCTCGACGCGGTGACCGTCGGCGATCTGGTGGCATCGCCGACGGGGCCGGTACTGCTGACCCTCGGCGCCCCGCCGGGCTGACCGACCGGAGCCCGTGACCCCAACGGGGCCGACGGCGTCCCCACCGCCGCTCACGGTTCACCGCCCACCGCCCACGGTTCACGGTTCACCGTTCGCCACGATCGGTCGCGATCTCCGAGCAGAGCTCCACGACCAAAAATACGCACTCATATACCAATTCGATCGAACGCCGAGTCAGTCCAGGAGTGTGTCTGATGCTTTCCGCGCAGTCGGCCCCCGTCGTCGAAGCGACGCTTCCCGTGGTGGGGGCCTCTCTGACCACCATCACGGAGCGGTTCTACCAGCGGATGTTCGACGAGCGTCCGGAACTGCTGCGGCAGCTGTTCAACCGGACCAACCAGGCCACCGGCGCCCAGCGCGAGGCACTGGCCGGCTCGGTGGCGGCCTTCGCCACCCTGCTGGTCGAGCGGCCCGGCGAACGCCCGGACGCCGTCCTCGCGCGCATCGCCCACAAGCATGTCTCGCTCGGCATCACCGCCGACCAGTACCCGCTGGTCGGCCGCCACTTGCTCGGCGCGGTCGCCGAGGTCCTCGGTGACGCCGTCACGCCCGAGGTCGGCGCCGCCTGGGACGAGGTCTACTGGCTGATGGCCAACGCCCTGATCGCCATCGAGGCACGGCTGTACGCCGCGGCCGGCGTGACGGACGGAGACGTGTGGCGACGTCTGGAGGTCGCCGAGAGGCATCAGGAGTCCCCCGACGCCGTCTCCCTGGTCCTGCGCCGGACCGACGGCATCCCCACCCTCCCGTTCCGCCCCGGCCAGTACGTCGGTGTCCGCGTGGAACTGCCCGACGGCGCCCGCCAGATCCGCCAGTACAGCCTCTCCACCGCTCCCGATCACAAGACCTGGCGCATCACCGTCAAGCGTGAGAGGTCCGCCGACGGTTCCGTGCCCGACGGCGAGGTCTCCTCATGGCTGCACGCCCATGCCGGGGTGGGCGATCTCCTGGACGTCTCGCTGCCGGCCGGTGACCTCGTCCTGCCCGAGGGCGACACCCCCCTCTTCCTCGCCTCCGCAGGCATCGGTATCACCCCCATGCTGTCGATGCTCGACCATCTCGCCCTCACCTCGGCCACGCGCCCGGTCACCGTCGTCCACGCCGACCGCACCCCTGTCGACCACGTCCACCGTGACGAGCAGGCGGACCTCGTCAGCCGCCTGACCGGCGCCGACCTGCACCTGTGGTACGAGCACGACGCCCGCCTCTCCCCCGGCGCCCACGTCCTGGCCGGCCGTGCCACGCTCGACCAGCTCACTCTGCCCGCCGACACCACCGCCTACCTCTGCGGACCGCTGCCCTTCATGCGTCTGATGCGGGGCGAACTGCTGGCCAAGGGGCTGCACCCGTCCGCCGTGCACTACGAGGTGTTCGGCCCCGACCTCTGGCTCGGCAAGTAGGCCCGGCCATGACACACGAGGACGGCCGGGGGCTGCCGGCCGACGGCCCGGAACAGCTGCCCGACATCCACGACCGCGAGGACGTGGCGCGCCTGGTACTCGCGTTCTACGACGAGGTCCTCGGCGATCCGCTGATCGGGCGGCTCTTCACGGAGGTGGCCCGCATCGACCTGGCCACCCATCTGCCCGTGATGGCCGACTTCTGGGAGAGCGTGCTGCTCACTCCCGGCGTCTACCGCCGCAACGCCCTGCGCGCCCACCGCGACCTGCACGCCAGGAGTCCGCTGCGCGCCGAGCACTTCCACCGCTGGCTGGAGCTGTGGACCGGCACCGTACGCCGGCGTCACGCGGGGCCCTTGGCCGAGCGGGCGGTGGCCAGGGCGCAGGTCGTGGCCAGGGCGCTGCTGCACAACACGGCGGGCGACGGACGGCCTCGTACGGTTCGCGGCCCGGTCCCCGTCGACATCGAAGTCACCATCGGGCCTCCGGCGTGAGACCACGGTCTTCGCCGAGGGCGGGCGCGCCGCGCCGCCCGGGTGGACCAGGGCCCCGCCCCGCCAGGGCGGGGCGGGGGGGACGGGCACGTGGCGCCCGGGAAGGGCCTGGGTAGGCTTTCACCGGGGTCGCGCGACCGTGTGCGGCCGGGTCCTCGTGCCAACCGGTACGGTGCGCCGCTCGACCGAGAGAGACATGATGTCCCCGACGATCCGCAGGGCTGTGATCCCCGCAGCCGGCCTCGGCTCCCGTCTGCTGCCGCTGACGAAGGCGACGCCCAAGGAGATGCTCCCCGTCGGCGACAAGCCGGTCATCGAGCACACGGTCCGCGAGCTGGTCGACTCCGGCATCACCGACATCACCATCGTGGTCTCCGGCGGCAAGAGCCTCATCCAGGACCACTTCCGCCCCAACCCAGCTCTCGTCGAACAACTCCGCGCGGACGGCAAGACGGCCTACGCGGACGCGGTGGAGGAGGTCGCGGAGCTGGCCCGCCGGGGCCACATCACCTACCTCGACCAGTACGGCCCCTACGGCAACGGCACCCCGGTCCTCAACGCCGCCCGGGCCTTCGGCGACGAGCCGGTGCTGGTGCTCTGGCCCGACGACGTCTTCGTGGCCGAGACCCCCCGCGCCCAGCAGCTGATCCGCGCCTACGAACAGACCGGCTGTCCGGTGCTGGCCCTCCTGCCGATGGACCCCACCGAGTCCCAGCGCTACGGCGTACCCATAGTCAAGGAGGACCTGGGCGACGGTCAGCTGCGCATCACCGGCCTGGTCGAGAAGCCCGAGCCTGCCGCCGCACCGTCCGCGTACGCGGCCATCGGCGGCTACGTCGTCACCCCCGGCATCATCGACGAGCTGCGCGAACAGACCCGCCGCTGGTACGAGCACCGCACCGGCGAGGTCTACCTCACCGACGCCATCAACGCCTACGCCGCCACCCGCGCGGTGTACGGGCAGGTCATCAAGGGCCGCTGGTACGACACCGGCAACCCCGCCGACTACCTGGTCGCCCAGATGGCCTTCGCCCTCTCCCATCCGGAGTACGGCCCCCTCCTGCGCGGCCTGGTCGAGGGCCTCGACGCCGAGACGGACTAGGACCCGTCGGCACACGTTCCCGTCCGCCGGGGCCCCGCGGCACGTTCCCCTCCGCCGGGGATCCGGCGGCTCGCTCCGCGCGTCCGGGTCAGCGGATGCGGCCGCCCTCCGAGACCAGCCATGCGCCGGTCTCCCAGTCGGACGGGCCGCCTTCCGTGCGGTAGGAGAGGTCGAATCTGAGGTCCAGTCCCGGCCAGGGGCTGCGGACCGGTACGACGCGGAAGACGTCCGCGAGTTCGGGGAACGTCAGCCCTTCGGGCTCGGGAAACATCCGCTCCAGTTGCGGGCGGGTCAGGTCGGTCCCGAGCGCGAACTGCCATTGCGGCCGCGTCAGCCACTGGTCGTAGACCAGTTCGAACCTGGGCTCGCGGCCCACGACGACGTCACGTATGTCGTCGAGGAGTTCGTCCGCCGTCGACGGAAGGACGAACGGCCAGTCCTCGCCGGTGGGATAGCGGTACATGGTGGCCGCCGAGGCGAGCGCGCCCACAAGGTCGTCCCACCGCTCGGACGGGGTGGCACAGGCGGGCACGTTCACACCCGTGTGGTCGACACGTCGGACGTGCCCGGCGACACGGCGGACGAGATCCGCCAACTCGACGTGGGCCGGCAGCACCCGGGGCTCGCGCGTCTCGCCTGCGGCCCGCGCGCCGACGGACCGCCTCGCACCGAGGGCGACGTCGGGCACGGAAACGTCGGCCACCTCGAAGGCCGTGACGGGACGGGCGCCGGCCGGCCGCGGCGGGGTGAGGGGCAGGCGGTCACCCACCCTGCCGGCCATGCCTGCGGATCTGGTGCATCGGGCGTACGCCACCTCGGCGAACAGGGTGCGCAGTTCGCCCAGGAAGCGATGTGACTCCGGTGCGTCGGGCAGCAGGAAGGTGATCTCGTCCAGGCGATCCATGCGCCCGACCGTAGCGAATTCACGTCCGTCACCGGACGCGATCCGCGCAGGGCGGTCCTGCCGGATCTCTTGCAAAGGTCCGGACCAACTGGTAATTCCCTTTCTGTTAGGAAAGTTTCCTACCAGTTCTGCCACCCGACCGACCGATCGCGACCGTTCGATCGGTTCCCCACCGACCGCGGGAGTCCCCCATGAGACCGGCACGACATGTTCCGCTCGTCGCCGTGCTGCTCCTTCTCGGCCTCGTCCTGACCCCGAACACCGCCCAGGCCGGCCCCACGGCCCCGACGGCGGCAGTCACCCCCGTCGCCGCCAACGGACAGCTCAAGGTGTGCGGCACCAAGCTCTGCAACCAGCAAGGAAAAACGATCCAGCTCCGAGGGATGAGCACACACGGCCTGCAGTGGTACAGCCAGTGCGTCACCAACGGCTCGCTCGACGCCCTCGCCGGCGACTGGCGCGCGGACGTCCTGCGCGTCTCCATGTACGTCCAGGAGGGCGGCTACGAGACCGATCCACGCCGCTTCACCGACCTGGTCCACGCCACCATCGAGAAGGCCACGGCACGCGGCATGTACGCCATCGTCGACTGGCACATGCTCGACCCCGGCGACCCGCACCAGAACCTCGCCCGCGCCAAGACGTTCTTCTCGGAGATCGCCCAGCGCCACCGCGACAAGAACAATGTGCTGTACGAGATCGCGAACGAGCCCAGTGGCGTGAGCTGGTCCCGCGTCAAGAGCTACGCCGAGCAGCTCATCCCCGTCATCAGGGCCAAGGACCCGAACACCCCGATCCTGGTCGGTACCCGCGCCTGGTCGTCGCTCGGCGTGTCGGACGGCGCGAACGAGTCCGAGGTGGTCGACAACCCGGTGAACGCGGCCAACATCATGTACACGTTCCACTTCTACGCGGACTCGCATCGCGACGAGTATCTGCGGACCCTCTCCCGCGCGGCCGACCGCATACCGGTCTTCGTCACGGAGTTCGGCACCCAGAACTACGCGGGTGAGGGCGCGAACGACTTCGCCATGTCGCAGCGCTACCTCGATCTGATGACAGCCAAGAAGATCAGCTGGGTCAACTGGAACTTCTCCGACGACGAACGCTCCGGCGCCGTCTTCAAGCAGGGCACGTGCACCCGCAACGGTCCGTGGACCGGCACCTCCTCCCTCAAGCCCGCGGGCGTCTGGATCCGTGAACGCGTCAGGACACCGGACGACTTCTGACCGCGCCGAAGGACGCGACGGGATCCGGCCCACCGCACGACGGGCCGGCTCCCACCGTGTCGAGGGGGCGAAGCCGGACCCGTGGGGCACTTTGGTGGCATGTCCTCCCGTCTGCGCAACGGTCCGCACGGCTGTGGGATCGTCACCAAAACGCTCCGCTGGGCGGTGTTCGCGGCCATCGCCGCACAGTTCGCCGTGGGTTACCTGCTCGACGTCTACGACAGCGGCCGTGGACGGGGGCGCGGGCCGCGGCGGCGGGTCGGGCGGCGGACGAGGCCGTGACAGGGGCGGGGAGGAGGGGTACGAGCCCTTCGGCGACGACGCGCTGCTCACCGTGCACGTGACGCCGGGCGTGACCGTGCTCCTGCTCGGCGCCACCCGTCTCGCCCGGCGGCTCGCCACACCCCTGCCCCCGTAGGCACCGACTCTCACCGGGCGGGAGCGACGCCTCGCGCACGGCACCGAGACCACGCTGTACGCGGCTTTGTTCGCCGTCCCGGTCACCGGGATCGCCCTGCTCGTCTCCGGTGACGACCTGCTCGTCCTCCACGTCACCGCCCAGGCCGTCCTCTACGCGGCCCTCGCCGCGCACGTGGCGCTGGTGCTCAAGCACCGGGTGTGGGATCGCGACCGGCTGCTGCGCCGCATGCTGTGACGGGCAGGACCACGTCCGAAGCGGCGTCAGTTCTCCTCGTCGAGCAGTCGCCTGACGCCGGCCCGGTCCAGCTTGCCGGAGGCGTTCCTCGGGACGGCCGGCACGATGGTCACGTGCTGGGGCAGCTTGTAGCGGGCCAGCGCCTCCTCCGCGTACGCGTGGACGGCCTCCAGGGTGACCTCCGCCGTGCCGTCCACGCTCATGACGGCCCGCACGCTCTCGCCCCACTCCTCGTCGGGGACGCCGACGACAGCGACGTCGACGACGCCCGGCATCGGGGCCAGCGCCCGCTCGACCTCCGCGGGATAGACGTTCTCCCCACCGCTGATGATCATGTCCTTGAGCCGGTCGACGATGTACAGGCAGCCGTCCTCGTCGAGATGGCCGATGTCGCCCGAGTGGAACCAGCCCCCGTCGTCGAAGGCCGCCCGGTTGGCCTCCGGGTCGTTCCAGTAGCCGGGGGTGACGTTGGGCCCGCGGACGACGATCTCACCCGGCTCGCCGGGCTTCAGCGGCGTGTTGGTCACGATGTCGACGACCCGGACCTCGGTGAACGGCATGGGGATGCCGGCGGAGCCGAGCTTGTCCCGGGTCCGCTCGGCCGGCAGATGGGTGGCGAAGGGAGCGGTCTCGGTCAGGCCCCACGCCTGCTGGAGCAGGACCTGGTGGTCGGCGTAGAGCTCGATGAGCGCGGGCGGCACCGGGGCACCCGCGACCACGACCGACCGCAGACGGCTCAGGTCCTGGTCGAACAGGCCGGGCTCTCGGGCGAGGGCCGCGAACATCTGGGGGACGGCGAACATGGAGTTGACCCGGTGGGTGACCAGGTCCTCGCGGCACGTCCCCGGGTCGAAGCCGCGTCTGACGACCACCGTGCCCCCGCGCACCAGCGTGCGGAGCACGAAGCTGTTCAGGGTGCCGATGTGGAACAGCGGAGCGGCGGCGTAGGTGACGTCGCCCCGGCGGGTGTCAAGTCGGAGGTCGACGTTCACCGCGTTCCAGAAGATGTTGCCGTGGGTGAGGACGACGCCCTTCGGGGTGCCCGTGGTGCCGGAGGTGAACATGAGGATCGCCGGGTCGTCGGCGTACTTGGCGGCGACGGAGGAGGCGGGGACGGCGGCGGCGAGCAGGGGCGCCCACGGCTCCCACCCCGCCGCACCGCCGGCCGGCACCTCGGGGTCGTCGTCCACCAGGAGGAAGCGCGCGAGGGGGGTCCGGTCGCGTACGGCGTCGACGCTCTCCCGGTGCCCCTCCTCGCAGACGAGGGCGGTGGCGCCGCTGCGGACGAGGACGGCCTCCAACTCGGCCGGTGCCAGGCGGAAGTTGACCGGCACGTAGACGGCCCCGAGCCGATGGGCGGCCAGCAGGACGACGACGAACGAGGCACTGTTGAGGCCGAGGTAGGCGACGCGGTCGCCGTCGCCGATGCCGCCGTCGGCCAGGACGGTGGCCAGACGGGCGGCCTTGTCGTCGAGTTCGGCGTAGGTGAGGTCGCCGCCCGCGTAGCGGATGACGACGGAGTCGCCCTGGTGGCGAGCGTGGTAGGCGACCGCCGCGGCCGGATTGAGGTCGACCCTCAGGCCCGAGTTGCGCGGGTGCGGTCTCATCGCTTCAGGGGTGGTCACGAGCGGCTCCTCATCGAGCGTCGGGGTCGGGGCGCCGAGGTGGTCGGTCGGCGGCACCGGTGAATCCGTGTCCGCGTCGCGGGGTGCAGGCGCACTTCTCGGCGGGCGACGCCGGGAAGGGGCGGCCGGAGCCCCCGGGCCCTTGCGGATCGGTGTTCATGCCGCCGCAGGCTACGCCGTCGCCCCGGACCCGCGGCGCGAGTTCGCGGGCGAGTTCGCGCGTCGGGCCCAGGCGGGTGCCCCGAACAGCCGCGCGCCGTGCACCGCCGGCCGGCAGCTGGGCCCTGGGCCGCTCGGGCCCCACGAGCCGGGGCGGCGTCCGGCTCACCCCGGTGTCCTGCGCCCGGGAGGGCGGTGACGGACGCCCGGGTGGGACCCGGATCCCGGCCCGCGTGCCGCACGGGATCCGCACCCCTCAGGTCGATCCCGCTCCGAGCACGGTGGCACCACGTCGAGGAGACCTCGCCCCGTGCCGTGTCGATCGAGGCGGTGAACGCCTGCGGCGGGTCCGACCCGGCGCCGCGTCGCGATCGTGAACTACATCGCATACACGGGGTTCGAGTTGCGGGCGGGGGTGGTGCACATGTTCGGATGAGGCGATGCGCTCCCCCCACCGCACAGATCCGCACGCACCGGCCCCCGACCACGGCGACGCGCCCCGCAACCCGTACGAGGAACTCGCCGCCCTCGACGACGGCCCGCTGGAAGCGACCTCGCTGGAGGACTTCTTCGACGAGGACGCGACCGAGCGGGCCACCGGAGAGGGGGACGGGCAGGAGCCGGAGTGGACACCGCCCGTCCACCGTCGCGGCGGCCGGCGGCGTCGCGGACGCGGGCGTCTCGCCGGGCTGCCCCTCGCGGTGAAGGCGGTGGTGGGCGTGGCCGTCCTCGCCTCCTTCGTGACCCTCGCCGACCGGTGGGCCGTCCTGTACGCCGAACACCGGGCCGCTGACGTCCTGGAGGACCGCCTGGACCTGGCCGCGGCGCCCGAGGTGGAGATCGGCGGGTTCCCTTTCCTCACCCAACTCGCGGACGGGCGGCTGGACTCGGTCCGGGTGACCGTGCCGGACGTGGCGGCCGACCGGGTGTCGCTGGCGAAGGTGTCGGCCACGGCTCACGACGTACGGCTGGACGCCGAGGGCCTCACCTCCGTGCGCGGCGCCCACGTCCCGCGGCTCGACGGCGACGTGCTGCTGTCGTTCGCCGACCTCAATCGCGAACTCGGCGCGTCCCAGGTCACGTTCACCGGTGAAGGCCGCGACCGGGTCCGGGCGCGGGGCACCCTGCCGGTGGCCGGACGCGATCTGCGGCTGCGCGCCGAGGCCACGATCCAGCGAGAGGGCGAGCGGGGCATCGCCACCCGGATCGGCGGTATGCGCCTGGACATCGGGGACCTGGCCACCTACCGCCCCGGCACGGGCGCCTCGGACGGCCTGCACCTGACGCCCGGCGCGGCAGCCGATCTCGCCCGGGAGACCCGCAGGGCGAAGGCGCTGCTGTCGGTCCCGGCGATCGCGAAGCGGCTGGGGCTGTCCGACGCGGCCGCGCGCGCGGTCCTGGGCGACGACGGCGAACTCGCCGAGCTCACCGGCTCCCCGAGGTTCGCCCGGGAGGCCCGGAGCCTCAACCTCATCGACCTGGCCCTGGACAACCCCGCCGTACTGCGTGACCTGGGCCTCGACCCCGACCTCCTGGACGCCCTGTCCCGGCTCACCCGGCCGGTCCTCGCCGACCGGCTGTCCCTGTCCTTCGAACTGCCGGAGCCGGAGCACGGGAGCATGCGGCTGCGGGACGTCCGCGTGGAGGAGGACGGCATCCGGGTGCGCCTCACCGGGTCGGAACTGGCCGTGGGCGGATCGTAGTTCTGTGTTCTTGATGAAATTTGGTGTGCAGATGTGTTGACCTCTGTTCGAGATCTCTTCTACTTTGCGGGAGTTACAGAGCCGCCGACCTGCACCTCCAGGTTTCGCGGACGCAACTGTCCAGAAAGGGATCTGGTGCCACTAAAGAACCATCGCGGGACAGCCTGCCTCGCGGCTTCGCTGGCCGGCGTCACGGCATTCGGCACACTCGTCGCCTCCCCCGCGTCCGCCGCCTCCCGCCACGCCTCACCGCCGCCGCCGGTCAGCGACTTCCGCGGCGTCAACTGGGCCGACCCGCGCGACAACTACGCCGACGACGCGGTCGTGCCGTCGGGCCTGTCCACGACGGACAGCTACGCCACGACCTACGCCAAGTCCAAGGCGATCATCAAGGGGTTCTCCAAGCTCGGCGCCAACACGGTCCGCCTCCCGGTCAACCCCACCTCGGTGAACGGCCCCTTCTGGAAGTCGTACCGGGCCGCGATCGACGCCGCCACCGCAAAGGGCTTCAAGGTCGTCCTGGGTTACTGGGAGGCCGACAACGCCAAGGACGGCAAGATCGACGACCAGGCCGCCTGGGACCGGATGTGGCGGCGGATCACCTCCGCCTACGGCCACAACGGCAAGGTGTACTTCGAGCCGATGAACGAGCCGTTCGGCTACACCTCCCAGGAGTGGCGCGACGTGGCGGCCCGCTGGCTGACCGAGCACCGCTCCGTTCCCCGGGACCGGGTTCTGATCGGCGGCTACAAGTACAGCGAGGACGTCAAGCCGGTCTGCGCCGACAAGCGGCTCGACGGCACCCGGATCGCCCTGCACAACTACGGCTTCTGGCACACCGACTGGACCAGCGTCGACCAGTGGAAGGCTGACTTCAAGGAGCGCATCGGCACCTGCGCCTCGCGCACGATCCTCGACGAGTTCGGTGCCTCCATGACGACCGGCCTGGACTACAACGGCCCGGTCAACGGCTCCAACGAGGTCGCCTACATCCAGGCCGCCACCGACATCATCAGGGAGCTGCGCCTCGGCTCGGTCTACTGGCCCGGTCTGCGCAACGGTGACACCTACTCCCTCACCACCCTCCAGGGCACGGGCACCCGCCTCAGCCTGAAGGTCAACAACCAGAGCGGACTGGACCGTCTGCACTGGGCGTGGAAGAAGTAGCGGCGGCACGACGGCCCCGCTGATCGCAGGCCGGGTCCGGGCGCCCCTGGGTGCCCGGACCCGGCCTGCGCATGCCCGCCCAAAGTCCTGTGCGGACGCAGCAGTTGACGCGATGTGACGACCTCGCTCTCCGCTATGCTCGGCCCCGTTCGAACACTTGACGACGGACCGAACGAGCGACGACACCGGCGGACGGCGCGTCCTCCGGGAAGGAAACGTGAGCGAGCGCGTGACACCCGGAAACGGCGACGACCAGACGGCGACCCGTGCGCAGCACGGGTCGGAACGACTGGTCGCCGGCCGGTACCTGCTCCACGAGGTTCTCGGCAGAGGCGGCATGGGCACGGTCTGGCGCGCCCACGACCAGTTGCTGGACCGCCCCGTCGCCGCCAAGGAACTGCACGTCCTCTCCCACGGCGACGACGAACAGCGCGTCCGGATGCGCCGGGCGGTCCGCGAGGCCCGCGCTGTCGCCCGCGTACCGCACCCGCACGTGGTGGGCATCCACGACCTGGCCGAGGCGGAGGACCGGCTGTGGATCGTCATGGAACTCGTCGAGGGACCTTCGCTGGCCCACCGGATCACCGAGGGCGGGCCGCTCACCCCGCGGCACACGGCCGTACTCGGGCTGCAGATGCTCGACGCGCTGGAGGCCGTGCACGCGGCCGGCGCCCTGCACCGCGACGTCAAACCGGCCAATGTCCTGCTGCGCCGCGGCGGCGACGCCGTCCTCACCGACTTCGGGATCGCCGCTCTGGACGACGGCGAGTTCCTGACCGGCACCGGGCAACTGGTCGGTTCCCTGGAGTACATGGCGCCCGAGCGGGTCACGGGGGCGGAGAGCGGCCCCGCCTCCGACCTGTGGTCCCTGGGCGCGACGCTCGCCACGGTCTGCTGCGGCCGGTCTCCGTTCCGCAGACCCGGCGGACCCGCGACCCTGCACGCGGTGGCGTACGAGGAACCCGTCCTGCCGGAGGCGCTCGGCCCGCTGCGGCCCGTCGTCGAGGCCCTGCTGCGCAAGTCCCCCGACGAGCGCCCTTCGGCGGCCGTCGCGCGGTCCGCGCTGTCGCGTGTGGCGGCGGGCGAGACGGACCCCGGGCCACTGCCCTCGGCGACCGTCCGTGTCCCCGTGCCCCTCGCCCCGTCCGCCGACACCGTGACCGGCGGCCACGCCCGGCCCGTCCGGGCCGGGCGGACCGTGCCGGCCGCGGGGCACGTCCCGTCGCCCGGGCCCTCGCCCCGGCCGGCGGGACGGCGTGGACCGTGGTGGGCACTGGCCGGTACGGCGGTGCTCGCGGCCGGCGCGGCGGTTGGCCTGTCCCTCTCCGGGATGTTGCCGTTCGAGAAGCAGCCGACCACGACGACGGTCAGCCATGTCGTCCAGTCGGCGACCGGCTGGCAGCCGGTGACCGGAGTCGCGGTGCGGCGGGGCGACCGGGTCACCGTGCGTTTCGTCTCGGGGGAATGGACGGCCGACCACCGCAACATGCCCATGACCGGGCCGGCCGGCTACGACGCGGCCACCGACGCGTTGCTGGACGGCGCGAAGGACTGCAAGGTCAAGGCTGCGGCACCGTTCGGCACGCTCGTCGCCGTCCTCACCGGTGACCGGAAGTTCCCCGTCCGTGCCGTCGGACGGAAGCTGACCTTCAAGGCCGGCGGGGACGGCACGCTGCACCTGGGCATGAACGACGCCGCCGGCTCCTGCTCCGAGGACAACAGGGGCGCGCTGATCGTGCGGGTCAGCGTCATCCATCGGAGCTGACGCGAACGCCGGGGTCCCGTCGGGACACCCGCGCCGTCCGGCGCCTCGGCGGCAACCCCCAGGTCATGGCAGCAGCCCCGCGCGGCGCGCCGCGGTGACCGCCTCGAACCGGGTGGTGGTGCCCAGCTTGCGCATGACCGAACGCAGATAGCCCTTCACGGTCTCCAGACCGATGTCGAGCCGGGCGGAGATGTCGAGGTTGGTGCAGCCCGCGGCGACCGCGGCGAGGACATCGAGTTCGCGGGGCGACAGCCGCGCCGGCCCCTCCGGCGCCGATGCCTCGGGTTCCTCGGCGCAGCAGCACTGTTCCAGCAGGCGGCACACCTCGTCGAAGCGCTCCTTGAGGTGTGGGTCGTCGAATGTCGCGGTGAGCCCCAGGAGGTCGGCGTGGGCCTCGTGGACGCGTTCCCAGGCGGGGCCGGCGCGGGACGCGGTGCCGACGCCCACGGCACGGGCCTCCGACAGCAGCCGGTGGACCTGTTCCCGGCATGCGAGGAACTGCTCCAGATCGCGCGTCGCCCGCGTCACCGCCGTCAGCACCCGGTCGCCGAGACGGGCCGCGGCGCGTGATCCCACGAAGAGCACGGCCCGCACGGTGGTCCCGACGATCACGGGTGCCGCCGCCATCGCCCGCACCCCCTCGGCCGCGACGAAGGAGTCGTACTCGTGGCTGATCCGGTGCGCCGAGCGGTAGTCGCTGACCGCCGCCGACCGGCCGGTCGTGAGCACCTTGCCGATGAGTCCGGCCCCCGCGGGCACGGACAGCCCCCGGCGGTCCCGTGACCTCACTCCGCTCGTCTCGCTGATCCGGAGCTGCCCGGGGCCGACGACCCAGGCCGCCCCGGCGACGGCCATCCCGCTCTCCCTGCGCAGAGCCAGGACCGCGGCTCGGGTGGCCGCCGCCTCTTCGCTGTCTTCCGCCGGTAGCACGACCGGGTCGACTCCTTACCTGACCGACAATGGGGAACGCGCCGACTCCCCCGTCGTCAGGAGAACAGTTCTGCAGACGGCTCGGCCACGTCAAGTAAGCGCAGGGAAAAGGAATATGACGGTCCATCGGCCGATCCGGCGGTGACACGTGCACGCGCGGCGGGGTGATCGCGGCAGCACCGGACCAGATCGGCCACGGCTCCGCTTCGACCAGGAACACGACGGTATGCCGCCCGCACTTCACCCTCACACGGGGGTAGCTGGACGGCCCCGGTCTCCCTCATGGTGACTCAAGGCCCTGTGGAAGCGGGGCCGTCGCCCGCCCCTGGTGCACGCACTCCGCCGGGTACGGGCTGGCAGCAGTCGTCCCACCGCACCACTCCCGCACGAGGCCCGCGCACGACCCGGGCAGGGGGCGCCTATCTGCCCCCGGGCAGAACGAGGTAGCCGCAATGACAGTGACAGCACCCCCCGCCCTGGACGACGACCGCCAGGTCAAACGCGGTGTCCAGGCGTTACGGGACACCGCCGGAGTGGACCTCGCCTTCGGCGGTGCGGTCGTCAGGGGCCGGCACGCTCAGCTCACCGAGTTCACGGGCAACCGCACGAACGCCCTGCACGGGCTGACCCTCGGATTCGGGCTGGGGCTCGGCGGCAAGGTGGTCGCCCTGCACCGGCCCATCGCCGTCAACGACTACGCGAACTGCACGCAGATCAGCCACCACTACGACCTGATGGTCGCCGCGGAGGGCATCCACGCCGTCGTGGCGGCACCCGTGGTGGTGAACCGGACGGTACGCGCGGTCATGTACGGCGCGGTCCGCGGGTCCCTGGCCCTGGGCGACCGGACCGTCGACTCGGTCATGCGGGCCGCCCGCGAGCTGGAACAGAGCCTGGCCGTGCGGGACGAGGTGAGACGCCGCCTCGACAGTCTGCGGGAGCCCTCGGAGAGCGCCGACCGGGCCGAGCACCCCACGTCGCCCCGATGGGAGACGGTCCGCGAGGCGTACACGGAACTGCGCATTCTCGCCCAGCGGCTCCCGGACGACGAGTCGCGCGACCGGGTCGTGGGAGTGTTGGAGAGCCTGGCGGGCGCCGGCATCGGAACCCCCGCCTCCCACCCCCTCAGTGCTCTCTCGTCACGCGAACTCGACGTGCTGTCGTGCGTCGCGCTGGGGCGCACCAACGCCGACGTGGCGGAGGAACTCGGCCTCAGTGCCGAGACGGTGAAGAGTTATCTGCGCAGCGCGATGCGCAGGCTCGGCTGTCACACCCGGATGGAGACGGTCACGACGGCACGCCGCCTGGGCCTGCTGCCCTGACGCACGTAAGCCGACGCACGCCGAGAGCCGCCCGGCGGTCGCCGGGCGGCTCTCGGCATCCGGTGCTCGGCTCTCGGCCTGCGCACGCTCCTCAGGAGGTGAGGGCCTCCTTGCGGAGGCTCTCCAGGACGGCGAGCCGGTCCTCGTTCTCCATGCGCACGGTGGTGGTGCGGTCGGGGTAGCACCGCATGAACATGTGGGTGAAGTGCGTGCCGTAGTGGATGAACTCGTCCGGCCCGCCTCCCTCCAGGGGCCGCGCGACGGCCTGGAAGGACGGCTCGTGGAAGTACGCGATGGTGTACCGCTCACGGTCGGCCAGGCGCACCTTGTGCGGTGTGGAGAGGAGGGTGCCGCCGGTGATGAACTGCATGATGTCACCGGGGAAGACGGTGAACACCGAGGGGACCGGGGTGACGTAGGTCCAGGGCTCCTCGTTCTCGTACCGCCCGGCCATGGACTCCTCCGGCAGCCAGTTGCGGCCGCGGGTCTCGCCCGGTACCGGGGGACGGATGTGGAGGCCGCCCACGTCGTCCTGGACCGCGATGACCAGCAGACCGTAGTCGGTGTGCGAGCCGATGCCCCGCTCGGAGGTGGCGTCGGCCCGCGGGAACCGCAGGACCCGCATGTGGTGCCAGCCCTCCTCGGTGAGCTTCGTGAAGTGCTCCATGTCGTCCAGGCCGAGGCCCAGGGCGACCAGTCGGAGCAGTCTCTCGCCGATGTCGCCCACGACACCCATGTAGGTCTTCATGGCGTCGGCGTACTGCTGCGAGGGCCAGGGGGCGGGGCCGTGACAGGGCCACTTGTCGACGACGCGGGCGTCGTCCTCGGCGATGTCGGGGCAGACGGTGAAGATCTCCGAGCCGTCCTTCTCCCCGGCCGTCTCCTCCTCACCGGACGCGACGTATCCGCTGTAGGTGAGGTCGGACACGTGCCCGGCCTTCTCCTCGAACGGGCGGCCGAAGAAACCGCGGGAGGCTTCGAGGGCCTGCTCGGTGGCGGCTTCCTGTTCCGGTGTCGCCTGGATCTGGAAGATGCCGTCCGCCTGCCAGGCGGCGATCAGCGCCTGGCCCAGTGCCTTGTCCACGTCACTGCCGTCAACCACCGGAGGCAGTACGAAGGTCTGCAGTTCTGTCATGCCCTTCACCCTGAACCGGACCCTCCTCATCCACTACCCCCGTCTGAGGGGAACCACCGCGCCGTTCCCCTGCCCTGGATCAGGGTTCGGTCGGGCCCGTCGGATGGCGTGACGGATGAGGTCGAGGCGGTCGCGCAGGCCCAGTTCGTGGAGCAGGTTGGCCCGGTGCCGTTCGACGGTCTTGACGCTGATGACCGTGCCGACCCCCATATGCCCTGCCTCCTCGCGGATGGCACCATGAGCCCTCGTCACGCCCGTCGACCCGTTCGGTGCGGGGCGGACGCGGTACCGCTGTCATGGAGTTCTACGAGAAGGGGGAGGGGTTGTGCCTGCCGGCCGGATGAGCACCACACCCTTGCCGGGGATCGGTGTCCAGTACGACCTGACCACCCGGGAGCACCGGCATCTGTCGGTGATCGCGCACCGCGACGGCACCCGGACGGTGAACGTCTACCGGGCCGACGACCCGGACGCCTGCGCCCAGGCCCTGCACCTCACCGAACCGGAGACCGCCCTCCTGATGGACGCGCTCGCGCCCGGTCACCACAGCCCCAACCTGCTGTCCACGACCGACCTGGGGCTGGTGGCGGAGCGGATCGAGCTGGCGTCGACGTCCTACTGGAACGGACGGGTTCTCGGCGACACCCGGATGCGGACCGAGACGGGCGCCTCCATCGTGGCCGTGCTGCGCCGGGCGCAGGCGGTCCCCTCCCCCACCCCGGACTTCCGGCTCGCGGGCGGGGACACGCTCATCGTGATCGGCACCCGCGAGGGTGTGGAGACGGCCGCCGCGATACTCGGGCGGGAGTGAACCGGCCCCATGCACCTCACCGCACACCTCCCCGCCCAGCCTGTCGTGCACCTCGCCACACAGACGGAGTCGGGCGCGCACTCCTCCGCCGTCTTCCTGATCGAGTTCGGCGCGATCATCCTCGGGCTCGGGCTGCTGGGCCGTCTCGCCGGACGTCTGCGGTTCTCCCCCATACCGCTGTACCTGCTGGCCGGGCTGGCCTTCGGCGAGGGCGGGCTGCTGCCGCTGGGGACCAGTGAGGAGTTCGTCGCGATCGGCGCCGAGATCGGCGTGATCCTGCTGCTGCTCATGCTCGGCCTGGAGTACACCGCCAGCGACCTCGTCTCCAACCTCAAGACCCAGTACCCCGCCGGGCTCGTCGACGCATGCCTCAACGCCCTCCCCGGGGCCGCCATGGCCCTCCTCCTCGGCTGGGGGCCCGTCGCCGCCGTCGTCCTCGCCGGCGTCACCTGGATCTCCTCCTCCGGCGTCATCGCCAAGGTGCTCGGCGACCTCGGACGTCTCGGCAACCGTGAGACCCCGGTCATCCTCAGCATCCTGGTCCTGGAAGACCTCTCCATGGCCGTCTACCTGCCGATCCTCTCCGCGCTGGTGGCCGGCACGAGCCTGGCCGCCGGCAGTGTCACGCTGGCGATCGCCCTCTCGGTCGCCGGGCTCGTCCTCCTCGTCGCCGTCCGCTACGGCCGGCACATCTCCCGCCTCGTCTCCAGCGACGACCCCGAGAAGCTGCTGCTCGTCGTGCTCGGTCTGACGCTGCTGGTCGCCGGAGTCGCCCAGCAGCTGCAGGTGTCCGCGGCCGTCGGCGCGTTCCTCGTCGGCATCGCGCTCTCCGGTGAGGTCGCCGAGGGCGCGCACGGCCTGCTCGCGCCGCTGCGGGACCTGTTCGCGGCCGTGTTCTTCGTCTTCTTCGGCCTGCACACCGACCCCGCCAGCATCCCGCCGGTGCTCCTGCCCGCGCTGGCGCTGGCCGTCGTCACCGCGGCAACGAAGATCGCCACCGGTCACTGGGCGGCGAAGCGGGCGGGTGTGGGGACGAAGGGCCGCTGGCGGGCGGGCGGCACGCTGGTCGCCCGCGGGGAGTTCTCCATCGTCATCGCCGGCCTCGCCGTCACCGCCGGCATCGAGCCCTCGCTGGGCCCGCTGGCCACCGCCTACGTCCTCATCCTGGTCGTCCTCGGCCCGCTCACCGCGCGCTACACCGAGCCGGCCGCCGCCTGGTTCCTCCGGCGCCGCGCCCCGCGTCCGCCCGCCGCCGAGCGCCTCACCGCACCGTCGCCCGCGGGCGACGACCGTACGGGGGCAGCGGAACCCGCCGCGCCTCGTGAGGCGGGACGGTCGGCTCAGGGTGCGGCGGGCGACCAGTCGTCCGCCTGAGGGGGTCTCAGCGCTCGACCAGCCGGGCCAGGTTCGCCAGGGCCATACGTGTGCCCGTCTCGTTGTCGGCGGCCGGCACGGCATCGGGGATCCCTTCGTGCACCACGAGGACGTCGGTACCGCCGTCCGCGTCGGTGAGCCGGGTGGTCATCGTCATCGTGCCGCCCAGCGCGGGGTCGTCCGTCTCGAACCGGAGGACCTCGACCACCTCCTCGTCGGGGACGAGCCGCGCGAAGTGGCCGTGGTAGGTGTCGGTGCGGGACGACGACTTGCCTGTACCGGTCGGCGCGTCGTAGGTGAGGGAGACACGGAACCTGCCCCCCTCACGGGCGTCGAACTCGTGCACCTCGCCGCTCATCCCGTCCGGGACCCGCCAGCGCGCGATCGCGTCCGGGTCCAGCAGCGCCCGGTAGACATCCGCACGGGCGGCGTTCACATGTCGGGAGACCCTCGTCGCGTACATGGGCCCAACCTAGCCTCCGGACCCACGGCTCCGTTCGCTCAGCGCTTGCAGCCGGAACTCGCGGGGTGCGAGTCCGTGGGCGGTGCGGAAGGCGCGGGTGAAGTCGGAGGCACGGGGCATGCCCCAGCGGGCGGCGATGACATGGATCGGCGTGACACGCAGGGAGGGGTCCGCCAGATCGCGGCGCGCGCCCTCCAGGCGCCGGGCCCGGATCCAGGCGGCCACGGTCTCGCCGCCGGTCTGCTGCTGGAAGACGCGGTGGAGATAGCTGAGCGAGATGTGGTGCGCGGCGGCGATGACCGGTGGTGTCAGTTCCGGATCGTGCAGGTTCTGCCGGATGAACGCCTGGATGCGCTGCGTCAGCGCACGCAGTCGCGTCTCCGGCGACAGGGCGGCCTCGGCCTCCAGCGCGTGGGCGAACCAGGCCGACAGCAGATCGAGCACGACCGTGCCCAGCCGTGGCGCGTCGGACGGCTGCAGGAGATCGGCCTGCCGCTCCAGACCGGTGAGGAAGTCCGCCAGCAGCGCGCCCAGGCCCTCGCGGCCCGACAGCGCGCGCCCCAGCAACTGGCGGACCTGGTGCGGCGGCAGCGGGAACAGCGCCTTGGGGAAGTCGACGCCCACCCCCCGGACGACCCCGGTCCCCCGGCCGTCCGCCGAGCGGACGTCGTAGGGCCGCGAGCTGTCGACCAGGTGCAGGTCACGCGGGCCGAACGTGTCGCACCGGTCGGCGTGGTCGAGGGCGAGGCCGCCGTCGAGCAGCAGCGTCAGGTGGTACAGCTCGGGGTCGGACTGGCGCACCATCCGCTGGTTGCGCCGGTAGCGCGTCGGCAGGAAGGACGCCGGCCACACGATCACCGGCCCCAGCTCCATCAGCCGCAACTGCGCCCAGAAATCGGCGGAGTGCGAGCTGATCGCCTCGCTCGTACGTGTCGCGCCGAGCAGTTCCCGCCAGTGGTCGAATCTGTCCTCCGCAGGCACGTCCTCGCTGCGGAACACGGTCCCGATCAATGCGTCCCATCTCCGATGTGTCGTGTACCTGTCCCCGCCGGGTCTCGCGCCCGACATCCTCGCACGCGCGGACGGCCGCGGCCGCGCCGCGTCCGCTCCGGCGCAAGAGCCGAAGGGGCAGGTCCCGGGGCATCGGACGTCGCCCGGTGTACCCCTCTACGATCGACGCATGAGCGCCTGGAGCCAGAGCCTGGACGCCGCGGGTGTGCGGGAGCCGCGGCTACGGAGGGACTACGACCGGCAGCGGGCCCTCGTGGCGCGTTCCCGGCGCACCTCGTATCTCGCGGCCCGACTGCTGTTGCCGCGGCCGATGTTGCCCCATGTCGTGACGGCGACGGCGGTGATGCACCACGGGGACGACCTGCTGGACACGGGTCCGAGGCCCCAGCGGGTCTCGGCCTGGGCGTCGTGGGAGGCGAAGGTGCGCGAAGGGCTGGACACGGGGCGGAGCGACGATCCGCTGGTCCGCGCCCTGCTGCACACCGCGACGGCGTATCCGCGGCTGCGCGTGGCCGTCGAGGAGTACCTGGCCACCGCCGCCGCCGAGTTGGAGTTCAGTGGCTTCGCCACCGAGGCCGACTACCAGGACTATCTGGATGCCTACTCGCTGCCCGCTTTCATGCTGGTCGCGTCGCTGCTGGGCCCGGAGGACGACGACGGGGGGTTCCGCGCGGCCTGCCGGACACTCATCGACGGCAGTCAGCGGCTGGACTTCGTCAACGACCTGGCCGAGGACCTGCCGGAAGGACGCCTGGGCATCCCGGCAGAGACGCTGAAACGCTTCTCGGTCACGGCGGAGGACCTCGCCGAGGGCCGGGAGCCCGACGCCGTACGGGAGTTGGTGGAGGATCAGATCGAGGCGTCCCGCGTCTGCCTGCGGGCGGCCGCGAAACTGCCCGTCCTCACCACGGGCCCCGGCGCGGTGGTGGTGCGGGCTGTCGTCGACATCGAGTTGCTGACGGCGGACGCGGCGTTCGCGCGGGGTGCGGGGTTGCTGCGTGGTGCGGCGTCCCCGTCGCCGGTGGGCACGGCGCGGGTACTGCTGGGCGCACGCCGGAGGGCGCGCGGGCACCGACGCTGAACCTCACGTCGCGGCGGCACGGGGGCCGGTGCGGGGCCACCGGCGGCCCGGGGCGGACCTCCGAGTGGTACCGCGGTACCACCGGGGGCGCCGAAGTGTCCCCCACGGTCCCAGGGGCACGGGCGGCCGGGCTCGTAGGTTCGGACCCGGAGGTCGCGCGCGAATCGCGGCCCGGCCCGAGGCGAGGAGGGTCCGTCGCGATGGTCGAAGCAGGTGAGCTGGCGACGGCCACCCGCACCCGCACCCGCACCCGCACCCGCACCCGCACGACCATGGTCGGCCGGGATACGGTCGTTATGGCCGTTTGCCGACACCGGTACGTCTTCCTCGGTGGGGAGGAACATCTGGGATGAGCGACGACGACCCGTTGTAGCTGGAACCCCGGCTGGAGCCGCGCACCGCGGCCCTCCTCGACTCGGCACCGCTGCTGCACACCCTGGTGGACGCCCTCGGCTCCCCGCTGAACGTCCTCCTGCCGGACCGGATCGCCGACAACGCACGGCGCTTCCGTTCGGTTCTCGACCGTCACCGTGCTCGCCGTGGACGCGGACCCGCTCCTGCTGGAACTCGGCAGCGCCCACTACGGCACCGCCCTGCGGTACGTCAGGACCCTGATCGGCTCGCCCGGCTGGCTCGACGCACTCGGCCCGGCCCGCCCCGCGGACGCGGTGGTGTCGACCACCGCCCTGCACTACCTGGGCGCGGACACCCTACGGCGGGTCTACGGGGAGCTGGCCGGTCTGCTGCGCCCCGGCGGCATCCTGGGTCAACGGCGACCACATCAGTCCGGACTCGGCGAAGGTGTCCGAACTCGCGATCGACCCCGGCCGCCGCCGGGCCGCCCGGAGCTCCGCCTCCCTCACCGAGGACTGGGACACCTGGTGGGCGGGCGCGGCCACCGACCCGGAGCTGGCCCCCTTCCTCGCCCTCGGAGCCGAGGGCGGGCGCCCCCGGTGCGAGGGCAACGATCTGACCCTGTCCGGCCATGCGGCGCTGTTGCGCGAGGCGGGCTTCGAGCACGTCGGAGCGGTCTGGCAGGTCGATCCCAGCCATGTCCTGACCGCCGTCCGGTGCGCTGCGTCCGGCCGCGGTCAGAAGGCCGTCACGGCCGGCGGCTCGCCGTTCTCCCGCGTGGCGCGCCCCAGGTAGGTCACCGGGCCGGGGTCCGGGACCGGTATCTCATGAAAGCCCAGACGGTCGTAGAAGGCACGGGCCGGGGTGTTGGCGGTGGCCATGCAGAGGTGGACGGCCGCTGTCCCCCCGGTGTGCAGGGCCCGCAGGAAGGTGCGCATCAGGACCCGGCCGTACCCCCGGCCCTGCCAGGCGGGAAGGAGGTCGATGTGCAAGTGGGCCGGGTACGGGGCGAGTTCGGGCAGGAGCATGCGTTCGGGACGGTGCAGGAGCCCGGCGATCTCCTCGTCGGGGGTGGCCGGAGGGCCGAGGGGTGCCGGGAAGCGCTCCGCGACCCGCGGCAGCCATCGCGCGCGGAAGGCGTCGACGAAGGCGGCGGTGTCCGCCGTGCCGAGAATGTAGCCGACGGCCCGTCCGCGCCCGTCGTCCAGGACGAAGGCCAGTTCCGGCTCCAGGTGGGCGTACGGCGTGGCGAAGGCCGCCGGGAAGACACCCGGGTCGGTGTGGAAGGGCCTGCTGTCGCCGCCGTTGTGGGCGGTGCGGACGCAGATCTCGTGGAGGTCGTCATGGTCCCCGGGGCGGTACGGGCGTACTGCGGCAGGCGAGGTCATCGCAGCATCCTGCGCGGCACCTCACCCTCCCGGCAACCGTCCGGGAGCAGTCGGTCGCGCCCGCCCGCACAACGGCAGCCCGCCCCGGCCCGCACGACCAGTTCTGCCCTGCCTGCGGAGGCCCCGTCCCCGGGCACCACTGCTCCGGCCGGTTCGCGCGACGGCGCGGGCCGTGCCCACAATGGCGCATGCCGGGAACGGAGTGTCCGACGTTCTCCCGAACCGCTGACGGCCCGGGTGGTGCCGTCAGTCGCTCAGGCGGCGGTGCAGGAGCTGCTTGCCGAGGTCGGCACCCTTGCGGCTGTCGGCCTGTGCCTTGCGGAACAGCTCGGCCACCTCGGTGTCCTTCTCCCGCTCCGCGTCCTCGATGTACGTCTCCAGGCGCAGCGCGTTGTTCAGACAGGCCTCGACGTACCAGATCAGGTTGTAGTCCTTGTCGGCGGTACCGGTCACCCGGCCGGTCTCGGTGCTGCTGGTCACGTTCTCCTCCTCCTGTCGTGGCGGACAGGGCGCCGCGCCTGCCGGGCGCGGCGCCCGAAGCTCCGCCCGGGTACCCGGGACCGTCGCCGCGCACACGGATCCGGCCCGTGCTTCGGCCGGTGAGGTGTCCTGGCGTCGTCCTAGGGCACACGGCTGTCACCACCTAGCGCGAAAGGGCCAGATGACGTGCGTACCGTCGGAGTGGAAGAGGAACTCCTGCTGGTCGATCCCGAGACCGGCGAGCCGCGGGCACAGGCCGCGGCGGTGCTTGCGCGGGCCGCGCAGGAGGGCACCGGCCAGGACGTGTTCGAGAAGGAGCTGCACGACGAGCAACTGGAGTTCGCCACCCATCCGCAGTCCTCGATGGCCGACCTGGGGGCCGAGATCGTCCGCTGCCGCAAGGACGCGGCGCGCCACGCGGAGGGGCTCGGCAGCGCGGTCGTGGCACTGGCCACGTCGCCGCTGCCGGTGAGCCCGACGATCACCATGAACAGCCGGTACCTCTGGATGGCCCGCGAGTTCGGCCTGCCCACCCAGGTGCAGCTGGTCTGCGGCTGCCACGTCCATGTGTCCGTCGAGTCCGACGAGGAGGGCGTCGCCGTCCTGGACCGCATGCGGCCGTGGCTGTCGGTCCTGACGGCCCTGAGCGCGAACTCGCCGTTCTGGCAGGGCCACGACAGCAGGTACGCCAGCTACCGCACGCAGGTGTGGGACATGTGGCCGATGGCCGGGCCGGCCGACGTCTTCGGTTCGGCGGAGCGGTACCACCAGTGCGTCGCGGATCTGATCTCCACGGAGGTCGTACGCGACCAGGGGATGATCTACTTCGACGCACGGCTGTCCCAGCGCTATCCGACCGTCGAGATCCGGGTCGCGGACGTCTGTCTGCACCCCGACACCGCGGTCCTGATCGCGGCGCTCGCCCGTGGGCTCGTGGAGACCGCCGCCCGGGAGTGGCGGGCCGGTCTGGAACCGCTCCCGCACAGTACGGGGCTGGTGCGGCTGGCCGCCTGGCGGGCCGCCCGCTCCGGGATGTCGGAGACCCTCCTGGACCCGGCGACGATGCGGCCCCGGCCCGCCGCCGAGGTGATCCACGCGCTGCTCGACCACGTGGAGGAGGCCCTCGCCGACCACGGTGACGCCGAGCTCGTCCGCGCGTCGGTCGCGGAGCTGATGGGGCGCGGCAACGGGGCCCGGGTGCAGCGCGAGGTGATGGAGCGGACCGGGAGCCTGCGCGAGGTCGTCTCGGCGTGCGTACGGCACACCCAGCGGTGAGTCCGGCGGCCCCGCTGCCTCCCCGGGACAGGCTCCGGGCCACCGTCGCGGCCCCGGGCGCGTAGGGGGCCGTCGACCGGGGTACTGCGTGAGGCACGTAGGGCGGAGAGGTCCGCCGTGCGGGCCGCGGTCTCGTCCGCGACCGGAGCAGGAGGAGCCCGACCATGAGCGCGTGGAGTCCGGATGACCTGGATCGGCCGCCGCCCGGCCCAGCCGTCCGGCCGCCCGCCGGGCTGCCCGATCTCCGGCACGCGGGCATGTACCTGGTGCGGGAGAACGGCGTCATCTCCTCGGTGAACGCCCGCGCGGCTGAACTGCTCGGCCGGCCGGCCGGCGAACTCGTCGGCCGCGACGCCCACGACCTGCTGCACCGCGACCACCTCGGGCAGGCGATGCCCCGGTCGTCGTGCACGATGATGCAGGTGTTCCTCAGCGGCCGTACGGGCGGCGGGGACCGCGAGTGGTTCGCGTGCGGCGACGGGACCCTGCTGTCGGTGACCTGGCTGGTGACCCCGTGTGGACTGGACGACGGCACGACGGGCGCCGCCGTCCTCTTCTACGAGAGCGCCGCGGGGAACGAGGTGTTCCGGCCCACCGGGTCGACGACGCTGTCGCAGCTGGACCGGCTGGCCCTGCTCGCCGAGACGACGACCCGGCTGACCTCCACTCTGGACGCCGACGAGGCCGTCGCACGCCTGGTCCGGCTGGTCGTGCCGCGACTGGCGGACTGGGCCGTGGTGGACCTGATCACCGAGAGCGACGACGTCTGGCGGACCACGGTGGCGACCCACCACAACGGTGCCGTGGTGCGGCGCGAGGAACTGGAGGGCCCGCTGCCGCCGGTGCACGAGGAGTCGCTCATGCCGCTGTCCCGGGCCCTGCGCGGGGCGGCGTCGACCCTGGCCGGGCCGGAGACCTATCAGGGGCCGCCCGATTCGGGGATCGCGGTCGCCCAGCAGAACCTGTTCCGGGCCACCGGTCTGCGCTCCGCGGCGATCGCACCCATCCGTGGGCCGCGCGCGGTGCTCGGCGCCCTCACCCTCGGTCTCAGCGACCGGCCGGGCACCTTCACCGACTCCGAGCTGTCCCTGCTGGAGGACATCGCCCGCCGGGCCGGGCTGGCGCTGGAGAACGCGCGTCTGTACCAGCGCCAGCGGCACATAGCGGAGACCATGCAGCGCCATCTGCTGCCCCAGATGCCGGAGGTGCCGGGTCTGCGGATGGCCGCGCGCTACGAGTCGGCGTCGGAGTCCTCGCAGGTCGGCGGCGACTGGTACGACGTGTTCTCGCTGTCCGACGGTGCCACGGCGGTGGCGATCGGCGACGTCGTCGGGCACAACATCGACGCGGCGGCGGGGATGGCGCAGGTCCGCAACATGCTCCGGGCCTACGCCTGGGCCCTGCAGGAGCCGCCGAGCGCCATCGTGGAGCGGCTGGACCAGGCCGTGGTGAACGTGGCCGAGGCATCCATGGCCACTCTGATCTTCGGCCGGGTGGAGCGGGGCGACCAGGGGTGGACCCTGCGGTGGACCAACGCCGGGCATCCGCCGCCGCTGCTGATCACGCATGACGGCCGGTCCCGGTTCCTGGACGAGGAGCACGACCATCTGCTCGGCACCGGCCTGACGCGGGCGCGCTCGGACACCCTCACCCCCCTGCCGCCGCTGTCCACGCTCGTGCTGTACACGGACGGTCTGATCGAGTCGCCGGGGCAGATGCTGGACCGGGGCATGGCCCGGCTGCGGCAGCACGCCGCCGCGCTCGCCCACCGGCCCCTGCACGTCTTCTGCGACCTGCTGCTGGAGCGTGCCCGTCCCGTCGACAACGACGACGATGTGGCGCTGCTGGTCTTCCGGACCCCGGCCCTGGACGGTGAGCCGGATGCGCTGTAGTGCGCCGACGTCGATCAGGGGCACCGGAGAGGCACTCTCTTCCCCAAGGCCCCACACATCCCTACGCTTTCGCACGCGTAGCAGCTCCGCTCACGGGAAACACGAGCGTCGGAGGGGGACACGACATCGCGTCCGCCTCAGGAACCCGAGCGGGGGAACACAAGTTGGCAACAGAGCCACGTAGGGACGACAAACTGCCTGCCGAGGAGATCTACGACGGTCACGCCGCCTTCGACGGAGAACTGGGCGACGTGACAGGGGCGCGCTCGGCCGCCGAGGGTTTCCTCGGTGTCCTCGCCCGCACCTCGCCGCCTGCGGCGGTCGAGCACTGGGACGACATCCTGCTGGTGGTCACGGAGCTGGCCGCCAACGCGGTCCAGTACGCCCCGGGGCGCTTCGAGCTGACGCTGCGCCGCACCATCGACGGGGTCCATGTGACGCTGGGGGACACGAGCACGACGTCACCGGAGCCGCGTCCCTTCAGCCCCAGCAAGGGCGGCGGCGGGATCGGCTGGTATCTGATCCACACGCTGTGCGACGAGGTGAGCGTGGTGGTGCACGAGCACGGCAAGGACGTGCACGTGTTCCTGCCCTGGTGAGGCGGCGGAAGGGGCAGAGGGGTGCCGAGGTGCCGCGTCAGGTCAGCGGCACCAGCACGCTGATCGTCTTGCCGCCGGCCGCATGGTGCACGAGGCGGACCTCGCGGGACAGCCGGTTGATCAGCGGCCATCCGTATCCGTTGCCCTCGTGGGCATGCGGAAGCGCGCCGGGTCCGTGGCGATCCACGGGCACGGCGGCGCTGTGGTCGCGCACGCTCAGCCGCACACCCGTCGGCGTGAGGCCGACGTCGAAGGCGGCGAGGCCGCCGCCGTGCCGGATCGCGTTCGTGACGAGTTCGGACACGACGAGCAGGAGATCGATCACGGCCTCCTCGGCCGCCGGCCCGGCCGGGGACCGCCATCGCTCCCCCACGAGCGTGCGCACACGGCGGCGGGCCGCCGCCGCGGTGGTAATCGCGAGCGGCGGCCGGGCCGGCCGGGCGGCCCCCTCCCACGCGGGTGGGGTGTCGTGGTCCGCGAGGCGGTGGCGTTCCGTCGGCGTCACGGGACGTGCCGGGTCGGCGACCCGGGAGGACTCGGCCGGTCAGTGCTCATGAAGCGTCGCATACCCACTGGCGCGCGAAGCATGGCTGTCGGCCTCCGAGGAGAGGATCACACGCTTCCCGCACAGCTCGGCGGTCGCGGTGGCCTGCGCAGCGGCGAGCTGGCCCCGTGCCGCTTCCAGGGCCTGGCGTATGTCACGGGTGCCCGTGGACACGCACAGCGTGTACGCCAGGTCCTGCGCGCGCCGGGTGGTCTGGGGATCGCTCTGCTCACCCTCGTGGGCCGCGAGTGACTCGTACTCCTCGACGAGCCTGCGCAGGGTCGCGGGGTGGGGCATCAGCATCTGTTTCGCTCCTGGTGGTCCGGTGACGGCAGAGGGCAAGGGGTGAGGCGGTGGAGGGTCAGGAAGGGGGCGAGGTGCGGCCGAGGGCCTCCTCGCGGACGCGGGCGCAGCTGCGGCTGATGAGGCGGGAGACATGCATCTGGGAGATGCCCAGGCGGTCGGCGATCCGGTTCTGGGTCATGTCCTCGAAGAAGCGCATGTAGAGGATGGCGCGCTCACGCTCGGGCAGGCTGCGCAGCCCCTGCTTCACCGCCTCGCGGTCCACCACCACGTCGTAGGCGGCGTCGGGTGCGCCGAGCGTGTCGGCGAGGTTGTAGCCGTCGTCCCCGGAGGACATCTCGGCGTCCAGCGACAGGGCGCTGAAGCTGTCGAGCGCCTCCATCCCGGCGTTGACCTCCTCCTCCGTGAGCCCGGCGAGGGCGGCGATGTCGGCGACCGAGGGCTCGGCGGAGCCGCCGGAGGTCTGGCTGAGTTCACGGCGCGCCACCCGCACCTTGTTGCGGAGGTCCTGGACCCGCCGGGGGACGCGCAGCGTCCACATCCGGTCGCGGAAGTGCCTCTTTATCTCGCCGGTGATGGTGGGTACGGCGTAGCTCTCGAACGCCCCCCGCTCCGGCTCGAAGCGGTCCACCGCCTTGACCAGTCCCATCGCGGCGACCTGCCGCAGATCCTCCAGCGACTCGCCGCGGTTGCGGAAGCGGCTCGCGATGCGGTGCGCCATGGGCAGCCAGGCACGGACGAGTTCGTCGCGGACCTGGTCGCGTTCGGGCCCCGGGTCCATCGCGGCGAGCCGGGCGAAGGCGGTGGCGGTGTCGGGGGCGTCGTCGTGCGTCCTCCTATCGGGTGTACCGGGGCGTACGGAGGTACCGGGACCGTTCGCGGACACATTGACCAGCATGGGAAATCGCTCCTGAACGACGCTTTCAGGGACTTGCGGCAGGAAACGGTGGAGGGCGACCATGTCCTCGCGCGGACGCTCCGCTCCCGCCGACCACCTCCGATCCGGAGGCGTGGGACTCCGATTGCCCCCCGATTCCGTAGGCAAACAACCGTCTGCGCATTCGCGGTGACTCAGTCGCTGGCCCCGGCGCGGGGTGCTCGCGAAGCCGGCGGCGACTTCCGGCCAGAGTGGTGAGTGACATGGCCCCTTTCGCGTTCCAGGGGGACTGACTCGCCGGTTCCGGGGCAAGCGTGGGATGGCAACGAGGCTCTGGGCGAGAGGGGTGGACAGCATGGCAGCCGTGACGGCACGTACTACGGCCACGGCACGGGGGAGGGTCATGACGGATGAAGTGGACCTCCCGCTGATCGAGGACCCGTCGCAGGTCAGGCCCAAGGACGCACGGGCGATGTCGCGGCAGTTCTTCGACCGCCTGGCCGTGCTGGAAGAGGGCACGCACACGTACCAGTACGTGCGCAACACGCTGATCGAGATGAACCTGTCGCTCGTGCGGTACGCGGCCTCGCGCTTCCGCGGGCGTGAGGACTCCCTGGAAGACATCGTCCAGGTGGGGACGATCGGGCTGATCAAGGCCATCGACCGGTTCGAGCTGTCCCGGGAGGTGGAGTTCACCACGTTCGCCGTGCCGTACATCGTCGGCGAGATCAAGCGGTTCTTCCGCGACACGAGCTGGGCGGTACATGTGCCGCGGCGGCTGCAGGAGGCGCGGGTGGAGCTGGCCCGCGCGACGGACGAGCTGCAGTCCCGGCTGGGCCGGATGCCGACGACGCGTGAGCTGTCCGAGCTGATGTCGCTGTCGGAGGAGGAGGTCATCGAGGCGCGCAAGGCGTCCAACGGCTACAACACCTCCTCGCTCGACGCGGCCCTCACCTCCGACGGCGGCGAGGACGGCGACGCCGTGCTCGGTGACCTCATCGGCGAGGAGGACCCCTCGCTGCAGCTCGTCGAGGACTTCCACTCGCTGGCGCCGCTGATCGCCCAGCTCGACGACCGGGAGCGGCGCATCATCCATCTGCGGTTCGTGGAGGAGTGGACCCAGTCGCAGATCGCCGAGCAGCTGGGGGTGTCGCAGATGCACGTGTCCCGGCTGATCAGCCGGATCATCAAGCGGCTGCGCACGGGGCTGCTGGAACCCGGTGTCGCCTGATCGGGCCGGTGTGTCCGGACGATTCGCGGGTATGCGCACGGGCGCATCGCCGGGCGATGCGTCGAATTCCGTGCATCGGGGCACCAGTCCCGATCGGTAGCGCCTTGGAGGCTCTCGTGTCCGTTGCCCACAACCCGCTGTCGATCAAGGTCGATCTGCCCCGGGACGACGCCGTGCTGCTCACGATCGAGGGGGAACTGGACATCGACACGGCGACCGAGCTGCAACACCATCTGGCGAACCAGCTGCGCCACGGCCGACGGCATTTCCTGCTGGACGTGTCGGCCGTCCCCTTCATGGACTCGTCGGGCATGAACATCATCCTGCGGACCTACCAGGAGGTGCGGCGGATCCCGGGCGGTGTCTATGTCATCGCCCCGACGGCGGCGGTGCGGCGCATACTCGACCTCACCGGCGTCAGTCTCACCGTCGCCACGGTGGACAGTGTGGACGAGGCGCTGGCCGCCGTGGACTCCGGGCAGGTCGCCTCGCTTCCGGACGAACGCCCGGCGGAGGAATAGCCGTTGGCGTCGCGTCGACGCACCGACGGACCGTGGCGTTCGGCCTTTTCCGTCGGTGCGTCAAGGCGTAGCCATGGCCAACAGTTGTCGTTTGACAACTATGGCCGGAAGGCAACAGAGTGAGCCGGGCCAAGAGTGTGGGAAGGGTTGGGATGATGCTGTCGGACCAGGTCGGCGGCGGTCAGGCGCTCCGGGCGTCGTCGGCGTCCGACACGTGGATCTCCGCCGCCGCGGTCGCGCAGAACGCCTCCAGCCCCTCCCGCAGCGCGGTCCGCTTCGTGGCGGGCATCTGCTCCAGCACGGACCGCAGGGCCCGTTCGCGACGATCGCGCAGGTCCACCAGGAAGGTCTGTCCGCGCCGGCTCAGCCGCAGACACAGTTCGCGCCTGCTCGCCGTACTGGCATGGCGCTCGACGAAGCCCACCGCTTCCAGGCGGTCGCAGAGGCGGCTGGTGGAGGGTGGAGTGGAACCGAGCGCGTCGGCGAGCATCCGCAGGTTGATGCCGTCGTTGTGCTCCAGGATGAAGAGCATGCGGAGCTGGGAGGCGGACACCGGAGCCGTCGAGGCGCGCCCCCAGAGGACCTCCAGCAGCTCGGCCGCCTCGGAGGTCACACGAGCCACCTCGTCCGGCCGCGGGTTGGAGGAGGAAGTCACGGGCCCACTCTTCCAGGCATCTCGAACACTGTCAGCTCTGGAAAGAATGGCGTATCCGACATCGTGAACAGATTCGTGGCAGCCGAACGGGCACTTCGCTCCGCTGCTCCGCACCGCCTGCTGGACGCTCTGCGCGACGCACTGGGCGGCGACGCCTGGTCCGCGCGGGAGGTCGAACTGTACCTGGCCGACTACTCGCTCACCGCGCTGCGACCGGTCTCCACGCGTCCCGACCCGCCGGAACCCCTGCCGACGCACGCCGGTGCGACCGGCCGGGCGTTCGGAGCGCAGGAACCGTACCTGGAGAAGTGCGGTGACGACCGGGTGCGCGCGCATCTGCCCGTCACCGTGCGCGGTGACCGGCTGGGCGTGCTGCGTCTGACGCTGCCGTCCGCCGCGCACGCCGAGGAGGCCCTGACCGAACTGACCGAGCTGGCGGGGGTCCTGGCGCACGAGCTGGTCGTCGCGGAGCGCGACACCGACCTGTACGTCCGGGCGCGTCGCGCCAGCCGGCTGACCCTGGCGGCGGAGATGCAGTGGCAACTGCTGCCGGCCCGCTCGTCCATCACCGCGGAGTACGCGCTCGGCGGCCAGCTCGAACCCGCCTACGCGATCTTCGGCGACAACTTCGACTGGTCCGCCGACGCCGACCGTCTGATGCTGTACGTCACCAACGGCATGGGCGAGGGCATCGAGGCCGCCCTGCTGACCAATCTCGGGATCAACGCGCTGCGCAACGCCCGGCGGGCCGGCGTCTCCATCGCCGACCAGGCGGCCCTGGCCGACCAGGCCCTCCACGCCCAGTACGGCGGGTCCCAGCACCTGTCGGTGCTGCTGCTGGACCTGGACCTGGCGACGGGGCAGCTGCGGATCGTCGACGCGGGCTCCCCGCGGATGCTGCTGCTGCGCGAGGGGAACGTCTCCTCCATCGCCCTGGACGCACAGCTGCCGCTGGGCATGTTCGAGGAGACGCAGTACACCGCCCAGGAGGTGACGATCGAACCCGGGGACCGGCTCGTCTTCGTCAGCGACGGGGTGTACTCCGTCGCCACGCCCGGCGGGGAGGAGTACGGCGAGCGCGCGCTGGCCCGTGCGATCAACGCCACGCGGCTGCTGCCCGCCGCCGACGTCCCCGGCGCGGTGCTCAGGGAGCTCTCCGGTCACCGCGGCACACCCGTGGCGGACGACGACGCGCTCGTGGTCTGTCTCGACTGGTTCGGCCGGGGGGAGTCCGCCCGAACCCCCCGATGATTTCGCCCGACAGTCGTCTCCCGCAGAGGGGAGGCGCGCCAGTGAGTGAGGAGAGACCCGTGCCGGAACAGGACACGGCAGACCGGCAGTTGACACCGGCGCAGGAGGTGGCGGAGTTCCTGCGCCGCCGCCAGGAACAGATCGCGCAGCGCTGGGCCGACGCGGCGCTGTTCCGCACCGTCTTCACCCACTCGCGGGACGAGGCGGTGGAGGCGGGCCGAGCCGTCGTGGACGCGCTCGCCGCCGTGGCCGCCGCGGAGAGCGTCGAGGACGCGGAGTCCGGCGGCTTCCACGTCGTGCGCGAGCAACTCGCGCGGACGGCCGCCGCCCGGGCGCGGGCCGGCTCCACCGTCACCCAGATCTCCACCGAGGTCGACGCGCTGCGGCCGCCCGTCACCGAACTGCTGATCGCAGAGTTCGGCGCCGCGCCGGCCGCGCACCTGCGGGAGTGCACCACGACACTGACGGTCCTGATGGGCACCCTGCGTCTGGTGGTGCTGGAGACGGCGCTCAACGAGGGCGAGGAGCTCATCCACCGGCAGCGCCTGCAGCTGATGGAGGTCGCCACGCCGGTGATCAGCCTGTGGGAGGGCATCGTCGCCGTCCCGCTGATCGGGACGCTGGACAGTGCGCGCAGCCAGGTGGTGATGGAGCGGCTCCTCGACTCGATCGTCGAGCAGCACGCCCGGTTCGCCATCCTGGACATCACCGGCGTCCCGACCGTGGACTCCCTGGTGGCCCAGCACCTGATGAAGACCGTGGCGGCGGCACGGCTGATGGGAGCCGAGTGCATCGTCTCCGGCATCCGGCCGCCGATCGCGCAGACCATCGTCCACCTGGGCATCGACCTCAGCTCGGTGCTCACCCGCACCAGCCTCGCGGACGCCCTGGCCTATGCGCTGCGGGAGCTGGGCACGGACATCGTGTCCCGCGGCGCGGCCGGTTCGGGGCACAGGTGAGCGGCGGTCTCTTCGCCGCGTACGGCGGTCCGTCCTCGTACGGGGCACCCGTACCCGTGCTCAAGCTCGGCAACGTACTCCTGGTGTCGCTCCAGGGCGACCTGCACGACGGCGCGGCGGAGCAGCTCCAGCAGGACATCAGCTCCACCGTGGCGCGCAGCGGCGCCACGGGCGTGGTCATCGACCTGTCCGGGGTGGAGATGGTGGACTCGTTCCTGGGCCGGGTGCTCGGTGACATCGCCGCCCAGACGAGTCTGCTCGCCGCCGGGACGGTGGTGGCGGGCATGCGTCCAGCCGTCGCGATCACGCTGGTGGAGCTGGGACTCACCCTGCCGGGCCTGCGTACCGCGCTCAGCACCGAGGACGCGTTCCGCCTCCTCGGCGAACCGGATCCGGCCCACCCCCGCCGAGGACACGTACGCCAGGAGAGTCCGTGATGCAGACCGCCGGCGGCATCTCCGCCTGCCTGCCGATCCACTCGGACCTCGATCTGGTGTGGGTACGTCAGCATGTGCGGCAGGCGGCCGCCCAGCTCGGCTTCGGTCTGGTCGAGCAGACCAAACTCGTCACCGCGGCCAGCGAACTGGCCCGCAACACCCTGGTCCACGGCGGCGGGGGGCAGATGGAGTGCGAGCCCGTGGACAAGGGCGGCGCGCGCGGGCTGCGGCTGGTCTTCAGCGACGAGGGCCCCGGCATCCCGGACCTCGACCAGGCCCTCGTCGACGGCTACACCTCCGGTGAGGGTCTGGGCATGGGCCTCGGCGGCGCCCGGCGGCTGGTCCACGAGTTCGCGATCGACAGCCGCCCCGGCTCGGGCACCGCGGTCACGGTGACCTCCTGGATGGCGGGTGCGCCGCGCCCGCGCGAGGAGCGGTGATGCCGCGCGTCTGGGAGGTTCCGGTGCACGACTCGACCCGGGTGCGCGACGCCCGGGTGGCCGCCGAGGCGGCGGCGGCGCGGGCCGGGCTGGACGCGGACCGTGCCGCCGGCTGCGCGCTGGTGGCCACCGAGCTGGCGACCAACCTGCTCAAGCACGCCGGTGGCGGGCTGATACTGCTGGACGTCGTCTCCCGCCCCGCGCCGGAGCGCGCGGACGGCGCGGCCCCCATGGTGCAGATCGTGGCGATCGACCACGGACCGGGGGTGCGCGACGTGGCGGGCGCGCTGCGCGACGGCTTCTCGACGACGTCCTCGCTCGGCGCGGGCCTCGGCACCTGCCGCCGGGTCGCCGACGACTTCGACCTGCACAGCACGGTCGGCCGGGGCACCATCGCCCTGGCCCGGCTCGGCATCCGCCCCGCACGCCGCCGCGGTCCGGCCCCCTCCCCCGCCGCGGACGTGCGCGCCGGAGGCGTCAACGTGCCGTTCGCCGGAGCCGAGTTCTCCGGCGACGCGTGGGCGTGGGTCCGCGAGGGCGACCTCACCACGCTGATGCTCGCCGACGGTCTGGGCCACGGAATGGCGGCGGCCCGCGCCTCCTCGGCGGCGGTGGAGCAGCTGTACCGCGCGCCCGGACTGCCCCCCGCCCAGCTGCTGCGGCGGCTGGAGGGCGCACTGCGCGACACCCGGGGCGCGGCCGTCGCCGTCGCCCAACTCGACGCCGCCGCGGGCAGGCTGCGCTTCTCCGGCATCGGCAACATCGGGGCACGGCTGCGCACCGGCGCGCAGTGGCAGCCGCTGCTGTCCCGGCCCGGCATAGTCGGCGCCCACCGGGCGGCCCACCTGCCGGAGCACACGGCGCCCTGGGGGGAGGACTGTCTGCTCGTGCTGCACAGCGACGGTCTGCCCAGCCGCTGGAGCCCCGGGCCCGCCGCCCACAGTCCCTCACTCGACCCCGCTGTGATCGCCGCCGTGATCGTGCGCGACGCGAGCAGCCCCGCCCGGCCGGTCCGCGACGACACCACCGTCGCCGTACTGAGCCCCTCCCCGCCGGACCACTTCCCATGACCCGTACCTGGCATGTCAGCTCCGTCATCGACGCCGCCCGGGCCCGTATCGCCACCGCGCGGCTGGCCACCGCGCACGGGGTCTCCGCGACCGACCGGGCGCGGCTGGTGTCCGTGCTCTCCGCGCAGCTGCGGCAGTGCCTCACCAAGGGGGGTGGGTGGCTGCTGACCGCGCGGACCACGACGGCGGGGGCCGGCGGCAGCCGGTTCCTGGTCGAGGTGGCGTCGGCGAACCGGCCGACGGGCGAGTTCCGCCGGCCGTGGCGGCTCACGGTCGCGTGCTCCGAGGAGGGGCGCCTGCCGGACAGCGGGCATGTGCCCGGTGATCCGGAGACGCTCGCGGAGGCCCTCTTCGGGGCCGACGAGGACGCCGCGCTGCTGCTGGAGAAACTCGAGGAGCAGGAGGCGCTGGTCGCGTTCCACCGCGAGGAGCTGCACCAGACCAACCAGGGTGTCCTCGCCCTGCACGCCGAGCTGGACGCGGCCGGGCGCGCGCAGCGCGACCTCTTCGCCGCCGAACAGAAAGCTCGCGAGGAGGCCGAGAACGCGCGTGGCCGGCTCACCTTCCTCGCCGACTCCAGCGCCGCCCTGACCGCCTCCCTCAACCCCGACGCCATCGTGCGGCTGCTGCCCACCCTCCTGGTGCCCCGGTACGCGCGCACCGCGGACGTATGGCTGTTCGACGGGGAGGGCGACCCGGCCGGCGGCGTCCCGCGCCCGGCCGCCGCCGTGGTCGCGGCCCGCCGCGGACGCCCCCAGTACGCCGCCGACCACCCGGGCGGGCTGCCCGGCGTCGACGACCAGCCGCCCTCGGCGCTCGACCCCACCCGGCCCCTGCTGTGCGTGCCGCTGATGACCCGGGGCGCGCCCCAGGGCGTGCTGACGCTGTCACCGCCCGGCGACCAGCGCTGGGACGCCGACGACGCCGTGATGGTGATCGAACTGGCCCGGCGCGCCGGGGTCGCCCTGGAGAACGCCCGGCGCTTCGAACACAACCGCGACATCGCTGAGACCTTGCAACGGGCCCTGCTCACCGAGCTGCCCGCCACGCCGGGGCTGGGGCTGGCGGCCCGCTATCTTCCGGCCACGCGGGGCCTGAACATCGGCGGCGACTGGTACGACGCCTTCCGTCAGCCCGACGGCAGCCTCATCACCGTCATCGGCGACGTCACCGGGCACGGTCTGCGCGCGGCGGTGATGATGAGCCAGCTGCGGACCGCGCTGCGCGCCTACGCCGTGGACGGGGAGACACCCGGCCGGCTCCTCACCCGTCTCCATCTGTTCCTGCACCATCTGCAGCCCGATCTGTACGCCACCGCCGTCATCGCGCGGTTCCATCCGCGCGAGCCCACCCTCACCTGGGCCGCCGCGGGGCATCCGCCGCCGGTGCTGCGCTCGCCCGACGGGGGGGTGACGGTCCTGGACGCCAAGCCGGGCGCCATGCTCGGCATCCCGCTCCATCAGGAGATCTCCGACCACACCGTCCCGCTGCCGCCGGGCTCGACCCTGGCGCTCTACACGGACGGACTGGTGGAGCGCCGGGCCCAGGGCATCGACCCGGGCATCGAACGGCTGGCGACCGCCCTCGCGGGGCTCGGGCCGGCCACGCTCGACGACGATCTGGAGGACTCGGCCGACCAGCTCCTGCAGCCGCTGCTGGACGAGGAGCACGAGGACGACGTGTGCCTGCTGCTCTGCCATGTGCACAGCGAGGCCGGGCAGATCTCGGCGCGACTCAGCTGACGGAGCCCCCCAGGGCCCGCAGTGCCCGCTCGACCCGTGCGCGTTCGACCGGAGGCATCGCCGCCAGGGCGTCGGTCAGCCGCGCCGACAGCCGCTCGGTGATGTCCGTCAGGAACCCGACTCCGCGCTCGGTGACCACCAGGAGCACCTCGCGGCGGTCGCCGTGGCGGACGCGCCGCTGGAGCAGGCCGGCCGCCTCCAGCCGGTCGCAGAGCCTGCTGGCCGTGGGCAGCCCCACCCGCAGGCTCTCGGCCAGGGCGGTCAGGTTCAGCTCGGGCCGCCGGCGTACCGCCCGCAGCGCCAGTATCTGTCTGGGGGACAGCCGGGGGGTCACGTCCTCGACCGCCGAGAACCACAGCGGCACGAGATTCTCCACGGCCTCGAGAAGCTGCCGGTCGATGTCGTGGGGGCCCGTCATGCGAGGGGCCTACCCGAAGCGCCCCGGAGTACTCTGCCGTCCCCGGAAGCCGCCCCTCACCCGGACCGCCGCGCGCCGGTCCGGTGCTGCTACGCCTTGTGGGCCACTCCCCCGTAGACGTCCGTCGGCTGCGGGTCCGTTCCCGGCTCCGGACGCCACAGCGGGCAGGACACGATGCCGGGCTCCAGCAGCTCCAGGCCCTCGTAGTACGCGTGCAGCTGCCGGGGGCTGCGCAGCACGTAGGGGACGGCGCCGGTGTCGTCGTATCCGTCCTGGGCGCGCTTGAGCTCGGCGTCGGTGTCCGTGCTGTCGTAGTGGACGAAGTAGCTGCCCGACGGCAGGGCGGCCTGGAGGCGGCGGACGATGTCCCGCGCCTCGTCGTAGTCCTGGATGTGGCCGAGGATGCCCATCAGCATCAGCGCCACCGGCTTGTCGAAGTCGAGGACCTTCCCGGCGGCTTCGAGGATGGTGTCCGGGTCGCGCAGGTCCGCGTCGACGTAGTCGGTGACGCCCTCGGGGGTGCTGGTGAGCAGGGCCTGGGCGTGCCGCAGTACCAGCGGGTCGTTGTCGACGTAGACGATGCGGGACTCCGGGGCGACCTTCTGGGCGACCTGGTGGGTGTTGTCGTACGTCGGAAGGCCCGTGCCGATGTCCAGGAACTGGCGGATGCCGCGCTCGCGGGCCACGAAGGTGACCGTGCGGATGAGGTACACACGGGAGGCGCGGGCCATCGTCTCGATGTTGGGGGCGATCTCGCGGTAGGCGTCGCCGGCCTCGCGGTCGACCTCGTAGTTGTCCTTGCCGCCCATCCAGTAGTTCCAGATGCGGGCCGAGTGCGGCACCGTGGTGTCGATCTTCGACAGCGCTTCCTGATCGGGGGTGGGGTGGCCGTCTGCCATGGGTACTCTCCTGCCTCACATCACGTGGTCGTCGTCAACCTACCGTCAACTGCCCGGCGTTTTGCCAGAGTTGGGACGGACGAGCAGTGGGGGGACGGATGGGGCCGCCCGGCTCGCCGGTGTCGAGGGTGACCACGGGTACGTGCTGGGCGAGGGTGCGGAAGACCCGGGCGTAGACGGTGGCGGCCTCCGTGTCCTCGTCCTCGGCCGTGGTCAGGTGGAGCATGGCCCCGTCGCGTTCGGCCACGGCGTCCGCGAGGTCCAGGGCCTGCATCCAGGTCACCCGGGAGCGGCCCCGGCGCAGCGGTCCGTGCACGAGTTCCGCGATGAGGTTGCCGTCGACGGCCAGTCGGCCGGGTCCGGCGAGGAGTTCGCGGTAGGGCAGGGCCGGGTCCAGGTGGTGCAGGGCGGGCGGCATGTGCCGGACCTCGAAGCCGAGATCCGCCAGCTCGCCGACGAGACGGGCCCGGCCGGGCCCGTCGTGCCCCTCGACGACGAGGGTCCGGTACCGGGCGAGCGCGGGCGGCGGGATCATCCCCGCCCCATCCCTGCGACCGGCAGGGCTCGGCCCGGAACACGAGTCGGCACGACCATGCCGCTCCCTTCGGGTGGTGCGCGGCGGGCATCGCCTCACGATCCCGTACGCGGCCTGGAGGTGCCCCCAGTCTGACCACGCCCGAGGGACGGGGGCAGTGCGCGCACGGGTTGTCCGGTTGTGAGCACGTAGTGCCCACCCGGCCCGGGCGGACGGCCGCATGCGCCGGCCCCGGCCCCGGGCGGTCGCCGGTGACGTCAGGCGTCAGGCGTCAGGCGTCAGGCGTCAGGCGTCAGGCGTCAGGCGTCAGGCGTCAGGCGATGAGGAAATCGGCTTCGCCGGCCTTGGCGCCCTTCAGGAACGCCACCATCTCCTCCCGGGTGTAGACGAGGGCGGGGCCGTCAGGGTCGGTGGACTGGCGGAAGGCCACGCGGCCGTCGGGGAGGCGTTTGGCCTCGACGCAGGAGCCGCCGTTCGTGCCGCTCCAGGGCTTGCGCCAGCCCTCCGCGCCGAGTTCGGGAGCGGGCATGCCGCTGTGGACGGGACTGTCGGGTGTCCTTGCCATGGTCACAACTCCTTGCGTAGTGCCGCCAGGATGTCCCTGGTCCGAGCGACCGGTTCCGCCTGCACGGACATCCGGTCCAGTACCTCCAGATAGGTCACGACGTCCGCGGGCTGGTCGACGTACTGGGCGCCCGCGAGGCCCTCGGTGTAGACGATGTCGGGGAGTTCGGAGAAGCCGAAGCGGAAGTAGTGGAAGGGGCCGAACGCCCCGGGGTGGGGTCCTGCCGCGAAGCGCATGATCTGGATCCGGACCTTGGGCCGGTCCGTCGCCTCGGCGAGCCGGTCGATCTGGGCCCGCATCACCTCGGGGCCGCCCACCGGCCGGCGCAGCACGGTCTCGTCGAGGATGGCCCAGACGGCCGGCGCCTCGGGTTTGGCCAGCAGGTCCTGGCGCCTGAGGCGCAGGGCGACCCGGCGGTCGACGTCCTCGGGGCTCGCGTTCGGGAAGCCGACCCGCATCAGCGCGGCGGCGTAGTCGTGGGTCTGCAGCAGACCGGGGACGTACTGGGGTTCGTAGAGACGGATGACGGCGGCTTCGCTCTCCAGGCTCACGTACGCGCTGAACCACTCCGGCAGCACATCCCGGAACTTGTGCCACCAGCCGGGCTGGTTGGCCTCGCGGGCGAGGGCGAGGAAGCCCTCGATCTCGCTGCCGGAGACCCCGTAGGTGCGCAGCAGCTCCTTCACGTAGGGGATACGGAGACCGACCTCGGCCTTCTCCATACGGCGGACCGTCAGCGCGGTGACCTCGATGGCGCGGGCGGCTTCGTCGAAGGAGACTCCGGCCTGCTCCCGCAGCTGGCGGAGCCGCTTGCCGAGGACCATGCGCAGGACAGTGGGCGCCGCGGGAGCGCTCCCTCCGACGCGGGTCTCACTCACGTGCAACCTCCCGGGGCGGGATTCACAGCGTGCAGTGTGCCACGCGATCCGTTGACACGGACAGGTCTTGGCGGTTCATTCTGAAATTATCAGAACGCAGGTTGCGGGCTGAGTTGTTCGGCCACCATAGTGACCGAGTGACCTGCCGCACACATCGGCAGCGTCCTCGAACTCCTCCGGCCCGCCCAGGAGTTGGCGCCACGGCGGGTACGGGTCAAGCCGCGCGCCGACTCGATGCGACAACCTGGATGGCCGCCGTGACGAACGGATTACACGGATTACCGAGGAACCCGGCCAAAGCGACCGGCGGACCCAACAAACCGCTGGCGGCGGCCCTGAAGGAGGCCGGCTGCTCGTACGCCTCCCTCGCGCTCCGGGTCAACGACCTGGGCCGCTGCCAGGGCGCGGACACCAACTACGACAAGGCCTCCGTCACCCGCTGGCTCCAGGGCCAGCAACCACGGGGCAACACACCGGAGTTGATCGCGGCGGTCCTCGGCGAGCGACTGGGCCGCGCGCTCACCCCGGCCGACCTCGGTTTCCCGCTCGACCGCGGACGACCGGTGACGGGGCGGGCGCTGCTCTACACCGAGAACGTGGCGGAGACCCTGCACACCCTGGCGGAGCTGGGCTCCACCGACGTCTCCCGGCGCAGTCTGCTGGGTTCGGTGCCCTTCGTGCCGGGCGCCCTGGCGAATCCCCAGCGGGCCTGGCTGCTGTGGCTGGTGGAGAGCCGGGACGCCCCGAGGCTCGCGCCGGTGTCGGGCGGCGGGCCGGTGGAGCAGGTCCACGCGATGCTCCGCATGTTCGACGAGATGGACAACCAGTACGGGGGCGGCGGTATCCGCACGAGCATCGTGCAGTACCTCACCACCGAGGTCGTCCCGCTGCTCCAGCAGCGCGGTCTGCCGCCGCACCACCGGCGTGAGCTGTTCGCCGCCGCCGCCCGGCTGGCCGCGATGGCGGGCTGGAGCTCGTACGACGCCGGGGAGTACGGCCTGGCCCAGCGGTACATGACGCAGGGCCTCAGGCTCTGCGCCGAGGGCCGCGACCAGGTGCTGGGCGGACAGATCCTGGCGGGGCTGTCCCATCTGGCGACCAGCCTGGGCCGCCCCGACGAGGGTGTGGCCCTGGCCCGGGCCGGGGTGGCCACCGCCAAGGACTCCGGCAGCCCGCTCGGCCTGATGCGCCTGCACGCCATGTCCGCGCGCGGCCACGCCACGCTGGGCCGCCCCCGCGAGACCGCCGAGGCGTTGCGCGCCGCGGAGAAGCAGCTCGACGCCAGCCGGGGCGCCGCCCAGGAGTCGCCCTGGGTGCGGTTCCTGGACCACCACTACCTCCAGGCCGAGTCCGCCGTCTGCTTCCGCGACCTGGGCCTCGCCGCGCAGGCCGAGCACACGGCGGGCGAGTCGGTGCGCGCCCACGCCGACCGCCGCCGGCGTCAGGCCATCAGCCGGTCCGTCCTCGCGACGGCCCACCTCCAGCAGAACCGCCTGGACGAGGCGATCGCCACGGCCACCGTCGCGCTCGAAGCGCTCAGCGGTGTGCACAGCGAACGGTCCATCCAGGCACTCCGCGACTTCCGGGGCCGGCTGGCGTCCCGCCGCGACGAACCTCTCGTACAGGACTTCGAACGCCGGTCGCGTGTGGTGCTGGGGGCGGCGGCTTGAAGCCGGTGCGGCTCAGTGGCCCTCCGGCGCCCGGCGGACCGGTCGGCGGTGACGTCCCGTTCGCCGCGGTGCGGGGTTCCGTCGAGGAGCCAGGTCTCGTCGGCGTTCACCATGGCCGGGAACCCGCACAGCGCGAGCCACTACCCGCACGCAACCGCACACCCCCTCCACCACCTGGCTTTTCCCGCGCCCGGTGCTGTTGTCTGCGACAACAGCACCGGCGGCCCGCCACGCCGGTCGACCCATCCACCATGAGCAGACGGAGAGACACGATGACGGCAGTCAGGGTCGGCGTGCCCCGCCGACGGATCCCCGCCGCGGCAGCGCACGCCCCCGGCTGGAGCTTCCAGGAGACTCGGTACGGCGGGGCGGGCGGCCCCATGGACACGGTGAGGCTGCCTTGATCCCACGCGAGAGGTGGCTCCCGTCAGCCGTCCGGGAGCCGGTATGAGGGGCGCCCCGGCCATGGACTCCGCGTCGGAATCCGCCTCCGGACCCGCGTCCGGCGCGGCACCACCGCCGCGCGGGCGGGTGCTCGCCGCCGAGCTGGTCCGCAGGGCCGAGGACGAACGGCGGCTGGCCCACGAGGCCCGGTCCGCGCCCACCGGGCGGGCCCGCGACCGTATCGCCGAGTGCCACGCCGGCAACGGCGACGCCCTCCGCGCGATCGTCACCCGCCATGGCTGGCCCACCGCCGACTCGGTCGGCGAGGCCGCCTCCACCGCGGCCCTGATGCTGCTGCTGCACGCGCCCGACCTCGGTTTCCAGCTCAGCTGCCGCGATCTGATCGCCGAGGCGGTCGCGGACGGCCGCTGCCCGGCCGTGCACCACGCCTACATCGCCGACCACTGCGCGGTCGCCCTGAGCCAGCCCCAGTTCTACGGCACCCGGATCAACCCCGGCACGCTCTTCCCGTACCCCATCCGCCACCCCGAGACGGTCGACGAACGCCGTCACGACGTCGGCCTCGGCCCGCTGGCCGAACACCTGCGGGCGGTGCGGTGCGGACTGGGGGCGAGCGGAGGACTGTAGGCGACGATCACACGCACCGGAGAAGACAGCGAGGCGCCCGCCGCCCGCTTCCGGAGCGACCTCGACCGGCGAAGGTCCTCGCGGTGACCACCGCCACCGGCCTCCGCTCCCAGGCGGTGGCGCGGCGCCTCGGCATGACCAGGGACCCCGCCGACGACTTCGACGACCCGAGCATGCCGGAGGGACCGTCGCGCCGCGGTGTGGTGTTCCGGCCGGCGGCCAGCGTCTCCTGACGGGCGGGGTCCGGGGCGTCGACCGGCGCGCCGGACCCGTCGCCCGGCCCTCTCAGCCGGCGGCCCACGCCGTGTAGAACATGCCGAGACCGGCGATCACACAGATGCCCTGGATGGTCCAGAAGCGGACCACGACCAGAACTTCGGACCAGCCCTTGAGTTCGAAGTGGTGCTGGAGCGGGGCCATCCGGAAGACCCGCTTGCCGGTCAGCTTGAACGAGCCGACCTGGATGACCACCGAGAAAGTGATCAGGACGAACAGCCCGCCGAGGACGGCGAGGAGCAGTTCGGTGCGCGAGCAGATCGCGAGTCCGGCGAGGGCACCGCCGAGGGCGAGGGACCCGGTGTCACCCATGAAGATCTTGGCCGGCGAGGTGTTCCACCACAGGAACCCGAAGCAGGCACCCATCAGCGCGGCCGCGACGACGGCGAGGTCGAGCGGATCGCGCACCTCTATGCAGGAGGCGGGGTCGGTGAGTTCCATGGCGTTGGCGCAGGAGTTCTGGAACTGCCACAGGCCGATGAAGGTGTAGCCGCCGAAGACCATCACCGACGCCCCGGTGGCGAGACCGTCCAGACCGTCGGTCAGGTTCACCCCGTTCGACATGGCCAGGATCATGAACAGGGCCCATACGACGAACAGCACCGGCCCGATGGTCCAGCCGAAGTCGGTGACGAACGACACCTTCAGGGAGGCAGGCGTCTGGCCCCGCTCGTCCGCGAACCGGATGGCGAGCAGGGCGAACACGATGCCCACGATCAGCTGACCGGCCATCTTCGCCCCGGCCCGCAGTCCCAGCGAACGTCGCTTCACGATCTTGATGTAGTCGTCGAGGAACCCGACCAGGCCCATGCCCGCCATCAGGAACAGCACCAGGAAACCGGGGTACGTCGGGCTCTCCCCGGTGATCACCTTCGTCGCCGCATAGGCGACGAGGGTGGCCAGGATGAAGGCGATTCCGCCCATCGTGGGGGTGCCGCGCTTGCCGGCGTGACCGCGCGGGCCGTCGTCACGGATGTACTGCCCGTAGCCCTTCCGGGCCAGCAGCTTGATCAGCAGCGGTGTGCCGATCAGCGTCAGGAACAGGCCGATGGCCCCGGCAAACAGGATCTGGTTCATCGGACGGCGGTCTCCCCCTCGGTCGCGCTCTGACACGCGACGGCCTCACCGGTGTCGCTGGTTCTCACGGGCCCCACCCTATGCAGACACCTGATCTTCGTACGGCGGCGGGTAGTTGACGACGAAACGGGGGTGATCCGGCCGCTCCGTGCCCGGCCGTCGCGGCGCACCGCGGCCTCGCCGTGCGCGAACGGCGGCGGGTGCTCCCGGGGAGCGTCGTTCCGGCCGGAGGGCCGCTGACCGGTCACTCGAAACGGTGCTCGCGGCGGGGGCGGCCCACGGGCGGCGTCAAGGGCCCCGCGCCGGCCGGCGCCCCGTCGTCCGGGCACCGGCCGAGCCGCCGGCACGGCACGCGCCGACCCTCCCCCACCGGGCCCCCGCTCCGTCCGTCCGCCCGGGCTGAGACACTGCACGTCATGGCCACCTTCACTCCCGCGCGCGCCCTGCTCATGCTCACCACCGGGCTGACCTGTCTGCTGATGGCGGTCGGCGCTCTCATAGGTGCGCTGATCGGCGGCGGTCCCGTCGCCCTGGGGGCGGCCGTGTGCGCCGGGCTCGTCGGCATGGTGGGCTCGCTCATCGTGCGGCGGCGGGCCATGGCGCACTTCGCCCTGGCCCAGCGGCAGGCCGGGCAGCGGGGTTACGCCGAGGGCATCGCTCACGGCGTGCTCATCCATGTCACCGCCTACGAGGCCGCCGTCTTCCCCCGCACCGGGCCGGAGGGTGTCAGCGCCGAGGAGCGCGCGGCCCGCCGTACCATCGCCTACCGCATGGCCGCCCTGGACGAGGTGCCCCAGCGGGTCCGCGTGGCCGCCGCGGACGCCCTCGCCCTCCTGGACAAGACGGACCGTGAGGGCGCCGAGGAGGCACTGGCCCGCCTCGCCACCACCGTGCGTCTGGAGTACACCCGGCTGTGAGACCCGCGCGGCGGGCGCCCGCCTCTCACGAGCCGGGCGCCGCCCGGCTCAGTGGCCGCTGATCGCGCGGGGCGTGTAGGGCCGCTCCAGTTCCTCGGTCTCCTTCTCCGTCAGGGTGACGTCGAGTGCGGCGACGGCGTCGTCGAGGTGGTGGGGCCGGGTCGCGCCGACGATGGGCGCGGTCACGGTGGGTCGGCTCAGCAGCCACGCGAGGGCGACCCGGGCGCGGGGCACGTCGCGCTCACCGGCGATCCGGGTGACGGCGTCGACGATCTCCCGGTCGCCCTCCTGGTAGAGGGTCTTGCCGAAGTTGTCGCTCTCGGCACGTGCGGTGACGGTGTCCCAGTCACGGGTGAGACGGCCGCGGGCGAGCGGGCTCCAGGGCAGGGTGGCGACGCTCTGGTCCTCGCACAGCGGCAGCATCTCGCGCTCCTCCTCGCGGTAGAGGAGGTTGTAGTGGTTCTGCATGGACACGAACCGCGTCCAGCCGTGCAGGCGCGCGGTGTGCTGCATCTTCGCGAACTGCCAGGCGTACATCGAACTCGCCCCGATGTAGCGGGCCTTGCCGGCCTTCACGACGTCGTGCAGCGCCTCCATGGTCTCCTCGACCGGGGTGCGCGCGTCGAAGCGATGGATCTGGTAGAGGTCCACGTAGTCGGTGCCGAGGCGCCGCAGGCTGGCGTCGATCTCCGTCATGATCGCCTTGCGGGACAGGCCCAGGGCGTTGGGTCCCTGATGCATGGCTCCGTTCACCTTGGTCGCGAGGACGATCTCCTCACGCCGCGCGAACTCCGCCAGCGCCCGGCCGACGATCTCCTCGCTGGTGCCGTCGGAGTAGACGTTCGCCGTGTCGAAGAAGTTGATCCCGGCGTCCAGCGCCCGCCGGATCAGCGGGCGGGACGCCTCCTCGTCCAGGGTCCACTCGTGGGGGCCTCGGTCGGGGAGCCCGAAACTCATGCATCCCACGCAGATCCGGGACACGTCCAGACCGGTCGAGCCGAGCTTCACGTACTGCATCGTTGCGACTCCTGCCTGTGGGGTGTGCGGCTGCCCAGCGTACGGAACGACGGTGGAGGAACGGATGTGCCGATCGGTCAGATCCGGTACCGCCTCAGTGCCGGTGTCACGGTCGCCAGGAGCAGCATCGCGGCGATGACGAGCAGGCCACCGCCGACCACGGCCGTCCGGGCGCCGAAGGCCGCGCCGGCGGTGCCGTGCAGGACGTCGGCGAGGCGGGGGCCGCCGGCGACGACCACGGTGAAGACGCCCTGCATCCGGCCGCGCATCTCGTCGGTGGCGGCCGACAGCAGGATGGCACCGCGGAAGATCATGGAGACCATGTCGGCGACACCGGCGGCGGCGAGGAACAGCACGGCGAACCAGAGGCTGGTGCTGAGCCCGAAGCCCGTGACGGCCGCGCCCCAGGCCATGACGGCCGCGATCACCATGAGTCCGTGCCGGCGGGAGCGGGAGAAGGTGCCCGACAACAGGCCGCCGACCACGGCGCCGACGGGGACGGCGGCGAAGAGCAGGCCGAGGGCGAGTCCTTCGCCGTAGGGCGCGTACGTGGTGTCGGCCAGTTGGGGGAAGAGGGCGCGGGGCATGCCGAAGACCATCGCGATGATGTCGGCGAGGAAGGACAGCAGGAGCACCTTGTGCAGGGCGATGTAGCGGAAGCCCGCGAGGACCTCCCGCCACCCGGCGCGCCGGGTCGTCGTGTTGTCCGGGGGAGGCAGGGAGGGCAGTCTGTGGACCGCCCAGAGGGTGACGCACAGGGCCACCGCGTCGATCAGGTACAGCTCGGCCAGGCCGATGACCGGGATGAGGGCGCCGGCCAGCAACGGGCCTGCCACCAGCCCCAGTTGCATCACGGTCGAGCCGAGGGCGGCGGCCGCCGCCAGTTCACCGGCGGGGACCAGCCGGGCCACGGAGGCGTTGCGGGCGGGTGAGTTGAGGCCGAAGAACGCCTGCTGGACGGCGAGCAGGGCCATCAGCGTCCACACCGACTCCAGGCCGGTGACGGCCTGCACCCAGAACAGCACCGAGGTGACGGCGATGCCGGTGTTGGTGACGAGCAGCAGGGTGCGGCGGTCCACGCTGTCGGCGACCGCGCCGCCCCACAGGGCGAACACCACCAGGGGCAGCAGCCCGGCGAGGCTCGCGTAGCCGACCCAGGCGGAGGAGCCGGTGATGTCGTAGATCTGCTTGGGTACGGCGACGGCCGTCAGCTGGCTGCCGACGGCCGTCACGATCGTGGACGACCACAGGCGCCGGTAGGCGGGGCGGCGCAGGGGGCGGGTGTCCATCGCCCAGCGGCGCCGGCCCCGGCCGGGCGGTGTCGGGGCGTCGTCCTCCGGTGCGGTGTCGTCGCCGGCGCTGCTCTGGGTGGTGTCCACGGGCATCCTGATGCTCGATACATCTTTCGATTCGGGCACCACTATCGCGGAGATCACCGCCGCCGGGACAGGCCGTTCCGCGGCCGTCTCACATGCTGTCGCCCCCGTGCCGGCCGTGGAGGATCAGGCCCCGGCGATCAGCATCCCGCCGAGCGCGAGCATCGTCACCGCGACCAGGCCGTCGAGGACCCGCCAGGCCGACGGGCGGGCCAGGAAGCGGCTGAGCAGGCGGGCGCCGAAGCCGAGCGCGGCGAACCAGCAGAGGCTGGCGAGGCCGGCGCCGAGACCGAAGGTCCAGCGCAGCGGGCCGCGGTCGGAGGCGATGGAGCCGAGCAGGAACACGGTGTCGAGGTAGACGTGGGGGTTGAGCCAGGTCAGGGCCAGACAGGTGAGGACGGCCCGGCGCCGTGAGCCCGCCGACCCGCTGTCCGCGCGCAGGGCGGCGTCGCCCGGCCACAGGACACGGCGGACGGCCAGGGCGCCGTAGACCAGGAGGAAGCCGCCGCCGACCAGGGCGACCGCCCTGAGCGCCCCGGGCCAGGCGACGACCACCGCGCCGACCCCGGCGACTCCGAGGGCGATGAGCACCGCGTCGGAGAGGGCGCAGATGGCCACGACGGGGAGCACGGCGTCGCGATGCAGTCCCTGGCGCAGGACGAAGGCGTTCTGGGCGCCGATGGCGACGATGAGGGAGAGGCCGGTGCCGAATCCGGCCGCGAGGGCGGTCATTTCGCTGAACACACCCCTGACGCTAGGAAACGCACCACCCATGCGTACAGCTAAAGATTCTTACGTATCATTAGCACTTGTGATGTCTCAGCTTCCGGTCGATCTGGTGCGCACCCTCCTCACGGTGGTGGACGAGGGCACGTTCGACGCGGCGGCCGCCGCCCTGCATGTGACACCGTCGGCGGTCAGCCAACGGGTCAAGGCCCTGGAGCAGCGGGTCGGCCGGGTCCTGCTGGTCCGCGCCAAGCCGGTGCGGACGACCGAGTCCGGTGAGGTGATCGTCCGGTTCGCGCGCCAGCTGGCCCGCCTCGAACACGACGCGCACGCGGCGCTCGGCATGACCGGCGCCGACGAGACCACGCGGGTGTCGATCGCGGTGAACGCCGACTCGCTGGCCACCTGGTTCCTGCCCGCCCTCACCCGCGTGCCCGAGGAGCTGCGCCCGTGCTACGAGCTGCTGCGCGAGGACGAGCAGCACACGGCCCGGCTGCTGCGCGAGGGCCTGGTGACGGCCGCGGTCACCTCGGCGCCGGACGCCGTGGCCGGGTGCTCGGTCCGGCCGCTCGGCCGGATGCGGTACCTGCCGTGCGCCTCGCCCGACTTCGCCGAGCGACGGCTCGGCGCCGGATCGGGCGTGCCGCTCAGGGACGTGATCGCGGACGCCCCGGTCGTGTTCTTCGACCGGCGGGACGACTTCCAGAACGTCTTCGTCCGCCGGCTGACGCGAGGCCGTCCGGCCGGGGGGCGGCGGCACTATGTGCCGACGTCCGAGGGCTTCGCCGACGCCGTGGCCGCCGGGATGGGCTGGGGCATGGTGCCCGCCGCGCAGGCCGAGCCGCTGCTCGCCGCCGGACGGCTCGTCGACCTGGCGCCGGAGCGGCCCGTGGACACCCCGCTGTTCTGGCAGCAGTGGAAGCTCGACTCGCCGACGCTGACGGCCGTGGCGGACGCCGTCGCCGCGGAGGCCGCCGAGGCGCTCGACCCCTGAGGCGGCTCCTCCACTCCTCCCCCTCCCCAGCGGCCGTCGCCTCCCTACGCCCCGTCTCCGTGGGCGAACGGCCCTTCCAGCGCCGCCCACTGCAGCAGCATGATGGTCTTGGCGTCGGCGATCTCCCCGCTGCGGATCATCCCCAGGGCTCTGCGGAAGGGCAGTTCGACGAGTTCGATGTCCTCGCCCTCCTCGTCGAGGCCCCCGCCCTCGTGGGTGCGGGTCGACGGGCCGTACGAGGCGGCGTAGAAGCTGACGCGTTCGGTGACCGAGCCGGGGCTCATGTAGATGTCGAAGACGTGCTGGATCTCGCCGATGGTGTGGCCGGTCTCCTCGATCACCTCGCGCCGTACGGCGACCTCGGGGTGCTCGTCCTCCTCGTCGAGCAGGCCGCCGGGTGTCTCGATGAGCATCCCGTCGGGGTGCCCGTTGACGTACACCGGATAGCGGAACTGCCGTGTGAGCAGGACGGTTTCGCGCTCGGCGTCGTAGAGAAGGACGGTGGCACCGTTGCCCCGGTCGTGCGTCTCGCGCTCCTGAGTGCTCCAGGTGCCGTCGGCGCGCTGGAAGTCGAAGGTGGTGGTGCGCTCCACGTACCAGTGGCTGGACAGCAGTCGCACGTCCCGGACCTTCACACGCGGGTTGCCGGTCAGGTCCCGGCCGGTGCGGTCGAGTCCGGTGCGGCCCCGGCGGTCAGGGAGGTCGACGCCGACGGTCTTGTTGGTCATGTGTCCGCTTCTACCACCCCGGTCACGGAGTTGTCAGTCGCCTCAATTCGCTTACTCCGCGCGTCGCTTGGCGGAATCGGGCACTCCGGGACAGCATGCCCGTATGAAGAGTGATCTTTTCTCCCACGAGAACATGGTGCAGCCGGCCCACGCGCCCGGGATGACCGTCCAGAACGCCAAGTCCATCAAGTACGCGGTCAACGGCGAGATGATCGCCCGGCAGGGCGCGATGATCGCCTTCCGGGGGAACCTGCAGTTCGAACGCAAGGGCCAGGGCGTGGGCGGCATGCTCAAGCGCGCGGTCACCGGGGAGGGGCTGCCGCTGATGGCGGTGCGCGGTCAGGGCGAGGCATGGTTCGCGCACGAGGCGCAGAACTGTTTCATCGTCGACATCGAGCCGGGTGATGTGTTCACCGTCAACGGCCGCAACGTGCTCTGTTTCGACGCCTCGCTGTCCTACGAGATCAAGACCGTGAAGGGCGCCGGCATGACCGGCGGCGGCCTGTTCAACAGCGTGTTCACCGGGCAGGGCAGGCTCGGTCTGGTGTGTGACGGCAATCCGCTGGTCATCCCCGTCTCACCGCAGCTGCCCGTGTTCGTCGACACGGACGCGGTGGTGGGCTGGACGGCGCATCTGAACACCTCGCTGCACCGCTCCCAGTCCTTCGGCTCGATGATCCGGGGTGGCTCCGGTGAGGCCGTGCAGCTGAAGCTGGAGGGCGAGGGCTTCGTGGTCGTACGTCCGAGCGAGGTGACGCCGCAGAAGGCCCAGCAGCACTGACCGTACGGCGGACGAGGGAGCCCGCGCGACCGGCCTCGGCGGATCCGGCACCCCAATCGAACAGATTGTCGAATCCGGGAGTACGCTGACCGTATGGCCACGCACCTCCAGGGCTCCCTCTTCGACCAGTCCGACGACCTCCGCCTCGGCCCCCTCGACGGGCTGCGCCGGCGTGAGCTGGGCGCCGGGGCCTGGATCGACCTGCTGCCCGGCTGGGTCACCGGCGCCGACGCCCTCTTCACCCGGCTCGCCGAGGAGGTGCCCTGGAAGGCGGAGCGCCGGCAGATGTACGAGCAGGTGGTGGACGTACCCCGGCTCCTCGCCCACTACGGCGCCGGGGACGCCCTCCCGCACCCCGTCCTGGACGAGGCCCGGGCGGCGCTGTCCGCGCACTACGGCGCCGAGCTGGGCGAACCGTTCACCACGGCGGGGCTGTGCTTCTACCGCGACGGCCGCGACAGCGTGGCCTGGCACGGTGACCGGTTCGGGCGGGGCGCCCGGGAGGACACGATGGTGGCCATCCTGTCCGTGGGCGACCCCCGCGACCTCGCCCTGCGGCCGCACGGTGGCGGGCAGACCCTGCGGTTTCCGCAGGGGCACGGCGACCTGATCGTGATGGGCGGCTCCTGCCAGCGCACCTGGGACCACGCGGTCCCCAAGTCGACACGGGCGGTGGGGCCGCGCATCAGCATCCAGTTCCGGCCACGGGGCGTGCGCTAGCCGGGGTGCGTGCGCTACCTCCGGTCGGCGTCGGCGAGGGCTCGCGCCTGTGAGGACCGGGCCAGCTTGGGGCCCAGCCAGCGCTTGAGGCGGCGCAGGGCCTCCAGACGGCCGGCCGCGCGGTCGAGGCGGTAGTAGAGCTGCGGGGGCACGTACGGCAGCAGCGGGGAGTGGCGCTGGCCGAGGAGCGCGAACATCTGCTCCGGGGGCAGGTCGATGTACCGCTGGATGTTCTCGTACCACTGCGCGCTGTGGCGGGCCGCGCTCTGCAGACGCAGCAGCTCCGACTTGCGTCGCCGCTCGTACGCGGTGAGCGCCGCCTCCGCGTCCGGGTGGGCGCCGAGACACTCGGCCAGACAGATCGCGTCCTCCAGGGCGAGTGTGGTGCCGGCGCCGATGGAGTAGTGGGTGGTGTGGGCGGCGTCGCCCAGCAGGACGACGTTGCCGTGGTGCCAGGCACGGTTGGTCAGCGTGCGGAAGTTGAGCCACTGGGCGGTGCCGTCGTCCTGGGCCCGCCCGAGGAGGGGGTGGCCGTCCAGGATGCCGGCGAAGAGCTTCTCCAGCAGGGCCAGCCCGTCGGCCTCGCCGAGGCGGTCCAGACCCAGGCCGCTCATCGTCCGCGGGGAGCACTCGATGACGCAGGTGCTCTGCTCGTCGCTGAACGGATAGGCGTAGGCCCAGATCCAGCCGTGGTCGGTCTCCTGGAAGGAGAAGGTGAAGGCGTCGTGGACCTTGGTGGTGCCCAGCCAGATGTAGGCGTTGCGGCCGAGCGTGATGTCACTGCCGAAGCGGTCGGCGTACCGCTCGCGCACGGTGCTGTTGACCCCGTCGCCCGCGACGACGAGATCGGCGTCCGGAAGGTCGTCGGCCGTGATGCCGTCCTCGTACGCGACGCGGACGCCCAGGTCCCGCGCCCGTTCGGCGAGCAGCTCCAGCAGGCGGCGCCGGCCGATGCCGAAGCCCTGGTCGCCGGGCTGGACCGTCGTACGGTCGCGGACGTGGGCGACGCCGCGGTTCCAGGTGACGGAGTTCTCGCTGATGGCCAGAGCCGTCTCGGGATCCTTCTCCCGGAGCTTGTCCAGCAGCTCGGACCAGTAGGTCACGCCCCAGCCGTATGTCGATCCTGCCGGGTTCCGTTCATGGACGGTGATGTCGTGGGACGGGTCCTGCCGCTTCATCAGGATCGAGAAGTACAGGCCTGCGGGTCCGCCGCCGACGCACGCGATCTTCACGCACACTCCCATTTCGCTGCGCAAAGCGATCAATTGACCACGAAGAGTAGCAGTGCGCAGGCGCCCCGGAATCGCGTCACTTTGCGCGCGTGACAGCCGTCACCCGATCCACGCACCTCCCGCAAGATCATCGGCCACACCCCGCACCTCGGGCGGAATCTCCCCCTCCACCCCTGCGCGAAGATCCACCACAGCAAGATCATCTTTGTTCAACCTTGCACGACATGTGCGTGATTGTCCTGATCGCAGCCAACCGGCTTCCGGAGATTTCCGCCGTTCCCCACCTGATCGATAGGCATGGCGGGTCATCAATCACCCCTTGTCCAGAAGGTTCTCGCATGCCCGACATCACCCGCCGCCACGCCCTCGGGGCGGCGGCCGCCCTCGCCGCGACCGTCGCCGCCCCGCTCTCGGCCGCCGCGGACGACGACCACGCCCACCAGGGCCACCAGGACCACCAGGACCTCGAGACCTTCGACGAGGTGTACCGGGGTCGCCGCATACAGGGCCGCGCGGCCGTCGGCGGAGGTCATCATCACGGCGCCGGGTACGCCGTGTTCGTCGACGGAGCCGAACTGCACGTCATGCGGAACGCCGACGGCAGCTGGATCAGCGTCGTCAGCCACTACTCCCCCGTGCCGACCCCGCGCGCCGCCGCGCGTGCCGCGGTCGACGAACTCCAGGGCGCCCGTCTCGTCCCGTTCAACTGACCGGTCCCCGCAGCACCGGAACCACCGAACCACCGCAAGGAGCCGCAGAGCCATGACCATACGCAAGAACCAGGCGACCCTGAGCGCCGACGAGAAGCGGCGCCTGGTCGACGCCCTGATCGCGCTGAAGCGCTCGGGCCGCTACGACGAGTTCGTCACGACGCACAACGCCTTCATCCTCGGCGACACCGACAACGGCGAGCGTACGGGCCACCGTTCGCCGTCCTTCCTCCCCTGGCACCGCAGATTCCTACTGGAGTTCGAGCGGGCCCTGCAGTCCGTGGACCCGACCGTCGCGCTGCCCTACTGGGACTGGACGGCCGACCGCACCACCCGGTCCTCCCTGTGGGCACCGGACTTCCTCGGCGGCACCGGGCGCAGCCGCGACGGACGGGTGATGGACGGGCCGTTCGCGGCGTCCACCGGCAACTGGCCGGTCACCGTGCGCGTCGACGGCCGCACCTATCTGCGCCGCTCCCTCGGCGCCGCGGTGCGGCAGCTGCCGACCCGGGCCGAGGTGGACTCGGTGCTCGCGATGTCCACGTACGACATGGCGCCCTGGAACAGCGCCTCGGACGGATTCCGCAATCACCTGGAGGGCTGGCGGGGCGTCAACCTCCACAACCGGGTGCATGTCTGGGTGGGCGGTCAGATGGGCACCGGAGTCTCCCCCAACGACCCGGTCTTCTGGCTGCACCACGCCTTCGTCGACAAGCTGTGGGCCGACTGGCGGCGCCTGCACCCCGGCTCGGCGTACGTACCGGCGAACGGGACGCCGGACGTGGTCGATCTGAACGAGCCGATGAAGCCGTGGAACGACACGAGTCCGGCGGCGCTGCTGGACCACACCGCGCACTACACCTTCGACGCCGCCTGACCCACGTTGATCCCCGGGAGACCTGGGTACCCGCTCCGGACGCGCCCGGGGCGACCCGGTCGTGATCGACACGCAACCGATGTGAGGAGGCGACCGATGACCCAGATCGAGGAGTCCGTCGAGGTCCACGTCCCCGTCCGGACCGCCTACAACCAGTGGACGCAGTTCGAGACGTTTCCCGAGTTCATGAGCGGGGTCGAGCGGATCGAGCAGCGTTCGGACACACTCACGCACTGGGTGACCAAGGTGGACGGCGTGCGGCGGGAGTTCGACGCGGAGATCACCGAGCAGATCCCGGACGAGCGGGTGGCGTGGACGACCGTCGGCGGCGAGGCCCGTCAGGCCGGTGTCGTCACCTTCCACCACCTCTCCGAGGAACGCACGAAGGTCATGCTGCAGATGGACTTCGAACCCACGGGCACCGCCGAGAAGGTGGCCGACAAGCTGGGGGTCGTGAAGCGGCAGACCAAGGGCGACCTGGAGCGCTTCAAGACCTTCATCGAGAAGCGCGGCCGGGAGAGCGGGGAGTGGCGCGGCGCCGTCGTGTGACGCCGGCACCCTGCGCGCGGTGCCGTGCGGCGGCTATTCGGCTCCGGCCGACGCCGCCGTACGGCACTCCGGGTGGCCCCAGCCCTGGTCGTTCTTGGCGATGGGCTCACCCGCGGCGTACGGCCGGCCGCACAGACAGCGGCCGGGGAACTTCGCCTTGATCGTGCGGGACGACCCCGAGGACGCCGAGGACGAGGACGACGAACCGGCGCGGGCGCCGGACCTGGCGGACTTCCCGGACTTCTTCGCCGCGCTCCAGCGGGACGGGGCGGTGTCGGGCGCGGCCGGCGGTTCCGGGGAGCCCAGGTCGGAGCCGGCCGGCTCCTGGACGACGGCCGCCTGGCTCGCCGCGCGGTCGGCGAAGTCGTTGAGGGGGTCACCGTCGACCTGGTGCGCGGGCACGTAGCGGAAGTCCACGGTACGGCCGGTGAGCAGTTCGTCGATACGGACCACGAGTTCCTGGTTGGCGACCGGCTTGCCGGCGGCCGTGCGCCATCCGTTGCGCTTCCAGCCGGGCAGCCAGGTGGTGACCGCCTTCATCGCGTACTGGGAGTCCATCCGGATCTCGATCGGGACGGCCGGGTCGGTGGCCGCCAGCAGCCGCTCCAGCGCGGTCAGTTCGGCGATGTTGTTGGTGGCCCTGCCCAGCGGGCCCGCCTCCCAGCGCGAGGGGGTCTCGGCGTCCTCGGCGACCACCCAGGCCCAGCCCGCTGGTCCGGGGTTTCCCTTGGACGCTCCGTCACAGGCGGCCACAACACGTTCCGGCATGCACTCGATCATGCCATGCGCGGGGGCGTGGGACCGTACACGGGTCCCACGCCCCCGCGCTTCTCGCGGCGTCCGCTCAGTCGACGTCCGTGAGCGTCGGCATCTCGCCCTGCGTCCTGCCGACGTCGATGACCGAGAAGGACGCGCCCTGCGGGTCGCTGAGCGCCGCGAAACGGCCGAAGGGGGTGTCCATCGGGCCGAAGCGCAGGATGCCGCCCCGCTCGGTGGCCCGGGCGACCGCGTCGTCGCAGTCCGGGACGGTGAAGTACACGTTGATGTACGAGGGCACCTCGGGCGGGAAGTCCTCCGGGGTCATCCTCATCCGGCCGAGCAGCGGATTCTGTCCCAGGTCGAAGACCCGGAAGTCCATCTGGGGGTTGCCGGGGTCGTCCATCCGCTTGGACCGGAAGGAGAAGACGGCCGGGAAGAACGCGTCCGACTTCTCGGGCTCCCGAGTGAAGACCTCGGCCCACGCGTACGCTCCGGGCACCCCCATGGCTTCGAAGCCCTCGTGGACGCCCGCCTGCCAGCCACCGAAGACGACGCCGTCCGGGGAGCGGGCCAGCAGCATGGAGCCGAACTCGCCGACCTGCATCGGCTCCATCAGCACCTCGCCGCCGTGGTCACGGATTCTGGCCGCGGTGGCATGCACGTCGGACGTGGCGAAGTACAGGCACCAGGCGGACTGGCCCTCCTGGCCGGGCATCGGCGGGACGACCGCGGCCACCGCCTTGCCGTCGGCGTACGCCTGGGTGTAGTTGCCGTACTCGGACGACGACTCGCCGAACGTCCAGCCCAGTACGTCGCCGTAGAAACTCTTCGCCCCCTCGACGTCGCTGAACATCGCGTCGGCCCAACAGGGCGTTCCGTCGGGATGTGCGGCCATCGCGCCACTCTCCTCGGTTCGACAGGTGTTTCCCCGGCTCTCACGCTAGCCAGGAGCGTTGCCGGACGCGCGCCGAAGGGGACGGATCGCGTGAAACCGGCACGGGATCCGCGGGGCGGGACCGCGGTTGTGCGGCGTCTGATAATTTCAGCGGCGCCCGCACTCCCGTTCGCCTCGACTCGTGAGGTGGCTTCATGCCCGGCCGGCCGTTCAGACGTACGGCGCTGCCGTGCGTCCGGGGCCGGTCGGCGCGCGTGCTGCTCGTGGTCGTGTCGGCCGTGACCACGTTCCTGTTGTCCTGCGCGGGCTCGCCTCCCGGTGAGGCCCCGGCGCAGCGGCCGCACACGGTCTCGGCGGAGCCGCGGGCGCAGGTTCCCGTCTCCCCGCGGGCGGGCCAGGTGGACCGCGACCCCTGTGGGCACCGTCCCGGCGGACACGACTGCCACTCCCCCGACCCGGCCGCGGTGCTCGTGCAGGTGCCGTCGCCCGGCGCCGACCACACCGCCGCCTCCTGGCAGCCGGCGACGCCCGCGGCCCCGGTGGCGCCCGCCGGCTCCCGCGAGCCCGGTCGGTCCCGCCCTCCCGACCTCCACGAACTGCAGTTGCTCCGCGTCTAGACCCCGCGCAGGGAGCCCCGTGGACACCGCGGAGATCCCTCGGCAGGGCGTGGCGTGGGCAACCGGCCCACGCGACGGATTCGTGGACGAACAGCGGCACCGCCCGGCCCGTACGCGGCCCGGCGGGGAGAAGGACACCCCATGGCTTCATCCAAGGCGAAGGCCAACAACGGCGGCCCGAAGGGCAGGAACAACAGCCCCAAGGCCAGGGAGGCGGCGCGGCGCGCCCGCATGGAGGAGATACGCAAGGCCGAGCAGGCGCGTGAGCGGCGGACGCGGGTGCTCATGATCGGAGTCACCACGGCCATCCTCGCCGGGCTCGTCGGCGGCGGCTGGTACCTCATCGACTCCGCGCAGGAGAAGGAGGCGGCGGAGGCTGCGGCGAAGGCCGCGCCGGTCGACGGTGTGAGGAGCTGGTCCAAGCTCCCCCAGAAGCACGTCACCGAGCCCGTCGAGTACAAGATGAGCCCGCCGGTGGGCGGCGACCACAACCAGGTGTGGGTCAACTGCGACAAGCAGGTGTACACCAAGGCCGTGCCGAACGAGAACGCGGTGCACGCGCTGGAGCACGGCGCGGTCTGGATCACGTACAACGACAAGGCGGCCGAGGCCGACGTCGAGTCACTGACCGGGCTGGTGAAGAAGACGACGTACTCCTTCATGAGCCCCTACGAGGACCAGTCCTCCCCCATCGTGCTGAGTGCCTGGGAGCACCAGCTGAAGGTGGACGAGGCGTCCGACCCGCGGGTGCGGAAGTTCCTGAACAAGTACGTCCAGGGCGAGCAGACGCCGGAGCCGGGTGCCGCGTGCACCGGCGGCATGACCCCGTGACCTGACCGCACGGGGGCGCCCGCCGGACCGGGCGCCCTCGTGGGGCCGCACGGGCACGATCTCCTCGGCTCCGACGCCCAACCGGGCGCGCCGCGGCCGGGGCCGGCCGGTTGCCGACCGGTACGCGGGCCGAGGTGGCGGCGTGAGGGAGCCGCGAGTCGCGCCACGCAGGGCCGTAGGCGGCCGTCCGGGGCCGGCATCGCGCCACGGCCGGGCGGCGGCCGGCCGGGCCCGACTCCGCGCCCCGGCCGCTCGCGACAGCGTGCCCCGGCCGACCCCCTCGTGGCCGACACATGTCTTCCGCCCCGCCCCGGGCTGTGCTTGCCTGGGGAACCGTTTTCGATGGCCGGGGCCGGAGTCGCGTATGCGCAGGGCGTGGATCGTGGGAGTGGCCGGGGCGGTGCTCGCCGCCCTGTCCCTGGGCGCGTGCGGGGATCCGGAGTCGGCGCCGGGCGGGGCCCCGCCCTCGGCCACGGCGCCCGATCCGTCACCGACCACCCGTTCCCGGGCCACCACCGCCCCCCGGGACGGCAAGACCGCGAAGCCCGCGCCCAAGGTGCTCTACCTCGGGGACTCGCTCGCCGTGGAGAACCAGCGCGTCCTCGGCACTCTTCTCAAGGACGGCCTCGGCGCCCGCTACACGAGCGTGCCGTACGGGGGCACCACCCTGTGCGACTACCTGGAGGGCACGGCCGACCGGTCGCTCGTCCCGCCCCAGGACAAGGCGGCCGCACTGGTGCGCCGGCTGCGTCCGGACTACGTGGTCCTGCAGTTCTGGGGCAACTCGTGGGACTACACGCCCTGCATGGACGGCATCACCTACGGCAAGGACCGCGCTGGGTACTTCCGGCGGTACGAGGCCGCGGCCGACGGGCTCACCGAACAGATCGCGAACGCGGGCGGCGAGCACCGGCCGACGATCGTCTGGGTGCTCCAGGGCCCGGACCCGATGACCCCCGACCGGGTCCGGCGCGTGAACGCCCTCTACGAGAGGCAGGCCAAGTCCTCCGGTGACCTCACCGCCGACGCCGGCCGGGCCGTGAGCCCGGCCTCCGGCCGCTACACGTGGACCCAGTACCTGCCGTGCACCGCGTACGAACGTGAGCACGACGGCTATTGCACCCAGCCGGACCGGGCCCGTACCGCCCTCCACCACGACAAGGACCTTCTGCACTTCTGCCTGGCCCCGACGACGTCCAGGCCACGGCCGTGCCCGGTGGTGTCGCCCGGCATCACGCGCATGGCCCGCGCGATCACGCGGGCCGTCGCCGACGCGGTGGCCTAGGCCGGCTGCGAGGTCTGCTCGTCGTCGCCCGCGACCGCGGTCTCCCGCTGGTCCCGCTCCCGCTGCCGTCGGGAGGCCCAGAGGCTGGTGACGGTGGTGACGGCGAGGACGAGGACGATGAAGCCGAGGGAGAAGGGGATGGAGATCTCGGGGACGTGGACGCCGGACTCGTGCAGGGCGTGCAGGACGAGTTTGACGCCGATGAAGCCGAGGATGATGGACAGGCCGTAGGAGAGGTGGACGAGCTTCTTCAGCAGGCCGCCGATGAGGAAGTACAGCTGGCGCAGGCCCATCAGGGCGAAGGCGTTGGCGGTGAAGACGATGTACGGGTCCTGGGTGAGGCCGTAGATCGCGGGGATGGAGTCGAGGGCGAACAGGACGTCGGTGGAGCCGATGGCGAGCATCACGACGAGCATCGGCGTCATGACGCGCTTGCCGTTCTCCTCGATCCACAGTCTGGTGCCGTGGTAGCGGTCGGCCACTCCGAAGCGTCGCTCCACGGCCTTGAGGAGCTTGTTCTCCTCGTACTCCTCCTCGTGGCTGCCCTTGCGGGCGTCCTGCACCAGCTTCCAGGCGGTGTAGACCAGGAACGCGCCGAAGAGGTAGAAGACCCAGGAGAAGCTGGAGATGATCGCCGCGCCGGCGGCGATGAAGATCGCGCGCAGCACCAGGGCCATGAGGACGCCGACCATCAGCACGCGCTGCTGATACTGCGAGGGCACCGCGAACTTCGCCATGATCAGCACGAAGACGAAGAGGTTGTCGACGCTGAGGGACTTCTCGGTGATGAACCCGGCGAAGAACTCCCCCGCCGGTTTGCCGCCGCCGACGGCCAGCACGCCCAGGCCGAACGCGACCGCCAGGGCGATCCACACGGCCGACCAGATCCCGGCCTCCTTCACCGACACGTCGTGCGGTTTTCGCCCGATGAAGAAGTCGACGGCGACCAGGAGACCCAGGACGACGATCGTGAGCAGCCAGGTGGACGGGGAGACGTTCAAGGTTCCTCCGGGTAACGGGTGGCGCAGGGCAAGCCTCACCGGAGTCCTTTGCGACCGCTACCCGGTCCGGGTAAAGAATCACCGAAATCCCGGTGCCCGCCTGGTGGGAGGCCCGGCCTGGAGGGCCGCCCACCGGGAGGAGGATGTGCGGACCGCTACTCGCCCGCGTACGCCTTCTCCAGCGCGGCGAGGTCGAGCTTGCCCATCGACATCATCGCCGCCGTCGCGCGGGCCGCCTTCTGCGCGTCCGGGTCGCTGATCATCTCGATGAGGGCGGTGGGCACGACCTGCCAGGACACCCCGAACCTGTCCTTGAGCCACCCGCAGGGGCCGGGCTCGCCCCCTTCGGTGAGGCTGTTCCAGTAGTAGTCGATCTCGTCCTGGTCGGCGCAGAGGATCTGGAAGGAGACGGCCTCGGTGAACGTGAACTGCGGGCCGCCGTTGAGGGCGACGAACCGCTGGCCGTTGGCCTCGAAGTCCACGGTGAGCACCGTACCGGCCGGCTGGAACGCGCCCTCGCCGTAGTGGGTGACCCGGCCGAGCCGGGAGTTCTTGAAGATCGAGACGTAGTGGGTGGCCGCCTCCTCCGCCTGGCCGTCGAACCACAGGCAGATGGTGAATCCGTCGCTGGACATGAGTGCCTCCTCGGGGCGCGGATGTGTCGTCTCCGTATCGACCGGTTCCGCTGCCGAAACTCATCGGTGGCGTGGGCATCGGCTGTGGAGGATCTCGGCGGGCGGCCGGCGCTCTGCTGTCGGCGAATCTGCCGCGGGCAGAGAAAGTCCAGGTGAGGGGCGGTTCGTGGGGAGAGTGGAGTCAGCGGCCACCGCGGTCGCGTCCATCCGAGGGAGGAAAAGTGGCTCCACTGACCACCGGCCGGGCCCCCGCGTTCGCCCCGCGTGCCGAGGAGGGCGACACCCCGGCGTCACGCTTCGACGACCATCTCGCCGCGCAGCTCCTCGCGCAGCGGATCGTCTTCCTGGGCACCCAGGTCGACGAGGTCTCCGCCAACCGGGTCTGCGCCCAGTTGCTGCTGCTGTCGGCGGAGGACCCGCGCACCGACATCAGCCTCTGCATCAACAGCCCCGGTGGTTCGGTCACCGCGGGCCTCGCCATCTACGACACCATGCGGCTGATCCCGAACGACGTCTCGACGCTGGCGATGGGCTTCGCGGCGAGCATGGGCCAGTTCCTGCTGAGCGTGGGCGCCCGCGGCAAGCGTTACGCGCTGCCCAACGCGCGGATCATGATGCACCAGCCGTCGGCGGGCATCGGCGGCACCACCGCCGACATCGAGATCCAGGCGGAGAACCTGGAGTTCACCAAGCGGGCCATCGAACGGATCACCGCCGAGCACACCGGCCAGACCGTGGAGACGATCTCCCGGGACGGCGACCGCGATCGCTGGTTCACGGCCGAACAGGCCAGGGAGTACGGAATGGTCGACCGGGTCGTCGAGACGCTCGACGACGTACGGCCGGCCTCTTCACGCCGACGGATGGGGCTGCAGTGATGGGGACGTACACGATTCCGAACGTCGTCGAGCGGACCGCGCAGGGCGAGCGGTCCTACGACGTGTTCAGCCGGCTGCTGTCCGAGCGGATCATCTTCCTCGGCACCGAGATCGACGACGGCGTGGCCAACGTCGTCATCGCGCAGCTGCTCCATCTGGAGTCCTCGGCGCCGGAGAGCGAGATCGCGATCTACATCAACTCGCCCGGCGGATCGTTCACTTCGCTGATGGCGATCTACGACACGATGTCCTACGTGCGCGCGCCGGTCTCGACGTTCTGCGTCGGACAGGCGGCCTCGACGGCGGCGGTGCTGCTGGCGGGCGGGGACGCAGGGCGGCGGTTCGTGCTGGAGCACGCGCGGGTGCTGCTGGGGCAGCCGGCGAGCGGGGGCCGTCAGGGCACGGTCTCCGATCTCGCCCTGCAGGCCAAGGAGATGGTGCGGATCCGGTCCCAGGTCGAGGGGGTGCTCGCGCGGCACACGGGGCGCGAGGTGGCGGATCTGCGGGCCGACATGGACCGGGACAAGGTGTTCACGGCTCAGGAGGCGGTGGCCTACGGGCTGGCGGACGAGGTGTTGAACCGGCGCCTGGTGGGGGTCTGAGGGCCGGCCCACCGCGTCGCCGCTCCCCGGCCGAAGGACCTCGGCGCCCGCGCCCCGGCGAGGGGCGCGGGTGGCGGGCGGAGGTCAGGCCACGAGGCACAGGCCGTCGTAGGGGGCCCTGGGTGTCCTGCGGGTGGCCTGATGGCGGGTCAGTTCCGCCTGGGCCAGGGACAGCAGGTCCCCGAGGCCCAGGCCGAGGGCCTGGGCGGCTGCCGCGAGGACTTCCGAGGAGGCTTCCTTGCGGCCCCGTTCCACCTCTGAGAGGTACGGCATCGAGATGCGGGCCTCGTCGGCGACGTCCTTCAGGGTGCGTTCCTGGGCCAGCCGTTCGCGGCGCAGCACATCGCCGACCAGGTCGCGCCAGAGGGGTTCCCTGGCCGGTGGAGCGGCCGGGCGGACCGGGCGGGCCGCCGCCGGGCTCGCCGTCGCCGGGCGCAGGGGGATGACTCGGGCTTCGTTCGAGGCGTGTCGGCTCACTTCTCCAGCCTAGGAACTGCGGGCGGGAGGGCAAGGGGGCCGCGTTCCGCCCTCAGGGAAATCGCCGGGGGGACGGCTCCGGGCATCACTCGCCGATGCGGCCGTCGATGCGTTCGCGCAGGAGGTCTGCGTGGCCGTTGTGACGGGCGTACTCCTCGATCAGGTGGACCAGGACTTCGCGCAGGGCGATGGGCTCGTCGTCGTGGCGCCCGGTGACGGCGAGGTCGGGCGCCGCCGCCACGAAGCGTTCGGCGAAGCCGACCTCGCCGCGCCAGGTCCGCCAGGCGTCGGCCACGGCCTCCGGGTCCGCGACGGCGTCGTTGAAGTCCCCGTCGGGGTCGTCCCCGGCGCGATAGTGGCGCGGCGACGGGGGCTCCCCCGCCAGGACCTGGCGGAACCAGTACTGTTCGACGCCCGCCAGGTGGCGTACGAGGCCGAGCAGCGACAGGTTCGACGGCGGTACCGAACGGCGGGCCAGGGCCTCGGCGTCCAGATCCGCGCACTTCAACTCCAGGGTCAGCCGCTGGTTGCGCAGGTACCCGACCAGCGTGGCCCGCTCCCCCTCGAAGCCTCCTTCGCCGCGCGGGTCTCCTTCGGGGCCGACGAACCGGTCACCCCAGCCGGGCTTCCGCTCGGGCAGGGGCTGTTCGTCGGGCCGGGTCGCACCATGGTCACTCATACGGAGGAGCATCGACGGTCACGGTGCCGCCGCGCCACCCCATTTCCGCCGGTCACGCCGATTCCGCCGCGTGAGCGCCCTCCCCCGCGGCGGGGGCCGGAGCCGCGTCCGGAGACGGAGCCTCCTGAACCGGCCGTGTCGTCCCGTACAACCCTTGCTCACCACAAGGTGTCGAACAGGGCGCCGGACGAGGAACGGGCCCTTTCCGGACACCCCCGCGCTGCCCGGCCGTTCCCACCACCAGGAGCCGAACATGCGCAAGAACCGCTCGGCAGCGCTCGCCGCTGCCACCTTTCTTCTCGTCTCGGGCGCGGCGATCGCCACCGCTCCCTCCGCCTACGCCGGCGCGCCCGGCAGCACACGGGCCGGTGACCGCAACAGCGACTTCAACGGAGACGGTTACGAGGACATCCTGGTCGGCGCGCCCGGCGCCACCGTGAGCGGCAAGAAGGGCGCGGGCCTGGTGACCGTGCAGTACGGCTCGTCCAAGGGCATCGGCACGAGCAATGCCGCCCGTTTCAGCCAGTCGACGTCGGGGGTCGCGGGCGCGGCCGAGACGGGTGACGGGTTCGGCCGGGCGGTCGCCACGGGCGACCTGGACGGCGACGGGTACGACGACGCCGTGGTGGGCATCCCCGGCGAGGACATCGGCACGCTCGGGGACGCGGGCGGGGTGGCCGTGCTGTGGGGCTCGAAGGCCGGGCTCAAGGGTGCCGCGAGCGACTGGCTGGAGACCGAGGAGCCCGCCGCGGGCGAGCAGTTCGGCACCGGTCTGGCCGCCGGCCGCTTCACCGCCGAGACGGACGGCGACATCCTCGCCGTCCTCGACCCGTACGGCGTGGAGCTGTTCGCGTACGACGCCGCGGCGCGGAGCTCGATGCGCCGGGAGTCCGCCCAGAGCTTCGGTGCGAAGGCCGAGGCCCGCGACATCCGGCCCATGTCCATGACGACCGGTGACTACGACAAGAACGGCTTCGCCGACCTCGTCGTGTCGGGGCTGAGCCTGGGGGACGAGCCCGGACACGGATGGTCCGCGTATCTGTCGGGCAACGCCGACGGGCTGAAGTACGAGCGCGATCTGCGCGGCGGCCCGGTCGCGGCGTCCGGGGACATCAACGACGACGGGTACGACGACCTGGTGACCGGTGAGCCGAACTCCCCGGACGACCAGCCGGGTGAGACCCGGACGGGCGGGGTGGTCGGCGTGCGCCTCGGCGGTCCGGACGGCCCGGCGGCGGAGCCGGACTGGTGGGTGCAGGACTCCGACGGCGTGCCCGGTGTCGCCGAGGCCGGGGACGGCTGGGGCTCGGACCTGTCGGTCGCGGACACCGACGGGGACGGGTACGCGGACGTGGCGATCGGCGCCGCGGGCGAGGACATCGGCACGGTGAAGGACGCGGGCGCCGTGTGGGTGCTGCGCGGCTCCGCCGCCGGCCTGACCGCGGCCGGCGCCCGGTCCTGGGACCAGAACTCCACGGACGTGCCGGGCGCCGCGGAGAAGGGTGACAAGTGGGGCGCCCAGGTCCGGCTGACCGACCCGAACGGCGACGGCCGCTTCGGTCTGCTGGCCGCAGCGCCGGGCGAGAACACCGGCGACGGTCACATCTGGGTGCTCTCGGCGGGCTCGGGCGGCGTCACGGCGGCCGGGTCGTGGACGTACGACGCCGCCTCCCTCGGGGCGCCCTCGGTGGACGCCCAGTTCGGGTCGGCTATCGACGAGTGAGGCGGCGGGGCCCCGTACGGCCGCGCGGGCGGGTCAGGAATCCGGGGCGACCGGATCCGGGACACCGTCGAGGGACGCCGACCCGGAGGTCGTGGTGTCGTCCGGCGCGTCGGACGTCTCGGGGCTCTGCGGCGGTGTCGTGGGCCCCGTGGTCGGTGTCTCCGGCGCCGACGGGGGCGAGGTGGACGGGGTCACCGAGGACGAGGAGGGGCAGGGGCTGGCGCTGGCGTCGGCGTCCCCGCCTTTCGGGGTCTTCGTCGCGCCGCGCGGGGACGAGGGGCACGGCTTGGGCGACTTCGAGGGCGGTTCCTCGGAGAACGACGTCGACGTCGACGGGGAGGGCTGGTTGACGGGCGGGGTGGTCTTCTTGTCCTTCCCGCCCGTGTCGCCGGCGGGGCGGGTGAACCAGTCGTCGTGCTCGGGGTCGTAGAGGACGAAGACGTCGATGACCACGGTCGAGCGCTCGATGACCACGACGTTCTGCGGCCGGTACGACGGCCAGGAGTCGCCCTTGGGCTCCGGCGTGGTCTTCAGCGCGACCGGCGGCTTCAGCGGGTTGCCGCAGGCGCAGCGGACCCGGGGGACGCCCCGGTCGTCGACGAGGACGGCGGTGCCGGACTGCAGGACGGCCTGGTAGCTGGTGGCGGCTCCGTCACGGTAGCCGTGGTTGGTCACGCGGGTGTCCATGCGCAGCTGTACCGGGGTGAGTGAGCGCAGGTAGGCGGGTACGCCGGAGGAGTCGACGCCGGCGACGGAGGCGAACGCGTCGTTCTTGGCGGGGTTCGCGCCGAGCACCTTGATCTGCTTCTCCACGTCGCAGCTGGAGACGTTGCGGGTGCCGCCGTAGAGGCCGGGGGACGAACCGTCCACGGCGCGCGTCACGTTGGCGGGTTCCGCACTGCTCGGTGTGGCCGTGGGGGTCTCGGGCACGGTGGAACTGTCCGTGGCCGTGGACTCGGTGAACGGGTCGGGGCCCGCCTTGCCGGCGGCCTGGAGGAAGACCTCGCCGTCGGCCGAGCCGCCGGAGTCGTCGGAGCGGGTGAGGACGACGACGAGCACCACCGCGACCAGGGCCGCGGTGACCATGAGGGCGATCCGGGGAGCGGACCGCCACCACGGATGACCGGGGCTTCCGGGGCCGCCGGTTCCTCCCGGGCCGCCGGGCCCGCCGCCGGAGCCCCCGGTGCCGCCCGGACCGCCGGTGCCGCCGGGCCCCGAGGCGTCGCCCGGTGGCACCGGGGCGCTCGTCCGCGTCGGGCTGGGCGGGGTGGGGCCGGGCTGCTGCGGCCCGGACAGGGGGCCGGAGGGCGGCCCTGTGGGGCGGCCGGAGGACGGCTGTTCGGAACTCACGGGTCTTCTCCCGGCGTAGGGACTTCGCGGCGCCGCATGCGATTGATGTCACACAATGCACATGTTTAGCCGCTTTATGACTCTTTTCTCCATGACAGGGCCATTGTGTGCTCTGGTCCCGCGTCACTCGCAAGCCGAACGAGCCGGGCGCCCCGGCGCGCGGAGTGTCACCGCCGTGCTTAGCGTGGCAAGAGTGAGCCCTCGGACCCTGTCGCCCCGGCAGACCGCCGCACCCGAGCGGGCGGTCGCCCGCCACGGCTGGCTCCAGGCCCTCGCGACCGTGCTGGCCGGACTGATCACGATGATCGTGGTGGCGTCTCTCGGTCTGTGGGCGGCGGGCGCGGCGGACCTCCCGGACGGCGCGTTCCCCCGGGTCGTCGCGGCCACCGTCGTGACGGCGGTCGGCGGCACGATCGAGCTGTCCGGCGGCGCCGGGTTCCTCGCCGAGACCCGGGCGGGCCTGACCGTGATGCCGCTGTCGGTGACCGTCGTGGGCGCCCTGGTGATCGCGGCCGGATTCCTGCGGCCCCTGCGGCATCGGGCGGTGACCGGGGCGGCCGAACTCGCCGGCTGGGCCGCCCGGATCGCCGTCCTGTGGCTGGCGGCGCTGATCGGCCTGGCGCTCTTCGCCCGGCAGACCTTCGACGTCCCGCTCGGCGACGTGGGCGACTTCCTCGGCACTTCCGCCGACGTGGGGTTCGAGACTGCCGTGGCGCCGACCCTGTTCCTCGGACTGGTGTGGCTCGCCGGCGTTCTCGTCCTGGCGCTGCTGGTCTCGCGCGGGGCACCCCTGCCCGCGCGGCTGCTGCGGTTCCAGGAGTCGGTGCGTCCGGCCGCGTACGCGATGGTCGGCCTGCTGCTGGCGTGCCTGGGCATCGGGCTGGTGATCGCGGCCGTGGTGGCGCTGACCCGTGGGCATGCCGCCCAGACGGCCGCGCTGGTCCTGCTGGGCCTGCCGAACGTGGTGTGGCTCGCCTTCACGATCGGCCTGGGCGCCACCTGGGACAGCCAGGTGGAGGGGCCCTTCGGACTGCCGATGCCGAAGATCCTGGACGAGGTGGTGCGCGGGCCCGACGTGTCCACCCTGAGCCTGGGCTCGCTCGCCGACTACGACGGCCGGGTGTGGTGGCTGCCCGCCGTGAACGCCGTGCTGCTGATCCTTGCCGCGTTCGTGATGGCGGCCCGCTCCCCCGCCCGGGTACGGCTGTGGCAGCACGCCGTGCACATGGCGGCCGCTCTCGCCGCGACCGTCCTGATGATCTGTCTCGTGGCCCGGATCTCCGCGCACTACGGGCTGTCGGTCATCGGCATCGGTGACCTCGGCGGGGACCTGGGCGGGGAGTTGTTCCTGCGGCCCCATCTGTGGGGCGCGCTCGGCCTCGCCGTGCTGTGGGGACTCGTGACCGGGTTCCTGGGCGGGGCGCTGGCCAGGGGAGTGCGGCGCCGGGGCGAGGTCCAGGAGGGCGCCGGCCGCCGGTAGGCGGGGCGCGGGCGTCCGGGAGCGGGCGCCGCCTTGGAGGGGCGGTCGCCGGGCGTGCGGCGTCCCCGGCGTCGGCCGCTCGTGCCCTCGGACCCGCCGCTCACGCCTCCGTCGTCGTCAGGTCCGCCGCGCGACGGGCGAGGAGGGAGGCGCAGATCTCCCCGGCGCGGACGGCGGTGGTGGAGAGCAGCGTCGAGGTGAGGCCGTGGGTGTGCTCGGTGCCACCCTGGAGGTAGATGTCCGCGCTGACGTCGGGGGCGGTGGCCACGCGGTGGTCACGGCCCACCTGGAGGGCGTCCTCCTCGTCGCGCAGGCAGAGTTTGCCGATCTCGCCGAGGTTGTCGCCCACCCCGCGCGGCCGGTAGCCGGTGGCGTGGACGAGGAGGTCCGCGGAGAGGGTCTCGCGCTCCCCCGTCGGCAGGAACTCCACCGTCACCCGGACGCCGTCCACGCCCTCCTCCACCTCGCGCAGGCGGGAGACGTTCATCATCCGCAGCCGTTCCCGGCCCTGGACCTTCTCCTGGTACATGGTCCGCGACAGCGACTCGATCAGATCCATGTCCACGACGGAGTAGTTGGTGCTGCGGTGGTAGTCGAACAGCGACTGCTTCACCTCCCGGGGCGATCCGTAGTACAGGTCGACGGCCTCGGGGTCGAAGATCTTGTTGGCGAAGGGGCTGTCGTCGGCGGGTGTGTAGCCGTACTTGGCGAAGACGGAGCAGATCTCGGCCTCGGGGAAGCTGCGGTGGAGGTAGTCCACGGCCTCCGCCGCGCTCTGTCCGGCGCCCAGGACGACGGCACGGCGTATGGGCCGGCCGGTGCGCTGGGCCTCCTCGACGCGGGGCAGCAACTCGCTGGTGTGCCAGACCCGGTCGGACAGGACCGCGTCCGGCGGAAGGTGCGGTTCCAGGCCGGCGGCCACGCAGATGCTGCGGGCGCGACGGACGGTGAACCGATCCGGGTCGCCGGGGGTACGGCTGGTGACGTCGAAGTAGCGGATCTCGCCGTCCCGGCTGACGGGGCGCACGGAGACGACCTCGGCGGAGTACTCGACGAGATGGGAGACGCGGGCGGCGGCCCACTCGAAGTAGTCGTGGAACTCGATGCGCAGCGGGAAGAGGGTCTTCAGGTTGAGGAAGTCGACGAGGCGCCCCTGGTCGCGCAGATAGCACAGGAAGCTGAAGTCGCTGGTGGGGTCACGCATCGTCACCAGGTCCTTGAGGAAGGACACCTGCATGGTGGCGTCGTCGATGAGCATGCCGCGGTGCCATCCGAACCGGGGCTGTCTCTCCAGGAACCCGACCCGGAGCCCGTTCTCCGCGCCTGCCCGTGCGGAGTGCTCGTGGAGCGCGATGGCGAGCGCGAGATTCGACGGGCCGAATCCGATCCCCAGTACGTCGTAGATGGAATCCGGCCCGGTGTGCAGCATCGTCACCGCGTCATCGCCTTTCATCGAGAAAAGGGGTCCACACAGTCGTCCCGGCAGGAACACAGCCTCCCCCAGCACAGCCATGTTAGATAAGGTAAGCCTTACCTAGCAACGGTTGAGGAGAGCTCATATGCGGATCGCCATGTTCGGATACCAGACGTGGGGACACCGGACGCTGCGTGCGCTGCTGGATTCCGGACACGAGGTGGTTCTCGTCGTCACCCATCCCAAGAGCGATCACGCGTACGAGAAGATCTGGAACGACTCGGTCGCCGACCTCGCCGAACAGCACGGTGTTCCGGTGCTGTTGCGCAACCGGCCGGGCGACGAGGAACTGCTGCGCGCACTCAAGGAGGCCGACCCGGACCTCATCGTGGCCAACAACTGGCGCACCTGGCTGCCGCCCGAGATCTTCGACCTGCCGGCGCACGGCACGCTCAACATCCATGACTCCTTGCTCCCGAGGTACGCGGGGTTCTCCCCGCTCATCTGGGCGCTCATCAACGGCGAGCAGGAGGTCGGTGTCACCGCCCACCGCATGGACGGTGAACTCGACATGGGCGACGTGCTGTTGCAGCGTGCGGTGCCGGTCGGTCCGAAGGACACGGCGACGGACCTGTTCCACCGCACGGTCGACCTGATCGGCCCGCTGGTCACCGACTCGCTCGAACTCATCGACTCCGGCAGGGCCGTGTGGACGCCGCAGGACCGCTCCCGGTCGAGTTTCTTCCACAAGCGGTCCCTCGAGGACAGCCGGATCGACTGGACCTGGCCCGCCGAGGACCTGGAGCGCTTCGTACGGGCCCAGTCGGACCCGTACCCCAACGCCTTCACCCATCACCGGGGCGAGCGGATCCGGATCGTCGCGGCCTCCGTCTCCGAGGGGCGTTACGGCGGCACGCCGGGGCGGATCTTCATCCGGGAGGGCGACGGGGTCGTGATCGTGGCGGGCGCCGAGGCCCGCTCGGGACGGCTGCCGGGGCTGGTGGTCGAGCGGGTGCGGACGCAGGACGGCACGGAACACGCGGCGACGGACTACTTCCGCACGATGGGTGGTTACCTGACACCCCGCCCGTGACGGAACGGACGGGCGGGCCGGGGGCGCAGGCGGCCGCGGGTCAGCCGGTGGCGCCCGACACGGGCTCCGCGGCCTTCGCCGCGTCCGCGTCGGTGCCCTCGTGATGACGGCCCATCGGGATGACCATGGGGGTACGGCTGACGGGGTCCTCGCCCACGATGCAGCGCAGACCGAAGACGTCCTCGACCGTCTCGGCGGTGATGACGTCGGCGGGGGCACCCTCGCCCGCGATACGCCCGCCCTTCATGGCGATGATGTGGTCGGCGTACCGGCAGGCCTGGTTGAGGTCGTGCAGGACCATGACGACGGTGCGGCCCTGGTGCCGGTTGAGGTCGGTGACCAGGTCGAGGACATCGATCTGGTGGGCGAGGTCGAGGTACGTCGTCGGCTCGTCCAGCAGCATCACGGGGGTGCCCTGGGCGACGGCCATGGCGATCCAGGCGCGTTGGCGCTGTCCGCCGGAGAGTTCGTCGACGGGCCGGTGCGCCAGGTCGGTCAGCGCGGTCGCCCGCAGCGCCTCGTGCACGGCCTCCTCGTCGCTCCGCGACCACTGCCGCCACCAGGTCTGGTGCGGTGTACGCCCCCGCCCGACCAGGTCGACGACCGTCAGCCCCTCGGGGGCGACGGGCGTCTGCGGGAGGATGCCGAGCTTCTGGGCGAGGGTCCGGGTCGGGATGGTGTGCACCGCACGGCCGTCGAGGTGGACGGCACCGGCCTTGGGCGTGAGCAGCCGGGCCAGGGCGCGCAACAGGGTGGACTTGCCGCAGGCGTTGGCGCCGACGATGGCCGTGACCCGGCCGGTGGGGACGACCAGGTCGAGGCCGTCGACGACGATCCGGTCGTCGTAGGCCAGGCGCAGGCCCTCGGCACGCAGTTCGGGGCCGTCGGCACGGCGGCCGGCGGACGCGTCCGCGCGGGTGTCGCGCTCCGCGGCCGCTTCGTACTTCGATGACACGTCTTCAGCCTCCTGAACCGGCGCGGTTGGCGCGGATGAGCAGCCACAGCAGGACGGGGGCGCCGAGCACCCCGGTGACGATCCCGACCGGGAGTTCGGTGTCGGGGACGAGCTTGCGGGCGGCGAGGTCGGACACGAGCACCATCACGGCACCGGTGAGCCCCGCCGCGACGGGTGGCGGGAACGGGGTGCCGGCCAGGCGCTGGGCGACCTGGGGCGCGGCGAGGGCCACGAAGGCGACCGGCCCGGCGGTCGCGGTGCCGAAGGCGACGAGCCCGACCGAGATGAGCAGGACGGCCACCCGGACGATGTGCACCCGGGTGCCGAGGCCCCTGGCGACGTCGTCCCCGAGTTGCAGGACACGGATCTGCCGGCCGAGCAGCACGGCCGGGGGCACGAGCACGGCCATGGTGAGGGCGAGCGGGCCGATCTGCTCCCAGGTACGGCCGTTGAGGTTGCCGACGAGCCAGCCGAGGGCCGCCTGCGCCTGGAAGCGCTGGCCGCGGGCCAGGAGGTAGTCGGTGATGCTGGTGCAGATCCAGGAGACGCCGATGCCGACGAGGACGATGCGGTAGCCGGTGGTGCCGCGTTTCCAGGCCAGCACGTACACCAGCAGCCCGGCGGTCAACGCGCCCAGCAGGCCGAGGGCCTGGGTGCCGAGGCCGCCGTCCCAGCCGAGGACGATGCCGGCGACGACCACAGCGCCCGCTCCCTGGGTGATGCCGATCATGTCGGGGCTGGCGAGCGGGTTGAGCGTCACGGTCTGGAGCAGGGCCCCGGAGATGCCGAACGCGATACCGACGAGCAGCCCGGCCAGGGCACGCGGCAGCCGCAGTTCGTGGACGATCAGCTCGGTGCCGGGATCGCCCGTGCCCGCGAGGGCCTTCAGCACATCGGTGAGCGGCAGGTCGATGTCCCCGACGGAGGTCTCCACGGCGAACGCCAGGAACGCGGCGGCGGCGAGCAGCAGAGAGACGGCCAGCAGCCGGGGCCGTACGACGCCGGAGACGGGCGGCACCGGAAGCCGGAAGGCGAGACGGTCGGCCGTGCGGCGCCGGGCAGCCGTCTTCTCGACGCCCTTCGCGGGCGGCACGGGCGCCAGTTCGGTCGTCATCGGCTCACCACTCCACGGTTCTGCTGTTCATGGGGCCTCGTCACCGCGGTTTCCGAGGCGGGGAGTCGGTGATGAGCGAGGACGGCGATCGCGGGTCGATGTGCGAGGACGGCGATCGCGGGTCGGCGATGCCACGGCCGGCGGGAATCGGGCCGGCCCGGCCACGTCTCGCAGGCCACGGCACCGGGGCAGCGCGACCCGGTCACCACGGGGCGTTCCCTGTGCGGGTCGGTGACCACGAGCCGACGCTGCCGCGGCTCGACCACCGGGCGACCGTCGGCGTACGGCTCGACCACCGGGCAGCCGCCGGTGCGCGGCACGGCCACCAGGCAACCGCCGGCGTACGGCTCAGCCACCAAGCAACCGCCGGTGCGCGGCACGGCCACCAGCCAACCGCCGCCACAGGGCTCGGTGACCGCGGGCGAGTGAAGCCACGAGTCGGGGATCACCGCACCGCACCCCCGCCGCCCGGCGACCACGGCACCTCCAGGGCGCGACTCACCGGCCACGGGCCGGCGATGCGGGAGTCCTGCGGCCACGGGACCACGGCTCCGCGACCCGGTCGCCTGGAGACCCTCTCCCCGGGCGGCGACCGGACGGGACGCGACCGATCCCCGTGACCCGGCGGTCACGGGCCGGGGCGTCGGCCGCGTATCCGCCCGAGGCCGGCACCTGCCCCGTCGAGACGTCATGTCACAGCTCCGCGAGGCGTCGGCGGCGTACCAGGGCGATGAAGAAGGGGCCGCCGAGGAAGGCGACGAGGATGCCCGCCTGGATCTCGGTCGGGCGGGCGATCAGGCGGCCGGCGATGTCGGCGGCCAGGAGGAGGCCGGGAGCGAGGACGGCCGACAGGGGCAGCAGCCAGCGGTGGTCCGGGCCGATACCGGCCAGTTGGGCGAGGACGCGGGCGATGTGCGGGACGACCAGGCCGACGAAGACGACGGGTCCGATGACGGCGACCGCTCCGCCGGTGAGGAGGGTGACGGCGACGACACCCTGCACGCGGACCAGGCCGAGCTTGAGACCGAGCGACTTGGCCACGTCGTCGCCGAGGGCGAGGCTGTTGAGAGCGGGAGCGCAGGCGAGGGCGAGGAGCGCGCCGACGGCCAGGAACGGCAGGACGCGCAGCAGGACCCCCTCGTCCTGGTCGGCGAGCGAACCCGCGCTCCAGAACCGGTACCGGTTCAGGGCGTCGGGGTCGGTGAGCGCGATGGCGCTGGTCAGCGAGAACAGCAGGGAGGTCACGGCGACCCCGGCCAGGGCGAGCTTCACCGGGGTGGAGCCGGACCGGCCGAGACCGCCCAGGAGATACACCAGGACGCTGGCGGCGAACGCGCCGCCGAAGGCGAACCAGATGTAGCCGTAGACCGACGAGATGCCGAGTACGCCGACCGAGAGGACCACCGCGAACGCGGCGCCCGCGCTGACGCCGAGAATGCCGGGGTCGGCGAGCGGATTGCGGGTCAGCGCCTGCATCAGGGCGCCCGAGAGACCGAGGGCTGCGCCGGTGGCGAGCCCGAGCGCGGTGCGCGGCAGGCGTACGGACCAGATGACGGTGTCGACACGGGCGTCGGGGGCGTCACCGAGCAGGGTGTGCCACACCTGGTCGAGCGGGACGCCGAGCGCGCCGAACGCCATCGACAGGGCGCACAGGGTGAGCAGGGCCGCGCCCGAGAGCGTCAGCAGCAGTGCCGCGCGGGGGCCTTTCGCCGCCCGGACCGAAGAGGTCCCCACGTCTTCAACTTTCTTTGATGAGGCTTGCCTTAACTGTAGGGCGCGTGCGGGTCGAACTACAGGTCCTCCGTGGATTGCCGTCCCGCCCTCGGGGCAACCCTCACAAGGAGACCCTGTGAATTAGGTAACCCTTACCTTAGTATGTCGGCGATCCGGCTCAGAACCGGACCCCGACCTGGTGGGAAGGCTCACTGCTGTGTGCGGTACCGAGGAAGTCCTGGCCTACTGGCGGCGGCTGCTGACATCGCTGCCGCTCGAGCTCTCCCTGCCCGCCGATCGGCCCCACCCGCCACAGCCCCTGCTCGAACGCGACACCCGCGCACTGGCGGACGTCCCGGACGCCCCCGACGCCGTACACCTGGCCGCCTTCGTCGCCCTGCTGCACCGCTACACCGGGGCCACGGACCTGACCGTCGGCCATGACGGGCTCCCGCTGCGGGTGTCCGTCGAGCACGAACCCTCGTTCGCCGAGCTGGTGCGGCGCGTGACGCAGGCGCACGAGGAGGCGCAGACCCACCGGTTGCCGGTCGGGCTCCTGATCGAGGAGCTGCGGCCCCGGCCGACGCGCGGCGGCGGCCTGTTCTTCAACACGGCCCTCGCCACGGCCGAGCGGCCCGCCGGTGAACTGCCCGCCCCGGTCGACATCCTGCTGGAGGTCGGCGAGGGCTCGGCCCGGGCCGCGTACCACCCCGGCGTCTTCGACGCCACGACGATCGAACGGCTCCTCAGCCACTACCGCACGCTCCTCGCCGACGCACTCGCCCGGCCCGACAGCCCGGTCGCCCGCCTGGATCTGATGAGCCCCGAGGAGTACCGCCAGGTCGTCCTCGACTGGAACGACACCGCGCACACGGTGCCGGCGGACACCTGGCCGGCGATGTTCGCCGAGCAGGTGCGGCAGCGGCCGGACGCCGTGGCGCTGGTCTTCGAGGACGAGGAACTCACCTACGCGGAGCTGGACTCGCGCGCCAACCGCCTGGCGCACGCGCTGCTTTCGCGGGGCGCCGGCCCCGAGCGGATCGTCGCCCTGGCCCTGCCGCGCTCGGCGGAGCTGATCGTGGCGGAGGTGGCCGTCCTGAAGTCGGGCGCCGCCTATCTGCCGATCGACCACGACTACCCGGCGGACCGCATCGCGTACATGCTGGACGACGCGCGGCCCGTCTGCATGGTGACGACCGCGGAGACCGCACGGGAACTCCCCGGCCCGGCCGACGGCATGACCGTCCTGGAGCTGGACACACCCGCCACGGCGGCCGAGTTGGCCGGGCGGCCCGACCACGATCCCGCCGAGGGGGACCGCGCAGAACCGCTCACCGTCCTGAACGCCGCCTACGTGATCTACACCTCGGGCTCGACCGGCCGCCCCAAGGGCGTCGTCCTCTCGCACGGCGGTGTGGCGAAGCTGGTCGCCACACAGAGCGAGAGGTTCGGCATCGGCCCGCACAGCCGGGTGCTGCAGTTCGCCTCCCCGAGCTTCGACGTCGCCTTCTGGGACCTGTGCCTCGGACTGCTGTCCGGCGGCCGGCTCGTCGTCGTACCCGCGGAGCTGCGGGTACCCGGGGCGCCGCTCGCCGACTACGCGAACGCGCACGGCGTCACCTTCATGATCCTGCCGCCCGCCCTGCTCGCCGCCATGCCCGAGGACGTTCGACTGCCGTCGGCCGCCACGCTGTTGGCGGGCACCGAGCGGGTCTCCCCCGAGCTGGTGGCGCGGTACGCGCGCGGGCGGATGATGTTCAACGCCTACGGCCCGACCGAGGCCACCACCAACTCCACGCTGGGACTGTGCGACCCGGACATCCCGGCCGGGGCGATCGTCCCCATCGGTGTGCCCGACCCGGGCACCCGGGCGTACGTCCTGGACGCGTACCTGCGGCCGGTTCCCGCCGGGGTCACGGGCGAGCTGTATCTCGGGGGCGCGGGGCTGGCCCGGGGGTATCTGGGGCGGCCGGACCTGACCGCCGAGCGGTTCGTCGCGGACCCGTTCGGGGAGCCCGGCGAGCGGCTCTACCGCACCGGTGACCTGGTCCGCCGGCGGGCCGACGGGCGGCTGGAGTTCCTCGGGCGCGCCGACGCCCAGGTCAAGATCCGCGGGTTCCGGATCGAGCCGGGCGAGATCGAGTCGGTGCTGCGCGGCCACCCGGCCGTCGACCAGGTCACCGTGGTCGTCCGCGAGGACCGCCCCGGCGACCGCCGCCTCGCCGCCTATGTCGTCCCCGCTCTCGACGCGAGGCGCGACCCGGACCCGGAGGAACGGGTCGAGGAGTGGAAGGAACTGCATGAACTCCTCTACGGGGCGGCCGGTTCCGAGGACTCGGGCGGCGGAGGAACCGACGGCCCCGACGGCTCCGACGGCTCCGGTTTCCGTGAGAACTTCGCGGGCTGGAACAGCATGTACGACGGTACGCCGATCCCCGTCGAGGAGATGCGCGAGTGGCGGGCCGCGACCGTCGAGCGCATCCGTGAACTCGGCACCGGGCGAAGGGTGCTGGAGATCGGTGTCGGCAGCGGTCTGATCCTGTCCCGGATCGCGCCCGAGTGCGAGGCGTACTGGGGCACCGACCTCTCGGCGGCGGCCGTCGCGGCGCTGCGCGCCCAGGTCGACACCGATCCGGAACTGGCCGCGAAGGTCGAACTGCGGGCCCGGCCCGCCCATGACACCGACGGACTGCCCGCCGGGTATTTCGACACGGTCGTCATCAACTCGGTGGCCCAGTACTTCCCCGGCGGGGAGTACCTCGTCGACGTGCTGCGCCAGGTGTCGGGGCTGCTGGCCCCCGGCGGCCGGATCTTCGTCGGTGACGTGCGCAATCTGCGGCTGCTGCGCACGCTGCGGGCGGCCGTGGAGACCCGGCGTGCCCTCGGCGCCGAGGGCGAGGAGGCGGACAAGAGCGCGCTGCGGACGGCCGTCGAGCAGTCGGTGCGCTGGGAGGGCGAACTCCTGCTCGACCCGGACTTCTTCGCCGCCCTCGACGGCTTCGACGCGGAGATCCGCCTCAAGCGGGCCACGCACCACAACGAGCTGAGCCGCTACCGGTACGACGTCGTCCTGCGCCCGGGGACCCCGACGGCCGGCCGGGAGCTGCCGGACGTCGACTGGGCCACTGCCGGCGGGCTCGGCGGACTGGCCGCGCTGCTGGCCGGACGGCCGGACGGGCTCCGGGTCACCGGTGTGCCCAACGCACGCCTCGCGGACGACCTGGCGGACCTGCGGCGGCTGGAGGGCAGCAGCCGGGAGGCGGCTTCCGGCGCGGACCCCGAGGAGCTGTACGCGCTGGCGGTCGAGCACGGCTACCGGGCGGCGCTCACCTGGAACGGGAACGCCGACGACGGTGCGTTCGACGCCGTGCTCGTCCTCGACGGACCCTTCGGGCCCCTGTACCGGACGGCCGGCGCCTATCCGCACGCCAACCGGCCGGCACCCTTCCGTGACGTGACCGCGCTGATGCGGACCCTGCGCGGACACGCGGCCGAGTGGCTGCCCGACCACATGGTCCCCTCGGCCTTCGTCCCGCTGCACGCCCTGCCGGTCACACCCAGCGGCAAGATCGACGCACGCGCCCTGCCCGCACCGGACTACGCGGCCCTGAGCTCCGGACGCGCCCCGCGCACCCCACGCGAGAAGCTCCTGTGCTCGCTGTACGCCGAGGTGCTGGGTCTGGACTCCGTGACGGCCGAGGACGACTTCCTCGCGCTCGGCGGCGACAGCATCAGCGCCATCCACCTCCTCATCCGCGCCCGGGAGTCGGGCCTCGGACTGACCACCCGTGAGGTGTTCCGGCACCGTACCGTCGAAGCGCTGGCGCAGGCCGCCGTCGAGCGGGTCGCCGAGCGCACCGCCGACGAGCCGCTGGTGGTGGCCGACGAGGCCGAACTCGCGGAGATCCAGGGCGCGCACCCGCTGCCGGTCGAGGAGCTGCTGCCGCTCACCCCGCTCCAGCAGGGCTTCTTCTTCCACGCCCTCACCGGGGGCGACGGGGACACGTATGTCGTCCAGCAGGTGCTGGATCTCGCCGGACCCGTCGACGCCTCCCTCCTGCGCCGTGCCGCGCAGCGTCTCCTGGACCGGCACGCCCCGCTGCGGGCCGCGTTCCGCCAGCGCCCGGACGGCACCCCGGTGCAGATCATCACGCGGAACGCCGAACTGCCATGGCGGGAGGTCGACCTGTCCTCGCAGGACGGCGTGGTCCGGGAGTCGCTCGGCGACGCGGTGGCCGCCGACGAGCGCGCCCGGGGCTTCGACCTGGCCGCGCCGCCCCTGCTGCGCTGCGCCCTGGTCCGCCTCGGCGAGGAGCGCAGCCGTCTGGTCCTGACGTTCCATCACATCGTGGCGGACGGCTGGTCCCTGCCGGTGCTGCACCGCGAACTGATGGCGTTCTACGGCACCGACGCACCCCCGCTCCCCGCTGTGGCCCCCTACCGCGGCTTCCTGCGCCGCCTGGCCGAGCAGGACCGCGATGCGGCCCGTGCCGCCTGGCGCGACGCGCTCGCCGGGCTGGACGAGCCGACCCGACTGGTCGGCGACCCTGCCGGCACCGCACCCGTTCGTCCGGAGCACGTCCGGGTGGAGCTGTCCGAGCGCACCACCGCGCGGCTCGCCGAACGGGCCCGCGAGTTCGGGATCACCCTCGGCACGGTCGTCCAGGGCGCCTGGGGGCTGCTGCTCGGCAGGCTGACCGGCCGGGACGACCTCGTGTTCGGCACCACGGTGTCCGGGCGCGACGGCGAGGTCGAGGGCATCGCCTCGATGGTGGGCCTGTTCATCAACACCCTGCCGACACGCTTGCGTTGGACCCCGCGCGAGTCCCTGGGAACTCTGCTGGTCCGGCTCCAGGAGGAGCAGGCCCGGCTGCTGGACCATCAGCACCTCGGTCTCGCCGAGATCCGGCGGCTCTCCGGGCACGCGGGCTCCGGCGAACTCTTCGACACCCTCGTGGTGTTCGAGAACTACCCGGCCGAGAACGGCCTGCGGGACGCCTCGGGCACCGTGCGCATCACCGGCGACGCCTTCCACGACGCCGTGCACTATCCCCTCGCCCTCGTCGTGAAGCCCGGCCGGCGGCTCGACCTGCGGCTGAAGCACCACGCGGAACGCCTCGACGGCGACACCGCGCGCACCCTGGGCGACCGGCTGGCCCGTGTCCTGGAGGCCGTCGCCGAGGCACCGGAGCGCGCGGCCGCCTCCGTCGACCTGCTCTCCCCCGACGAGGCCCTGCACGCCCACCCCGCCGGCGAGGAACAGTCGCTGCCGGGGATTACCCTGGCGGAGGGCTTCGCGGCGCAGGTCGCCCGGACGCCCCACGCGACCGCCGTGGTCTTCGAGGGCGAGCGGCTGAGCTACGCCGAACTCGACGCACGCGCCGAGGAGTTGGCGACACGGCTGCGCGGCCGGGGTGCCCGGCCGGGCACCTTCGTGGCGGTCGCCGTGCCGCGTTCGGCGGAGCTGATGGTGGCGCTGCTGGGCGTCCTGAAGTCGGGGGCCGCATATCTGCCGGTGGACCTGGACTATCCGGCGGACCGGGTCACCCACATGCTCACCGACTCGGGCGCCACGACCGTGGTCACCCTGTCGGCCACGGCCGGCCGCCTGCCCAGGGAGACCGCGCCTTCGGTACTGCTGCTCGACGGCGTCGACGGCGAGCCGCCCGCCGGGGGCTCCCCGGACCCCGCCCGCCCCGACGACCCCGCCTATCTCATCTACACCTCCGGCTCGACCGGTCTGCCCAAGGGCGTGGTCGTCACCCACCGTGCCATCGTGAACCGGCTCGCCTGGATGCAGGACGAGTACGGGCTCGGCTCCGACGACCGGGTGCTGCAGAAGACGCCGTCCAGCTTCGACGTCTCCGTGTGGGAGTTCTTCTGGCCTCTCCTCGAAGGCGCGACCGTGGTGCTCGCCCGCCCGGACGGCCATCGCGATCCCGCCCACCTGGCCGGGCTCGTCCGCGAACACGCCGTCACGACCCTGCACTTCGTGCCGTCGATGCTGGAGGCATTCCTCGGCCACGACGAGGTCACCGGCGACCCCGCATGGTCGGCGTCGCTGCGCCGGGTGCTCAGCAGCGGCGAGGCGCTTCCCGTCGCCGCCGCGAGCCGCTGGCACGCGCTGACGGGTGTACCGCTGCACAACCTGTACGGCCCGACCGAGGCGGCCGTCGACGTCACGTACCACCCGTACGCCCCCGAGGAGGACCGGGGCACCGCGGTGCCCATCGGGCGGCCCGTGTGGAACACCGGCCTGCGGGTCCTGGACGCCTGTCTGCGGCCCGTCCCCGACGGCGTCCCCGGTGAGCTGTACCTGACCGGCGTCCAGCTCGCCCGCGGCTACCACGCGCGCCCGGCGCTGACCGCCGAGCGGTTCACCGCCGACCCGTACGGGCGGCCGGGCAGCCGGATGTACCGCACCGGTGACCTGGTCAGACGGCGCGCGGACGGGGTGATCGAGTACCTGGGCCGCACGGACCGGCAGGTCAAGCTGCGGGGCAACCGGATCGAACTCGGCGAGGTCGAGGCGGCGCTCGTGCGGCTGCCGGAGGTCGCGCAGGCCGCGGTGACGGTACGGGAGGACGCGCTCGTCGCCTACGTCGTCCCGGCCCCGGGCGCCGCCGCCGAGGCCGGAGAGCTCCGCGAGAGCATCACCGGCTCGCTCCCCTCCCCCATGGTGCCGAGTGCCTGGGTGGTGCTCGACGCCCTTCCCCTCACCCCGAGCGGCAAGCTGGACCGGGCCGCGCTGCCCGCCCCGCAGGCCGTGCGCGGCACCGTCACCCGTGCGCCGGGCACCCCCCGGGAGCAGCTGCTCGTCGAGATCTTCGCGGCCGTGCTGAAGCTGGCGGAGGTCGGTGTCGACGACGACTTCTTCCTGCTCGGCGGGGACAGCATCAGCTCGATCGCCGTCTCCAGCCGGGCCCGCCGCGCGGGTCTGGCCATCGGCCCGCGCGAGGTGTTCGAGCATCGCACCCCGGCGGCGCTCGCGGCGACGGCCGCCCTCGACGAGACGGACGCCGACGACAGCCTCGCCGGGTCCGCGTTCGCGCTGACCGAGGAGGAGCGGGAGCACGTCGAGCGGCTCGCCCCGGGCCGGATCGAGGACGTGTGGCCCCTCGCCCCGCTCCAGGAGGGCCTGTTCTTCCACTCGAACTTCGACGCCGGCTCCCTGGACGTCTACACGGTCCACGAGTCCTTCGACTTCGCCGACCGCGTCGACGCCGAGCGGCTGACGGCAGCGGTGCGCACGCTGCTGGACCGCAACCCCGGCCTACGGGCCGGGTTCACCAGTGAGGGGCTGCGCCGGCCGGTGCAGTTCATCGTGCGGGACGCCGCGATCCCGCTGACAGAGGTGGATCTCACGGGGCTCCCGGCCGCCGAACAGGACCGGCGGATGCGGGAGTTGCTGGAGGACTCGCGTGCCCGGCGCTTCGACCTCACCCGGCCCCTCCTGTTCCGCATGCTGCTCGTCCGGCTCGGTGGGGAACGCGGCGACCGGCTGATCGTCGGCCGTCATCTGATCCTGTGGGACGGCTGGTCGGCCTGGCTGTTCCTGGACCAGCTGTTCGCGCTGTACGAGAGCGGCGGCGACCCGGCGGGCCTCGCCCGCCCCGGCTCGTACCGCGACTACCTGACCTGGCTGGAACGGCAGGACGACACCGAGGCCACCCGGGCGTGGCGGGCGGCCCTGTCCGGTTTCGAGGAGCCCACGCTGCTGGTGCCGGCCGCCTCCGACCGGGGCCGGGAGCCGGTGATCCCGGAACACCTGGACGCCGTGCTGGAGGCGCCGGTCGCCGAACGGCTGCGGGACCTGGCGCGGGGCCAGGGTCTGACCCTCAACACCGTGCTCAACGCGGCCTGGGGTCTGGTCCTGGCCGGCGCGACCGGGCGGACCGACATCGCGTTCGGTACGACGGTCGCCGGGCGGCCCAGCGAGGTGCCGGACGTCGAGAACGTCATCGGCATGTTCCTGAACACCGTGCCCGCGCGTATCGCCTTCGACCCGCGCGAGCCGGTCCTCGGCCTGCTGCGCCGGATCCAGGGCGAGCGTCTGGAGGTCATGCCGTACGAGCACCTGGGCCTGGGTGTGCTCCAGGCCGAGTCGGGCCACCGACGGCTGTTCGACACGCTGTTCGTACTGCGCAACGCCGACACCGACGAGCGGCTGGCCGAGCTGCGCGAACGGCACGGCGCGACGGCCGTGGCCAACGTGGACGCCACGCACTATCCGGCCAACCTGGTCGTCACGCCCGGTGAACGGGTCAGGGCGACGCTCGCCCACCGGCCCGACCTGCTGGACGGCGCGTACGCACGGAGTCTGCTGGACCGTTTCGTGCTGCTGGTCGGCCGTCTGGTGGCCGACCCGCACGCCCCCGTCGGCTCACTCGACCCCCTGCTGCCCGCCGAGGCCGCCGCGCTCGCCCGCGAGGAGGCCGAGCAGCGGCCGCCCGTGCCGCACGAGACGGTGGCGGACATGCTCGCCGCGCAGGCCGCCCGGACCCCGGACGAGACCGCCCTCGTTTTCGGCGCGCAGACCCTCACCTACGCCGAACTCGACGCCCGCTGCGACCGCATGGCCCGGCTGCTGCTCGCCCGGGGCGCCGGACCCGAGCGGGTGATCGCGCTCGGACTGCCGCGCTCCATCGACATGGTGGTGGCGCTGTTCGCGGTACTGCGCACGGGGTCGGCGTATCTGCCGCTGGAGCTGGACCATCCGGCCGACCGGCTGTCGCTGATGCTGGCGGACGCCCGCCCGCTGCTCCTGCTGTCCACGGCGGGCGTGTCGGCGACGCTGACGGGCGACACGCCGCGCGTGCTGCTCGACGACCCGGCGGTGGCGGCCGAACTGGCCTCCTTCCCGGCGGGTCCGGTGTCGGTGACCTTCAGCCTGGACCACCCGGCGTACGTCATCTACACCTCGGGGTCGACCGGCCGTCCCAAGGGTGTCGTCACGCCGTACCTCGGTCTGACGAACATGCAGCTCAACCACCAGAAGGAGATCTTCGCCCCGGCGATCGCGTCGGCGGGCGGGCGGCGACTGCGGATCGCGCACACCGTGTCGTTCGCGTTCGACATGTCCTGGGAGGAGCTGCTGTGGCTCGTCGAGGGGCATGAGGTGCACGTCTGCGACGAGGAGTTGCGGCGGGACGCGACCGCACTGGTGGCGTACTGCGAGGAACACCGCGTCGACGTGGTCAACGTGACGCCGACGTACGCCCATCTCCTGCTGGAGGAGGGCCTGTTGGAGGGCCACCGGCCGCCGCTGGTGCTCCTCGGCGGCGAAGCCGTCACCGAGACGGTGTGGAACACCCTGCGGGACACGGAGGGGACGTACGGCTACAACCTGTACGGCCCGACCGAGTACACGATCAACACGCTCGGCGGTGGCACCGAGGACAGCGCCACCCCGACCGTCGGCAAGCCCATCCGCGCCACCCGCGCCCGGGTCCTCGACACGTGGCTGCGGCCGGTGCCGGACGGGGTGGCGGGTGAGCTGTACATCGCGGGTGTCGGTCTGGCGCGCGGTTATCTCGACCGGCCCGGTCTGACGGCCGAGCGGTTCGTGGCGGACCCGTACGGGCGGCCGGGCGAGCGCATGTACCGCACCGGTGACCTCGTCCGCCGCCGCCCGGACGGCAACCTGGACTTCCTGGGCCGTACCGACGACCAGGTGAAGATCCGGGGTCACCGGGTGGAGCTGGGCGAGATCGAGACCGCGCTCGTGCAGCACCCCGAGGTGTCCCGGGCCGCCGTCGTCGCCCGTGACGACACCTCCGCGCCCGGCACCAAACGGCTGGTCGGCTACGTCGTCCCGGCCGAACCCGACGCCGAGGCACGGGAGTCGGCCGAGCGGGAGCAGATCGGTGAGTGGCGGGAGATCTATTCCGCCGAGTACACCGAGATCGGCACCGCCCTGTTCACCGAGGACTTCGCGGGCTGGGACAGCTCCTACGACGGCACCCCCATCCCCGTGGAACACATGCGGGAGTGGCGCGAGGCCACCGTGGAGCGCATCCGTGAGCTGCGGCCGCGCCGGATCCTGGAGATCGGGGTCGGCTCGGGCCTGCTGCTGTCCAGGCTCGCCCCGGACGCCGAGGCGTACTGGGCGACCGACTTCGCCGCACCCGTGATCCGCAAGCTCACCGAGGGCGTCAGGAGCGACCCCGAGCTGGCCGGCAAGGTCGAACTGCGCTGTCAGGCCGCCGAGGTGACCGACGGCCTGCCCACCGGCTACTTCGACACGGTCGTCATCAACTCCGTCGTCCAGTACTTCCCGAGCCTGGACCACCTCCACCAGGTGATCCGGGGCGCGCTGGACCTGCTCGCGCCCGGCGGTTCGCTGTTCCTCGGTGACGTCCGGGACCTGCGGCAGGCCCGGGTGTTCCAGGCCGGCATCCAGGCCGCCCGCGCCGATTCGCACACGGAGCCCGACGGGCTGCGCCGGGCCGTGGAGCGGGGCCTCGCCCTGGAGAAGGAACTGCTCGTCGACCCGGACTGGTTCACCACCCTCGGCGTCGGCGTCGACCTGCGCACGAAGGCGGGCCGCCACCACAACGAGCTGACCCGCTACCGGTACGACGTGGTGCTGTACGAGGGGGACGCCGGGCTCTCGCTGCACGGTGTACCGGCGGTCGCCTGGACCGGGCGGGACGCGCTCCTCGCCCGGCTCGACGGCACCGGGCCGTTCCGGGTGCGGGCCGTCCCGGACGTCCGCACCGCCGGCGACCTCGCCGTGCTGCGCGCCCTGGACTCCGGCCGGCCGACACCCGTCGCCGCCACGGGTGTGGAGCCGGAGGACCTGCGCGAGACCGCCGAGGCGCACGGCTACCGGCTGCTCACCACGTGGTCCGCCGAACCCGGCTCCTACGAGGCCGTGTTCGTGCCCGACGACCGGACCCCCGGCTCCGGCACGCCCCGTACGGCGGGCCTGTACCGGCCGCGTCCCGACCGCGAAGCCGGCGCCCCGTACGCCAACACCCCGGCCGCCGGCCGCGGCCACACCACGCTGATCCGGCGGCTGCGCGACGACCTCGGACAGCGGCTGCCCCGCTACATGGTGCCCGCCGCCTTCGTCGTCCTGCCCGGACTGCCGATGAACGACAACGGCAAGCTGGACGTCCGCGCCCTGCCGGAGGCCGAGCCGGCGGTCGCCCTGTCGGCCGGACGCGGCCCGCGCACCCCCGTCGAGGAGGTGCTGTGCCGCCTGTTCGCCGAGGTGCTGGGCCTGCCCCGCACCGGCGCGGAGGACAACTTCTTCGACCTGGGCGGCCACTCGCTGCTCGCCACCCGGCTGATCAGCCGGGCCCGCACCGAGCTGGGCGCCGAACTGGCCATCCGCGACCTGTTCGAGGCGCCCACCCCGGAGACGCTGGCCCTGCGGGCGGCCACCGGGCAGCCGGCCCGGCCCGTGCTGGAGCCCGCCGCCGAACGGCCCGCCCGGATACCGCTGTCGGCCGCCCAGCGGCGGCTGTGGCTCGTGGAGCGGATCACCGGGGACGGAGTCGCGTACAACTTCCCGCTCGTTTTCCGGCTCCGGGGCGCCCTGGACCTGGACGCCCTGCGCACCGCCCTCCACGATGTGACGGACCGTCACGAAGCGTTGCGCACACGGTTCGTGGAGGCGGACGGGGAACCGTACCAGTGGATCGCGGCGCCCGGCACGGCCGAGCCGGAGTTCCGGCTGACCGAGGGTGCCGAGAGCGGGCTCGCGCAGTGGGTCGAGGAGGCCCAGCGACGCCCGTTCGACCTGGGCACCGAACTCCCGGTGCGCGCCGAGGTGCTGCGGCTGGGCGACGACGACCACGTGGTGGCCGTCGTCCTGCACCACATCACCACCGACGAGTGGTCCGACCGGCCGTTCCTCGCCGACCTGCACCGCGCGTACGCGGCCCGCGCCGCGGGCGCCGCACCCGGGTGGGCTCCCCTGCCGGTGCAGTACGCCGACTACACGCTCTGGCAGCAGCGGCTGCTCGCCGAGGTGGAGGAGGAGCAGCTCGCCTACTGGACGGGCGCCCTCAGCGGGCTCCCGGCGGAGATCCCGCTGCCGCTGGACCGTCCGGGGGCGCCCCGCGCCACCGGACGCGGGGCCGTGGTCCGTGCCACGCTCCCGGGCTCCACCGGGGACGCGCTGCGCGATCTCGCCGGCACGCACCAGGTCAGTATGTTCATGCTGTTCCAGGCCGCCACGGCGGCTCTGCTGCACCGCCTCGGCGCCGGGGACGACATCCCGCTCGGCGCGCCCATCGCGGGCCGTACCGACAGCGCGGCGGACGACCTGGTCGGCTTCTTCGTCAACACGCTCGTACTGCGCACCGATCTGTCCGGCGCCCCCTCCTTCGAGAAGCTCCTCGGCCGGGTGCGGGAGGCGGCCCTGGCCGCGTTCGAGCACCAGGACGTGCCCTTCGACCGGGTCGTGGAGGCCGTCAACCCGGTCCGGACCGCCCACCGCAACCCCCTCTTCCAGGTCATGCTCGGCTACCACCACCGGCCCGACGGCGACCCGGAGCTGTTCGGCCTGCCCACCGAGTGGTTCGACATGGACAACGGCATGGCCAAGTTCGACCTGGACTTCACCTTCGTCGACCACGGCCCCGGCCGGGACATGGCCCTGCTGCTGGAGTACGCCACCGACCTCACCGACGAGGCGACCGCCGCCGCGCTCGCCGAGCGGCTGCTGCGGCTGCTGCGGCGGGCCGTCGCGGAGCCGGGCCGTCCGCTGCGGTCCCTCGACGTCCTCACCGACGAGGAGGAGACGGCCGTCGCCGGTGTCTGGAACGACACGGGCCGAGCCCTGGAGACCCGGTCCGTCCCGGAGATCCTCGACGACGTCGTCCGCTCCCGGCCCGACGCGCCCGCCCTCACCACGGGGGCTTCCCGGCTCACCTTCCGGGAACTGGGCGAGCGGGTGGACGCCGTGGCCCGGCTGCTGCTCGGCCGGGGCGCCACCGCCGAGCGCGTGGTCGGCCTCGCCCTGCCCCGGCACCAGATGGTGCCGGCACTCCTGGGCGTCCTGAAGTCCGGCGCCGCCTATCTGCCGCTCGACCTCGAACACCCCAACGAACGGCTGGAGTTCATGCTCCGTGACGCGGCACCGCTGTGCGTGCTCACCACGGCGGAGCTGGCGCCGAAGCTGCCGGAGGGGTGGCCGACCGTCCTCGTCGACCCACCCGGCGAGACGGGCCCCGTGAGCGGCGGCTCACCGGAGGCCGCCCCTCCCGCGCCCTCCGGCACCGCGTACGTCATCTTCACCTCCGGGTCCACCGGCACCCCCAAGGGTGTCGTCGGCACCCACCGCGGTCTGAGCAACTTCTTCGCCGCCCACCGGGACGACCTGATCCGGCCCGCCGAGCGGTCCCTCGGCCGGGAGCGGCTGCGGGCCGTCCACGCGGCCTCGTTCAGCTTCGACGGGTCCTGGGAGCCGCTGATCTGGCTGCTCGCCGGGCACGAACTGCACGTCACCGACGAGGCCGTGATGGCCGACCCGGCCGCGCTGCTCGCGTACCTGGGCCGGGAGGACATCGACTTCCTCGACGTCACCCCGACCTATCTCCGCGAGCTTATCCACCACGGCTTCCTGGAGCCCGGCGCCCACCTCCCCGGCGTGATCGCCGTGGGCGGGGAGGCGACCCCGGCCCCGCTGTGGGAGCGGCTGTGCGCCCTGCCCGGCACCCAGGTCCACGACCTGTACGGGCCCACCGAGAGCGCGGTCGACGCCTACGGCTGGCACAGCGACACCACCGGCCGGTGGGCCGCGCCGCTGGACAACATCCGCGCCCACGTCCTGGACGAGCTGCTGCGGCCCGTCCCCGTGGGGGTCACCGGTGAGCTGTACCTCGCCGGAGAGGCCCTGGCGCGGGGCTACCTCAACCGTCCGGGCCTGACCGCCGAGCGGTTCACGGCCGACCCGTTCGGCGCGCCCGGCACCCGGATGTACCGCACGGGCGACCTGGTGCGGCGCCGCCGTGACGGCTCGCTGGAGTTCCTGGGCCGCGCCGACGGCCAGGTCAAGCTGCGCGGCTTCCGTATCGAGCCCGGCGAGATCGAGGCACTGCTCGCCCGCCACCCCGACGTGGCCACGGCCGCCGTGGTGGTCCGCGAGGACACGCCCGGCGTGCGCCGGCTCGTCGCGTACGTCCTGCCGGCCGCCGGGCGCGCCCCGGATCCGGCGGAGCTGCGCGGCCACACGGCCGGAGCGCTGCCCGCGCACATGGTGCCGAGTGCCTTCGTCACCGTGGCGGCGCTGCCGCGCACGGTCGCGGGCAAGCTCGACGAGAAGGCGCTCCCCGCGCCCGACCTCGGCGCGCTCGCCTCCGGACGCAGGCCGCGCACCCCGCGCGAGGATCTGCTGTGCGAGGCGTTCGCCGCCGTCCTCGGCGTGCCCGAGGTCGGCATCGACGACGACTTCTTCGCGCTCGGCGGCCACTCGCTGCTCGCGATGCGCCTGACCGCCCGCGTCCGGGCCGCGCTCGGCGCCGAGGTGTCGCTGCGCACCGTCTTCGACGCCCCGACACCGGCACGGCTCGCGCAGTACCTGGCGGGCACCGCCGACGCGGCGGGCGCGACCCGTCCGGCCCTGACGGTCCGGCCACGGCCCGGGCGGCTGCCGCTGTCCTCCGCCCAGCAGCGCCTGTGGGTGCTGTACCAGGTGGAGGGTCCCAGCGCCACGTACAACATCCCCTCGGCCTGGCGGCTGACGGGCGCCCTGGACGTGGCGGCCCTGCGGACCGCCGTGCACGACGTGGTGGTCCGGCACGAGACGCTGCGCACGGTCTTCCCCGACGACGAGGGCCGGGCCCACCAGCGGGTGCTGGCGCCGGACGAGGTCCGCGTCCCGTTCGAGGTCGTCGACACCGACGCGGAGCTGCTGCCGGAGCTGCTGGCGCAGGCAGGGGCGTACGGCTTCGCGCTGGAGCGTGAACTCCCGCTGCGCGTACAGGTGTTCCGTACCGGCGAGGAGGAGTGGACCGTTCTGCTGCTCCTGCACCACATCGCCGGGGACGAGTGGTCGGAGGGGCCGCTGCACCGGGACCTCGCGCACGCCTACGCCGCCCGTACGGCCGGACGCGCGCCCGAGTGGCAGCCGCTGCCCGTGCAGTACGCCAACTACACGCTGTGGCAGCGGGACGTCCTCGGTGACGAGAAGGACGAGGACAGCCTCGCGGCACGCCAGCTCGCCCACTGGAAGCGGACGCTGGCCGGGCTGCCCGAGGAGCTGGCGCTGCCCGTGGACCGGCCCCGCCCGCTGGAGGCGACCTACCGGGGCGATGCGGCCGACCTGTCGCTGGACGGCGAACTCGCCGCCGCCCTGCACGCGTTGGCCCGCGACAACGGGGTCAGTGTGTTCATGGTGCTCCAGGCAGCCGTGGCCGGCCTCCTCTCCCGGCTCGGGGCGGGGCACGACATCCCGATCGGCAGCCCGATCTCCGGGCGCACCGACGCCCATCTGGACGACCTGGTCGGGTTCTTCCTCAACACGCTGGTGCTGCGCACCGACACCTCCGGGAACCCGACGTTCCGGGAGCTGCTCGGCCGGGTCAGGGAGACCGACCTGGCCGCGTTCGACCACCAGGACGTGCCCTTCGAGCGGCTGGTGGAGGTGGTCAACCCGGCCCGGTCGCTCGCCCGTCACCCGCTGTTCCAGGTGATGGTCGTGTACCTGGCGTCCGGCGGTGACGACACCGGACTGCCCGGGCTGGACACCCGCCGGGACGACGTGGCGCAGACGACCGCCAAGTTCGACCTGTCCTTCGACTTCGTCGAACGGGGCGACGGCAGCGGGGTGGACGGCGTCCTGGAGTACAGCACCGACCTGTTCGACCACGCCACCGCCCAGTCGTTCGCGGACCGGCTGCGGCGCGTCCTGCGTGCCGTGACCAGCGACCCGGACACGGCACTCGCCGACGTCGACATCCTCGGCGCGGACGAGCGGGCCCGTCTCGTCGGCGGCTGGCACAGCAGGCCCGCCGCCGGCGCGCCGACCACCGTTCCCGCCCTCTTCGAGGAGCGGGCGCGCCGGCACGGCGGGCTGCCCGCCGCCGCGTCCGACGGGATCGAGCTGACGTTCGCCGACCTCAACGCGGACGCCAACCGGCTGGCCCGGCTGCTGGTGGCGGCGGGTGCCGGTCCGGAGCGGTTCGTCGCGCTCGCGCTGCCCCGCACCGCGCACTTCCTCACGGCCGTCCTCGCGGTCCACAAGGCGGGCGCGGGCTATCTGCCGCTCGACCCGGACGCCCCGTCGGAGCGCACGGCCGATGTCCTGGCCGACGCCCGGCCGGTGCTGACCCTGACCACCCGCGACCTGGCCGCCGTCCTGCCGCCCGGCACCGAGCCGCTGGTGCTGGACGACCGGGACACGCAGGCACGGCTCGCGGAACAGGACAGCGCCGACCTCACCGACGCCGACCGCACGGCCCCGCTGACGCCCCGGCACCCGGCGTACGTCATCTACACCTCGGGCTCCACCGGCCGCCCCAAGGGTGTGGTGATCACCCACGAGACGCTCGGCAACCTGTTCCACAGCCACCGCGAGACGCTGTACGCGCCCGCGGTCGAGGCGGCGGGGCGGCGGCATCTGCGGGTCGGTCACGCCTGGTCGTTCTTCTTCGACGCCTCCTGGCAGCCCCAGTTGTGGCTGCTGGACGGGCACTGCGTGCATGTGCTGTCGGAGGAGGTCCGCCGCGACCCGGAGCTGGTCACCGAGGCCGTGCTCCGGCACCGGTTCGACTTCCTGGAGGTCACCCCGTCGTTCTTCACGCAGATGGCCGACAGCGGTCTGCTGCGGGGCGGGGACTGCCCGCTCGCGGTCGTCGGCGTGGGCGGCGAGGCCGTCCCCGTCTCCCTGTGGAAGCGGCTGTCGGAACTGCCCGGCACCGAGGCGTTCAATCTGTACGGGCCGACCGAGTCGACCGTGGACGCGCTCGTGGGACGCGTCCGTGACAGCGAACGGCCGCTCGTGGGAAGGCCGGTGGCCGGCACCCGGGCGTACGTCCTCGACGACCGCCTGCAGCCCTTGCCGCCCGGTGTCCCCGGCGAGCTGTACCTCGCCGGCGGCGGTCTCGCGCGCGGCTATCTGGGCGGCCCCGGACTGACGGCGGAGCGGTTCGTCGCCGACCCGTTCGGTCCGGCCGGATCACGGCTGTACCGCACGGGCGACCTGGCCCGCTGGACCGCCGACGGGCGGATCGACTACCTCGGCCGTGCCGACGACCAGGTGAAGATCCGCGGGTTCCGGATCGAGCCCGCCGAGATCGAGGCCTCGCTCACCTCCCACCCGGAGGTCGGGCAGGCCCTGGTGACCGTCCACCAGGACGGCCCGCGCAAGCTGCTCGTGGCCTACGTCGTCCCGGCCCCGGACACCGTGGCCGACCCGGCGCGGCTGCGCGCCCACGTCGGTGGCCGGCTCCCGGACCACATGGTCCCGGCGGCCGTCGTCGCCCTGGAGCGGTTCCCGCAGCTGGCCAACGGCAAGCTGGACCGGTCCGCGCTGCCCGCGCCCGACTTCTCCGCCCTGTCCTCGGGGCGGGCACCCGCCACGCCCGTGGAGGAGCTGCTCTGCACGGTCTTCGCCGAGGTGCTGGGCCTGGAACGGGTCGGTGTGGACGACGACTTCTTCGCGCTCGGCGGGGACAGCATCGTCGCCATGCAGCTCGTGGGCCGGGCCCGTGCGGCGGGCCTGCGGATCAGCCCGCGGCTGGTGTTCCGCCACCGTACGGTCGCCGCACTGGGCACGGTCGCCGAGGCGGCCGACGTCCGCGCGCCGCGCCCGGCGGACGACGGCACCGGCAGCGTGCCGCTCACCCCGGTCATGCACTGGCTGCGCGAACTGGGCGGCCCCTTCGCCTCGTACCACCAGGCCGCCCTGGTGCGCACCCCGGCGGCGCTGGACCTGCCCGGTCTGACGGCCGTGCTCCAGGCGCTCGCCGACCGGCACGACCTGCTGCGCGCCCGTCTGGTCCGGCCCTCGCGCGAGGACACCGAGGAGTGGACGCTGCACGTGCCGCCGGTCGGCACGGTCGACGCGGCCGGCTGGGTCGAGCGGGTCGACGTGGCCGGGCTGGACGCGACGGCGCTGGGCGAGACCGTGCGGGAGCACACGGCCGCGGCACGGGCGTCGCTCGACCCGGACGCGGGGACCGTGGTCCGGGCGGTGTGGTTCGACGCGGGCGACGCGCCGGGCCGGCTGCTGCTGATGGGCCACCACCTCGTCGTGGACGGTGTGTCCTGGCGAGTGCTGCTGCCCGACCTGGAAGCGGGCTGGCGGGACGTCCGCGCCGGGCGGCCGGTCGGACTGCTGCCCGTCGAGACGTCGTTCGCCCGCTGGTCCCGGCTGCTCACCGAGCTGGCCCGGACGCCGGAACGGGAGGCCGAACTCCCTCTGTGGGAGGCGATCCTGGACGGGGGCGCGCAGTCCCTGCCCCTCACCCGGGAGCGGGACCCGGACCGCGACACCACCGCCACCCGGCGCGAGGTCGTGCTGCGGCTGCCCGCCGAGCGGACCGGACCGCTGCTGTCGTCGGTACCCGCCGCGTTCGGCGCCACCGTCAACGACGTGCTGCTCGCCGGCCTGGCTCTCGCCTTCGCCGACCTGCGGCGGCGCAACGGCGGGGCGGACACCTCCCTCCTCGTCGACCTCGAAGGCCACGGCCGTGAGGAGGAGCTGGGCGGCGACGGGGTCGATCTCTCCCGGACGGTCGGCTGGTTCACCAGCGTCCACCCGGTCCGGCTCGACGTGGGGGCGGCCGACCCCGCCGACGCCTTCGCCGGCGGTCCGGCCGCCGAGGAGGCCGTACGACGGGTGCGCGAGCACCTGGCGGCGCTGCCCGCGAACGGCGTCGGGTACGGGCTGCTGCGGCACCTCAATCCCCGTACCCGTGAGGTGCTGGCGGCCTACGAGCCGCCGCGCGTGGAGTTCAACTACCTGGGCCGCTTCGGCGTTCCGGAGGAGACGGACTGGTCGTACGCGCCGGAGGAGGACGCGGCGGACATCGGGTCGGAGGGCTCCACGCGGGAGGGCCACGCGCTGGAGGTCGATGTGGTGACCGAGGACCGGGCGGACGGGCCGGTGCTGGCCGCGCACTGGTCCTATCTGGAAGGACTGCTGCCGCGCGACACGGTCCGGGATCTCGCCGAGACCTGGTTCCGGGCCCTGGAGGGGCTCGTCGCGTGGGCGGAGCGGAACACCGAAGCGAGCAACGCGAAGTGAGAGAGAGGAATGGCATGAGCAACCCGTTCGAGGACCCCGAGGGCACCTATCTGGTGCTGGTCAACGACGAGAACCAGCACAGCCTGTGGCCGGACTTCGTGGAGGTGCCCGCCGGCTGGCGGGTGGTGCACGGACCCGGCTCTCGGCAGTCCTGCCTGGACCACGTCGAGACCCACTGGACCGACATGCGGCCGCGGAGCCTGGCCGAGTCGATGGACGGCTGACGGCCGGGGCGCGGGCGTACGGGAAGGGGGCCGGTCATCGACCGGCCCCCTTCCCGTATCGCCGTCCGCCGCGTCAGGACGCGGGCTGCTCCACCTTCGTGTCCGTCTTGCCGTCGACGGCCGCCGCCAGCTGCGGGGCCAGCCGCTCGACCACGTACGGCAGGCTGAGGACGGAGACGAAGGACGTGGCGTTGCCGTAGTCGCTGCTCTCGTTCACGAAGACCTCGCGGCCCTCCTCGACGACCCCAAGATCCTTGTACGAGGGGTCCTTGTGCAGCTTCGCGGCGTCCTTGGCCGGGTCGCCGGCGATCCACACGATGGCGTCCTGGTCCAGCAGGTCGGTGCGCTCCTTGCTGATGTTCGCCCCGAACCGGTCGCCGATCGCCTTGTCCAGGTCCGTCGGCAGGGTGAACCCGAGGCCCGTCAGCAGGCGGGAGCGGGCGTCCTGGCTGCCGAAGACGAACATGCCCTCGTACGGGGTGGCCATGACGGCCGTGGAGCCCTTGAACGCCGGGTACTTGTCGGCGGCGGCCTTGATCTTCGACTCGGTGCCGGCGACCGCGTCGGCGGCCTCCTTCTCCTTGCCGAGCGCCTTGCCGATCGTCTCGGTCTGCTCCTGCCACGGGACGCCGTAGTCGTTGTACGCCTTGGGCTGGGCGACCACGGGCGCGAACTTGGACAGCGACTCGTACTGCTCCTCGGTGAGTCCGCCGTACACCGCGAGGATCAGGTCGGGCCTGAGGGCCGCGATCTTCTCGATCTGCGGCCCCGTGCCCGTGTCCTTGAGGACGGTCGGCGTCTTCGCGGAGCCGAGCTGGTCCTCGGCCCAGGGGCCGATGGCACCCTGGTAACCGCCGAGCCACTCGGTGGTGCCGACGGGGACCTTGCCGAGGGCGAGGACCGCGTCCTGGTCGGTGAGGCCGACGGTGACGATCCGCTCGGGCTCGGCCTCGATGGTCGTGCTGCCGTACTTGTGGTCGATGGAGACCGGGAAGGCGGACCCGCCGGAGGTGCTCGCCTTGGCGTCGGAGCCCGACGCGTCGGCGTCGTCCGACGAGGAGCCGCCACCGCACGCGGTGGCGAGGAGCAGGGTGGCGGAGGCGAGCACGACGGCGAGCCGTGGCGCTCTGCGGGAGCGGAACATCACAGGTCCTTCGGTTCGGGGTTCTGCGGAGCGGTAGGTGTGGGGGTCTCGGGGGCCGGACGGGTGCCGGTGTCGCGGGCGTCGGACCAGGCCGACCAGAGGGCGGCGTAGGGGCCCCGCGCGGCGTGGAGTTCGTCGTGGGTGCCGCTCTCGACCACGCGGCCGTCCTCCATGACGACGACGCGGTCGGCGGTGGCCGCCTGGCTGAGGCGGTGGGCGACGATCAGCGCGGTCCGCCCGTCCACGGCGCGGGCGACCGCCTTCTCCAGGGTCCGCGCTCCGGCGCTGCCGGCCTCGGCGGTGGCCTCGTCGAGAATCACCAGCGGCGGGTCGGCGAGGATCAGCCGGGCCAGCGCGAGCGCCTGGGTCCGCTCGCCGCTGAGCCGGTGGCCGCCGTCGCCGACGACGGTGGCGAGGCCGTCGGGCAGGGCTTCGGCCCAGGCGAGGGCGTCGACGCGGTCGAGGGCGGCGCGCAGTTCGTCGTCGCCCGCGTCGGGCTTGGCGAGCCGCAGGTCGTCGGCGAGGGGGCCCGCGAAGACATGGGTCTCCTGGGTGATCAGGGCGATCGTGCGGGAGGCGGCGGGACCGAGTTCGGTGGGCGGGACGCCGCCCACCAGGACGCTGCCGGTGGTGGGGGGCTGGATGCCCGCGACGAGCTTGGCCAGGGTGGTCTTGCCGGCTCCGCTGGCGCCGACGAGGGCCACGTGTTCGCCGTGCCGGATCGTCAGGTCGATGTCGTGCAGGACGGGATGGCCGGGCCGGTAGGCGTGGCCGAGACCGCGGACGGTGACGTCGGCGCCGCCGGTCCGCACGGTGTGCGCCGGTGCCGGGGGCACGGGCTCGTCGGTGACGCCGACGAGCCGGGCGAGCCCGGCGGTGGCCGACTGGGCGTCGTCGAGGAGGGCGAGAGCGGCGTTGACGGGGCCGAACAGGCCGTGGAAGTACAGGGCGGCGGCGGTCGCCGTACCGATGCTGGCCGAGCCGTCGCGGACCAGCCGGTAGCCGGTGACCAGGACGGCGGCGAGCCCGATGTACTCGGCGATGTGCAGGCGGCTGTAGAAGCCGAGGACGAGCCGTACGCCCCGCATCGTCAGCGCCACCACGGACCAGGAGCGTTCGGTGACCCGCTCGGTGTGCTCCCGGCCCAGCCGGAACGCCCGCACGGTGGAGCCGCCGCCGATGGTGTCGAGCATCTGCTGCTGCTGGGCGCCGGCGGCCACCCGCTGCTCGGCGTAGAGCGGGATGGCGCGGGTGACGTACCAGCGTGCGGTGGCGGCCTGTACGGGGACGGCGAGCAGCGCGGCCAGCAGGAAGCGCCAGTCGAGCAGGGCCATGGCCCCGAGGGTGAGGACGATGGTGAGCACGGAACTGCCCAGCGCGGGCAGCGCGTTGCGGACGGCGTCGGCGATGAGGGAGACGTCGGCGGTGACGCGGGCGGTCAGGTCGCCGGCGCCGGCCTTCTCGACGCGTTCCAGCGGGAGCGTGAGGGCGCGTGCGACGAAGCGTTCGCGCAGCCGGGCCAGGGTCGTCTCGCCCAGCCGGGCGATCTGCGAGAGCCCGAACCCGGCGGTGACGCCCTGAGCCACGGCGACGGCCACCAGCAGGACGGCCGTGACCGTGATGGCGTCGGCGGACCCGCGGTCGGCGGCCAGGTCGACGATCCGGCCCAGCAGCGGCTGCACGAGCAGGCCGACGGCGGTGGAGGCGACCATCACGGTGAGGGCGGACAGCGCCAGCCGCCGCTGCGGGCGCAGCAGTTCGGCGACCGCGGCACGGGTGCGGGCGGGTGTGGCGACGGGCAGCAGGTCGGGTCCGGTGCGGTCGTCGCCGCGGGGGGCGGCCTCGACGGCGTCGGCCGGCTCGGTCATGTGAGTACCGCCGTACGGTAGTCGGCGCACTCGTGGACGAGGCGCTCGTGGTCGCCGGCCGCGGTGATCCGGCCGTCGTGGAGGAGGACCGCGCGGTCGGTGACGGCGAGCAGGGCCGGGCTGTTGGTCACCAGGAGCGTGGTGCGTCCGCCGCGGACGTCCCTGATCCCGGCGGCGATCCGGGTCTCGGTGACGGCGTCGACGGCGGTCGCGGGCTCGTGCACGACGAGGACCGGCGCGTCGGCGGCCAGGGCGCGGGCCAGGGCGACGCGCTGGCGCTGTCCGCCGGAGAGCGAGCGGCCGCGTGCGGTGACGGCCGTGTCGACGCCGTGGGGCAGCGCCCGGGCGACCTCGTCGGTGCCGGAGGCGGCCATCGCGGCCGTGACTCCCGCCGGCAGGGGCGGTGCGGTGGCGGTGACCGCCGCCGTGACGTTGTCCAGGACGGTGCCCTCGAACAGGTCCGCCTCGTGCTCGGCGACGAGGATCGCCGCGCGTACGTCGGTCAGGCCCAGCGCGGTCAGGGCCGTGCCGTCGAGTTCCACGGCGCCCTCGTCCGGGTCGGCGCGGCGGCCGAGGAGGCGGAGCAGGGCGGAGGCGTCGGCGGGGTCGGTGACGGCGATGCCGACCGTCTCGCCGGGGGTGATGTCGAGGTCGAGGCCGCGCAGGGTGCCGCAGCTGACGGACCGCAGGGTCAGCCGCCCCTCGACGGCGTCCGGGGTGCGGGTGTCGGCGGAGGGTGTCCCGGAGACGTCGCCGGGGGCGTCCAGCACCTCCGCGATCCGGGTGGCGGAGGCGCGGCCCTGGGCCAGTTCGGCGTTGATCCAGGCGAACTCGCCGAGCGGGCCGACGAGGAACAGCGCGAGCCCGACGGAGGAGACGAGTTCGCCGAGGCCGATGTCGCCGCGGGCGGCGAGGCGTCCGCCGACGAGGGCGACCAGGGCGATGAAGGCGCCGGTGAGGATGGTGACGACGCCGTGCTGCCAGGCTTCGGCGCGGGCCGCGCGCAGGGTGGAGGCGAGGGAGTCCTGGCTGACGCGGCGGTAGCGGGCGACGGCGGCCCGCTCGGCGCCGATGCCCTTGAGGACGCGCAGTCCGGCCACCAGGTCGGCGGCGACACCGGAGGCCTGGGCGGCGCGTTCCTGCTCGGTCTCGCTGCGGCGTTCCAGGGGCTTGCTCAGCAGGTGTCCCAGCCACAGCAGCAGCGGGGTGCCGAGGAGGACGAGCAGGCCCAGGGCGACGGAGACCCGCAGCAGCGCGATGGCGCCGACGACGAGACCCGCGGTGGCCGCGAAGGCGACGATGAGGGCCATGGCGACGGCACCGACCCGTTTGGCGTCCTCGGTGGCGATGTTCGTCAGTTCGCCCGGCAGTCTTCCCTCCTCGGCGCCGCCCTCGGGAGCGAGGACGCGGCCGACGAGTTCGGTCCTGAGACGGTGGGCGGCGGTGACGGCGGCGCGCTCGCCGGCCCTCGCGCTGAAGCGGAAGCTGAAGGAGAGTCCGACGTACACGGCGGCCAGGACGGCGAGCCACAGCAGGAGTCCGGGGACGTTTCCGTCCACGACCCCGCGGTCGATGGCCAGTCCGATGAGCACCGGCACCAGCGCCTCGCCCGTCTGGTGCCCCATCCCGAGGACCGCGCCCACCACGACATCCCGACGCTGTCCGCCGACCGCGCGCCACAGGACCTTCCGTCCCGGCGGGTCCGCCTTCCTCACGTGTCCCTCCGGACCGGTTCACCTACAGAGAAAAATGCAAGAAACTTAGGTAAGGCTAACTACATTTGCCTTCCCGTGACCAGCCCCGAGACGTCTTCGAGACCTGACCGAGCCGCCCCGGACGCCGGGACACTGGCCCACCGCCCCTTCAACTGGCCGCAGAATCAAGCCAGTTCGCCGATACGAGAGCCATCGGGCGATCGCCCCGACCGGAAGGACCTGCCCGTGCTCAGCACCAGGATCACCAACGCCCGCATCATCACGATGGACCCGGACCGGCCGGCCGCCCGGGAACTGGGCATCTGGCAGGGGCGGATCGTCGGCCTGGACGAGGACGTGTCGGGGCTCCCCGCGCGGCGGACGGTCGACCTGGACGGCGCCACGCTGCTGCCCGGCTTCGTCGACGCCCATGTGCACCTGGCATGGACGGGCCTGAAGGCGAAGGCGCCCAGCGTGGCCCCGAGCCGGAGCGCCGACGACGTGCTCCGCGTGGTCGCGGACGCGGTCGCCTCGGGGCCCGCCGACGGCTGGGTGGACTTCGGCGGCTACGACCAGCGCACCCTGGACCGCCCGCTCACGGCGGCGGAGCTCGACGCCGTCAGCGCCGGACGCAGGGTGTGCCTGGGGCACCTGTCCGGACACGCCTGCCTGGTCAACTCGGCGGTACTGCAGGGCCTGCCCGCCGAGGTCGCCCGGCCGGACGGTTTCCTCGCCGAGGGGGCCATGGGCGCCGCGCTCGCGTCCCGGCCGCCGCACTCGCTCACCGAACTGGCCTCCGCCATCGAGCACGCGGCACGCGTCTGCCGCTCCGAGGGCATCACCGGGTGCGCCGAGGCGGGCGTCGGGGCCCGGCTCTTCGGCCACAGTCCCGTCGAGGGCGCCGCCTACCAACTCGCCCACGAGTCGGGCCGTCTGCCGGTGCGGGTACGGCTGATGGTGGCCGCCGACGCGCTGCGCCCGGTCGGCGCGGCCGCCGAGGACACCACCGCCCGGGCGATCGACCTCGGTCTGCGCACGGGCTTCGGGGACGGTGCGCTCTCGCTCGGCGCGCTCAAGATCTTCACCGACGGCGGCATGATGGCGCGTACGGCGGCGCTCACCAGCCCCTATCGGGGCACCGGCGGCTCGGGGCAGCTCATGCACGAACCCGAGGTGCTGGAGAGCATGATCGTCGACGGCCACCTCGCCGGCTGGCAGCTCGCCGTGCACGCGATCGGCGACCGGGCGCTCGACGTTGCCCTGGACGCCCTGGAGAAGGCTCGGAAGCTGAGCCCCCGGCCGGAGGCACGCCACCGCGTCGAGCACGCCGGTCTGGTCCGCCCCGACCAGCTCCCCCGCCTGGCCGCGCTCGGCGTCACCGTCGTCGTCCAGCCGAGCTTCCTGCGCCACTACGGCGACGACTACGCCACGATCATGGGCGAGGACCGGGCCGGCTGGCTGTACCGGGGGCGGGGCTTCCTCGACCACGGCGTCCGGGTCGCCGGCAGTTCGGACCGCCCGGTGGCGAACGGCGCCCCGCTGCGCGCGATCCAGTTCATGGTGGAGCGGACCTCGGAGTCCGGCCGCCTCATCGGCGCCGACGAGGCGATCACGGTCGAGGAGGCCCTGCGCGCGTACACCGCCGAGGCGGCGCGGGCCTGCCACTGGGACACCGACGCCGGCACGCTCACCCCCGGCAAGCGGGCCGACCTCGTGGTGCTGGGCGACGATCCGCGCCGGGTGGAGGTGTCACGCGTCGGGGAGATCGAGGTGGTGCGGACGTTCGTCGAGGGCCAGGACGAGTTCTGACGGAGCGTGGTCGCGAACCGCGCAACCGACCGCGTCACAAGGGTCGTCGGCGAACCCGGGTCCTCGTTGTGTACGGCGGGGGCCCGACGCCCAATACTGTGCCCAGACGTCGTCAGGGGGGCACTCGATGAAGTGGTTTCAGCGCGAGCGTGCCAGGCAACGAGCCGTCGTGGCACCGCCGTCCGCGCCCGGCGAGAGCGACGCCCCACCGCGGCCGGCACCACCCCCGCCGCTCACCACGGGCGCACCTGCCCTCCAGCGGATCGGCGGCAACGGCGACCAGGTCACCCGGCTGACCACCGGCACGGACCCGGTCATCCTCGACATCACCCACACGGGGACCGGGCACTTCGCCGTGGACGCCCTGGACGGGCGGCTGCACTCCCAGAGCCAACTCGTCTACACCGGAGGCCCCTTCTCGTGCCGTGCCCTGGTGAACGCCGACGACCGGCCGGTGCGGGCGCTGCGCATCCAGGCGACCGGGCCCTGGACGGTCGACGTGAGTCCGGTGTCGAGTGCGCTCGCCTGCGAGGGCCACACCCGGCGTCCCGCCTCGGACGTACTGCGCCACACCGGGGGTCCCGGGATCGCGGCCCTCCGGTACGAGGGCGATCCGCGGTCCGACGACGGCGGCTACTTCCTCGTCGACACCTTCGAACCGGACGGCGCCGCCTTCCTCGGCCAACTGGCCGACCACGTGGGCCCCTGGCAGGGCGAAGCCCCCCTCACCGGCCCCTGTCTCATCCACGTCCGTTCCGACGGGCCGTGGTCGATCACCGTGCGGCCGCGGGGGACTGCGGCGCCGTTGACGTCTCAGGCCAGGGACTCGTAGTACGCCTTCTGTGCCGGGTAGTAGTCCTCGAAGTCGGGCCGGGGCCCGCCCCGGCGTGCGGCGGCGAGCATGTCCAGGTAGTACTCCCAGCCGGGGCCGGTCGAGCCGAGCGCGTCCGGGGAGACGAGATGGTGGACCAGCCTGAGTTCGGTCGTGCCCTCGGTCTCGGTCAGCAGCAACTCCAGCGACCAGGAACCCGCCTCGTCCTCCGTCGAGACGGCGAGTCGGCGAGGCGGCTCACAGGCTTCGATCCGCATCGGGCACCACGGGGCCGACTCCTCGAACGTCATCCGCACCTCGATGGTGCGGCCCGGTGCGGCCTCGCCGCGCCAGGGGCCGAACCAGCGGGCGGTACGTTCCGGCTCGGTCACGCTCGCCCAGACGTCGGGCGCGGGTGCGGCGTAGGTACGGGTGAGGACGAGGTCGTGTCCGGACGGCGTGGACAGGAGCTGTCCGGTGGGTTCGGGCGTCATGCGGTGTCCTTCCTGGGGTGGGGCGCGCTGCGCGATGTCCGGTCGGGCTCGGCCCGTTCCCGGTCCCTGCGGGTCCGGTGGACCTCGGTCTCCAGCGCGGCGAGCCGCTGCGACCAGCCGGGCCGGCGGGTGTCGAACAGGGCGAGCCAGGTGGTGAGGTGGGTCAGCCGGGCGGGCACGAGCGAGTACCGACGGTGGCGTCCGGCCTGCTCGTCCCCGACCAGGCCGGCCTCACGCAGTACGCGCAGATGGCGGCTCACGGCGGGCCGGCTGATGGGGAACCTCCCCGCGATCTCACCTGCCGTCAGCGAACCGTGACGCAGCATGAGCAGGATCTCCCGGCGCACCGGATCGGCGATGGCTTCGGCCACCTCGCTGAGGTCGTCCACTCGGAAAGCGTAACCTATCGGTTACGCGTCGGTCGGGGCCTCCGGTACATCCGGATCCCGGCCCGGCGGCCGTGGAGGTGCCGACGGCACGCATCAGGGTGTCGAAGCTGTCGGCGCAGGTCGTCTCGGACAGAGTGTCGCGGTCGTGATCAGCGCGCGCACGGCGCCGTACGCGAGGGCCGAACCGGAGCCGGTGGCCGGCGCGCCGGGTAGCCTCGGGGACATGCGGATCTCCGTCTCCTCGGACATGGACGAGCCCGTCGCCCGCCTCCTCCTCGCGGAGCTGCGCGGCCGGGGCCACGAGGTGCTGACCCACGGCGCGCTGCGCGAGGGCGACGACCCCCGGTGGGCGGTCTGCTCGGAGGCGGCGGCGCGCGATGTCGCCGCCGGCAGGGCGGACCAGGCCGTCGTGTGCTGCTGGACGGGCACCGGCGCGTCCATCGCCGCGAACAAGGTGCCCGGGGTACGGGCCGCCCTGTGCGGGGACGCGTACACGGCCGACGGTGCCCGCCGCTGGAACCACGCCAACGTCCTGGCGCTCGGGCTGCGGCTGACCTCCGGGCCGCTGCTCAAGGAGATCCTCGACGCCTGGTTCGCCGCCGAGGACGGCCAGGACGCCGACGACCGGGAGAACGTCTCCCGCGTCGATCGGCTCGACGTCAGCCGGGGTGACGGCCGGGCCGGATGAAGACGGGCGCGGCCCACGGCGGCGGGTCCGGCGGCGCCTCGGGCGGTCCGGACGCCTTCGGCGCGAGGGCCGGCGCCGGTGCGCGCAGCTCCGGTGGGAGGCCGCCCGCTGCGTCGGCGGCCCTGAGCGCGGCCACGAAGGCCAGACAGGAGTCGTACCGGTCGTCCGGGGACTTGGCCAGCGCCGTCGCCAGCACCTCGTCGACGGCCGGCGGCAGATCGGGGCGCCCGGCGGTCAGCGGGGGCGGCTGGTCGTACTGGTGGGCCCACAACAGGGCCATGTCGTCGTCCCGTTGGAAGGGCGGCCGGCCGGCGAGCGTCTCGTGGACGACGCAGGCGAGGCTGTAGACGTCGCAGCGGCCGTCGACGGGCTTGCCGGAGATCTGCTCCGGAGCCACGTAGTCGAGGGTGCCCACGAACTGGCCCACGCTGGTGAAGCCGGTCAGGGACAGGGACTTCTTCGTCAGGCCGAAGTCGGTGAGGTAGACGTGCTCGGGGTGGTCGCTGTCGGTGCCCTGCGCGACCAGGATGTTGCCGGGCTTGACGTCCCGGTGCACCAGGCCGTGGTCGTGCGCCGCGTCGAGCGCGGAGGCGACCTGGGCGGCGATCCGGGTGGCTGCCCGGACCGGCAGCGGGCCCTCCCGGTCGAGCAGATGCCGCAGATCGCTGCCCGCGACGTACCGCATGGCGATGTAGAGGACGCCGTCCGTCTCGCCCGCCTCGAAGACCGGCACGATGTGCGGGTGGTCGATCGCGGCGGCCACCCGTGACTCGTGGGTGAAGCGCCGCCGGAAGGTGTCGTTGCGGGCGAGCTCCGGGGCGAGCAGCTTGAGCGCGACCGTCCGTTCCAGGCGCAGATCCAGTGCCTGGTAGACGACGGCCATCCCGCCCCGGCCGATCTCGCGTTCGATGCGGTAGCCCGCGATCTGCCGTCCGACCAGCTCGGAGGGGCGCCCCGCGTACGGCTGCGTCTCACTCATCGCGGGTCACCGGCGGGACCAGGCGGGTGGGTTCGTGGTCGCGCGGGCCGTGGTCCGCCGGCCGGTGACCGGCCGGCGGGCCGGTCGCACGGTCCCGCGCCGGTTCGGGGCCGGGTTCCGCCACGACGCGCGTCGCCTCGGGGGCCGGGGCGGCGGGCGGGTGAGGAGGGGTGGCCGGGGTCGCGCGCGGGGCGTCCCCGACGGCGAAGGCGCTCAGCCGGGTCCCGTCGCAGTACACCCACCGCTCGTGCGCGGCGTCGAACAGCCACAGCGACTCGCCGTCGACGACCACCCCGATCCGCAGCCCCTTCGTACGGTCGTGGAAGGACTCCCCGTCGCGGTGGCCCGCGGCCAGTGCCTCCGCCTCGGTGCGGTAGCGCGACAGGGCCTCCTCGGCCCGGGCAAGCAGCGGACGCGGGTCGGCGGTGCGGGCCGCGTCCGCGCCGGCCGCGGGCGGGTCCCGGGGTACGGCGACGAGGAGACGGGCGTCGACCCACGCGGACCAGCCGTTGGCGCACAGGGCGTGCCCCCAGTCGCCGCGCCGTTCCAGGAGCTGGACGGGCAGCAGCGCGTCGAGGGCCACGGTGGGCCGGGACGGGTCGGGAAGCTCCCAGGCGGGCAGTCCGCCCGGCGGGACGACATGGGTGGGGAGGAAACCGGGGGTCGTCATCGCGGCTACTTCCGCATCACCGCGGGCTCACGGCGCCGCAGCAGCCGGGCGACGAGCCAGCCGCAGAGCAGCGACAGGACGACGAGCATCCCCATGTCGAGCAGCCACACGCCCGCCGAGTGCGCGAACAGCGGGTCCGAGGTGTCGGGGACGATCTCTTCGAGGTCGATCGTGCCGGCCATCGCGGCGAACGCCCATCGCGACGGCACCAGCCACGCCAGCTGTTCGAGGACGATCGTGCCCCTGACGTCCAGCAGGGCGCCGCAGAACACGACCTGGACGATCGCGAGGAGCACCAGCAGCGGCATGGTGACCTCCTCCTTGCGCACCAGCGCGGAGACCACCAGGCCGAGCATCATCGCGGTGAAGGCGAGGAACGCCACGGCGCACGTGATCTCGACCAGGGGCGGCATGAGCACCCCTTCCCCGTCCGGGGCGGCGAGGTCGACGCCGAGCAGGGCGACCAGGGTGAGGACGACCGCCTGCAGGACGGTGACCGTGCCGAGGACGACGACCTTGGACATCAGGTAGGCGGATCTGGACAGGCCGACGGCCCGTTCGCGCCGGTAGATCACCCGTTCCTTGACCAGTTCGCGCACGGCGTTGGCCGCACCCGTCAGCACCCCGCCCACACACAGGATGAGCAGCGCGTTCATGGCGGTCTCCCGGTCCAGCGTGCTCCCCGCGAGCGCCCTCGCCATCGCGCCCATCACGAACGGCAGCGCGATCATGATGGCGAGGAAGGTCCGGTCGGCGCCGAGCGCGGCCGCGTACCGGCGCACCAGCGTGCCCAGTTGGGCGCCCCAGCTCTGCGGTTTGGGCGGCGGCGCCACGGCGACCGGCTGAGAGTCCTCGGGCAGATACGGCCGCCCCATGGAGGCGGTGACGTACTGGTGCCGGAAGGGCGAGTCGCGGTACTCGCCCGCCCAGTCCCGCTCCTGATCCCGTTCGAAAGCCTCGAATGCCTCCGGCCACTGGGCGAACCCGAAGAACGCGAGGGTGTCGTCCGGCGGCCCGTAGTAGGCGACCTTGCCGCCGGGGGCGAGGACGAGGAGCCGGTCGCAGACGTCGAGGCTGAGGACGCTGTGGGTGACGACGATGACCGTGCGGCCGTCGTCGGCGAGGCCGCGCAGCATGTGCATCACCGAGCGGTCCATGCCCGGGTCCAGTCCGGAGGTCGGTTCGTCCAGGAACAGCAGGGAGGGCTTGGTCAGCAGTTCCAGGGCGACGCTCACCCGTTTGCGCTGGCCGCCGGAGAGGCTGTGGATGGGCTGGCCGGCCCGCTGTTCGAGGCCAAGTTCGCGGATCACCTCGTCGACCCGGGCCTGTCGCTCGGCCTTCGCGGTGTCCTGGGGGAAGCGGAGTTCGGCGGTGTAGGAAAGCGCTCTGCGGACGGTCAGTTGCGCGTGCAGGATGTCGTCCTGCGGGACCAGGCCGATGCGCTGGCGCAGTTCGGCGTAGTCGCGGTAGAGGTCGCGTCCGTCGTAGAGGACCGTGCCGCTGTCGGCGGGGCGCTGCCCGGTCAGGGCGTTCAGGAGGGTGGACTTGCCGGCGCCGCTGGGGCCGACGACGGCGAGGAGGCATTTCTCGCCGACCGGAAACGAGACCTCGTCCAGCAGCGTCCTGCGGCCGCGGTCGACGGCGACGGTGAGTTCCTGGACATCGAGGGAGACCTCGCCGGTGTCGACGTACTCCTGCAACTGGTCGCCGACCAGGCAGAACGCGGAGTGCCCGATGCCGACGATGTCACCGGCGGTGACGGGGGCCCGGTCCACGGGTGTGCCGTTGAGGAAGGTGCCGTTGTGGCTGCCGAGGTCGACGATCTCGTAGGTGCCCTCCGGCCGCGCCCGTAGTTCCGCGTGCCGGCGGGAGACGATGAGGTCGTCGATGACCAGGTCGTTGTCGGTGGCACGGCCGATCCGGACGGTCCGCTCGGGCAACGGGCGGACACTGGTGGGCCGGCGGAACGTGCCGGTGGAGGCGGGGCCGAGGACGCCGGAGGGCCGCTCGGGGGCGAGGCCGCTGAGTACCGCGCGGGGGCCGTCGGGGAGGCTCCCGAAGTGGATGACGGTGCCGGGCCCGACGTCCCACTCGTGGACACGGTGGCCGTCGGCGTACGTGCCGTTGGTGCTGTGCTCGTCCTCGATCGTCCAGTGACCGGCCTCGGCGCGCAGCACCGCGTGGTGCCACGAGACCCGGTCGTCGTCGAGGACGACGTCGCTGAGCGGGTCGCGCCCCACGTGGTACGCGTGGCTCGGGGTCATCACCGTGGAGCCCGACTCGGTTTCCAGCACGAGTTCGGGCGCGGTCGGTGCGAGGGACCGCTCTGCCATGCAAGAAATTCTACCGATTCACCCCGATATGCGCCCGGTCGCTCCGGTGAGGCAGCACGGACCGCGGCGAACGGCGGCACCGGGGGTGTGATCGCCGAGGGCGGCCCCGGGGGTCAGGCGGCGGGGGCGGCGATGCGCTGGGCGATGCGCTGCATGCGCACGGCGTCGACGGACTCCGCGAGCAGCTCGTACTCCGTGGTGTCGTCGTTGGTGGCGATGCGGACCAGGTTTCCGGCGGCCAACTCGTCGGCCACCAGATCCTGTTGCGCCTCGTCGGTGGACCAGGCGCGCAGCAGGGCCGGCACGTCCGGCACGGTGCCGGCGACCGGGACGACCGCGTTCGGGGGGAAGTTCGGGTTCTCGGGACACGGGTCGAGGCGTTCGGCGATCCATAACGCGCGGTCGCGCATCCACCACAGCGCCAGCGCCAGCGTGGGGGCGCGATAGGTCCCGAGGGGCACGCCGACGCGCCGGCCGTCGCACCATCCGTACGCGGTGACATGGCACAGGAATTCGTCGTGCACGCTTCGCTCCCCCGATCGCACCGCCGTCCCGCCCGGCCTCGCTCGCCGCGCGGACTTGCTCTCGCCTCACAGATTTGCCGGTCGTGCACATCTGGCGACCCGATAGTCACGCACAGTGACGTGATGGACGCGCACGGGTGCGCGTTGGTTCATGACTCAATCGCCCTGTCACTCGAGTATCGCCACGGCTGACACTCTGTCACCATGCCAATTCGGCCAGTCTCCTGGCATATGCGAGCACGCGAGTGGCCGAAACGATGCGTCAGGCCCTGCGACCGGGCCTTTCTCGGGATGACCTCCGAGGTAATCGACGCCCTGCGGCGGGGGCGGGCATCGTGTGCGGTGCCGGATCACCAGGACGCCGCGGACGGCTCCGGATCCGGTCCCCGTCTCTTACGCAGATCCCCGATGGAGGGTTCAACGATCATGCCCGCGCATCAGAATCAAGAGCGCCGAGACCGCTACGAGACCGCCGCCGCCCGGTACTTCGAGGCATGGAACGCGGACGGCGAGGACGAACGGGCCGCCGCGGTCGCCGCCGCCTGGGCCGCCGACGGCGGCTACACCGACCCCCTGGCCGACGTGCGCGGGCACGGGGAGATCGCCGCACTGATCACCGCCGCCCGCACACGGTTCCCCGGCCTCGCCTTCCGCCTGGCCACGGTCGTGGACGGCCACCACGACACCGCCCGATTCCGCTGGGAACTGGTGGACGAGGCGGACGGCGCGGCCCCGGTCGCCGGGTTCGACGTGATCACGCTCGACGCGCAGGACCGCATCCGGAGCGTGTACGGCTTCCTGGACCGGGTGCCGGCGGAGTAGCCCGCGCGGGAGGGTGTCCGCCGCCCGGCGGCGGGGTTCTCCCTCAGTTCACGGCGGAGCGGACCGGTCGGTGACCGTCCGGCTGCAGGAGCGGATCGATCGCCGACCTGAGGCCGAGGTCAGCCCTTGCCCTCGATGATCGCGTCGATGCGGGCCAGTTCGTCCGCCTCGAAGTCGAGGTGGGCGATGGCTCCGACGCTGTCCTCGATCTGCCGGGCACTGCTCGCGCCGACGAGGGCGGAGGTGACCCGGCCGCCGCGCAGCGTCCAGGCCAGGGCGAGCTGGGCGAGCGTCTGGCCGCGGGACTTGGCGACCTCGTCCAGCGCGCGCAGCCTGCCCACCAGGTCCTCGGTGACGGCGTCGGACCGCAGGAAGGGGCTGTCGCTCGCCGCGCGGGAGTCCTCCGGGATGCCGTCGAGGTAGCGGGAGGTCAGCAGACCCTGCTCCAGCGGGGAGAAGACGATGGAACCGACCTGCAGCTCGTCGAGCGCGTCGAGCAGCCCCTCGGTCTCGGGGCGCCGGTCGAGCATCGAGTAGCGCGGCTGGTGGATGAGGAGCGGGGTGCCCAGCTCGCCCAGGATGCGGGCGGCCTCCCGGGTCTGCTCGGCCGAGTAGTTCGAGACGCCGACGTACAGCGCCTTGCCCTGCTGGACCGCCGAGTGCAGCGCGCCCATCGTCTCCTCCAGCGGAGTCTGCGGGTCGGGGCGGTGCGAGTAGAAGATGTCGACGTGGTCGAGGCCCATGCGCTTCAGGCTCTGGTCCAGCGAGGAGAGCACGTACTTGCGGGAGCCCCACTCCCCGTACGGACCGGGCCACATCAGATAGCCCGCCTTGGTGGAGATCACCAGCTCGTCGCGGTACGGGGCGAAGTCGGCCTTCAGGGCCTCACCGAGGGCGGACTCGGCGGAGCCGGGGGGCGGGCCGTAGTTGTTGGCCAGGTCGAAGTGGGTGACGCCCAGGTCGAAGGCGCGGCGCAGGATCGCGCGCTGCGTCTCCACGGAACGGTCGGGGCCGAAGTTGTGCCACAGGCCGAGCGAGAGCGCGGGAAGTTTCAGACCGCTGCGTCCGGTGCGCCGGTAGGGCATGTCCGCGTAACGGTCGGGGTGTGCGGTGTACAACGCGACTCCTGTGGTTGGCACTGGGGGACCGGGGTCCCTGGGAACCCGTGTCCACTCTTTCGCGACCTGCGGGCATTGGTCCAACAGAAGAATCCGATGGGATTCAGCACCTACGCTTCTCAGTCATGGAACTCCGCCATCTCCAGCACTTCGTCGCGGTCGCCGAGGAGGAGCACTTCACCCGGGCCGCCGAACGGCTGCTCGTCTCCCAGTCCGGCCTGTCCGCCTCCGTACGGGCGCTGGAGCGCGAGCTGCAGACGCCGCTGTTCGTCCGGACCACCCGCCGGGTGATGCTCACCCCGGCGGGGCGCGCGCTGCTGACCGAGGCGGAGCGGATCCTGGCACAGGTGCGGTCGGCCCGGGAGGCGGTGGCCGCCGTGCAGGGTGTGCTGCGCGGCATGCTCGCGCTCGGGTCCGAGCAGTGTCTGGCCGGGCTGCACGTGGCGGGGCTGCTCGCCTCGTTCCGGCGGCTGCACCCCGATGTGGAGATCTGTCTGCGGCAGGCGGGCTCGGGCGCGCTCGCGGAGGAGGTGGCGAGCGGGCGCCTGGACCTGGCGTTCGCCGTGCGGACCGCGCAGGAGGACACCGACCAGCTGCGGGTCGTCCCGCTGTCCAGCGAGCCGATGACCGTCCTGTGCCATCCCGGTCACCGTCTCGCGGCCGCCGGCGCCGCCGTGACCCCGCAGGAGCTGGGCGGCGAGGTCTTCGTCGACTTCCACCCGGACTGGGGCCCGCGCCGCACCACCGACTCGGTGTTCGCCGCCGCGGGTGTCCGCAGGTCCGTCGCCCTGGAGGTCAACGACGTGCACAGCCTCCTCGACCTCGTCGACGAGGATCTCGGCGTCGCCGTCGTCCCGCGCCACTTCCGGCACAAGCGCGACTCGCTCGTCGCCCTCCCCGTCAAGGACGCCGGCGAGACCGTGTACGAGACGGTGGCCCTGCTTCCTCCCCCGCAGGCCACGAGTCCGGCGGCCCGGGCCCTGCTGGACCTCCTCGACCCGCCGGTCGGCCGTGGCCGGATCATTCCGTGAAGGGCGTCCACCGGTGGCTCTCGGTGGCGTACGAGTAGCGCGGCAGGCCCTTGATCCCGGTCGTGCGGAACGGTCGGCCGCCGTCGTCGATCCGGACCGTGCCGGTACGGCCCTCGGAGGACCACTCCAGCTCCAGGTACCACTGGCAGTCGCAGCTCTCGGTCTCGGCGCTGACCCGCAGGACCGCCGGGTCCCCGGCCGCCACGCTGTACGGAAACCGCACGGCCGGGATCGGGATGTCGAGGTCGGCGCCGTCGACCGGGCGGGCGATCGGCCGGTTCTTGTCCAGGTCGACATCGAAGTACCGGGGGCTGACCCGTCCTCCGCAGCCCTGGTCCATCGCGTAGGTGTTGCCCGTGGCGGGTGCGGTGCGTCCGACGACGCGTACCCGCAACGCCGTCAGGACGACGGCCGCGGACGTCCGGCCCTGCACCGTGACCTCCACGATCGTGTTCCGCCCGTGCACGGCGCCCTGGGTCGCGGCCCAGGCGCCCGCGTCCTGCGGCGGCGGGGGCGGGGGCACCTCCTTCGGCGGCCTGGCGATGACGTAGTCGTGCCCGCAGCCCATGTTCCAGATCTGTGAGTTCGCCGTCCAGGTGATCGGCACACCGGTGGCCCGGGACCGCGGCTCGTCGGGGGCGCCGTCCTTCGTCCTGTTCCGTGGCTCGTCGGGCGGCGGCGAGACCGTGCCCGAAGGGCTTCCGGTGACGGCCGGCGAGGGAGACGGGCTCGTGGGCGCGGTCGACGGGCGCTGGGCACCCGTTGTCGTACGGAACGGCGCCGGGACGTCGGCCGGGGCGGCGCGGTCCGCCGGAGCGCGCCCGGACGGCAGGGCGGCGAGGCCGCCCAGGGTGGCGAGGAGCACCGCGACGACGGCCGCGCTGACGAGCGTCCGCCGACGCCGGTGCCAGGGGCGCCGGGCCGGGGCCGGGGCCGGGAGCAGGTCCGACGGGGATGCCGCCCGCTCACCTGCCTGGGCGACAGCGGCCGGCCCGGCGGCTTGCGGCGCCCCGGCGGGGCCGGCCGCCCCGGCGGCCTTGGACGAACCGGCAGCCTCGGACTGACCGGCAGCCTTGGACTGACCGGCTGACGTGGGCGGACCGGCTGACGTGGACGGACCGGCGGCTTCGGAGGATCCGGCGGATGCGGGCGTCCCTGCGGCCTCCGGCAACCCGGCGGGAGCGCTCGCTCCAGCCTCATGGCCCCGCCCGGTGGCCGCGACCGACCCGCCGGTGCCGTCGGTCGGCCCCACGGCTTCGGCAGGCAGGCCCGGCTCCGGCGCGGGCGAGCCTTCGCCCCCCGTGCCGGCCGCATCCGGGCCGCTCGCGCCCGGCTCAGTCGGCTCCCGCTCCGCGGCTCCCGCCCCGGCCACCTCCGGCCCGGCCCCCCGCACCCGCTGCCGTGCCGCCATCGCCGACAGCCACAGGCGGTGGAGTTCCAGCCGCTCCTCCCCCGTCGCCCCGCAGAGCACGGCGAAGCGCTCGACGGGTGCGAAGTCGAGCGGCACCGTGCCGCCCGCGCAGTAGCGGTGCAGCGTCGAGGTGTTCATGTTGAGGCGCCGGGCCAGCTGCCCGTAGCTGCGGTCCGTGCGCTCCTTGAGACGCGTGAGCGACGCCGCGAACCGCTGGACGTCGTCCCCTGCTGCCGGCACTGTTCCCCCGTGTCCTCACCGGCCCGGGACGGTATCCCAGGCACTCCCTATATGTGCACGTCAGAAGGGCTGGGATGGTTCCAGGGGCGCGGATCGGACGTCAGCCGTTGCACCCTCGGCCCGTGACGGCCGATGCTCTTGGTGTCGCCCCGACCAGGGCCGGACCGACCATCCGGCCGACGGCGCGACGGCATCACACACTCATCCACGTACCTGTCGAGGTACTCGTTCACGGGGGACACCCATGCCCAAGCCCACCCGAGCGCACATGCTCACCGCACTCGTCGTCGCGGGTCTCACCGCGGGCTCCGCACTCGCCGCCGGCGCCGCACCGGCGGCCGCGGCGAAGGCGAGCGCACCGAAGTACCTGTCGGCGTCCCAGCTCCCACCGCACCCCTCGTCCACCTGGACGGCGGGCCGGATCGAGGACGGCGTCCCCGAGGAGTTGCAGTACTGCCTGGGCGACGCGTTCCTGGCGTACGACGTCAACCACCGCTCCTTCCGGACGGACCTGGAGACCAGCGCCAGGCAGGTCGTCGTCGTCACCGGCAGCGACAGCAAGGCCCAAGCTCTCGCCACGCGGCTGAACAAGGACTTCCGGGACTGCGTGAGCGAGTCCTCCGACCCGGACGTCGAGGTCGAGTACCGGGACCTCGGCACACTGCCCGTCGAGGAGGGCGCCCGTGTCCACGGTGTCGCCGGCGTCACGTCCTGGGGAGCCATGGACATCCGGCTCCTGTCGGTGGGCCGGGACGGCCGGACCGTCACCGTCGTGGACTGGGGCCAGATGGGCGGCTTCAAGGACGCGCCGGTCAAGGCCTTCAAGAAGACGACCACCACCGCCGTCGACAAGCTCTACTGACCACTGACCAGGAACTCAGGGCCTGGGAGAAGAAGGACCACGCCGACGGCGTTCTGCGCGCCCAGAACGTCCCCGTCCGGTGGAAGGTCACCGACAACGGCACCGCGAACCACACCGAGGCCGGGATCACCTGGGGTGGCGGAAAGACGACCAGGCTGGTCGTCGACATGGCCCGTGACCTCAAGATCTTCCACATCGGCACCAAGGGTGCGGCCGGCAGCTGACCGCGCCGTGGAAGGGCGCGGGCGAGGGCGGTGCGGGTCCGGCCCGGATGCCCGATGGTGGACGTATGGATGTGAAGGACGTTCTCATCGACGCGTTCGGCCGGATCAAGGAGGAGGTCCACGCCGCCGTGGAGGGGCTCGCCCCGGCGGACCTCCACGCCCGGCCCGCCCCCGGCGCCAACTCCGTCGCCTGGCTGGTGTGGCACCTCACCCGGATCCAGGACGACCATGTGGCCGACGCCGCCGGACTCGAACAGGTCTGGCTGTCCCAGGGCTGGGAGAAGCGTTTCGGGCTGGCCCTGCCGGCCCGGGACACGGGATACGGGCACAGCCCGACGCAGGTGGAGCGGGTTCGGGTCGACTCGGGTGACCTGCTCACCGGATACTTCGACGCCGTCCACGAACAGACGGGGGCGTTCGTGCGCGGCGTCGATGCCGACGGCCTCGACCGGGTCGTGGACGAGCGGTGGACCCCGGCCGTCACCCTCGGCGTACGCCTGGTCAGCGTCCTGGCCGACGACCTTCAGCATGTCGGCCAGGCGGCGTACGTAAGAGGGCTGGTGCTGCGCGAGGGCCGCTAGGACACCGCCGGGACGACCGCTAGGAGGCGGAGGCGTAGCCCGGCAGGACGACGCTGTCGATGAGGGCGTTGCGCTCGTCGAACGGGATGAAGGCGCTCTTGAGGGCGTTGACGGTGACCGTGCGCAGGTCGTCGAGGGTCCAGCCGGCGTCCTCGACGAGCAGGGTCATCTCCCGGGTCATGGTGGTGCCCGAGACCAGCCGGTTGTCGGTGTTGAGGGTGACGCGGAAGCCGAGGTCCTTCAGCTCCGTGATCGGGTGCTCGGCGATCGAGGTGGCGCAGCCGGTCTGGAGGTTGGAGGTGGGGCACATCTCCAGGGCGACCCGGCGGTCGCGGACCCAGGAGGCGAGGCGGCCGAGCTTGCCGTCGACGATGTCCTCGGTGATCCGGACGCCGTGGCCGATGCGCTGGGCGCCGCAGACCTGGAGGGCCTGGTGGATGCTGGGCAGCCCGTGGGCCTCCCCGGCGTGGATGGTGAAGGGGACGCTCTCGCGGCGCAGGTGCTCGAAGGCGGCCAGGTGGTCGGCGGGCGGGAAGCCGTCCTCGGCGCCCGCGATGTCGAAGCCGACGACGCCGGCGTCCCGGAAGACCACCGCCAGTTCGGCGGCTTCGCGGACCCGGTCGAACATGCGCATCCCGCACAGGATCGTGCCGACGCGGACCGGCGTGCCCTGGGCAGCGGCCTTGGCCATACCGGCGGCCAGGCCCTCCTGGACGGTCTCGACGACCTCGCTCATGGTGAGCCCGCCCGCCGTGTTCAGCTCGGGGGCGTAGCGCACCTCGCCGTAGACGACACCGTCGGCGGCCAGGTCGAGCACGTACTCCTCGGCGGTGCGCAGCAGTCCCTCACGGGTCTGCAGCACCGCGAGGGTGTGCTCGAAGGTGGCTATGTAGCGCACCAGGTCACCGGAGTTGGCGGCCTCGTAGAACCAGGCGGCGAGCGCCTCCGGGTCGGTCTCCGGCAGGGTGTGGCCGACCTCGGCCGCGAGCTCCACGAGTGTGGCGGGGCGCAGGCCGCCGTCGAGGTGGTCGTGCAGGACGGCCTTGGGGAGGCGGCGGATGGTGTCGGCGTCGATGCGGGGCTCGGTCATGGCGTTCGTTCCTCGGGCAGGTGGTGCGGTGGCGGGTCGGGGCGGGTGACCGAGGTGCTCGGTCGGCGAGGGGGGACGGCCCGGATGACGGCCCGGGCGGCCCGGTCAGTCGGTGGCGGGCTGGAGGAGGTCCCAGCGGTTGCCGTACAGGTCCTCGAAGACGGCGACCGAGCCGTAGGGCTCGTGGCGCGGTTCCTCCAGGAACGTGACGCCCGCCGCCCGCATCCGGGCGTGGTCGCGGGCGAAGTCGTCGGTGTGCAGGAAGAAGCCCACGCGTCCGCCGGTCTGGTCGCCGATCCGGGAACGCTGGGCCTCGTTCGCGGCCTTCGCGAGCAGGAGTCCGCCGCTCTGCCCGTCGCCGCCCGGTTCGACGACGACCCAGCGGCTGCCGCCGGGCCTCGGCTCGTCCTCGGCGAGCCGGAACCCGAGCGCCTCCGTGTAGAAGCGGATCGCCTCGTCGTAGTCGTCGACCACGAGGGTGACCAGGGCGATGCGTCGTCTCATCGGGGCCTTTCGAGTGGGGCGCGGACCGCGTGGAGATCGCGCGGGATCGTGCGTCGGCGGTCCGTGGGCCGCTCGGGGTTCCCGGGAGGTTATACGTAACACGCACCGGACGGCAAATGGCATTTCGCCCTTGTCGCGTGAGGGGTGTCACGTGGTTCCGTCGAGCGGGGTCCCTGCGGTACGACCGAGGCCCCCTGTCGCGCAGGGGGCCTCGGGACACGGGAGGGCCGGAGCCCGTGATCACTCGCCCGGCGACGCCTTGCGCAGGGCGGCGATGCAGGTGTTCAGGGCCTGCTGGAGGTCCTCCAGGCGCTGGAGCATGTCGTCCTCGTAGATGGCGTCGAGGTCGACGGCGTCGTCGAGGGTCAGCTCCTCGAAGACCTTCGTCGCCTTCTGGAGGCTGCTGTAGAACTTCGTCCGGCGCTCCTGGACCCGCAGCTCGGGGTCCGCCTCGACGGTCTGCACGACGAGTTCCTTGACGGTGTCGTACGCCTCCGACGCCCACTCGCCGGTGTCCTCGTCGTCGTCCAGCTCGTCGATGAGGGACAGATGCCGCTCGGCCTCGGCGCGCAACTCGGCGGTGGCGTCGATCACCTGGCCGGCCGGGGTCTTGACCTGGCCGTTCTCCACGATCTGCCGGACGTACCCGATACGGGTGGCCGCCTGCGTCTCGTTCGCGACGGCCTTCTTCAGTTCGTCGGTGCGGGCGATGTCGCGGGCCAGTTCCGTCTGGAGGGAGGGGTCCTCCTTCAGACGGTCGAGGAGCGCGGTGCGGGCCGCCTGCGCGGTGGACGGATCGGCGAGGATCGCGGCGCGCAGAGCGGTGGGGTTCTCGGCGACCTCCAGGGCCTTGGTCGGGCGGATGCCCTCGGCCTCGGCCGCCGCCGTGATGGCGGTGCCCCGGTCGGAGGAGGCGCTGGACCGGGAGCTGTAGTACGTCAGCCACACGTCGGAGTCCGGGAGGTCGATCTCCTCGCCGGGGGCCAGCGCCTCGAAGTGCGGGACCATGCCGTCGTCGGCCGCCCTGTCCCACGCCTTGTAGTAGCGCATGACCCGCTCCGGCGAGCATCCGGCCAGGTCGGCGAACCGCTTCGCCGACACCTTCGCCGTCTCCCCCGCCGTCTCGCCGCCGGGCCGCACGCTCCGCGCCACCTTCAGCGCGAAGGCCCAGCCGCCGGTGCGCGCGTACACCCCGAACTCCCGGGCGTCACGGGCGACCTGCTCGTCCACGGCGTCGGCGGAGGTGTCGTCGTCGGACGCCTGAGCGGCGGACGCCTGAGCCGCGGACGGCTGCGCCGGCACCCCGGGCCCGGGCACGGCCCCGGCGGCCTGCTCCCCGGCCGCGACGGGCTCGACCCAGAAGCCCTCGTCCTGCGCGGGGGCCGCCTCGGCGGCCTTCGGCGCGGCGGGCGTCCCGTCGGCGGGCGGTACGGCCGATGCGGAGTGGGCGGTGGCTACGCTCACGGGTGACTCTCCCGGGTGGTGACGAACGGCAGGGACGGAACAGGCAGCCTATATGAACCTGTTGATGCCCCTTTGCCCCGACGCCATGCCCGGTGCAGGGTGTTCGACGGCCCACTTCCGCCTGGCGATCCGGACGGCGCCGACGCCGATGCTATCGCCGGCAGATCACGTGAACGGCCGAGGTGGGACTCGCACTCACATGGTCTCCCAGAGGGCACTGCCCGCGAACGTCATGCTCCGCGACGGGGAGAGGACCACGCCGGACATCAAGGTTTCGGCCGAGCCCGGCGTCGGGGTAAGGGTCGGAGTCGACGATGAGCCGCAGGTGCCGGTCGTGTGGCTGCTGCGCCTCGCGAGAGGGCGCCGGTGCGACCGAGGACCGAAGTCGGAGCGCCTCTTGCCCCCTGCTCGTCCGATCGGTCGGACTTTCCGACGGTCACGCTGGGCGCGGCGGAGCCGAGGTTATGAATGCGACACCGGACTACCCGTGATCGTCAACCTCAGGAGCCACTTGATGCGCCCCGTCAGAGCAACCTGCCTCGGCACGGCCACTGCGCTGGTCACCCTTCTCGCCTGCGCCCCTGTCGCGGGTGCCACCGCGACGGACGCGGATTCGGCCAACCCCAGGGGAAAGAACAAGGTCATCACACTCATCGGCCGGCTCGCGCAGCAGACGCGCTTCCCCGTGAACCCCGGCGGCAGCCCCGCCCAGGGCGATCGGACCGTCTTCCGCTCGACCCTTTTCGACGAGAAGGGCAACCAGGTCGGCGAAACAGGCGGCACCTGCGACACCACCCGGGTGGACAACGGCGGAGCGGAGGTGTGTGTCGTGACCTACACGCTCGCCGGCGGCCAGCTCTCCGTGCAGGGCATGGTCTTCGGCATCCTCAACCCGGGCCCTCCCCCTTCGTTCGACAACGCGATCACCGGCGGAACCGGGGTGTACGACCGGGCTCGCGGCTCGGTCCACGCGGACACGATCGCTCCGGGCACGAGGCGTTTCACGATCGACCTCGACTGACCGCCCCTGCCCCGTCGAGTGTTCACGGCGCGGGGCCCGGCCGTGTGCGACCGGACCCCGCTGGCCGTCAGGTGCATGACATCCACGAGCGGTGCGGGGGCGTCAGCAGTAGAGGTTGCCGCCCGCCGAGGTGCCGAGGATCTGGACGAAACGCTGGTAGGCGTTCACCCTGCTCTGCACCTGCGCGGGATTCCTGCCGTCGCACTCCAGCGAGCCGTTGATGCTTCGGATCGTGTGGCCGAAGCCCGCGCTGGTGACCATCGCGTTGTGGCCGGTCATCGAGCCGGGACCCTTCTGGGTGTTCCAGTACCACAGCGCGGTCTTCCAGGCGACGGCCGAGTCGTTCTGCACCAGCCAGGGGTTGCCCAGGAGGTTCAGGCCGAGCGCGTCCCCGGCCGCCTTGTAGTTGAAGTTCCAGCTGAGCTGGATGGGACCGCGACCGTAGTAGGCCGCCTGTCCGGCCGGGCAGCCGTAGGACTGGCTCCAGTCGCAGTACGTGGGGTAGTTGGCGGTGTTCTGCTCGACGATGTGGACGAGCCCGCCCGTCTCGTGGTTGACGTTGGCGAGGAAGGCGGCGGCCTCCTGCTTCTTCACGGTGTCGCTGCCGGTGGTGGCGAAGGCCGGGAAGGCGCTCATGGCCGCCCGCAGCCCGCTGTAGGAGTAGAACGAGTTCCGGCTCGGGAACATCTGGTTGAACTGGGCCTCGCTCACCACGAACCCGGAGGGGTTGCCCGGCCCGTTCTCGCAGGCGTACGGCTCCCAGTACCAGGTGCTGATGGTGGGGTCGTACCCCGGGTTGTCGTGCTCGGCGATGTACGCCTTGCCGTCGGTGTAGCGCACGATGTTGCCGGTGACGTAGGACTTGCCGGCCACCCAGTTCGCGTAACTGGAACAGGGTGCGGCGGACGCGCTCTGGGCGGGCAGCAGCAACGGTGTGGCACCGCCGATGACCAGGGCGGTCAGTACGGCGGAGATACGGCGCCTCGACACAGGACCAACTCCTTCGTGGAGCACGGCCGCACCCGGGCGAGAGCCCGGAGAGACGGTGGGGACGGACCTCGCGCGCACGCGCCGGCGGCACCGGTCACGGCGTGGGCGCGGCCGTGGTGGGGGGTGTGGGGCACACTCAACCGCGCTGGTCTGTACCAGTCAAGGGTGTAGACCAGTCAACTCACATGACGCCTGGTCAGGTGCCGCACGACGTCCGTCGCCAGCTGGTCCCGGCCGCCCGTCGAGCCGGTGTCGTCGTCAGTCGGCGGGGCGGGGGGCCACGGCTGCCTGCGCATGGTCGACGAAGTCGTCGGCCAACCGGCCGAAGAGGTGGGCGAGTCGCCGCCGGTCCTCCGTCGGCCACTCGCTCAGCGCCGCCTCGATGCCCCGGCGACCGGCCTCCCTGACCCTTTCGAAGGCCGCGAGCCCGCCGGCGCCGGTGATCTGGACGCGCCGCGCCCGGCGGTCGTCCGGGTCGGGGTGCGCCGCACATGGCCGGCGCTCTCCAACTGCCGCATCTGCCGCGCGACATGGGAGGCCTCCACGGACAGCCGCACCGCGAGCACCCCCGGGCGCGACGGCTCGCTCTCGGCGATGTGCCGCAGGATCGCCACGGAGACGCGATCCAGGGACAGCCCGCTGTCCGACATCGGGCGCCCGTGCCGGCGGGCCCGCCCGGCCGGATACGCGATGCGGGCGAGAAGCCGCTCGATCTCGGTCACGTCCGCGAGGGTGGCCGCTGCGATGGGGCGCGGTAGCGGCATGCGGCCACCGTAACAATAACTTGCCTAAGTCAAGCAATATCGTGGCGTGCGGGGTCACCCTCTCGCGCCGACCAGGAGAGTCGGCCCGGAATGTGGTGATCCTCCGGCCCGGAAGGGGTGATCTCCGGGGCCGGAGCCGGGGAGAATCACCCCATGACCACGTCACCGCACCCCCTCGTCGTCCAGGCGCGCCGACTCGCCGCCGAGGTGCTCGCGCCTCAGGCGGAGCGCGTCGACCAGGAGGGGGTGCCCGCCGCCAGTGTCGAGGCGATCAAGCGGTCGGGGCTGCTCGGGGTGAGCGCGCCGGTGGCGTACGGCGGTTCGGGGGCTCCGAACTCCGTGGCGCGGGAGACCGCCGAGATCCTCGCCGGGGCCTGCTGCTCGACCTGGTTCGTGCAGACCCAGCACCACACGCCCGTGCTGACCCTGGTGAAAAGCGAACTGCCGGCCCGTGAACGTCTGCTGGGGAGACTGGCCACCGGTGAACTGCTGTCCGGCGTCGCGTACGCGCATCTGCGCAGATATCCGCAGGTCCCGGTCCGGGCGGTGCCGAAGCGAGGTGGCTGGCTGTTCCACGGCACGGTGCCCTGGTACACGGGGTGGGGGCTCAACGACGTGATGCTGCTGGCCGGGGTGACGGACGCGGACGAGGTGGTGTTCGCCTTCACCGAGGCCAGGGAGCAGTCCGGGCTGAAGGCGTCCGCGCCCATGAGGCTCGCGGCGCTCACGGCGGCCCGTACGGTCTCGCTCCACCTCGACGGGCTGTGGATCCCCGACGACGCGGTGGCCCTGCACGCCCCCTACGAGTCCTGGGCCGCGAGCGACCGCCCCAAGCCCACCAACGCCTCGCCGGCGGTGTTCGGGGTCGCCGAGTCCGCCCTCGCCCTGCTGGACCAGGACGATCCGAGGACCAAGGGTCTGCGACTGCGGGTGGACAAGGTGCGGCGACAGGCGTACGCCCTCGCCGACCACCCCGCGCCCCACGAGCACATGGAGGAGCGGCTCGCCCTGAAGACCAAGGCGTTCGACCTGATGCGCACGGCGACGACCGCCGCGGTCGTCGCCGGCGGCGGACGGGCCCTCGCCCTGGACAGCCGGGCGCAGCGCCTGGCCCGCGAGGCCCTGTTCCTGCTCGTCCAGGGCCAGACCGCCGAGGTGCGCCGGGCCCACCTCGGCGGTCTGGCGGACGCGTACTGAACCGGGGCGCCCGGGGCCCGTGCACGGCCCGGCCGGTGACCTGCGATGCTGGCGTCATGACTGATCAGCGCCAGGTCCGCGTCGTCCGGTGGCCGAACCGGGCGGTCTCCACCGGGGACGGTCCGGCCCCGCTGCTGACTGCCTACCACCTGCGGACGGAGGCCGAGAAGGGAGCCCCCGTCGCCGACGCGGCGGAGCTGCCGGACCGCTACCGGGCCGAGATCTGCGACCCGGGGTCCGTGTTCGCCGACGATGTCGTGCTGCTGGCCCTGGCCGAGGACACGGCGGTGGGCTGCGTGGTGGTGACCGCTCCCACCGACGGGCACGCGGAGATCAAGAGACTCTGGACGGACCCGGCGTTCCGGGGCCGGGGCGCCGCCTCCGCCCTCCTCGACGCCGCACTCACCCACGCCGCCGACCGCGGCGCGGACACCGTACGGCTGTCGGTGTGGCAGTGGCGGACCGCCGCCGTCGCCCTGTACGAGCGCCTCGGCTTCCATGTCACCGAATCGTGGGACGCGCGGGACCAACTGGTCTGCATGGAACGCGCGGTGTGACGTCCGCGGCCTATGCCGGCCGGCTCGCGAACGGCACCTGCGCCGAGGCGGCCGACGGCCGGGCGAACGGGTGCTGCCACAGACCCCGGGCGGCGAGGCGTGGGAGGACGTTCTCGCCGAACCAGTACGCCTCCTCCAGGTGGGGGTAGCCGGAGAGCACGAACTCGTCGATGCCGAGGGCGTGGTACTCGATGACCCGGTCGGTGACCTCGTCGTGGCTGCCGACCAGGGCGGTGCCCGCGCCGCCGCGCACCAGGCCGACACCGGCCCAGAGGTTGGGATGAATCTCCAGGCCGTCGCGGCGGCCGCCGTGCAGGGCGAGCATGCGCCGCTGGCCCTCCGACTCGCTGCGGGCGAGTCCGGCCTGCACGGCCCGTACGGTCTCGGCGTCGAAGCCGTCGAGCAGCCGGTTCGCCTCCGCCCACGCCTGTTCGGCGGTGTCGCGGGTGATGACGTGCAGCCTGATCCCGAAGCGGAGGGTGCGGCCCTCCTTCGCCGCCAGCCCCTTGATCCAGGCGATCTTCTCCGCCACCCTGACCGGTGGTTCGCCCCAGGTCAGATAGACGTCGGCGTGCCGGGCGGCGACCTCCCCGGCGACGGGCGAGGAACCGCCGAAGTACACCTCGGGCACGGGGTCGGGCAGCCGGGCCAGCCTCGCGTCCTCGACCCGGAGGTGCTCGCCGTCCAGATCGACGGTCCCGCCCTTCCACAACTCCCTTACGACGTGCAGGAATTCTCCGGTACGGCGATACCGGGCGTCCTTGTCGAGGAAGTCGCCGTAGGCGCGCTGCTCATGGCTCTCGCCGCCGGTGACGACATTGAGGAGGAGCCGTCCGCCGGTGTGCCGCTGGAAGGTGGAGGCCATCTGGGCGGCGAGGGTGGGCGAGACGAAGCCGGGCCGGAAGGCGACCAGGAACTTCAGGCGTTCGGTGTGCCGGCTGACCATGGCGGTGGTGAGCCAGACGTCCTCGCACCAGGCACCGGTGGGGGTGAGCGCGCCGACGAAGCCCAGGTCCTCGGCGGCGCGGGCGATCTGGCCCAGATAGGCCACCGTCGGCGGCCGGTCCCGGCCGGACGTGGTGGCGGGGGTGCCGTGACCGCCGCCGACGACGTGACGGCTGTCGCCGTTGGTGGGGAGGAACCAGTGGAAGGTGAGGGACACGCGGGGTCTCCGATCAGGGATGTGCCGGGCGACAGGTTCTCGGGATCGCCCGCCGGCTCGGTCCGGCGCCGAAGCCCGGGTCAGCTCGCGGCGGCGAGGACCGGCGTGGGGCCGAGGGCGGTGAGGAACTGGTCGACGACCTGGTCGAGGGCCTCCGCCGTGGCCGGGGCGACCGTGACCCTGCCGTCCTCCCCGACGGCGATGTCCTTGTCGAGGGTGAACCAGCCGGGAACGATGTGCCGGGCGCCCATGGAGCTGAGGACCGGCCGCAGCGCGTAGTCGATGGCGAGGACGTGGGCGGTGGTGCCGCCGGTGGCCAGGGGAAGCACGGTCTTGCCGGTGAGGGCGTACTGCGGGAGCAGGTCGAGCAGGGCTTTGAGGACTCCGGAGTAGGCGGCCTTGTAGACGGGGGTGGCGATGACGATCCCGTCGGCCCGTTCGAAGAGTTCGGCGGCCTCGACGATGGCCGGATGCCTGAAGTCCGCTCCGAGCAGGGCCTCGGCCGGGATCGTGCGGATGTCGAGCGGGACGACCTCGTGGCCCTGGGCGACCAGACGCGTGTCGAGGTGGCGCACGAGCTTCGCCGTACGGGAGGAGACGGAGGGGCTGCCGGAGACGGACAGGACGGTGGCCATGGGCCCTCTTTCTGGGAGCCGGCGGTGCTCGATCGGACGGGCACCCCGGTAGGGAGTGGCTGGAAGTACGGGGTGTGTACGCGCAGTCGGCCTTCACACGGGCGCCCGGCCCGAGCTTTGCCGGACCCGGCCGGGCATGGCGAAGCCGTGCTCCGCCCGGTGCCTGCCGCGGAATTGCGCGACACTTTCGCGGAACTTCACGGGACCGCAAAGGACTTCGCGTGAATGCTCTCGGGTACGCCGAATCGGGTAGCGAATTGGGCACGCTGAATCGGGCACGCCCAATTCGAGGTCGGGGTTCGGGACGCGGAGTCGGGATGCGCGGGCGCTCGTGGCGAGCACGTTCACCTCGACGAGTGCGCTGCCGTGGTGAATCGGGGCGGAAAGGAAACGCGCGGCGGATCGGAGAGAGGTGATCAGGCCGCGGAGCGACAGGAGGCGCTGGAGACGCGTGCGAGGTCGACATGGCGTCGCCGCGTGAGGTCCAGTCGCATGTTCATGCCGTCGATCGTGACAGCCGTCGACGACGACCGTCAAGAAGAAGCGGATCGGGTCTCGTATGGCGGACCGTCGCATTTCACGCCGGGCGGCCGGGCCCCCTTGCGCGGGTGGGGAATTCGGCGCGTGTTCCGCAGGCGTACGACCGGAATGGACCGGGGCACGACGACCGATGACGCCACGACGACCGACGACGCGGTGCCCGGGGCGCTCCCCCCGGGGCACCGCATGCTCACAGGCCATCAGTCATCGGGGATCAGTCACCGGGATCAGTCACCGGCCATCGGGCATCAGTCGTCGGTCTCGGTCACCGACCGCCGTGAGCCCCCTCCCGTCCTCGTCGGAACGTACGCTCCCCGGCCACCAGACGCGCTCTGCGAGGTCCCGGACCAGTGCCGGCAGGGCGAACACCGCGTACAGGATGATCACCAGAGGGAGCAGCACGCTGCGGTAGACGAGGAGCAGGATCACCAGCACGGTGAGGAGCGCGACGGCGAGCAGCAGGCCGTCGATCCCGGCGAAGGCGTCGGAGAGGTCCGCCTGGCTCGCGGCGGGGCCCGCCAGCTGGACCCGTCGTACCGATCACTCGATCGCGCGGCCGTGGCCCTCCGGCGCATCCGCGACCGCTCTCGCGGTGGAAGGGATGGCGAGGGGGACGCCGACGCGAGGAACCGAGGAACCCATGACGGGAGACGCACGCGACAGCGAACCGCTCTGCCTGGTGACCGGCGCGACCGGGTACATCGGCGGGCGGCTCGTCCCGGAGCTGCTGGAGGCGGGCCTGCGGGTGCGCTGTCTGGCCCGCTCGCCGGATCGGCTGCGCGACCATCCGTGGGCCGGCGCCGTCGAGGTGGTCCGCGGCGACGTCACCGACGCGGAGTCCGTGGCGCGGGCGATGCGGGGCGTCGACATCGGCTACTACCTGGTGCACGCCCTGGGGACCGGCACGGGCTTCGAGGAGACGGACCGGCGGTCGGCGCGGATCTTCGGGGAGCGCGCCCGGGCCGCCGGGGTGCGCCGGCTCGTGTACCTGGGCGGGCTCACACCGTACGGCGTGCCGGAGCGGGAACTGTCGCCGCATCTGCGCTCGCGCGCCGAGGTCGGCCGGATCCTGCTGGATTCCGGGGTACCCACGGCGGTGCTGCGGGCGGCGGTCGTCATCGGCTCGGGGTCGGCCTCCTTCGAGATGCTGCGCTACCTCACCGAGCGGCTGCCGGTGATGGTCACCCCCAGCTGGGTGCGCACCCGCATCCAGCCCGTCGCCGTCCGGGACGTGCTGCGGGCGCTCGTGGGCTCGGCCAGGCTGCCGGACGACGTCAGCCGGACCTTCGACATCGGCGGGCCGGACGTGCTGACGTACCGCGAGATGATGCGGCGCTACGCCGTCGTCGCCGGGCTGCCGCACCGGCTCATCCTGTCGGTGCCGGTGCTCTCGCCGGGACTGTCCAGCCACTGGGTCGGGCTGGTGACGCCGGTACCGGCCTCGATCGCCCGGCCGCTCACCGAGTCGCTGCGGCACGAGGTGGTCTGCCGCGAACACGACATCGCGCGGTACGTGCCGGACCCGCCCGGTCACCCGATCGGCTTCGACGAGGCCGTACGACTGGCCCTGCGGAAGGTACGCGAGGCCAAGGTCGCCACCCGCTGGTCGTCGGCCTCGCTGCCCGGCACGCCCAGCGACCCGCTGCCCACCGACCCCGACTGGGCCGGCGGCAGCCTCTACACCGACCACCGCGAGCTGTGCGTGGACGCCCCGCGCGCGTCCCTGTGGCGGGTCATCGAGGGCATCGGCGGCGACAACGGCTGGTACTCCTTCCCCCTCGCCTGGGCCGTACGCGGCTGGCTGGACCGGCTCGCCGGCGGGGTGGGCCTGCGCCGGGGCCGCCGGGACGCCGCGCGCCTGCGGGTGGGCGACTCGCTGGACTTCTGGCGGGTCGAGGAGATCGAGCCGGGGCGGCTGCTGCGGCTGCGGGCGGAGATGCGGCTGCCGGGCCTGGCGTGGCTGGGGATGCACGCGGACACCGACGGCACGGGACGCACCCTGTTCCGTCAGCGGGCCCTGTTCCACCCGCACGGCCTGCTCGGTCACGCCTACTGGTGGAGCGTGGCCCCCTTCCACTCCATGGTGTTCGGCGGCATGGCCCGCAACATCGCGCGGGCGGCGGTGGCGGACGCGACGGCCCGGGCGCGGGAGGGGGCGCCCCTGCCCTGACGTGCGCCCCGCGTTCGCGCTCGCGTCCGGTCTGTTGCGGGCGCCCTCCGGCCCTGTGCCCCCGCCGCGCCGCCGGCCCGTGCATCCGCCGGGTGCCTCCGGCCGGAAGCAGCCGACGCCCCTCCCTCTTCTCCCCGGAGCCCGACATGAACGTCTCGGTCGTCCTGTTCACCTGCGATCTGCGGCTGCACGACCATCCGCCGCTGCGCGCCGCGCTCGACGGATCGCGGCAGGTGGTCCCGTTGTTCGTGCGCGACCGGGCCGTGACCGGCGCCGGGTTCGCGGCGCCCAACCGCCTGGCGTTCCTCGCGGACTGTCTGCGCGACCTGGACACCGGGCTGCGGGAGCGGGGCGGCCGGCTCGTGGTCCGCTCCGGGGACGTGGTGGAGGAGGTGTGCAAGGTGGCCGCCGAGGCGGACGCCGACGAGGTGCACCTCGCGGCCGACGTCAGCGCGTACGCCCAGCGTCGCGAGGAGCGGCTGCGGCGCGCGCTGGAGGCCGAGGGCGTGCGCCTGCACGTCCACGCCACGGTGACGTCCGCCGTGGACCCCGGCGCGGTGCTGCCGGCGTCCTCGGACCACTTCGCGGTCTTCACGCCGTACTTCGGCCACTGGTCGCGGCAGCGGCTGCGGGAGGCATCGGCCGCCCCACGGACCGTGCGCGTGCCGGACGGCGTCGGCTCGGAGGAACTCCCCTCCCGCGCCGGGCTGTCCGGCGTCTCCCCCGGTCTGGCGGCGGGCGGCGAGACGGAGGGCCGCAGCCGCTTCTCGGCCTGGCTGCGCTCGGGCATCGAGGCGTACGAGGACCGGCACGACGACCTGGCGGGCGACGCGACCTCCCGGCTCTCGCCCCATCTGCACTTCGGCACCCTCTCCCCCGTCGAACTCGTGCACCGGTCCCGCCGGGCGGGCGGTCCGGGAGCCGAGGCGTTCGTCCGGCAGCTGGCCTGGCGGGACTTCAACCGCCAGGTGCTGGCCGCGCGTCCGGCGGCGGCGAAGGCGGACTACCGCGCCAAGCACGACCGTTGGCGTACCGCGCCGGACGAGGTCGAGGCGTGGCGGGCGGGCCGCACCGGCTATCCGGTGGTGGACGCGGCCATGCGCCAGCTCCGCCACGAGGGCTGGATGCACAACCGGGGCCGGCTGCTGACGGCGAGCTTCCTCGCCAAGACGCTGTACATCGACTGGCGCGTCGGCGCCCGGCACTTCCTGGACCTGCTGGTCGACGGGGACGTGGCCAACAACCAGCTCAACTGGCAGTGGATGGCCGGTACCGGCACCGACACCCGCCCCAACCGGATCCTCAACCCGGTCACCCAGGCCAAGCGGTACGACCCGGACGGGGCGTACGTACGGCGCTGGGTGCCCGAGCTGGCGGACCTCGCGGCGCCCGCGGTGCACGAACCCTGGAAGCTGCGGGGGCTGGACCGTGCCGCGCTCGACTATCCGGAGCCGGTCGTCGAGCTGGCGGAGGGGCGGGAGCGGTTCCTGCGCGGGCGCAGTTCCTGATCCGGCCGGGCCGCCCGCCCGTACAGTCCGGTCAGCGCCTCCAGCGCCTCCGCCAGTGAGGACGGCCGGACCGTACCCGGCGCGGGGCGCCCGTGCCAGCCGGGGCCGCCGAGCACGACGAGCGACTGCCGGCGGGCGCCCTTCACACCCCAGCGCATGGCGGCGACGTGGCCGGCCAGCGGCGGACTCGCCGTGGAGCGGGCCTGGGCCCACAGGACCACGGCCACCGGGCCGAGCCGCTCGACCGCCGCGGTGAGCGCCTCGGCGGGGACGGCCGCGCCGAACATCCTGGCGGGCAGGCCGAGTTCACCGAGCGCCGCGCCGAGCGCCTCCAGCGGCAGGCTGTGCTGTTCGCCGGGCACGCAGGCCAGGACGACCGGGCCGGGAGCGGTGGCGTCGTGGCGGGGCACGGGTGCCCGGGTGTGGCGACGCAGGGCGGTGGAGACGTGCCAGGACAGCAGGTGCTCCACCTCGACGTAACGGTCACCGGACGACGCCCACTTGCGGCCCACCGCGTGCAGGGTCGGCACCATCACGTCCTGCCAGGCCACCGTCAGCCCGTGCCGCTCGACGGCCCCGGCCAGCAGCTCCTCCACGGCCGGAGCGTCGAGACGTACGGCGGCGCGGGCCAGGCCCCGGCACTCCTCGCGGGTGCCTCCCGGGGACGACGGCCGACCGGGCCCGGGCGGCCGCACGGGGCGGTCGTCGTCGGGCAGCCGCGCTCCCCCGGTCTCCTCCTCCGCCTCGCTCCCCGCCGGGGTGCCGGTCCCCGCGCGCGCCACACGTGCCGCCTCGCCCGGGGGCAGTCCGGCGGACGTCAGCCGGCACATCTCCTCCAGCACCGCCACGTCCCGCGGGCTCCAGCGCCGGTGCCGGCCGTCGCCGCGGACCGCGGGCCCGATGCCGTAGCGGCGGTCCCAGGACCGCAGCGTCGTGGGCGACACGCCCAGCCGGCGGGCCAGCGCACCGCTGGTCAGTCCCGGATCGGCGGGGCTCTCCTCCCCGTACGCAGCCATGCGGCGAGCATACGATGCAGAAGCGATGCGATGTGCCCCGGCGGGGGCTGCGGCGACTGCAGAGCCGCCTGGGCGGGTCCGGCGGCGACAGAGGCACGCGCACCGCATGGATATTCGACGCACAAGCGTTTCATGTGATCCGAGAGCGATCCGCGCATCCGTGCACCGGCGGGTCACGGAAGCAGCAGGCGCGGGGCCGACGACCGGGGCGCTTCCGGTCGAGGGCGCGGCCCCCGCCAGGACCCGCCTCCGAGCAGCGGTCGGCGCCCTTCGGGGGCGGGTTCGCCCACCATTCCCTCTATTCCGATGACTACACATAAGGGAAAAATAAGAGCAGAATGAACGTACGCGGCGCTCACCGCATACCCCGCCGGACGCGGTCAGGCCTGCGGAGTTCAAAGGAGTTCGAGTCATGGCCAACGTCTCACACAGGAGTGACATCACCAGCCACCCCGACGCACCCGAAATGCAGGCCCGGTTCGCCCGCATGCTGGGTGGTCGCGATGTGGCACTCGTGGACGGACCGGTGTTCCTCCTCGGTCTGTACTGCGCCGTGTCCCCGTGGATACTCCACTACACGACGAGCCAGCCGGCGCTCGCGTCCCACAACCTCGTCGTGGGCATCGCCATCGGTCTGCTGGCCCTCGGTTTCACGGCCGCACCGGACAGGATGTACGGGCTGAGCTGGGCCATGTGCGCGCTGGGCGTGTGGATGATCGTCGCGGCGTGGATCGTCGGCGACAGCCCGGATGCGGGGGTCGTGGTCAACAACATCGTCATCGGCTGCCTGGCGCTGCTGCTGGGGCTGATGTGCGCCGGCGCGGCGGCGAGGGGCACTCCGCGTGCGGGCCGCACGCCACAGGTGTAGAACAGGACGCCCGCGAGGGGTAACGGCGGCCGGCTCGCATCCGCGGGCCGGCCGTCGCCTTCCGGACCGGCCCGCGGATGCGACGTAGTTCCCTGGCCCTTCTCCCGCTGCGGCCCCCAGGCTGTCGCCGTGAGCAGAACCTTCAGCGCATGGGTGACCTCGGGCGCGGGCTTCCTCGGTGTCACCGGCCCCTTCCGTCGACGTTCCGTGGTGGGCCGAGATCGAACCCGTCGTGGAGCGGCCGGAGCACACACTCGGGGTTCCCGTGTTCGTGCTGCGGCTGCTCGACGCGGAGGGCGGCGAGAGCGGGTGCGACGGGCACGTGACGTACCACGTGGAGGCGACGGAACGGCCCCGCGCCGGGATGCTGCGGCAACACCACGTGGACCATGGCCTGTTGTGGACGGACGAAGCCCTGCGTCCGCCGTGGGCACGGTCGCACGATCGGCCCCGGCCACTTCACGCGCAGCCTCCACCTGACGCGAGTGCCGCCGGTCCCCTCCCGGACGGTCAGGCGGACTTTGCGCTCCCCACGGTGTACTCGTACGGCGTGGTCGTCGTGAGTGGCTCGAAGCCCATGCGGGCCAGGATCGGGCGGCTGGTGGCGAGCGCGTCGACCTGCACGTAGCGGTAGCCGCGGTCGGCGGCGACGCGGGCGCGATGGGCGACCAGGGCGCGGTAGACGCCCCGGCCCCGCCAGCCCTCGACCGTGCCGCCGCCCCACAGCCCGGCGAAGCGCGTGCCGGGGACCAGTTCCATCCGCGCGGCGCTCACGGGTTCGTCCCCGACGAGGGCCACGACGGCCACGACGGACTCGGGGTCCCCGGTGAGCTGGGACAGCAGCTGGTGGCGCATCCGGGTGCTGTCCGTACCGAAGGCCCTCTCGTGGACGTCGGCCACCATGTCCACGCCCGTGCGGTCGGTGACCGGGAGCAGCCGTACACCCTCGGGCGGCTCGATGTCGAGGCTCAGGTCGGCGACCTCCGCGATCATCAGCGTCTCCTCCGGAGCGGCCGTGAACCCGGCGTCGCGCAGGCGTCGCCCCAGGTCGACGGGGAGATCGTGGCCGTACAGCTTCCACTCGAAGTCGCGGCCGAGGCCGGAGAAGTACCGGATCTGCTCGGTGATCGCCGCGTCGGCGCGCGCCTCGTCCAGGTCGGACCAGACGACGCCGCTCCAGCCGTTCTCGAAACCGACCTGGCGCACCACCCCGCCGACGCGCTCGATCCGGGCTCCGGGCCCGTCGGGACGAGCGCCCTCCCGCATGTCACGGTCGAACAGTGCCAGCACAGCAGCGTGATCCATACCGCTCACTCCATCATCAGTCGTTCGCCCTGGCAACGGAATTCGCCCGCTTCTCCGCATCGGGAACGACACGGACCCCTGCCCGCGCCACCTGCCGCGCCACCCGGCAGGGCCGTCCGGGTGTCGCTCGCGCGAGCGACCCTGACGCAGGCTTACGACGTAGGGCGCACGTCGCGACAGGTGAACCGAACGGTTCGAGGAAGGCGTGGGCGACGACGGGTGGACGAATCCGAGAGGGTGCACTGTGCACGGCCGCCCACGCCTGGGTGGGCCCTCGGCCGCATCGTGTACGTCGCCTCGTCCGAGCAACTCTCCCTCTGGCTGGGCGAGTTGGGGGTACCCTCGACGTCGGCGGGGACGCTGCCGGTGCGGGAGATCGCGCCGGGGGTGACGGTCGAGGGGCCGGTGCCCGAGCCGGCCGGCCAGGCGCGGGCCCCGCACCGCCGGTTCCACGCCGGAACCGGGAGCGCCGTCACCGACGAGGACTGAGTCGGGCGGGACGGGGCAGGCGGTCCGGGTTCCGTCGTCGCAGCCCGGAGACCTCCACCGATGTCCGAAGACGTGGTGCAGCACACCAGCACCTCTCCCGCGGCCCCGCCCGAGCGGGCCGGGCCGCGGGCGGGGCGGACCTCGCGGGACCCCTACTTCGACAACGCGAAGTACCTGACCATCGTCCTGGTGGCCTGCGGGCACGCGTGGGAGCCGCTGACGTACGGCAGCCGGACCGTGACGGCCGCGTATCTGACCGTCTACGCGTTCCACATGCCCGCCTTCGCCCTGATCTCCGGCTACTTCTCGCGGAGTTTCGACATGGCGCCGGGCCGGCTGAAACGGCTGATGACGGGAGTGGTGCTGCCGTACGTCGTGTTCGAGACGGCGTACACGCTGTTCTACCGGTGGGCGCAGGACGATCCGGGCTATCCGCTGAGCCTGCTGGACCCCTGGTACGTGATGTGGTTCCTGGTCGCGCTCTTCGTCTGGAGGCTGACCACGCCCCTGTGGCTGATGCTGCGTCATCCGCTGCCCGTCGCGCTGGGCCTGGCGACGCTGGCGGCGGTCTCGCCGGATCTCGGCGGCGACGTCTCCATCCAGCGTGTGCTGGGGTTCCTGCCGTTCTTCGTGCTGGGGCTGACCCTGCGGGCCGAGCACTTCGAGCGGCTGCGGACCCGCCGGGCGCGGCTGTGTCTGCTCCCGGTGGGCCTCGGGGCGTTCCTGGCCGCGTACCGGGTGGCCCCGTGGTTCGACGCGGGCTGGTTCTACCACCGGGGCAGCGTCACCGGTCAGGGCGTGTCCCGCTGGGCGGGCCTGCTGACGACGCCCGCACTGTTCTGTCTGGCGGTGCTGCTGACGGCCTGCTTCCTGGCCTGGGTGCCGCGCCGGCGGCTGTGGTTCACCGCTTTGGGCGCCGGCACGATGTACGGCTATCTGCTGCACGGCTTCGTGATCAAGTGGGCGCGTTTCAGGGACTGGTACGCCGTGGAGTGGGTCCACACCCCGCTCGGGCAGCTCGCGGTGACGGCCGTGGCGGCCGGCGGCATCACCCTGCTGTGCACCGCGCCCGTACGGGCCGCCCTGCGCTGTGTCGTCGAGCCGCGTATGGAGTGGGCGTTCAGGAAGGACGTCGCCGCCCCGCCGGACGGGACGCCGGACACTCCGGCCCGGTCCGGCGCGGGGGACGCCGTCCCGTCGGCTAGCCGAGTTCGAGAGTCGTGACCCCGTAGACGCGCTCCGTCGCGTACGGCCGGACGGGGCCGGTGTACATGCGGGCCGTCTCGAAGGAGGGGGTCAGCCCGTACTCCTCGACCAGCGCCACGGCGGCCGTGTTCGGCTCCGGCACGTCGATGGCCAGCGCACGGCCCGCGGCCTCGGTGGCGAGCCCGGTGAGGAGCGCGCGGGCGTCGGCCGGGGTGTCGGCGAACAGGGGGCCGATCCGCAGGGCGTCCCGGCCGGGGCGGATGACGCCGTAGCCGGCGAGCCGCCCGTCGACGATCCGCGCGAGGGCCCGGTGTCCGTCGGTGGTCAGCCACCGCTCCAGGAAGCGGGGACGGTCGGCCGGGTGGCAGGAGTGGTCGTACGCGGCGAGGGACGCGGCGTCACGGACCGGCAGGAGGCCGTCGGGCGGGGCGGACTCGGGGATCACTCCCGCGTACCGGTAGGTGCGGTGGGCGGGCTCGAAGCCGGACCGGCGGTAGTTGTCCTGCTGCGCGACCACTCCGTCGAGACCGACCGTCCGGTCGCCGGCGTGGGCGAGCGCGGTCGTCCAGGTGGCGAGGCCGTGTCCCCGGCCGCGCAGATCCGGGCGGACCAGGTAGAAGCCGAGGAAGGCGTGGTCGGCGCCGTAGGTGACGACCGAGACGGAGGAGACCGGTTCGCCGTCGAGCCGGCCGATGAAGAACCCCTCGGGGTCCTGTGCGAAGAAGCACGCCGGGTCCGAGAGCCCCGGGTTCCAGCCCTCGTCGCCCGCCCATCGGGCGACCACCGCCCAGTCGTCGGGCGTGGCCCGGGTGACGACGAGGTCCTGACGCCCCGCAGAGGTCATCTGCGCGCTCCTTCGCTGACGCGGGTGCGCGGCCGGCGTGCGGCCGCGGGCACGGGCGGTCAGCCGCGCCCCGCAGCATCCTCGCCGACCCCCGGTCGCGGCCGCGACGCCGGAAACGGCCGATTCGCCGGGCGAGGGGCCCGCCCGCCGGCCCCCTTCACACGGACGAGCGACCCGCTCTGGCGGCGGTGCGGCGCAGGATACGGCGGTTCCGGCCGTTCCGCCCGCTGGGAGGCGTGGCCGGGAGGGGCCGCCTATGGTGATCCGGGGGTTGTCCCCGGTCGCCCCGGCCGGGTGTCCCGGGAGGCACGCATGCGGTCCACGCACAGACGGTGCCCGCTCGCCGGAGCCGCGGTCGCGGTGCTGGCCCTGCTGGGGGCCGGGCTGCCGGCCACGGTGGCGGGCGCCGACAAGCAGCAGGACGCCGAGCAGACCGACCTGACCCGCTTCTACCGGCAGAAGATCAAGTGGTCGACGTGCGAAGGCATGGAGGCACCCAGGGATCTGCGGTGCGGCAGGATCACCGTACCGCTCGACTACGCGCGGCCCCGGGCGGGCACCCTCGACCTGGCGGTGGCCCGCTACCGGGGCACCGGCGACCCCCGCGGCTCACTGCTGCTGAACTTCGGCGGCCCCGGCGGCCCCGGTGTCCCCGAACTCGCCTACAGCGGCGCGGACTTCATGGATCTCACCAACGGCTACGACCTTGTCTCCTTCGACCCGCGCGGCGTGGGCCGATCCTCCCCCGTCAGCTGCGGCGACGGCACCGAGGAGGCGCTGGAGGCGACCGACGACGGGAACGACGCCGACCACCCGCAGACGTCGCTGACCCGGCTGCGGCGGGCCGCCGCCGCGTGCCGGAAGAACTCCGGCCCCGTACTGCCGCACATCGGCACCCTCGACGCCTCCCGCGACCTGGACGTGATGCGGGCCGCCCTCGGCGACAAGAAACTCAACTACCTCGGCTTCTCCTACGGGACCCGGCTCGGCGCGGTATACGCGGCGCAGTTCCCCGACAGGGTGGGCCGCATGGTCCTCGACGGCGTGGACACCCTGACCGAACCGCTGACCGAACAGGGTCTGGTCGGCGCGGCGGGCCAGCAGAGGGCGCTGGAGGACTACCTCGACGCGTGCACCGAGCAGTTGACGTGCCCGTTCGGGCAGGACTCCCGCTCGGCCCGTGAGCAGGTCGTCGCACTGGTCGAATCGCTGGACGAGTACCCCGTGCCCTCGGACTTCGGGGCGGACTTCACCGGTCAGGACCTGGTGGGCGCCATCGGTCACGCCCTCTACAGCGAACAGCTGTGGCCCCTGCTCACGCAGGCGCTCAACATGCTCGTCCACGACGGCGACATCCGGGGCGTCATGGCCCTCTCGGGCGGCGGCTTCGCCCCGCAGACCGCCCTGTACCGGTCCGTGGTCCCGGCCCGCCCGCACGAGCCCGCCGAACCCAACGCCTCCGGCACCCCGACTCCGCACGCGGGGCTCGTCGACGCCGAGAAGGTACCGCTGGACAACTACCCGGCCGCGCTCATGGCGATCAACTGCGCCGACGACCCCGACCGGCCCACCGCCAGGAGGATCACCGACGATCTGGAGAAGCTGCGGGAGGCCTACGAGGACGCCTCCCCCGTCTTCGGCGCCTACCGGCTGACCCAGGTGCTGATGTGCTACGGCCGCCCCGCGGGCACCGACTTCATCCGCGAGAAGGTGCGGGACGTCGACACCCCGAAGATGCTGCTCGTGGGCACCCGTGGGGACCCGGCCACCCCCTACCGCTGGACGGTGGAGACGGCGAAGCGGCTCGGCTCCTCGGCCGTCGTGCTCGACAACAAGGGCAAGGGGCACACCGGGTACGGGTCCTCCCCGTGCGTGCACGAGAAGGTCGACGACTTCCTGCTGTTCGGGACGCTGCCGGACGACGGAAGTTCATGCGGAGCCGACGATTGAGCATCGGGCGTGTAACACGCACAGGTTCGGTACAACCCCGCGCACAACCCGGACGTCACACTGGGCAGACGTCACGATTGTGCGTGCCGTACCTGTACGTGACCAATACTGGGGGATTCCACCGATGCGCATCCGTTCCTTCCTCACCGTCTCGACCGTGGCGACCGCCGGCGCCGCGCTGCTCATCGCCGCCGCCCCGCAGGGGCTGGCCGCCCAGCCCGCCGCGAAGACCCCGGTCTGCAAGGCGAAGGTCCTCAAGCTGGGGGCCAAGCAGGCGAAGGACACACGCGTCGTGCACATCAGCGTGAAGAACACCGGCACCCGCACCTGCACCATCGACCGTCTGCCCGTCGTCACCTTCGGCGACCTGGACGGGGCGGCCGAGCCGGTGCCGTCCGGCGAGAGCGGCCCGTACAAGGTCGGCGCGGGCAAGACGGTCTACGCGGCCGTCCGCACCATCGCCGACCTGAAGGACCCGGAGGCCCGTCGCGTCGACACGATCACGGCGTCGGCCAACCCCAACCTCAACGGCCGCACGTTCACCCTGAAGCAGCTGGGCGCGAGCAAGAAGGTCAAGGTCTGGGAGCCGGTGACGACCTGGTGGAAGCCGTCCAAGGCTGCCGCCGACAAGGCGCTGAAGAAGGAAGTCGGCTGACCGCAGCGACGGCCGCACGGCACCGAGGAGCCCGTCGGCGCGCACCGCGAGGGTGTGTGCCGGCGGGCTCGCCGCTGTCCTGCGCCGACCGTCGGAACCTTCCGCACCGAGGGCCGGATTACCCCAAATGCCCCACATGCGAATCGGTCCTATCGTGAAGTCATGGAGCATGCCCTCAGTCCCGCGACCCTCACCGAACTGCGCCGTCCGCGGCCCTACCCCGCGGTCTCGGTGCTGACACCGACCCACCGCAGGGAACCCGAGAACGCCCAGGACCCGGTCCGGCTGCGCAATGTGGTCGCCGAGGCCAGGAAGCGGCTGGAGCGCGATCCCGCCGTGACGCGCGAGCGGCGCACCGATGTCGCCCGCCAGCTGGACCAGGCACTGGCCGAGGTGGATCTCGCGCACGCCGAGGACGGTCTGGTGATCTTCGCGGCGCCCGGTGAGCACCAGGTCTGGTCCCTGGCCCGGCCCGTGCCGGAACGTGTGGTGCTCTCGGACACCTTCCTCACCCGGAACCTGGTGGCCGCGCGGGCCGCCGAGCGGTCCTTCTGGGTGCTCTCGGTCTCCTCGGACCGGGTCACGCTGTGGAACGGGGGCGGCGACCGGGTCACCGAGGCGCACACCGGCGGGTTCCCCCTGACCCGGGAGCGCGACAACTTCGACGCCGAGCGCCAGGAGCGGACCGGCGACCTGCCGTCCGCCTTCCGCGACGAGGACACCCGCCGCTTCCTGCGGGACGCCGACACCGCGCTGGCGCGGGTCATGCGCGCCCGGCACCGGCCCCTGTACGTCACCGGGGCTCCGGCGGCGCTGGCCCTGTTCGACGAGATGGGCACGGTCACCCGGGACGCCACCCACATCCCGCACGGCGGTCTGGCGCACGGCACCCCGGACACCGTGTGGCAGGCGGTCCGGCCCCTGGTCGCCGCCGAGGAGCGCAGGAACGCCGACCTCGTGGCCCGGCGGCTGGAGACGGCTCGCGGCAGCAAGGAGTTCGCGGCCGGTCTCGACGAGATCTGGCAGAACGCCCAGCAGGGCCGCCTGCGGCTCCTGGCCGTCGAGGAGAACTACCGCGCGAGCGTCCGCTCCGACGGAGGCGGCGTCGGACCCGGCGGGGCGGGGGGCGGCCATCTCGTGCCGGCCGAGAGCGGGGACCTCGACTCCCGCGAGGACATCGTGGACGAGATCGTCGAGCGGTGCCTGGACACCGGCGCCGAGATCTCCTTCGTCCCCGACGGCATGCTCGGCGACGCCCGGGGCATCGCCGGGATCCTGCGCTACTGAGCCGCGCGGGCCGGGCCCGGCCCGCGCGCCCCGGTGGCGGCCGGCCCGTGCCGCACGCCGTCACACGCCGCCGAGGAGCGACGTCAGCCCCCGGTCGAGCGCCGGGCCCAGCTCCTCCCGTCCGGCGGGGACGACGCCGTAGCTGCTCAGCAGGAAGCGCTGGAGGCCCGCCTTCTCGAACCGGAGGAGGGCGGTGCCGTACGGGGAGTGCAGTTCCACCACCGTGCGCAGGCGGCCGCAGGGCCAGATGTGCACGTCGCCGCTGCCGGCGGGCGCCCTCACCCCCTTCTCCAGCAGTTCACGGGCGAAGGTCCAGGTCACCATGGTGCCGTTCAGCGAGATGTCGGCCGGGAAGTCGAGGTGCACGGCCAGCGGGTCGTCGGAGGAGTAGCGCAGGCTCGCGGGCACCGGCACCTCCCGGTCCTCGGCGGTGACGAGGAGAGCGCGGGCGGGCTGTTCCAGCGTGACGGTCATTGAACGGTCTCCGTTTCGGTGAAGCTCTTTCTGCGACGCGGGCCGACCCGTGCGCCCACGTGCGTTCTCGACCTCGCGGAAGGTTTTCGTGACCCGCGGCTCCATGGATTCGCCACTGTGACCCATGTCACTCGATTCCCTTTCGGGGTAGTCGCACATATGCCCTTCGAACACGGGAATGAAAGGCATGTGACGGGAGCCGACACACCGTCAAGTCACATACCATTCCTACGACTTGGGGCCCGCGAAGACGTACCGACACGCAGGGGAAGATCCCGACTGCAAGGACGGTGACATATGCCGGAAGCACCATTGCATCGTGTCTTGCCAAATCCCTTACAGCGCGTCGCGGGCTGTGCGACAGTCGTAATCGGCCCTTACGTCAGCGTTGGTCGTACCGTCCCCCATCGGAGTACGTGATGCCGTCCCCTCTCTCTGCGGATCGTCCCGCCGCCCAGCCGCCCAACCGCGGCACGGTCGACGCCCTCATCTCGCAGACGCGGCGGCTGCGGGGCGACATGGACGCCGTCCGCCGTGACGCGCCCGTCGACACGGCGGACCCCGAGGTCCGCTGGCAGCGCGCGCTCTACGACCTGGCCTTACATCAACTCAGCGATCTTGACGACCACTTGGCCCAGCTGCGGGACGGCCCCGCCCCGCCGCCGGCCCCCGCGCCCCCGGCCGCCCCACCCCCGGCGCCCCCGCGCCCTTCCCTGCTCAGCCGGGTCGGCAGCGCCGAGTGGAACCTGCTCACGGACGAGGCCGACTGGTCCGGGGAGCTGTACCAGATCCTCGGCCGTGACCCCGCCTCCCCGCCGCTCACCCTCGACGAACTGCCGTCGCTGGTGCTCGACGAGGACCGTCCCACACTGACCGCGATGGTCACGGACTGCCTGATCGACGCCAGACGCATCGACGGGGAGTTCCGGATCGTGCTCCCCGACGGCGGGGCGCGCACCGTGCACATGATGGGCGAGCCCGTCCTCGACGAGGACGGCGCCACGGCGTCGATGTGGGCCGTCCTGCGGGACGTCAGCGAACTGCGGCGCAGCCAGCGGGCGGAGAGCGAGACCCGTGACTCGCTGCACCGGCAGCGGCACATCGCGCAGACGGAGCACCGGCTCGCGGTCGAACTCCAGGAGGCCGTGCTGCCGCCGTGGCGCGCCTCCCTGCGGCTCCCCCGGCAAGGACCCGAGAGGCTGGACCTGGCCGCCCACTACCTGCCCTGTTCGACCAGCGCGCTCATCGGCGGCGACTGGTACGACGCCCTCGAACTACCGGGCGGCGAGAGCCTGTTGAGCGTCGGGGATCTCACCGGACACGGCGTCACCGTCACCTCGGGCATGGCGATGCTGATCGGTGCCCTGCGCGGCATGGCGATGGCGGGCACCGAGCCGGGCCGGCTGATGGCCTGCCTCAACCAGTTACTGGACACCACCGTGCAACCGGCCCTCGGCAGCGCCGTCTGCTGCCGCTACCGGCCGGCGACCCGCACCCTCGTATGGGCGCAGGCGGGGCACCCCGCCCCGCTGCTGTTCCGCGACGGGACGGGGCACGTGCTGACGGCGCCGGACGGCGTCCTGCTCGGAGCGACCTCCGGTGCCGTCTACGGGCAGGCCGAAGTGACGCTCGAACAGGGCGACCTGCTGCTCCTGCACACCGATGGACTGGTGCCCCGGCGCGGCGGAGAGGCGGCCGTCGAGCGGCTGCTGGACCTGGCCCCGCGATTCGGCGGGGCGCGTACGGCCCAGGAATGTGTACGGACAGTGGTGGAGGAGTTCGGCGAGGCCGAGCGTGCGGACGACGCCTGTGTACTCGTCGCCAGGGTCAGCTCCTGAGGACACACCGTCATCGGCTCCGGACGGTCCGGGGGCCGTGCTCGGCGCTCACGCCGGGGCGATGTCGCCCTTGTTCTTCGACTGGGGCTTGGGCAGGGCGAGTTTGAGCTCCTCCCGCAGCTCCTGGATCTTCGGATAGCTGGAGTACTGACCGGTGAGCCGGTACATCTCACGCAGCCGGTCCCACGTGCGGTGGGAGGAGTTGGAACCCATCGACATCAGAGCGAGGCGGGCGTACCGGTCGGCCTGTTCCGGGTCGTCGCCGATGAAGCAGGCCGAGGCCATGGACAGGAAGTCGAAGATCTTGGACCGCTGCCGGCCGTCGACGCGCAGCTCCAGGGCCTTCTGCGCATAGTGCTGGGCCTGCTTGGCCGCGGCCGGGTCGTGCTCCGCGAGGGTGCGGTAGGCCAGGGCCTGCATGCCGTAGAGGTCCTCCTCCTTGAACATCTGCATCCAGCTGGGCGGCGGCACGTCCGACCGGTCGGAGACGAACAGGTCCTCGGCCTGCCCGAGCGTGCGGCGCATGGCCTGGCCCTTGCCCATCGACGCCTGGGCCCATGCCTCGACGGTGTGGAGCATGGCCCTGGTGCGTGGCAGCACCTGCTCGCCGGAGCCGGAGTGGGCGAGCTTCATGAGGTCGAGTGCCTCGTCGGGCTTGCCGAGGTGCACCAGCTGCCGGGCCGCCCGGGAGAGGGCCTCGCCGGCCCGGGGCCGGTCACCGCCCTCCCGGGCGGCGTGGGCGGCGATGATGAAGTACTTCTGGGCGGTGGGTTCGAGGCCGATGTCGTGCGACATCCAGCCCGCGAGGACGGCGAGGTTGGCGGCGACGCCCCACAGGCGCCGCTGGATGCGTTCGGGGTGGTGGTAGGAGAGCATCCCTCCCACCTCGTTCAGCTGTCCCACGACAGCCTTGCGTTGCAGCCCGCCGCCCCGGGCCGCGTCCCAGGCCCGGAACACCTCGACCGAGCGCTCCAGTTCCTCGATCTCCTGCACCCCGATGGGGGCTGCCTCGTAGCGGTCGTACCCGGCGGGGTCGGCGTGCAGGGGATCGTCGAGGTCGGGAGCGTCGGCCGCGAGGGCCGGATCGGTGTGCAGCCAGTCGTGCATGGCGCTGCTGAGAGCAGGTCCCGCGGTGAGCGCGACACCCGCGCCCACCAAGCCGCGTCGGTTGAGCATGAGGTCCATTCCCGTGAATTCGGTGAGGACCGCGGCAGTCCGTTCGGGCGCCCACGGCACGCCGTCGGGATGCTCCGCATTCCCGCCGCCCCGCCGTTTCCCCGTACGCCCGTGCCGGACCAGACCGAGGTCCTCGATGGTCACGACACGGCCGAGACGCTCGGTGAACAGGGCCGCCAGCACCCGCGGTACGGGATCGCGCGGGATCTCTCCCATGTCGATCCACCGCCGCACCCGTGAGGTGTCGGTCGCCAGCTGGGGGTGGCCCATGGCCGCCGCCTGCCGGTTGACCAGCCTCGCGAGCTCTCCCTTCGACCAGCCGGCCAGGCCGAACAGGTCTGCGAGTCGAGTGTTGGATGGTCCGCTCACGTCAAGCCCCCAGGTTCTCGGCTGAGTTGAATGTAGCCCTCTGTCAGTTGCACGGGGACTATTCGCCAGGCTTCGCCAGGGTGCGCTACATGGTGTGCCACGGCCCATCCGGTGTCAGGTAGGAAAGCGCCACCCCGACCCGGTCGCCCCGACGGGCACTCCCCAGGGTGCCCCCGGACGGCCGGGGCGGGCGGCGCGTGACATTGCCGGCACACGAAGGGATCTGTCTCCCCCATGTACGCAGCATCGTCCTCCGTGTCCGCTCCTCCCCGGTCGCTGCACCCCCGTCAGCCGGGCGGCGGCGGCCCCTACCTCGACCCCACGCGTACGGCGGCTCCGGTGCTCGGTGCCGGACGGGCGCGGCGCGTGCCGGGGCTCGGCACCCAGCCGCTCAGCGGCAGACTCGACCTGTCGGGTCCTCAGGGCGCGCAGCTGCGCACGGCGATCGCGTCGGTGCATCGCATCTGCCCCGAGTTCACTCCGGTCCAGGTGCTGCGCCGCAGCGGCCGTTCGGTGCTGCTCGTCGGTACGACAGGCCGCAGCACGGCCGTCGCCAAGTGTTTACTGGATCACTCCTCCATCTGGGAGGAGCGGCTCCGGCACGAAATAGCCGCATACCGCTCGTTCGTCCGGCACCGCCCGCCGGTGCGGGCGCCGAGGCTGATCGCGGCGGATCCGGACAACTGCACCCTGGTCATCGAGCGGATGCCGGGCCGGGTGGCCGCCCTGCAGCGGCATCCGGTGGAGGCGCCGCCGCGCGCCGACATCCGGGCGGCGCTCGGCGCGATCTGCCGGCTGAACGCGTGGCGGCCGCCGACGGGGACGTTCGACGCCCCGCTGGACTACGCGGAGCGGATCTCCCGGTTCCATGAGCTGGGTCTGCTCACCGACCGGGACATGGGAGACCTGCAGAAGCTCCTGCACGGCATCGCGCACGCGTCGGGCCGTCAGGGCATGGGCCAGTTCTGTCACGGCGACGCCCTCCTGTCGAACGTCCTGCTCTCACCGGCCGGTCCAGTGCTGGTGGACTGGGAACACGCGGGGTGGTACCTGCCGGGGTACGACCTGGCCACGCTCTGGGCGGTGCTCGGGGACGCGCCGGTGGCGCGGCGGCAGATCAGTCAGCTGGCGCAGTCGGCGGGCCCGGCCTCGCGGGACGCGTTCCTGGTGAACCTGATGCTCGTCCTGACCCGGGAGATCCGTACCTACGAGACGGCCGTGCAGCGTTCGATGCACGACGCGACCCCGACGGCACCGGGCCCGGCCCACCCGGCTGCCGCGCCGTCCGGCGAGGAACAGCGGTTGCTGCTCAGGCGACTGCACGACGACTGCCAGTTGGCCCGCAAGGCCGTCCGGGCGGCGGTCGGCACTCGCTGAAGGGAACGAAGGTCCGCGGTGCGCCCCTGTGCAAGGGGGTGGCGCACCGCGGACCTTCGCCATGCCGGGCGGCCCCGCCCCTCGCGGCGCGGGCCGTCGAGCACCGCGGCCTGCGTCGTCGCGGGTGGGCAATCACAGCGGAAGAGGCTTCTTGCGGGCATGATTGACGGATCGTCGGCCGGCCGGCGGCACTGGTGCCGTCCGGTCCCGCACGCCCCCGCCAACGCCCCACCGCTTGAGGAGGCCGCCTTGCGAGGTACCCCCACCGATCGCAGGCCCACCCCGCACCCCGGACGTGCGCGCAGAACAGCGTTCGCCGCAGCCCCCGCCGTCCTGCTGCTGCCCCTGCTGGGCGCGGCCCCGCCCACCGTCCAGCCGTCCGCCGCCTCGGCCCGTCTGCAGGGCGCGTTCGGCACCGCGGCCGCCGAGTACGGCGTGCCACGCGACGTGCTGCTCGGCGTCTCCTTCCTGCAGTCCCGCTGGGACACGCACGGCGGAGCGCCGAGTGTCACCGGCGGTTACGGCCCCATGCACCTCACCGACGCCCGTACCGCCCTCGCCGAGGCCCCGCACCACAGCGAGGGCGACGAGGACCCGCGCGGCGACGACTCCCGGCCACCCCTGGCCGCCGAGGCGGGCCGGCCCGCACCGGCCGAAATCCCCTCCAGGCTGCGGACGTTGACACGGGCCGCCGCACTGACCGGCCTGCCCGAGCGGACGCTGCGCACGGACCCCGCCGCGAACGTGGCGGGCGGTGCGGCCCTGCTCGCCGCCGCGCAGCGGGAGCTGGGCGCGCGGCCGAGTGCCGATCCGGCGGACTGGTACGGCGCCGTGGCCCGCTTCTCCGGCGCCGACGACCGGGCGACGGCCGCGGCGTACGCGGACGAGGTGTTCGCCGTGATCCGCGAGGGCGCCGAGCGCGTCACGGACGCCGGCCAGCGGGTGGCGCTGCCGGCCGAGCCGGGTCTCGTACCCCGTGCCGGTCAGCTGTCCCGGGCGGGGCTGCGCGCGTCGGCCGCGGGCGCCACGGAGTGTCCGGCGACGGTGTCCTGCGAGTGGATCCCGGCGGCGTACGCGGAGTTCGGCGACGACGACTACGGCAACCACGACCTGGCCGACCGGCCGAACTCGCAGCCCGTCCGGTACATCGTCGTCCATGACACCGAGGGCTACTGGGACACCACCCTCGAACTGGTCCAGGACCCGACGTACGTGTCGTGGCAGTACTCGCTGCGCTCCACGGACGGGCACATCGCGCAGCACATCAAGGCCAAGGACGTGGGCTGGCACGCCGGCAACTGGTACGTCAACGCGGCGTCGATCGGCCTGGAGCACGAGGGGTTCCTCGCGTCGCCGGACGCGTGGTACACGGAGGCGATGTACCGCGCCTCGGCGCGGCTGGTGCGGTACCTCGCCGACAAGCACGGCATCCCGCTGGACCGGCAGCACATCCTCGGCCATGACACGGTGCCCGGCCCGACGACGGCGACGATCCCGGGGATGCACACCGACCCCGGCCCCTACTGGGACTGGCGGCACTACTTCGAGCTGCTGGGCGCACCGCTCGGCGCGACCTCCGGCAGCGACAGCGACATGGTCACCATCCGTCCGGACTACGCCGACAACCGGCCCGCGTTCACCGGCTGCGCGTCCGGCGGCGCACCCTGCGCGGTGCACGGATCCAGCGCGGTGCGGCTGTACAGCCGGCCCGACGCGACCTCGCCCCTGATCAAGGACATCGGACTGCGGCCGGACGGCAGCGCCTCGACGACCGGGGTGAACGACCTCGGATCCCGGGTCTCCACCGGGCAGCAGTACGCCGTGGCCGAGCGGCAGGGCGACTGGACGGCGATCTGGTATCTGGGGCAGAAGGCATGGTTCAAGAACCCCGAGGACGAGCCGACGGCGGTCGGTGCGGCCGGCCTGCTGGTGACGCCCCGGGACGGTCTCGCGGACATCCCGGTGTACGGCCGGGCCTACCCGGAGGCGGCGGCGTACCCGGCCGGCGTACCGGTGCAGGCGGTGTCCCCGCTGCCGTACAAACTTCTGAAGGGCCAGCGGTACGTGGCCGGTGACAAGGTGCCCGGCGAGTACTACTACGCCGTCTCCTTCGACACGAGCGGGCATCGGGTCGTGGTAGGCGAGGATCTGTACTACGAGATCCAGTTCGGCCACCGGGTGGCGTTCGTGCGGGCGGCGGACGTGCGGGTGCTGCCCGCCGCGTGAGGACGTGGCTGCCCGAGGGCGCGAAGAAGGGCCGGGTGCGTGCACCCGGCCCTTCTTCGTCTTCGTCCTCTGCCGCCTTCAGCCCTGCTGGAACAGCTCCGCCGGAAGCGGCTTGAGCAGTGCGTACAGGTCGTCGGTGATGGGGCGGTCCCAGGCCGCGATGGTCACCAGGACGTTGTCGCTGCGGTCGAACTGGACGCAGGAGATCCGGGACTCGGAGAGCTTGAGGCGGCGGACGATCAGGAGGTTGTCGCCCTGCATCACCGGGATGTCCTCGGAACCGACGACGGTGATGTCCTCCTCGTTCTCCAGCGCGATCAGCAGCTGGCTCACCTCGAAGGGGATCTCTCCGTCGGAGACCTCGCGCGCCGGGGAGCCCTCCGGGAGGTTGCCGATGATCATCGCGGGGCCGCGGCCGCCGTAGAGGTCGTAGCGCAGGAAGACGCCCTGGCAACTGCCGTCGGGGGCGGGCAGCAGACCGGCACCGAGATTGCCCGGCCAGTCGCCCGGGTCCATGGCCAGTACGTCGAATTCGGGACCGGCGGGAGTGGCGCTGCGGCGGCGGAGGAAGGACATGCCGCAATGGTACGGCGTGCAGTGCGGCGGTGGGGCCGAGGGAGCCGCTGGGGCGGGGGCGTTCCGGGGGGCGGACGGGTCCGCCGTGCCCGGCGCCGTTCGGGACCGGGAAGAGGGGGCAATCCCCCGTTCGGCGGCGTCCCGGGCCGTCCGTCAGGGCTGCGGGCGGGCCCGCGTGCCGGAACGGGTGGGCTCGTCGTCGGTCTGGGGTGCCGCGCCCGCGACAGTGCTCCGGCGGGAGGTGTCGACCGCGGGGGCCAGGAAGGCCGCGCAGACGACGCAGGCGAGGACGACGAGCATGGCGGGCCGCAGACCGATCTGTTCGCCCAGGAAGCCGAGCCCCGGCGGGCCGACGAGGAAGGCTACGTAGCCGATGACGGCGACGAGGCTGACGCGGGCCGTCTCGTCGGGGCCGGACTCCCCGGCGGCGGAGAGCGCCAGCGGGAAGCCGAGCGAGGCGCCGAGGCCCCAGAACAGCACGGCGGCGCCGGCCAGCGCGGGGCTGTCGGAGACGACGACGAGGAGCAGGCCGAGTGCGCCGGAGGCGGCACTGGCGCGCACCACGGTGATACGGCCGTAGCGGTCGAGGACGTACGTGCCGGTGAAGCGGCCCACCGTCATGGCGGCGGCGAACCCGGCGTAGACGAGGGAGCCCGCGGTGGGGTCCATTCCGTGTCCGTCGACCATGAGCAGGGGCAGCCAGTCGTTGGCCGAGCCCTCGGCCAACGCCATGGCCAGCACGATCGCACCGATGAGGAGGAGCCTGCCGTCCTTCCAGACCGCCGGGTGCCGTTCCCCGCCGCCGTCCCGGGTCTTCGCGGGGGCGGTGCGGCCGGTGCCCGCCGGGATGGATCGCACCGCGTGGAGCAGGAGGCCGACGCAGACCGCGACGACCGCCGCGAGATGCCGGTGCACGGGGACCCCGGCCGCCGTCGCCGCCATGCCCGCCGCGGCTCCGCACACCGTGCCCAGGCTGAAGAAGCCGTGCAGCGGGGGGAGCGTGGTCCGCCCGCTGATCCGCTCGACGTCGGCGCCGTCGACGTTCACCGCCACGTCCCCGACGCCCATGCCGGCGCCGAACGCGCACAGGCCCAGGGTCACCAGGGGCACCGACGCGGCGAAGCCGCCCCAGCAGATCGTGACCATCCCGGCCAGCAGCAGCCACGTCCCCCAGGAGATCACCGGGCGTGTGCCGTACCTGGACACCAGCCGCCCCGAACAGCTGATCCCCAGCATGGAGCCGAGCGACAGCCCGAACAGGACCAGACCCATCTGCGCGGTGGAGACATCCAGCCGGTCCCTGATCGCGGGCGTGCGCGTCACCCACGACGACATCGAGATGCCGGCGAGCAGGAAGACGAGGAACAACGCCTGCCGGCGTCGGCGCACGGCGTCGTCCATGAGGCTGCTTCTCCTGGGGAGCGGAGCCACTGCGGGCCCCCTTGCGGCGCCCCCTGACCGAACAAATGTACAGGCCCATCCTGTTCCGGGGCTCGGGCGCCGGGTCCACCTCCTCCTCACCGGTGGGCGCCGCCGGGCTTCGGCCGCCCGCCGGCACCACGCCCGTGGTGGCTCAGGTCAGGTCGAACTCGCCCTCCCGGGCCCCTGACACGAAGGCACCCCATTCGGCGGGGGTGAAGATCAGCGAGGGGCTCTCGGGGCTGCCGCTGTTGCGCATGGCGATGAAGCCCTCGACGAAGGCGATCTGGACATCTCCCCGCCCCTGGCTGCTCGACCGCCAGTCCGCGTTGCTCAGGTCCAGTTCCGCCGGTTTGTGCCAGCCGTCGAGGGATCGCTGCTGCATGGTGGTCTCGGCCACGTCCGTGCTCCTCCCGGTTCGTCGTCCGCCCGCCAGACTAGCGACCGGCCCCCACCGCCGACAGGCCACGTGAGGGGCGGGTTCAGGACGTGGGCGGCTCGGCGCCCACCAGCCACATCGAGAAGAACTGCGATCCGCCGCCGTAGGCGTGTCCGAGCACCCGGCGGGCGCCCTCCACCTGATGTTCTCCCGCGAGGCCCCGCACCTGGAGCGCGGCCTCCGCGAAACGGATCATGCCGGAGGCGCCGATGGGATTGGTCGACAGGACCCCGCCGGACATGTCGACCGGAAGATCCCCGTCCAGCTCGGTGACACCGGACTCGGTGAGCTTCCAGCCCTCCCCCTCCGCGGCGAAGCCGAGGTTCTCCAGCCACATCGGCTCGTACCAGGAGAACGGCACATACATCTCCACCGCGTCGATCTCCCGACGGGGGTCGGCGATGCCCGCCTGCCGGTACACGTCGGCCGCGCAGTCCCGCCCCGCGCGCGGCGACACGCTGTCCTTGCCCGCGAACAGCGTCGGCTCGCTGCGCATCGCGCCGCCGTGCATCCACGCGGCGGGCCGGGGCGCGCGGGCGGCCCCCGCGCGGTCGGTGAGGACCATCGCGACGGCCCCGTCGGAGGACGGGCAGGTCTCGGAGTAGCGGATCGGGTCCCACAGCATGGGCGAGGCCTGGACCTTCTCCAGCGTGATGTCGTGCTCGTGGAGATGGGCGTAGGGGTTCTTCAGCGCGTTGCGGCGGTTCTTGTACGCGACCAGGGAGCCGACGGTGTCGGGGGCGCCGCTGCGTCGCATGTACGCCCGCACGTGCGGGGCGAAGAAGCCTCCGGCGCCGGCCAGCAGCGGCTGCTGGAACGGGATCGGCAGGGACAGGCCCCACATGGCGTTGGACTCGGACTGCTTCTCGAAGGCGAGGGTCAGCACCGTGCCGTGGACGCGGGCGGCGACCAGGCTCGCGGCGACCAGCGCGGTCGAGCCGCCGACCGAGCCCGCCGTGTGCACCCGCATCATGGGTTTGCCGACGGCGCCGAGGGCGTCCGCGAGATACAGCTCGGGCATCATGACGCCCTCGAAGAAGTCGGGCGCCTTGCCGATGACGACGGCCTCGACGTCGGCCCATGTCAGCTCGGCGTCGTCCAGAGCCCGTCGGGCGGCCTCGCGGACGAGTCCGGCGATCGACACGTCCCGGCGCGCCGCCACGTGCTTGGTCTGGCCGACACCGACGACGGCCACGGGCTCCTTGCTCATCGCGGATCCCCTTCGAGTACGGCGACCAGGTTCTGCTGCAGACAGGGGCCGGACGTGGCGTGGGCCAGCGCCCGGTCGGACTCGCCCCGGTGGATGCGGGCGGCGGCCTCGCCGATCCTGATGAGCCCGGCGGCCATGACCGGGTTGGCGGCCAGGGCCCCGCCCGACGGATTGACGCGCACCCCGTCGTCGAGCCCCAGGACTTGGCGCAGGATCACCTCCTGCGAACTGAACGGGGCGTGCAACTCGGCGGTGTCCACGGGGCGTTCGAACGCGCCGGCCCGTTCGGCGGCGAGCCGGGTGGAGGGTGAGTCGGTCAGATCGCGTACACCGATGCCGTGCACCTCGATGCGGTGGTCGATGCCCCGGATCCAGGCGGGCCGCTCGCACAGTTGTCGGGCCCGCTCCCCCGCGGCGAGGACCACGGCGGCGGCCCCGTCGCCGATGGGCGGGCAGTCCCCGGTGCGCAGCGGCCGTACGAGATAGTCCCCCTGCGGCACCGGACCCCGCAGCTGGGCGTGGGAGTTGGCGGCGGCGTCCGCGCGGCTGCGGGCCCCGACCGCCGCGAGCGCCGGCTCGTCCGTGGTACCCGCGTCGATGAGCGCCCGGGCCTGGAGGGCGGCGAGGGCGACGGAGTCGGGCCACAGCGGGGCCACGTAGTACGGGTCCAGCTGCCGGGTCAGGACGTCCCGCACCGATCCGGGCGAGGACTTTCCGTAGGAGTAGACGAGCGCGGTGTCGGCGTCCCCCGTCCGCAGCTTGACCCACGCCTCGTACAGCGCCCAGGCCCCGTCCATCTCGACGTGCGACTCGGAGATCGGCGGCCAGGCGCCGACGCCGTCGAGGGCCAGGGTGAAGGAGAAGGCGCGCCCCGCGAGGTAGTCGCTGGAGCCGGAGCAGGTGAAGCCGATGTCGGAGGTCTTCAGCCCGGTGGCCCGCATGACCTCGTGGAGCACCGGCATGAGCATCTCCACCTCGGAGACGTCGTCGCTGGTGCGCCGGTGGTCGGTCTGGGCGAAGGCGACGACGGCGATGTCCGGTGCGCCCGTGCCTGGTCGTGCCTCGCGGGTCATAGCGTCTCCCTGTACGTCTCGTAGTCCGCGTCGGGTTCGCCGGTGGGCCGGTAGTGGTCGGGATAGCGGGCCCCCTCGGTCCACACCGGCTCGACGCGCAGCCCCATGCGCACCTGGTCGTAGGGGATGCCCGCGATCCGGCCGTGCAGGGCGAGCCCGGCGCCGTCGAGGGCGATGTGGGCGTAGACGTAGGGGACTTCGATGTCCAGGTTCTTCGCCTTGATGTTGACGATGCAGAACGTGGTGACGGTCCCGGCCGGCCCGACCTCCACCTGCTCGGCCGTGGCCACCCCGCAGGTCGGGCAGGCGCCCCTCGGGGGGACGTACACCTTCGAGCAGGAGGGGCAGCGTTCGCCGACCGTGCGGCGGCCGCCGAGGGCGTTGATGTAGCCGGTCTGGGCGCGGCCGGGCGAGTAGGTGTAGTCGAGGCGGGCGGGGGCGACGATCCCGGTGACCGCGTCGTCGAACTCGCCGCTGTGTCCCGTCGGTTCCTGCGCCTGCCCGTCGTACGGCTCGAAGCAGGCGATGTCCGTGATGGCACCGGACCGCTCCTCGGCCCAGCGCACGCGGACCCGCATCCCGGTGCGTACGGCGTCGGGGCCGGGTGCGTCGAGGGCGTGCAGCAGGGCCGTGTCGGCACCGTCGAGCCTGACCAGCACCCAGGCGAAGGGGGCGGCGAGCGGCTGGCCGCGGCGTGGCTCGTGGTTCCAGGCCCAGGTGGTCACGGTGCCGGTGGGCGCGACCTCGACCAGGTCCCGGATCTCCTCGGCGGTGACGGGGTCGTACTCGACGGGCGGGACCAGCACCCGGCCGTCGCCGGTGCGCACACCGAGGACGACCCGCTCCCGGAGTCCGGTGAGAAAGGCGCTCTGTACGGGGCCGACGGAGCGGGTGAAGGGAAACTCGACGGTGAGGGGGGCCTTGAGGATCGCGGCCATCGGGGCTTGCCTCCTTCGGAAGAGGGGCGACAGGAGCGCCCCTTCAGGGGCGCGGGGCGGTGTCGATGTGCGGCGCCGCCGCGGGGGCGCGACCGGCCTCGTCCGGCCGGCGGCCGGCCCGCGGCATCGGCCGGACGTCTACTCCCGCCTGTAGACAGGGGGCCGCTTCTCGGCGAAGGCCCGCGCCCCTTCCTTCGCGTCGGCCGTGTCGAAGACCGGCCAGCCCCGCTTCAACTCGGCCGCCAGCCCCTCCGCCTCGGTCATCTCGGCCGTCTCGTAGACGGACGCCTTCACGGCCTCGACGGCCAGCGGCCCGCACGCGTTGATCCGTTCGGCGATCTCCAGGGCCTTGGCCAGGGCCGTGCCCTCGGGCACGACATGTCCGATCAGCCCGATCGCGGCGGCCTCGCGCGCGCTGTAGGGCCGCCCGGTGAGCAGCATCTCCAGTGCGTGCGTGCGCGGGATCTGCCGCTGGAGCCGGACCGTGGAGCCGCCGATCGGGAAGAGTCCGCGCCGGACCTCGAAGAGGCCGAAGGTCGCCGAGTCGCCCGCGACCCGGATGTCGGTGCCCTGGAGGATCTCGGTGCCGCCGGCGACGCAGTGTCCCTCGACGGCGGCGATCACCGGCTTGCGCGGCCGGTGGTGGCGGAGCATGGCCTTCCAGTGCAGGTCGGGGTCGGCCTTGAGCCGGTCCCGGTACTGCTGCCCCTCCATCCCCTTGCCCGCGAGGGCCTTGAGGTCCATGCCCGCGCAGAAGGCGCCGCCCGCTCCGGTGAGGACGATCGAGCGGACCTCCTCGTCCTCGTCGGCCCTGACCCAGCCGTCGTAGAGGCCGACGAGCATCGGCAGCGAGAGCGCGTTCTTGGCTTCGGGCCTGTTGAGCGTGAGCACCAGTGTGCCGCCTTCGCGCCGCACGGTGAGGTGTTCGGTGCCGCCCATCGGGGTTCTCCCTCCACAGGAAACGAGAACAGGTTGCAGTAGACGGGTCGGCACTTCAAGGGTTTTCTGACAGACAGTCAGATTTCTGCGCGAGGACTCTTCACAGTTGTGCCGCCCTTTGCTCTGATGACCGGCAACCGAGGGGCAGCGAGGTCAGGAGGAGCGCGGTGGAGTACAACCTTGCCGACCTGTTCGAGTCGGTGGTCGACGTGGTTCCCGACCGGGCGGCGCTCGCGTATCTCGACATCCCCGGCACGGGCGCGGAACACCGCCTCACGTACGCCGAGCTGGACGCGGCGGCCAACCGGATCGGGCACCATCTGCTGGACAGCGGGATACGGGCCGGCGAGCACGTGGGGCTGCACCTGTACAACGGCATCGAGTACCTGCAGACGGCGCTCGGGTGCCTGAAGGCCCGGATGGTCCCGGTGAATGTCAACTACCGTTACGTGGAAGAGGAGTTGGTCTACCTCTACCGGGACGCGGACCTGGCCGGACTGGTCTTCGACGCGGAGTTCACGGGACGGGTGGCGGCCGCGCTGCCGCGGACGGAGAAGCTGCGGCATCTGGTGCGGGTGGGGACCCCCGTGCCGGACGCGCCCGCGCTCGACGCGACCGGCTTCGCCGAGGCGGTGGCCGCCGCGTCCGACGGGCGAGGCTTCCCGGCCCGCTCGGGCGACGACCAGTTCATCATCTACACCGGCGGCACGACGGGCATGCCCAAGGGCGTGATGTGGCGCCAGGAGGACCTGTTCTTCTCGGGGCTGGGCGGCGGGGCCCCCACCGGGGAGCCGGTGAAGTCGCCCGAGGAGCTGGCCGAGCGGGTCGCGGCCGGCGGCGACGGGATCACCTTCTTCCCCACGGCCCCGCTGATGCACGGCACCTCCACGCTCACCGCGTTCATCGGGTTCAACTTCGGCCAACGGGTCGTGATCCACCGCAAGTTCGTGCCCGAGGAGGCCCTGCGGACGATCGAGAAGGAGAAGGTCACCAGTGTGTCGCTGGTCGGCGACGCCATGCTGCGCCCACTCATCGACGCGCTGAACGGTCCGATGAAGGGCACCGACTGCTCGTCCCTGTTCAGCGTGTCGTCGTCCGGGGCCATCATGTCGGAGACGGTCCGGCAGGAGTTCCAGGCCCTGGTGCCGAACGCGATGCTGCTGAACAACTTCGGTTCCTCGGAGTCCGGCTTCAACGGCACGGCGACCCAGGACTCGGGCGCGGGCGACGGATTCCGTATCCGGGTCCACTCCCGTACCCGGGTCGTGGATCCAGCGACGTACGAACCCGTGCCGGTCGGTGTGCCGGGGCGGGTCGCCCAGCGGGGGCATGTGCCCCTCGGCTACTACAACGACCCGCGCAAGACCGCCGAGACCTTCTTCGAGCGGGACGGCGAACGCTGGGTGCTCCTCGGCGACATGGCGACCGTCGACGAGGAGGGCGTCGTCACGGTCCTCGGCCGGGGTTCGCAGTGCATCAACACCGGTGGCGAGAAGGTGTACCCGGAGGAGGTCGAGCAGGCCCTCAAGGCGCACCCCGACGTGTACGACGCGCTGGTCGCCGGGGTGCCGGACGCACGCTGGGGCAGCCATGTCGCCGCCGTGGTGCAGCTGCGCGAGGGCGCGGTCCGACCGTCCCTGGAGGAGATCCAGACCCACTGCCGCACCCGCCTCGCCGGCTACAAGATCCCCCGCCAACTGGTCCTCACCGAAACGATCCAGCGCTCCCCCAGCGGCAAGGCGGACTACCGCTGGGCACGGTCGGTGGCCACGGCGGCCGACCACTGACCGCGTGCGGCTCCCCTCTGACGGGTCAGGTCCGCCCGGCCGGCCGGCTTGACGTACGTGTACTGCCACAGCCGGTCGTGCTCGTCCCTCGCCACCACGAACCGCGCTCCGTCGCCGTTCACGTCGGCGCCGAGGGCTCCGTGAAGCTTCCCGGACTCCTGCGGACGCGGGATCTTCGCCCATGCGCCGCTCCCGCCGTCGTGCTTGAACTCCCAGAGATTGCCGTCGTCCCCGACGATGTACGCGCGTACGCCCTGGTCGACGCCCACCGCACCGGCGCCCGCCACGATGGCCACGGGGTCGCCGTTCGCCTTGACCGGGGTGCCTCGGTCCGTCTTGGTCCAGAAGGAGCCCGACCGCTCGAACTCCCACAGGTGGCCGTCGTTGTCGACGACGAACTCGACCGGCCGCTTCGAGCCGTCGTCGTTCACGACGGTGGCCGGTCCGACCTGCCGGCCGTGGTTGAAGTTCACCTCGCCGGCGCTCGCCGGTGAGGCGGGTGCCATGAGGCACGCGGTCAGCATCGCGAGCGTCACGGGGGCGAGTGCGGGACGCAGTCGTGTGCCATCCGGTTCCTGAGGACCATGGTCGTCTCCTCCGTCGTGGGTGCCGGCGGGCGCCGGCCGTGCTCCCCACGTCAGGAATCGCGCGGGTCACCGCCGCTGGAGCCGTTCTGTACCCGTCATCTGCCCTCCGACCTGCGCAGACGTTCCCGGCCGGCAAGAACGGGAAGGCCGGGCGGCAGAAGAGGGGCAACTCCCGTCCGGGAGCGGACGTGACGGCGCGCCGGGGGTCACCGCCCGTCGAGGAACGCCGTCACGCGGCTGACGAAGAACTCCGGGTCGTCGAGCCACGGGAAGTGGCCGCCGCCGGGCTGCACCGCGAACCGTGCGTCCGGGAAGAGGCCGGCCGCGCGCCGGGCCAGTTCCGGGGTCGGGCCGGTGTCGAACTCGCCCGCGAGGACGAGGACCGGCGCCCGCAGTCCGGCGAGCGCGGCCCGGGTGGCGGGCGGGTCGTAGGCGCCCGCCGAGCCGTAGACGGCGGACGCCTCGTCGTTCGTCTGTTCCTCCTCGGCGGCCATGTGGGCGCGGGCGGTGTCGTCCCAGCGGCCGTAGAACAACGGCATCATCGCGTCGTCGAAGGGGCCGCGGCCGGTCCAGGCCGCCTCGAAGGCCGCGTACGCCTCGGCGAACCACGGTTCGCCCGCGCGCAGGCGGGCGGCACGGAGGCGGTCCTCGACGGTCACCGGCAGCCCCACCGCCCACGGAGTGGCGGCGATCAGCGCCAGGCGGGAGACCCGCTCGGGGTGGCGGGCCGCGTAGAGCATGGCCAGGTTGCCGCCGGCCGAGTGGGCGAGCAGGTCCACGCGGTCCAGGCCCAGGTGGACGCGGAGTGCCTCCACGTCGTCCACCTGACGGTCGCAGCGGTAGGTCGCCGGATCGGCGGGGGCGGCCGAATCGCCGGTACCCCGCAGGTCGAGCAGGACCAGGCGCCGGTGGGCGGTGAGGCCGCCCAGGTCGCCCAGGTAGGCGGAGGCGCGCATGGCCCCGCCGGGCAGGACGATCAGCGGCTCGCCCTCGCCGCGCTCGTGGCAGGCGAGTTCGGTTCCGTCGGGTGCGGTGAAGGTCGGCATGGTACCGATCTTCGGTGGCGGCCCCCGTACGCCGCAACGCGGTTCACCGGCGAGGCCGCGCTCACCCTTGCGTGAAGCGGTCCCGCAGTTCCCGTTTGAGGATCTTCCCGCTCGCGTTGCGCGGCAGTTCGTCCACGAAGTGGACCGTCTTGGGCGCCTTGAAGTGGGGGAGCCTGGCACGGGCGTGGGCGAGGAGTTCGTCCGCCGTGACCTCTCCCCGGCGTACGACGACCGCCGTGACGGCCTCGATCCAGTGGTCGTCGGGCAGGCCCATCACCGCGACCTCGGCGACCGCGTCGTGGGTGTGGAGCGCATCCTCGACCTGGCGGGACGCGATGAGGACGCCGCCGGAGTTGATGACGTCCTTCACCCGGTCGACGACGGTGAAGTAGCCGTGGGCGTCGCGCACGGCGAGGTCCCCGGAGCGGAACCAGCCGTCACGGAACGCCTCGGCCGTCTCCTGCGGCTTCTCCCAGTAGCCCTCGCAGAGTTGCTGCGACTGGTAGACGATCTCGCCGGGAGTTCCGTCGGGCACCTCCTCGCCGTCCTCGTCGACGACCTTCGCCTCGACGAACATGACGGGACGTCCGCAGGAGTCCATCCGCCCCTTGTGCTCGTGCGGCCCGAGGACCATCGCCAGCGGACCGATCTCGCTCTGCCCGAAGCAGTTGTGGAAGGCCAGCTCGGGCAGCCGTTCCCTGAGCCGTTCCAGGACGGGCACCGGCATGATCGACGCCCCGTAGTACGCCTTGCGCAGGCCGCTGAGGTCACGGGTGTCGAAGTCGGGGCGGTTCGCCAGGGCGATCCACACCGTGGGCGGGGCGAAGAAGCTGTCGGCGCGGCCCTGCTCCACGAGGTCGAGGACGCGGTCGCCGTCGGGCGCGTCGAGGATCGTGTTCGTGGCGCCCACCGCGAGGTACGGCACCAGGAAGACGTGCATCTGCGCGGAGTGGTACAGGGGCAGGGAGTGCACGGGCAGGTCGCCCGCCTGGAGGTCGAGGGCGGCGATCGCGCTGAGGTACTCGTGCACCAGCGCCCGGTGCGTCATCATCGCGCCCTTGGGGAGCGCGGTGGTGCCCGAGGTGTAGAGGAGCTGGACGAGGTCCTCGGCGCGGGGCTCCTCGCCGTCGTACGGCTCGGTGCGGGCGAGCCGGGCCAGGAGCGAGTCGTCCGCGTCGCGCAGGGGCAGGGCGCGGGTGCCCTCGGGGAGGTTCCCGGCGAGGCCGGGGTCGGTGAGGACGAGGGTGCTGCCGGACTGGTCGAGGAGATAGGCGAGGTCGTCGCCGGTGAGGTGCTGGTTGACGGGGACGTGCACCAGGCCGGCGCGGGCGGCGGCCAGGAAGGCGATGAGGTAGGCGTCGGAGTTGTGGCCGTAGGCGGCGACGCGGTCGCCGGGCCGCAGTCCGGTGTCGCGCAGGGCGCGGGCCGCGCGGGAGACAGCGTCGTCCAGTTCGGCGTAGGTCCAGGACCGGTCGCCGTAGTGGATGGCGACGCGGGCGGGCATGCGCCGGGCACTGCGCCGCAGGGTCCCGTCGACCGTCACACTGCGGCCTGCCGTCATGTTGCCCGCTCCTTCGTCCACGTTTCCGACGCCCGATCCTCGTTCCGTCCCACGAGCGAGGTCAAGCGCGCCACCCCCGGGACCGGGCCCCGCGGCCGCGACCGGATCGCGGCGCACATGGCGGGAAGTCGCTCAACTCCGGCCAGGGCGCGGCGAGTCACCTCGGGGGAAGATCCCTCACCCGTATGGACTACGCAGACACGTGTCGACATGCTCAACCATCTCTTTCCACAACGACGTTGGGAGCCCGCATGCGCACCCGCCTCAGACGGTCGGTGGTCTCGGCCGTCGCCCTGTTCGCCGCCTCGGCCGTCCTGCCGTCGGCCGCCGCCGACGACGCCCGGGCCGATGGACACCGCACGTCCCACGGTGGCCTGTCCGCCGTGATCCGCTACACCGAGTACGGCGTTCCGCACATCGTGGCGAAGGACTACGCGAACCTCGGCTTCGGCACCGGCTGGGCGCAGGCCGCCGACCAGGTGTGTGTGCTCGCCGACGGGTTCGTCACCGTGCGCGGGGAGCGCTCCCGCCACTTCGGACCCGACGCGGCACCCGACTTCTCGCTCTCCTCCGCCACCAGGAACCTCACCAGCGACCTGTACTTCCAGGGCGTCCGGGACGCGGGAACCGTACAGCGGCTGCTGGACCGGCCCGAACCGCTCGGCCCGAGCCGCGCGGTCAAGGACCTGATGCGGGGCTGGGCGGCCGGCTACAACGCGTGGCTGAAGAAGAACCGGATCACCGACCCCGCCTGCAGGGGCGCCGCCTGGGTGCGGCCGGTCTCCGCACTCGACGTGTTCTCCCGCGCGTACGCCCTCGCCGTGCTCGGCGGCGAGGGGCGCCTGGTGGATGCGATCACCACCGCGCAGCCGCCCGCCTCCGGCACCGCGGGCACGGGCGCCACGCCGGACGCCGAGGCCGCGGCCCGCGCCGCGCGCGAGCTGTTCGGCGCCGCGAACGCGGACATGGGGTCGAACGCCGTCGCCTTCGGCGGTGACACCACGGCGAACGGCCGCGGTCTGCTGCTGGGCAACCCGCACTATCCCTGGGCCGGCGGGCGCCGCTTCTGGCAGGCGCAGCAGACGATCCCCGGGGAACTGAACGTCTCGGGAGGGTCGCTGCTCGGCTCGCCGATCACCCAGATCGGCTTCAACGCGAAGGTCGCCTGGAGTCACACCGTGGCGACCGGCGTCCCCATGAACCTCCATCAGCTGACGCTGGACCCGGCCGACCCGACCACGTACCTCGTCGACGGTGACGCGGAGCGGATGACGAGGCGGACCGTGACTGTCGGCGTGAAGGACGGCTCCCCCGTCACCCGCACCCAGTGGTGGACCCGGTACGGTCCGGTCGTCACCTCGCTCGGCGCCGACCTCCCGCTGCCGTGGACGGCCGGCACCGCGTACGCCCTGAACGATCCCAACACGGCGAACATCCGCTTCACCGACACCTCACTGGGCTTCGCCCGGGCGGACGGCACGGCGGACGTGCTCACGTCCCTCGCCCGGCACCAGGGCCTGCCGTGGGTGAACACCGTGGCCGCGGACTCCGCCGGGCACACCCTGTTCACCCAGTCGCAGACGCTGCCCCGGATCACCGACGAGCTGGCGGCCCGCTGCTCGACCCCCCTGGGCAGGGCCACGTATCCGTCGGCGGGCGTGGCGATCCTGGACGGCTCCCGCGCCGACTGCGCGCTCGGCAGCGACGCCGACGCCGTGCAGCCGGGGATCTTCGGGCCCGCGAGGATGCCGACGCTGAAGGACGCGCCGTACGCGGAGAACTCCAACGACAGCGCGTGGCTGGCCAACGCGGACCGGCCGCTGACCGGGTACGAGCGGGTCTTCGGCAACGTCGGGACGCAGCGCTCGATGCGGACGCGCGGCGCGGTCGAGGACGTGGCGGCGATGGCCGCCAAGGGCGGTCTGACCGTACGGGACCTGCAGCGGCAGCAGTTCGCGAACCGGGTGCCCGCCGCCGACCTCGCGGTCGAGGACGTGGCGCGGGCGTGTGCCGCGCTGCCGGGCGGCACGGCGACGGCCGGTGACGGCACGGTCGTCGACGTGTCCGAGGCGTGCGGTGTGTTCCGGTCCTGGGACCGGACCGCGGACAGCGACAGTGCCGGTGCGCTGCTCTTCGACCGGTTCTGGCGGCGGCTGAACTCGGTGGTGCCGCGTGCGCAGTTCTGGAAGGTGCCCTTCTCGGCGGCCGACCCGGTCGGCACCCCGAACACCCTCAACACGGACGCGCCCGGCTTCGCCACGGCCCTGGCCGACACGGTGCGGGATCTGCGGGCGGCGGGCGTGGCGCCGGCCGCGAAGCTCGGCGACCACCAGTTCGTCGTACGCGGCGGCCGGCGGATCCCGGTGTCGGGCGGTACGGAGTCGCTGGGCGTGTGGAACAAGATCGAGTCGCCGTGGGACTCCGCCGAGGGCGTCTACTCGGAGGTCTCGTCGGGTTCCAGCCACATTCAGGCGGTCGGCTGGGACGGCGGCCGCTGCCCCGTGGCCCGCACGCTGCTGACGTACTCGCAGTCCTCCAACCCGAATTCGCCCCACCACCTGGACCAGACGCGGCTGTTCTCCGCGGAGAAGTGGGTGACGTCCCGCTTCTGCGAGAAGGACATCCTGTCCTCGCCGAAACTGAAGGTGGTCCGTGTGAGCCAATGAGCCGCGGGATGTGGTGCCGCCCCCGGTCGGGGCGGCACCATTCCTGGGACAGCACCATGCCTTTGGCATATCACCGCACTCACCGAGGAGGCCGCCCGGTGCCGCAGGACTCGTTACGTCCCGAGACGGATCCGACCGCCATGATCGACACGACGGTGCCGCACTCGGCCCGCATCTGGAACTACTGGCTGGGCGGCAAGGACAACTATCCCGTCGACCACGCGGCGGGCGACGCCTTCCGCGCGGTCTTCCCCGGCATCACCGACCTGGCCCGCGACTCCCGGGCCTTCCTCGGCCGCGCGGTCACCCATCTCGCCGCCGAGGCGGGCATCCGGCAGTTCCTGGACATCGGCACCGGGCTGCCGACCGCCGACAACACGCACGAGATCGCCCAGCGGGTGGCGCCGGACGCGCGGATCGTCTACGTGGACAACGACCCGCTGGTGCTGACCCACGCGCGGGCGCTGCTCACCAGCACACCGGAGGGTGTGACCGACTACATCGACTCCGATCTGCGCGACCCGCACACCGTGCTGCGAGAGGCGGCCAGGACCCTGGATCTCTCCCAGCCGGTCGGGCTGACGATGATGCAGGTCAGCGGGCACATAGTCGACTACGACGAGGCACGCTCCATCGTCGGCGCCCTGATGGCCGCCCTCCCGCCGGGCAGTCACCTCGCCTTCAACGACAGCGTGGACACCCACGAGGCCAACGCCGAGGCCACCCGCCGCTACAACGAGAGCGGCGCGGCCCCCTACCATCTGCGCAGCCCCGCCGAACTCGCCGGTTTCTTCGACGGTCTGGAACTGCTCGCCCCGGGCGTGGTGCCGCTGAACGACTGGCGGCCGGACCCCGCGGCGGCCCGCGGATCCGGCGAGGTGATCGCGGTGGGCGGGGTCGCGCGCAAGCCCTGAGTACCGCGCGCGGCCCCGGTCCTCAGACGGCCTTCTGCCGCCCCTCCCAGTACGGCTCGCGCAGCCGCCGTTTGTAGAGCTTGCCGTTGGGGTCGCGAGGCATCGCCTCGGTGAAGTCGACGCTCTTCGGGCGCTTGTACCCGGCGAGCCGACGGGCGCAGTGGGCGAGGATCTCCTCCGCGAGCGCCGGCCCCGGGGTGAATCCGGGGGCGGGCTCGACCACGGCCTTGACCTCCTCGCCCCAGTCGTCGTGCGGAATGCCGAAGGCGGCGGCGTCGGCGACGGCGGGATGGGTGAGCAGGGCGGCCTCGATCTCGGCGGGGTAGATGTTGACGCCGCCGGAGATGATGAGGTCGATCTTGCGGTCGCGGAGGAAGAGATAGCCGTCCTCGTCGATGAGGCCGAGGTCGCCCACCGTGAAGAAGTCTCCGATGCGGTTCTTGCGGGTCTTGCCCTCGTCCTTGTGGTACGAGAAACCGCCGGTGCTCATCTTCATGTAGACGGTGCCGAGCTCACCCGGGGGCAGCCTGTTGCCGTCGTCGTCGAAGACGGCGAGTTCGCTGATGGGCCAGGCCTTGCCGACCGTGCCGGGCTTCTTCAGCCAGTCCTCGGCGGTGGCGAAGGCGCCACCGCCCTCGCTGGCCGCGTAGTACTCCTCCACGCAGGCGCCCCACCACTCGATCATGGCCCTCTTCACATGGTCCGGGCAGGGCGCGGCCCCGTGGATGGCGTGCCGCATGGACGACACGTCGTAGCGGGCGCGCACCTCCTCGGGAAGGGCGAGGAGCCGGTGGAACTGGGTGGGCACCATGTGGGTGTGCGTGCAGCGGTGGGCGTCGATGACGCGGAGCATCTCCTCGGGCGCCCACCTGTCCATCAGCACCAGCCGGTGCCCGATGTGCAGGGACGCGCCGGCGAACTGCAGGACGGCCGTGTGGTAGAGGGGCGAGCAGACCAGATGGACGTTGTCGTCGAACGGCCTGATGCCGAAGATGCCGAGGAAGCCGCCGAGGTAGGACTCCTCGGGGAGCTTGCCGGGCAGCGGGCGGCGGATCCCGCGCGGGCGGCCGGTGGTGCCGGAGGTGTAGTTCATGACCCAGCCGAGGGTACGGTCGCCGGGCACCGACTCGGGCCTGCCGTCGAGGAGTTCGGCGTACGGGCGGAAGCCCTCGGCCGGGCCGACCGCGTACCGGTGGCTCGCGGGGAGCTTCGCCTCGTCGGCGGCGTCGCGGGCGGCCTCGGCGAAGCGTTCGTGCGCGATGAGCACCTTGGCGCCCGAGTCGGACACGATCCAGGCGATCTCGGGACCCACCAGGTGGTGGTTGACGGGGACCAGGTAGAAGCCGGCCTGGGTCGCGGCGAGGTAGGCGGTGAGGAACTCGACGCCGTTGGGCAGGACGACCGCGAAGGCGTCGCCGCGCTCCAGCCCGGCCGCCCGCAGCCCGTGCACGAGGCGGTTGGTCTCGGCGTGCAGGCGTCCGGCGGTCCACTCCTGCCCGTCGGGCGCGACGAGCACCGCGCGGTCGGGGTCGGCGGCGGCCTGCGCCCAGAAGCCCTGGGGAGGCTGGGCCCGGGGGGCTCCGTTCCGGGCGGTCCCCGCTTGCGGGGCTCGGTCCGGGGCCCCACGGTCCTCGGACGGTCGGTCCTCGGACGGTCGGTCCTGAGAGGTTCGGCTCACTGTCCCCCGCTCCTTCCGGCGATCCGGTTGATGTGGTCCACGGCCCGCTCGAAACCCCGGGTGAGGTCGTCGAAGACGGCCTGGACGCTGCGTTCGCTGTTCATGCGGCCGACGATCTGCCCGACCGGCGTGCCGAGCAGCGGCTCCACCTCGTACTTCTGGATGCGGGAGACCGCCTCTGCGACGAGCAGCCCCTGGAGGGGCATGGGGAGGGTGCCGGGTCCGGTGGGGTCGTCCCAGGCGTCGGTCCATTCGGTGCGCAGCTGACGCGCGGGTTTGCCGGTGAGGGCGCGGGAGCGGACGGTGTCGCCGGAGCCGGCGGCGAGCAGCTTCTCGATCAGCCGGGGCGAGGGCAGTTCGGCCTCGGTGGTGGTCAGCCACAGCGAGCCGAGCCAGACGCCCTGGGCGCCGAGCGCGAGGGCGGCGGCCACCTGCTGACCGCTGCCGATGCCTCCGGCGGCGAGGACGGGCAACGGGGCCACCGCGTCGACCACTTCGGGGGTGAGGACCATGGAGCCGATCTCACCGGTGTGGCCGCCGGCCTCGTAGCCCTGCGCCACGACGATGTCGATGCCCGCCTCGGCGTGCTTGCGGGCGTGTCGGGCGCTGCCGGCGAGGGCGGCGACGAGGACGTCCCGCTCGTGGGCGCGGTCGATGACGTCGGCGGGCGGTGAGCCGAGTGCGTTGGCCAGCAGCTTGATCGGGTAGTCGAAGGCGACGTCGAGCTGGCTGCGGGCGACCTGCTCCATCCAGCCGGTGATGCGCCAGCCGGACGCCTCGCCCTCGGCCAGCTCGGGCACGCCGTACTTGGCGAGGGTGTCCTGGACGAACTGCCGGTGCGATGCGGGGATCATGGCCTCGACCTCGGCCTCCGTCACCCCCTCGACCTTCTTGGCCGGCATGACGACGTCCAGGCCGTACGGCATGCCGTCGACGTGGGCCTCGATCCAGTCGAGGTCCCGCTTGAGTTCGTCGGGGGCCGTGTAGCGGACCGCGCCCAGCACCCCGAAGCCGCCTGCCCGGCTGATGGCCGCCGCGACCGCGGGGAACGGCGTGAAGCCGAAGACGGCGTACTGGACTCCGAGTGTGTTGCTCAGCTCCGTCTGCATGGTGCGCAGGATGCCGTAGTCCTCCGGACGAGGGAAGAGGTTTTCTGATGCACCGTCAGATTTTGTGGGTCTCGCGCCTCTGGAAGACGAGTGCTTGACTGGGTGTCATGAGTGAAGGCATGGGGGGCTCGGGGTCCGGGTGGAGCCGGCGGCAGCTCGGACGCCGGGTGCTGGCGGTCGGTGGGGGGTTCGCCGCGCTGCCCTTTCCCGCCGGGCCGGCCGTCGCCGCCCCCTCCTCCGGGGGCGGCCGTCCGACGCTGCGGCACGGTTCGCCCGCGCGGGCCGGGCTTCTGCCCGAGCCACTGGAGCGGCTCGTCACCGATGCCGAGTCGTTCCTCGAGCCCTCGCCCCGGCACCCCTGGTACGCGGGCGCCGTTCTGCTCGCCGGACGGGGCGGAACCGTCGCGCTGCACCGGGCGATCGGGATGGCGGTGCGGTACGCGGCGTACGACGAGAAGACCGACACGGGGGTGGAGTTCCCGGCGGAACAGCGGATCCCGATGGCACGGGACACCATCTTCGACCTCGCCTCCGTCTCGAAGCTGTTCACGTCGATCCTCGCGGTGCAGCAGATCGAGCGGGGCGCGCTGGCGCTGGAGGGGAAGGTCTCCTCGTACCTGCCCGAGTTCGGGGCCGCGGGCAAACAGGACATCACCCTCCGTCAACTGCTCACGCACACCTCCGGATTCCGCTCCTGGCTCCCCCTCTACAAGGAGCCGACGTACGAGGGAAAGCTCCGGCTCGTGTGGAACGAGGCGCCGCTGAACCCGCCCGGCTCGACGTATCTGTACTCGGACCTGAACCTGATCTCGCTGCAGCTCGTCCTGGAGAAGATCACCGGTCACGGTCTGGATCGGCTGCTCCGGAAGGAGATCACCGCTCCACTCGGGATGGACCGTACGCGTTTCAATCCGCCGGCCTCCTGGAGGCCGCGCATCGCGGCGACCGAGGACGCCCGTCTCCCCTGGTCGGGCCTGGACCGGGGGCTGGTGTGGGGAGAGGTGCACGACGAGAACGCCTTCGGCCTCGGCGGGGTCGCGGGCCACGCCGGCGTCTTCTCGTGCGCCTGGGACCTGGCCGTCCTCTGCCGCACGCTGCTCAACGGGGGTGTGTACGGCACGACCCGCATCCTGACCCCCGCGTCGGTGGAGCTGATGTTCACCGACTTCAACACCTCGTTCCCCGGCGACGAGCACGGGCTGGGCTTCGAGCTCTACCAGCACTGGTACATGGGTGCGATGGCCACCCCGCGCACGGCGGGACACACCGGCTTCACCGGCACCTCCCTCGTCCTGGACCCGAGCACCGACTCCTTCCTCGTGGTGCTCGGCAACTCCGTCCACCCGGTGCGCGGCTGGCGGTCCGGATCCGCACCCCGGGTCGCCGCGGCGAACAACCTCGCCCGGGCCGTTCCCGTACGCCCCGCCCGGGGCCGCACGTCCTGGTTCTCCGGGATGGCGTCCGCCGCCACGGCGACGCTGGCGCTCCCGCCGCTCGACACCGCCGCAGCCGGCGTCACGGGCTCCGCAACCGGCGCCGGGCGACCCCGCCTGCGCTGCGCCCTGTGGTGGGACACCGAGCCGCAGGCCGACGCCCTCTTCCTGGAGACCTCCACCGACGGCGGCGGCACCTGGCGGCCGGCGGCCTTCACGACCGTACGGGGCGAAGGCGTCCCCGAGGAGCATCCATCCGGCTCGGTGACGGGGTGGTCGGGCCGGGCCTGGCACCGGGTCACCGCGCGGTTGCCGGACGCCGAGGGGCTCACCGTGCGCTGGCGGTACACGACCGACCGGCAGTACGTCGGCCGTGGGGTGTACGTCGACGGGCTGCGGGTCACGGCGGGCGGCCGGGCCCTGTTCGACGAGTCGCGGCCGGCGGACGCGGAGCGGATCGCGGCGGTGGGCTGGACGGCTGCCGCCGGCTAGGGCCCTGGCGCGACGGGCGGGCGGCGGCCCTGCTGATCGCGGGCAATCAGCAGGGCGCTTCCCCCGTGGGCGGTCCCCCGAGCCGCTCCCACCACCGATTCCACCGCGGATCGCATTGTTCGGCAGGGGTGTCGCGGCCACCGGACAATGCCCGGACGTGTCCGCCTACGGCCGGCGCGGGCCGTCCGCCCCGGACTCCTCCAGAACCGCCATGGCCGCGTTGTGACCGGGGACCCCGCTCACCCCGCCGCCCCGCACGGCACCCGCCCCGCACAGCAGGACGTTGGCGTGGCGGGTCTCGACGCCCCAACGGCCGGTGCCCTCCTGGGTGTGGGGCCAGGCGAGATCGCGGTGGAAGATGTTGCCGCCGGGGAGGCCGAGGTCGCGTTCGAGGTCGAGAGGGGTCCGGGCCTCGATGCAGGGGCGGCCGTCGGCGTCGGTCGCCAGGCAGTCGGCGAGGGGTTCGGCGAGGTGGGCGTCCAGCTGGGCAAGCGTGGCCTTGAGGAGGTCCTCGCGGACGGCGTCGTTGTCGGCCTCGAACAGCCGCGCGGGTGTGTGCAGGCCGAACAGGGTGAGCGTCTGGTAGCCCTGTTCGACCAGGTCCGGGCCGAGGATGGTCGGGTCGGTGAGGGAGTGGCAGTAGATCTCGGAGGGCGGGGCCTCGGGGAGCGTGCCGGAGGCGGCCTGGGCGTGGGCGACGGCCAGTTGGTCGTATCCCTCGGCGATGTGGAAGGTGCCGGAGAAGGCCTCGCGCGGGTCGACGGACCGGTCCCGGAGCCTCGGCAGCCGCTTGAGCAGCATGTTCACCTTCAGCTGGGCGCCCTCGGCGGGCGTGGGCGGTTCGTCGCCGGTCAGCGCGGCCAGTTCCTGGGGCGAGGCGTTCACCAGGACGTGCCGGGCGGCGACGGTGCCTTCCGTGTCGGCGCTCCGGTAGGTGATCTCGGCGGACCGTCCGTCCGTCGCGATGCGGCGTGCCTCGTGGCCGGTGGCGATCACGGCGCCCGCGGCGCGCGCGGCCGCCGCCAGCGCGTCCGTGAGCGCGCCCATGCCGCCGACGGGCACGTCCCAGGCGCCCGTACCGCCGCCGATCACGTGGTAGAGGAAACAGCGGTTCTGCCGGAGGGAGGAGTCGTGGGCGTCCGCGAACGTACCGATGAGCGCGTCGGTGAGGACGACACCGCGCACGAGGTCGTCGGCGAACCGCGCTTCGACGGCCACGCCGATCGGCTCCTCGAACAGGACCCGCCACGCCTCCTCGTCGTCGATACGCCCGCGCAGGTCGTCGCGGGTGGGCAGGGGCTCGGTGAGCGTCGGGAACACCCGTTCGGCGACGTGGCCGGTCATCGCGTAGAAGCGCTGCCATGCCTCGTACTCGCGGCCCGAGCCGGTCAGCCGCGCGAACGCCTCGCGGGTGCGGCGCTCTCCGCCGCCGACCAGGAGGCCGGTGGAGTGACCGTCGCGTTCGACGGGGGTGTACGACGAGATCGTGCGGCCACGGACGCGGAAGTCGAGGTCCAGGTCCCGCACGATCTTCCGGGGCAGCAGGCTGACCAGGTAGGAGTACCGCGACAGCCGGGCGTCCACCCCCGCGAAGGGCCGTGTGGACACGGCGGCGCCGCCGGTGTGGTCCAGCCGTTCCAGCACGAGCACGGAACGCCCGGCACGGGCCAGGTAGGCGGCGGCGACCAGTCCGTTGTGACCGCCTCCGACGATCACCGCGTCGTACGCGTCGTGCGGCCGGGGTCCGTCGGGGCGGTCGGGGTGCGCAGGGTGTGCGGGGGTGGCAGCCATGGCTCTTGGTAACACGCGATGATCGGGATCGGCCAGGGGGACGTGCCGGGCGGGCCGGGTCCCGTACGACGGCCTACCTCCTGGCTTTGTGCGGTTCCGGGCGGGAGCCGGGGCCGAGCCGTGCCATGGCGCGAAGGACGTGCTGGGGCGGGAGCTGCCAGCGCAGACGGGCGGGGACGCGGCGCAGCAGGGTGCCCGTGCGGCGCAGGCGGCGGGTGACCACGGCCGGCGCGGGGGCCGCCCTGCCGTACAGCTCGTGGGCGTACGGCGGCAGAGAGGCGTACGCGAGGTCCGCCACGCGCCGCCACAGCGCCTCACGTGCCGGGACGAGCAGCGGGTGGGTGGGCGGCCGGCGCAGGAAGTCGTCGACGTCCCGCGCCTCGGGTCCGGCGGCCAGTTCGGGGCGCACCTTCTCGAAGTAGACCGCCAGCTCCGCCCGGTTCCCGGGGACGCCGTCGGGGTCGAGCCCCACCAGGCGGGCGCTGACCCGGTGTTCGCCGACATAACGGTCGGCGGCCGCCTCGGTGAGGGGGTAGCCCGAGCGGCGCAGGATGTGCAGGTAGGAGTCGATCTCGGCGCAGTGCACCCACAGCAGCAGACCGGGTTCGTCGACGGCGTACCGCTCCCCCGTGTCCGGGTCGGTCGCCGTGAGCAGGCGGTGGATCTTCCGGACGCGGGCGCCGGCCCGCTCGGCCGCCTCCGTGGTGCCGTACGTCGCCGTGCCGACGAAGCTCGCCGTACGTATCAGCCGGCCCCAGGCGTCCCTGCGGAAGTCGGAGTTCTGCATGACACCGCGCATCGCGCGCGGGTGCAGTGCCTGGAGGTAGAGCGCGCGGATCCCGGCGATCCACATGACGGGGTCGCCGTGGGCCTGCCAGGTCACGGAGGCGGGGCCGAACAGGCCGGGGTCGGCCGCAGGGGGGCGAAGGGAGTCCACGCCGTCATGACCAAGTACAGCTAGCGCCGCACTCTGGGCATTCCGAGGCCGATCCACGAGATGATCTCGCGCTGGATCTCGTTGTTGCCGCCGCCGAAGGTGAAGATGACGGCCGAGCGGTAGCCGCGTTCGAGTTCGCCGTGCAGGACGGTGCCCGCGGAACCCTCCTTGAGGGCGCCGGCGGCGGCGACGATCTCCATGAGCCAGGCGTAGGCGTCGCGGCGGGCCTCGGAGCCGTAGACCTTGACGGCGGAGGCGTCCTGCGGGGTGAGGGTGCCTTCCTGCAGGGCGCTGACCATGCGCCAGTTGAGGAGTTTGAGGGCGTCGAGCCGGGTGTGGGTCTGGGCGAGGCGGCGGCGGACCCAGGGCAGGTCGATGACGCGGCGGCCGTCGGCGAGCTTGGTCTCCATGGCCCAGCGCTGGACGTTGTGCAGCGAGCGGATGGCCATGGTGCCGTGGGCGGCGAGGGTGACGCGCTCGTGGTTGAGCTGGTTGGTGATCAGCCGCCAGCCCTTGTTCTCCTCGCCGACGCGCCGGGAGACGGGGACTCGGATGTTCTCGTAGTAGCTGGCGGTGGTGTCGTGCGAGGCGAGGGTGTTGATGAGGGTGCAGGAGTAGCCGGGTTCCGTGGTCGGGACGAGGAGCATCGTGATGCCCTTGTGGGGCGGGGCGTCGGGGTCGGTGCGCACCGCGAGCCACACCCAGTCGGCCGTGTCGCCGTTGGTCGTCCAGATCTTCTGCCCGTTGACGACGTAGTGGTCGCCGTCGCGGACCGCGCGGGTCCTCAGCGAGGCCAGGTCCGTGCCGGCGTCGGGTTCGCTGTAGCCGATGGCGAAGTCCAGCTCGCCGGACAGGATCCGCGGCAGGAAGTACGCCTTCTGCTCCTCGGTGCCGAACTGCATGATCGTCGGGCCGACCGTGTTGAGCGCCATCAGCGGAAGCGGGACGCCCGCCTGGGCGGCCTCGTCGAAGAAGATGAACTGTTCGATCGCTGTCAGGCCGCGTCCGCCGTACTCCTTCGGCCAGCCCACGCCGAGCCAGGCGTCGGCGCCGAGCCGGCGGATGGTCGCGCGGTAGAAGCGCTTCTGCGCGGCCGGGTCGGCATGGCGGGTGTAGGCGCCCTCCGGCACCAACTCGGCGAAGTAGGCGCGCAGTTCGGTGCGCAGCCGCTGCTGCTCGGGCGTGTATTCGAGGTGCACGGCGCCTCCAGGCTCCCCAGGGCGGACCTGACGGCGCACACGCTAGAACGCGTTCCAGTAATTGGGAACAGCGGGAGCGGGGGCCTTTTCCGGCGCCCGGGGCTCAGCGGAGGGTGGCCAGGAAGTCCGTGCAGGCCTGGGCGCACTCGCGGCAGGCCTTGGCACCGTCCTGGGCGCCGGGGGATTCGTCGAAGGCGCGCGCGCACTCCAGGGCGACGGTGCGGCACCATTCCACCTGGAGGCGGATGGCCGCCTCGTCGAGGTTGGCCTCCTCGGAGAGCGCCCTGCACGTGGCGTCGCACACCTCCGCGCACATGATGCCCTTGCGGCGCGTCTTCTCCTCGGCCTCGGGCCCGTCGGGGTCGACGAGGCTAGCTCGCAGGGCACACTCCCGCGCACACTCGGTGCACGCCTGCGCACAGGCGAAGCGGTCTTCCAGGAATTTGATGAGTTCCTGCTGGGATGTCGTCGTCGTGGTCACCCCGGGCGGGTAGCCGGTGCCCCTCGCACCAAACACGGCCCGCCGGGATCCGCCCGGGACGCGGTTCGAGGGGTTCCGTTTCCGGGCGTCCGGACCGGGCACCCGGGCACGAGCCGTTCGAAGCGGGCCGGTTCACTCGACATATTGGGGGTATTCATCCCATATGAACATGGAATGGACTGATATAGCCGCAGAGCGAAGCGTACTGGCCGGTGTCGCCCCGTTCGTGGCAGGCCTCGTGGTGGTCGCCATGCTCATCGGTGCCCTGTGGCTGGGCGCCCGCGTACGCGCTCGCGAGCCGCGCCGACCGCGCCCCGACGAGCAGCCCCGGCTTCCCGAGGGCGGCCCTGTCCGTGAGGAGCAGTTGAACCGCGAACCGGACGAGATCCCCCTGAGCGACCGTCGACTGACCCCCTACGAGGTGCACGGCAACCAGGGGACCCGGCCGAGCGCGGACAAGAAACGGCCGCGCTGGAGCGGGAAGAGCAGCGGCGGTTTCGGCAGCGGCGGCCTGGGCGCGCACTGACGAGTGGCGCCGAAGGCGTCAGGGACGACCGAAGGCGTCAGGGGCGGGGGGGGGTATAGGACTGTTGGACCCCACCCCCCCCCGCCGTCCCCCCCGAGTAAGAAACAAGTTAGGAGGACGGTCCCCCCGACAAAACTTTGTCCTTC
>NZ_JBVIYK010000011.1:4120-96474 GCF_055592645.1 Streptomyces sp. NPDC041108 | reverse complement strand
GGGAAAGGGGGGGGGGGTTGGGGAAGTGAGGGTGTGGGCGTGTGTGGAAGGTGTGACCGGAGGTTGAAGGGGCAATCTGAGGCTGTGGGGGGCGGGCGTCGAACGGATCCGTTCGACGCCCGCCCCTCGACGTCGTCCCCGCCGGTCAGGAACCCGGTCAGGAACCGGTTCCCAGCGACAGCCCTGTGTAGTTCTCCGCGAGTTCGGCCGCCGCGTGGCGCGAGGTGGCGACCCGGTCGAGCTGGGCGAGCTGGAGCCTGGTCTCGAACGGTGACTGGTCCGGGTCCGTGTGGAGGGTCGTGGTCATGAAGTACGAGAAGTGCTCGGCCCGCCAGACCCGGCGCAGACAGGTGTCCGAGTAGGCGTCGAGCAGCTCGGTCGACCCGGTCTCCCTGAGCCGGGCGAAGGCGCGGGCCAGCACGATGACGTCGGTCGCCGCGAGGTTGAGCCCCTTGGCGCCGGTGGGCGGCACGATGTGCGCGGCGTCGCCGGCCAGGAAGACCCGGCCGTAGCGCATCGGCTCGGTGACGTGGCTGCGCATCGGGAGGACGGCCTTGGAGGTGACGGGCCCGCGCTTGAGCCGCCAGCCGGGGTTCGCGGTGAGCGCGAGGCGGGCGTCCAGCTCGTCCCAGATCCGTTCGTCGGACCAGTCGCCCGGGTCGGTGCCGTTGGGGACCTGGAGGTAGAGACGGCTCACGGACGGCGACCGCATGCTGGCCAGCGCGAAGCCGCGCTCGGAATGGGCGTAGATCAGCTCGTCGTAGACGGGCGGGGCGTCGGCGAGGATGCCCAGCCAGGAGTAGGGGTACGTCCGCTCGTACGTCGTCCGCACGCCGTCCGGAACGGCGTCGCGCGCCACGCCGTGGAAGCCGTCGCAGCCGACCACGTAGTCACAGGTCAGGGTCTGTTCGCGGCCCTCGTGGGTGTACCGGATCGACGGACGGTCGCCGTCGGCACCCTCCACGGCGTGCACCTCGGCCTCGAACAGCAGCGGGCCGCCGCCGGTGAGCTGGAGGGCGATGAGGTCCTTGACGACCTCGGTCTGGGCGTAGACCCACACCCGGCGTCCGCCGGTCAGCCCGGGGAAGTCGACGCGGTGGGCGCGGCCGTCGAAGCGCAGTTCGATGCCGTCGTGGGGAATGCCCTCGGCGTCCAGCCGCGCCCCCGCGCCGGCCGAGCGCAGCACGTCGACGGTGGCCTGCTCCAGGATTCCGGCGCGCTGGCGCTGCTCGACGTAGGCCCGGTCCTTGCGTTCCAGAACCACACTGTCGATTCCCGCGTTGTGCAGCAGACGGGCCAGCAGCAGCCCCGCCGGGCCGCCGCCGATGATGCCGACAGTGGTGTGCATGGAGTACTCCTCGTCGTGGGAGACGGGCCGCGTCCCGTCCCGGGGGCCCCGACTCTGTTCGTCAGGTGAAATTCAGTTCACTCTCTTGTGCGCATGAGTCTGCGCCCGGCCTGCCCGCCTGTCAACGGTCACACCCCCTCAGAGGGGCCGGGCGGTCGGTCGGGTTCCGTGGCGGGGTCGAGGATCAGGCGACGAAGTGGAGACCGGGGCGCGGGTGCATGAGGAAGTCGTGGTGCGAGATGTTCCAGGCGTAGGCGCCCGCGAGCGCGAAGACCACCCTGTCCCCCGCCCGCAGCCCCGGCGCGTGCACACGGCGCGCGAGTACGTCCTTCGGTGTGCACAGCTGCCCGGCGAGGGTGACGCGCTCCCCCTCGGCCGACGGGCGCGGCCACGGGTGCGGCCACCGCGGCACCGTCAGCACCGAGCACGGCTGGTCGTGCCCCTTGGCGGCCGGGGTGCGCAGATGGTGGGTGCCGCCCCGGACCACGGCGAACTCCTCGCCGTGGCTGCGCTTCACGTCCAGCACCTCGGTGGCGTACCAGCCGCAGTAGGCGGTCAGTGCCCGGCCGGGCTCGATACGCAGGGTCAGGTCCGGGTGCGCGTCGGCGAGCCGGGCGAGGCCCGCCCCGTACTCCTGCCAGTCGAAGCGGCTCTCGGGGCGGGTGTAGTCGACGGCCATCCCGCCGCCGACGTTCACCTCGCGCAGCGGTACGTCCAGGGCCGTCGCCCAGTGCACGACCGTACGGGCGACGCAGAGCAGTGCGGGGGCGTCGAGCCCGCTCGCCAGGTGGGCGTGGACGCCGAGCGGTTCGAGGTGCGGGTAGGTGCCGTCGGTGAGGGGGCGCAGCACGTCCGGGGCACTGCCGGGGTCCAGGCCGAAGGGGGTGGGACGTCCGCCCATCGCGAGCGAGCTGCCCTCCAGTGAGCCGTCGGCCACCGCGAGGTTGAAGCGCAGGAGCACCCCGACGGGCCGGGCCGGTGCCGCCCGGCGGGCCAGCTCGCCGAGCATCCGCAGTTCGTGCTCGCTCTCGACGTGGAAGCGCGCGACGCCTCGCTCCAGGGCGTCCCGGATCTCGTCCGGGGTCTTGCCGGGGCCGCCGAAGGCCAGCGGTCTGTCCGGTACGGCCTTCGCCACATGGGCGAGTTCACCGCCGGAGGACACCTCGTACCCGTCGACGTACGGGCCGAGCGCGGCCAGGATCTCCGGCTCGGGGTTGGCCTTGGCCGCGTAGTACAGCTCGACCCGTTCGGGGAGCGCGGCCCGCACCCGTGCGGCGTGGTCGCGCAGGGCCGTCACGTCGTACACGTAGGCGGGGAGCCGGGTGGACGGCAGGGACAGGACGTGGTCGCGTGCGGCGGGGGTCGGCAGGGTCATCGACGGCTCCTGGTTCATCGGGTGCTCCGGCGCAGGACGTCCTCCGCGAGGGGGGAGGGCAGGCGGACGTAGCCGGCCTCACGGTCGGCCCTGCGTTCCCAGCGGGTGAGCAGATTGGTCTTGGCGGGGAGCGGGGCTCCGGCGAGGAGGGCGGCCAGGAGGGGCGGGCAGCCCGCCTCGTCGGCGTGGGCCCGGATGGTCGCGCGGACCTCCGCCCACAGGTCGTGCTCGGTCTCGGGATACAGGTCGGCGAGGACGGCGAGCAGCTCGGCGACGTGGTTGACGAGCAGGCAGTACACGACGCGGTCCCAGCCGCGCCGGGCGTCGTACGACATCGGTCCGGCGACCTCGGGCGGCAGTGCGGCGAGGGCGTCGGCGTGGTGGTCGGGCAGGAGCTTGGCGCCCTCCAGGTCGCGGAAGAGGACCTGGGCGGGCATGCCGTCGGGGTCGACGCAGACGAGGACGTTCTGGAGGTGGGGTTCGAGGACGAGCCCATGGTCGAAGTAGGCGGCGAGGACGGGCGGCAGGAGAAGGCGGAGGTATGCCCTCCACCAGGTCAGGGCCGCCTGGGGACCCGTGCCGTCGAGGAGGCGGGAGAGGTGGGCGGCGCTGGTCGGGTACTCGTCGGCGACGGCGGCCGCGAGCAGCGGGGTGGTGCCGGGGAGCAGCCGCCGGGACAGGCCCTCGCGGACGATCACCCCGAAGCCTTCGAGGAGGGCCCGGTCCGGGGTTCCGTCGGGGCCGGGAAGGGCGAGGCTGCGGTAGGCGGGCTCGCGCAGCACCGCGCTGCCGGGGAAGCGGCTCTCCAGGTCGGTGAGGACCGGGGCGAGGACACGGGTGAGGGCGACGGCGCCGGAGAGTTCGTAACTGGCGTTCTTGCGCAAGCAGTTGGTGATCCGGACGTTCAGGCTGAACTTCAGGAAGGCGTCACCGTCGAAGAGGGTGCGGACGGAGGCGGTGGCCGCGTACTCCCGGTCTCCGGGGCCCAGGTCGAGGATGTCGCCGCGGCCCAGCGCCTCGCGCAGCAGCCGGTGTCCGCGCAGCATCTCGTACTGCCAGGGGTGGGCGGGCAGCACCCCATAGCCGTCGGGGACGTCGCCGGACTCCCCGTCGAGCACGGCGGTCGCCCCCGCCTCGGCGCTCTCCTCGGCGATCAGGTGGTCGCGGACGGCGAGACGGCGCAGCGGGAAGGAGGCACCGGTCTCGGGCGCGTACGACCGCCAGGATTCCGCGTCGCCGGTGCGGGCCTTGGGGGTGGGGTGGAAGCGGTGGCCGAACAGCAGGGAACGCTCGGAGGCGAGATAGTCCGGGCGGCCGTGCGGGGCGGGCGCGCCGGCCCCGCGGGTGGTGAGGGTGGTGGCGAGGGCGCGGTGGCTGGAGTCCACCTGGTGCAGGAACTCGGGGTTGCGGACGCCGGTGCGCAGGGTCAGCTCGTCGTGCGTGTACACGGCGAGGCGGCGCCAGTCGAGCGGCCTCCAGCCGGTGCCCGACCGCTCGTGGACGGGGCCGGTGAAACGGTGGGCGCCCAGCAGGGACGTACGGCGCAGGGCGACCCTCAGCAGGAGGCCGCGGCGGGGCAGACGCAGCAGGAGGTGGCCGTCGCTGACGGCGGTCTGGTGTTCGGGGCCGGACACCTCGCGCAGCAGGCAGTTCAGGAGGGTGTGGGCGACGGCGTCGCCGGCGGTGGGGAGGCGGGTGGTACCGGGCGAGTCGGTGAGCGGGGGCATTCGGTGGCTCCAGCGGGTACGCGGTCGTGGGGGCGGGTCGGTCGCGAAGGCGGGGCGGGCGGCCGGGCCGGCCTCGGGGGTCATGCCGAACCACCGTGCCGGAGCAGGTAGTTGGGCCCGGTGGTGTAGTGCTTGTTGATGTCGGCGGCGCCCGACCTCTCCTTGCTCAGCAGGGTCCCGGCGGTCACCATCGCCTTCACCGGCAGCTCGGCGGCGTGCAGCACCCGTGCGCGCAGGACGGCCGCCGCGTCACCGCCGAGGCGGTCGACGGCCTCGGTGAGCCGGTCGCGTACGAGGCTCAGCAGGTCGGGCAGCGGGGCGCGGCCGTGCCGGGCGAGGCCGAACGCGTAGGCCCCGGCGCACAGATGGACGGTGATGGTGGTGAAGACATCGGTCACCGCACGGTCGTCGGCGGTGAAGGTGCGGGCGTCGTCGAAGCCCCAGCTGCCCTCGCCCTTCTCTTCGTGTACGCCGAACCTGGCGGCCAGCCGGGCACGGTCGACGCGCGGTCCGTCGTTGTCCTTCAGCAGCAGCCGCAGACCGCCGGGGGCCGGGCCGAGGACCAGGGAGACGTTCTGCTGGTGCGACTCCAGGGCGATCCCGTAGCCGAACAGCGTGGTCTGCCAGTCGAACAGCAGGCTGAGCACGGCGTCGAGCAGCGCGGTCGGGTCACCGCCGTGGAACCGGTCGGCGAGGTGGTCGAGGACCAGTCGCCCGCCGGGTGCCGGGGCGAGGAGGGCGGCCAGGGGGACGACGAGCGTGTCGTCGAGGTCCGCCGGGTGGCGGCGGCACAGTACGGCGAGGAGTTCGTGCCCGGCGTGTGCGTACACCGACTCGTCGGCGTGCAGGACCCGGCCCCGGAAGCGGGGCTCGCGGTCGAGCACCGCCTCCAGGAGGCGCTGTCCGGCGGCGCCGTCGGCGAGTGTGCCGGGCTTGATGGACCGCTTGTTGCGCAGTCCCAGGGTGGCGGTCGCCAGCGGGAGTTTGAGGTGCAGCGCGGGGGCGGCGGCCGGTGCGACCGTACGCATCGACAGGGTGGGCACGACCGTGAGGTACGTCCGGTCGGCGAGGACGGCGCGGTCGGCGAGCCCTGACTCGCGCAGGGCCGCGTCGAGAGGTGCGCCGGCGGTCAACGGGTGTACGGGCAGGGTGACATGGGTGTGGTCGAGGCCCGCGAGGCCGAGCCCGGAGGGGGTGGGCCAGCCGTCCGGGAGGGCTCCGGCCACGGTGACGGCCTCGCGGGGCAGGGCGAGCCATCTGAGGGGGAAGCTCGGGTGGAACTCCGGTGCGTAGCGGCGCAGTTGGTCGCCGTCCAGGCCCGAACGGCCGCGCGCGGTCGGGTAGACCGGGTGGTCGAGGCGTGCGGCGAGGGTGTCGAACGCGAGTCCGGCGCGCAGGCCGGTCCAGTCGGCGAGGTCGGCCCCGTACAGGTCGCCGAGCCCGGCGGCGGTCTCCTTCCCCGTCTCCTCGTGCAGCAGCATCGTCGCGAGGGTCTGGCGGCACTCCTCGGCGAACGCGTCGAAGCCGGCGCGGTCGACGGGCTCGGCGAGGGCGCGCAGGGCGGCGAGGACGGCGTCGCAGGTGCCGAGGCGGGTGCCGTCCGACTCCCTGAGCAGCAGGGGTTCTCGGGCGGCGTACGGGGACTGGAAGCCGTCCTCGGTGACGGGCAGGAGGAGGGCGTCGTCCGCGGCGGGCAGGCGCAGCCAGGGGCCGTCGGGGCGGTGGACGAGGGTACCGCGGGAGCGCAGCCCGACGACGTCCTCGCGGAGCAGGGCGCCGAGCACGCGGGTGAGGAGTGCGGCTTCGACGGTGTCCGCGGGCGCGACGGCGGTGGTGGCTGGCGCGGCGGCGGCGGTGGCGGTGGCGGTGGCGGTGGCGGGCGCAACGGCGGTGGCGCCGGGCGCGACGGCGTTCTCGGCACCGGCGGACGCGGGGCGAGCCCCGGCGGTCACGGCCGGATCTCCCAGCGCTGGGCGGCGAGGAAGTCCGCCGCCACCCGGTCGACGGCCTGCTGACCGACGGCGGTGGCGGTGAGGACGCCGAGGTAGTCGCGGTTGGTCCGGTACAGCTCGTGGCGCTCACCGATTCCGCGCAGCGGACGGTACGTCAGGTGGACGCCGTCGACGTGGAGTTCGGTGGCCGAGGGGCCGGCCACCAGGGTTCCGGCCCGGTCGGCGCAGGGGTACTCCAGGCGGGCCGCGGCGCCGCGTCCGGCGCCCAGGTCGCCGGGCAGGCCGGCGGGCAGAGGCTCGCCGAGGTGGGTGCGGAGGATGTGTTCGAAGAGCGGGAGGCCGAGGAGCCGGGCGAGCAGCAGGTCGCACCGGTCGCCGATGGCGCGGTAGTTGACCTCGATGACGCGGGCCCGGCCGTCGCGGACGACGAACTCGGTGTGACAGGCCCCGAACCCGACGCCGAGCGCGTCCAGTTGGGCGAGGATCTGTGCGACGACCGGCTCGGGGTGGGCCGGGACGAAGGCCATCCGCCGCTCGATGAAGTGGGGCGGCGGGGACACCTCGGTGTGGAAGCCGCCGATGACGTGCCGGACCCGGGCGTCACCGAGGGTCTCCAGGGTGTACAGCTCGCCCGGCAGGTACTCCTCGACGACGAGGACGGCCCCCGGGCGCCGGGCCAGGATCTCCTTGCCGCGGGCCACGAGGTCCCCGGCGTCGGCCACGAGCACGACGTCCTCGCTGGCGACGCCTTCGCGGGGCTTGACGACACAGGGGTACGGGGCGTCGGCGACGCGGGGGCCGGTGAGGTCGGCCGGGTCGCGGATCTCGGCGGACCAGACGGTGTCCACGCCGGCGGCGGCCAGACGGCGGCGCATCTCGCCCTTGTCCTTGGTGCGCAGGGTGGCCCGCCAGTCCTTGCCGGGAAGTCCGAAGTAGTGGGCGGCGAGGGCGGCCTGGGCCTGGAGGTGGTCGCTGTTGGTGAAGACCGCGTCGGGCCGGTGATGGGTGGAGATCCGGGTGACGACGGCACGGTGGTCCCGTACGTCGCACTCCAGGATCTCGGTCCCGGGGTACGTGGCGCGATGGGCGTCGGGCCGGTCGGTGAGGACGGTGACGTGCAGGCCGAGCCGGGCCGCGGCGGGCAGGAAGCCCTCGGTGACGGAGTCGGTGGGGTTGAGGGCGAGCAGGTACAGACGCATGGGGTGGTGCACTACTTCCGCTGGCGGGTCGGGGACGGCGGGACGGGCCCGTCTCGTGGTGGGGCCCGCCCCGCGAACCGCGGGAGTCACCGCCCGGGAAGCCGTACGCCGGTGGCTCGGGGTGGAGCCTGGTCATCACTGCGCGATCTTGTGGATAAGGTAAGCCTCACCTACCCCGACTGCAAAACCTCTTCACGCTCTGGAGTGACCGATGACCGTGGTTCACCTGGAGAACGCCCGGGCCGACACCGCCACGCACGTCCCGGAACTCCTGGCCGCCGCCTACCGCCGTCTGGACGCGATGTGCGACGCCCTGTCCGTACGCGTGGCCCGGCCCGGCCGACCGGGCGACCGGCCGTCGCCGCCCCCGGACGGGCGGACACCTCAAGCCGGCCCGCACACCATCGGCCTGATGGACGGTCAGGACGGTGTGGAGGCCTTCGTCGAGGCGGAGGCCGCCCGCATCCGGGACCGCCACGACCACCGCGCGCCCCGCCATGTCGCCGCCTCCCGCGCCCTGCACGACTACGCCTGGTCGGCCGGCCTGCTGATGAGCGGGGTCTGGTACCTGGAGCGGCGCGTCCCCCGCGTCGCCCCGGCCGATCTGCGGGTCGACCTCGCGACCGGCACGTTCGAGATCCGGCCCGGCTCGGGCCTCGTCTGTCTGCCGGACGACCCGGCGGCGGTCCTGCCCGGCGCCCGGGCCGTCGCCCACCAGGAGGCGCTGCGCGCCGAGTTGAGGGCCGCCGTCGCGGACCACATGGCCCCGGTGCTGGAGGCGTTCGGCCCGTACGTCCGCCGGGGCTCGCGGGCACTGTGGGGCCTGGTCTCGGACGACCTGGTCTCCGGCCTGTGGTACCTCGGCCGTGCGCGCGGCGACGAGGCCGCCGGTGTCCGGGCCGCCTCCGCGGTCCTGCCCACCGCGCACGCCCCCTTCCCCGGCGGCGCCGACTTCCGCCTGCTGCGCACCGGTGACGGCCGCGAACACCCGGCCCGCACCCGCCTGGGCTGCTGCCTCTACTACACGATCCGCCCGGCCGAGGCCTGCTCCACCTGCCCGCGCACCTGCGACGCGGAACGGCTGCGCCGGCTGGAGGAGTGACCGCGCGGGAGCGCTCACCCGCGCCGAAACTTTTCGATGCCGCCCCGAGCCCCTGAGCCGATTGACGCCGCTGGAGACAGATAGCAACACTCTTCGACGGGCTTGCGCACAGGAAGCCTCAAAAGGTCGCAGCACTGGAGGTCGGCTTGCAGGAGTACGCCGGATACGTCTTCGTCTACTTCACCGGCGAGGGCAGCCCGGACGGTGAGCGGATCCGGTTCGCGCTCAGCCGGGGCGACGACCCGCTGCGCTGGCGCGAGCTGAACGGCGGAGCGCCGGTGCTCACTTCGGACCTCGGCACGGGCGGACTGCGCGATCCCTTCCTCGTGCGCGCCCCGGAGGGCGACCGCTTCTATCTGATCGCCACCGACCTCAGGATGCACGGGGAGCCGGACGGCGACTGGGACCGGGTGCAGCGCACCGGGAGCACCTCGCTCATGGTCTGGGAGAGCACCGATCTGGTGCGCTGGACCGACCACCGACGGGTGCGCGTCGCCCCCGACACCGCCGGCAACGTCTGGGCGCCCGAGGCCGTTCACGACCCGGAGCTCGGCGAGTTCGTCGTCTTCTGGGCGTCGAAGCTGTACGCGGAGGACGACCCGGACCACACCGCCGACACCCACAACCGGATGCTCTACGCGACCACCCGTGACTTCCGCGTCTTCAGCGAGCCCCGGCCGTGGAACGACCCCGGCCACTCGGTGATCGACTCGACCGTCGTCCGGCACGAGGGCACCTACTACCGCTTCACCAAGGACGAGCGCGGCAACTCCCCCGCCGCGCCCGGCGGCAAGTTCATCACCGTGGAGAAGTCGAAGGAGCTGCGCGGCACCTCGTACGACTTCGTGGCCGACCGGATCGGGCACGGGGTCGTCGAGCAGGGTGAGGGGCCCATCGTCTTCCGCTCGAACACGGACGACCGCACGTGGTACCTGTTCGTCGACGAGTTCAGCGGGCGCGGCTACGTGCCGTTCGAGACCACCGATCCGGACTCCGGGCAGTGGACGCCGTGCGCGGAGTTCGCGCTGCCGCCCGGCGCGCGGCACGGCTCGGTGCTGCCGGTGACGCGGGCCGAGTACGAACGGCTCCTCGCCGGATACGCGCCGGCGGCGTCCGTCGTCGACGCCGACGTGCCGGACGGCCTGAAGGCGTACGCGCTCGTCGACGACGCCGCGTCCAAGGTCGTCCTGCCCCTGCACCCGGGCACCGGACTCGATGCTCTCGCACCGGAGTTCACCCTGTCCGCGGGCTCCCGGATCGATCCCGCGTCGGGCACCCCGCGCGACTTCCGCACCCCGAAGGGCTACACCGTCACCACGGCCGACGGGACCGCCCGCACCTGGACGGTCGAGGCGGTGCCGATGCGCAGCCCCTTGCTGCCGGGACTGTACGCCGACCCCAACATCCAGGAATTCCAAGGCCGTTACTACATCTATCCGACGACGGACGGCTTCGAGGGCTGGGGCGGCACCCGCTTCGAGGTGTTCTCCTCCGACGACCTGGTCACCTGGGAGAACCACGGCGTCGTCCTCGACCTGGAGTCGGACGTGAGCTGGGCGGACCGCCACGCCTGGGCACCGGCCGCCGGGGAGCGCGACGGGTCGTACTACTTCTACTTCTGCGCCGACCAGCAGATCGGTGTGGCCGTGGCCGGCAGCCCGACCGGCCCCTTCCGGGACGCCCTGGACCGGCCGCTCGTCGCGCGCGACGACTACGCGGGCCAGATGATCGACCCGGCCGTCTTCAAGGACGACGACGGCACCATGTATCTCTACTGGGGCAACTGTGAGGCGTACGGCGTCCCGCTGAACGAGGACATGGTGTCCTTCGACCCGGCGCGGGTACGGCGGTTCACTCCGGAGAACTTCCGCGAGGGTGCCTTCGTCGTCAAGCGGCAGGGCGTCTACTACTTCATGTGGTCGGAGGACGACACCCGCAGCGAGGACTACCGCGTGGCCTACGCGACCGGGCCCTCGCCGCTCGGCCCGTGGACGCAGAGAGGGGTCGTCCTGCGCAAGCGCCCGGAGCACGGGATCCTCGCCACCGGCCACCACACGGTCGTGAACGTCCCCGGCACCGACGACTGGTTCATCTGCTATCACCGGTTCGCCATCCCGGGGCCCGGCACCCCGCGCGGTGACGGCGTTCGCCGGGAATCCACCCTGGACCGGCTGGTGTTCGCGGCGGACGGCTCGATCGAGGAGGTCGTGCCGACGCTGGAGTCCATCGCGCCGGTGGCCGGCCCGAGGTGATCCGGGCGACGGCCGGGCCATGATCCGGCGGCCCGGTCGCCGTCGGGTGGTCAGTCGTGCGGCGCCCGGCCGCTGACCCGGTGGTCCGCGTGACTGAGGGCCTCCACGACCAGGCGCCTGAGATGGCCGTCGGCGAGGCTGTAGTAGATGTGACGGCCCGCACGGCGGGTGTCCACGAGCCCGGCGAGCCGGAGCTTCGCCAGATGCTGGCTGACCGCCGTGCGGGAGGCGTCGCAGCGGTCGGCCAGGGACCCCACGTCCGACTCGCCCTGGGCGAGCAGCCACAGCAGATGGAGCCGGGTGGCGTCGGAGAGCATCGCGAACACGCCGGTCGCCTCGGCGAGCCGCGCGCTGTCGGGGGCACGCAGGTGCGCACCGGACGCAGATGACACGGCGTGGCGTTCTGGCATGGGGCCAGCGTAGGCGTTTCGCCTTCGACGCGGGGTGTCACATACGGGGCACTGTCATGTGCGCACGTGCGCACATGAGGGTTACACTCGTGCGTACCGACACCCGACCGCTCGACGCCACGCCGAGGGGAGCCGTTCGCATGCTCGCCGTTCTGCGTCATCGCGCCTACCGGCGGCTGTTCGCCGCCCAGGTCGTCGCTCTCGTGGGCACGGGGCTCGCGACCGTCGCCCTCGGACTGCTGGCCTACGATCTCGCGGGCGCCGACGCCGGTTCCGTCCTCGGGACGGCCCTGGCGATCAAGATGGTGGCGTACGTGGTGATCGCCCCGGCCGTCGGCGCGGTCGCCGACCGGCTGCCGCGCCGCGCCCTCATGGTGACGGCCGATCTGGTGCGCGCCGGGATCGCCGTGTCCCTGCCGTTCGTCGGCGAGGTCTGGCAGGTGTACGTCCTGGTGTTCCTCCTGCAGTCCGCCTCGGCCGCGTTCACGCCCACGTTCCAGGCCGTCATCCCCGACGTGCTGCCCGAGGAGCGCGACTACACACGCGCGCTGTCGATGTCCCGGCTCGCGTACGACCTGGAGAGCCTCTTCTCCCCCGCCCTCGCGGCCGCCCTGCTGTCCGTGGTCACCTACGACCGGCTGTTCACCGGCACCGTCCTCGGTTTCCTCGCCTCGGCCGCGCTGGTGCTCTCGACCGCCCTGCCCGAACGGCCCGCCCCCGCCCGCCCCCGCGCGGACGGGGTGTACGCCAGGGCCACGGCCGGCAGCCGCCTCCTCCTCGGGGTCCCCGCGCTGCGGGCCCTGCTCGCCCTGAACCTCGCGGTCGCGGCGGCCGGTGCGATGGTGACGGTCAACTCGGTGGTGTACGTCCGCGAGGTGCTGGGCCTGTCGGCGGGCGCCGTCCCACTGGCGCTCGGGGCGTACGGCGCCGGGTCGATGGCCGTGGCCCTGATGCTGCCGCGCGTCCTGGACAGGGTTCCCGACCGGGCGGTGATGCTGCCGGGCGCGCTGTCCCTGGCCGTCGTCTTCGCCGGACTCGGGGCCGTCACGGCCGCGCGGGACGGGATGTGGCGGCTGCCCGCGCTGCTGGTCCTCTGGGCCGCGTTCGGCGCCGCGTCCTCGGCGGTGCTCACCCCGGCCGGGCGGCTGGTGCGCCGCTCGGTGGCGCCCGGGGACCGTACGGCCGCGTTCGCCGCACAGTTCTCCCTCTCGCACGGCTGCTGGCTGCTGACGTACCCGCTGGCCGGATGGCTGGGAGCGGCGGGACTCGGCCGGGCGGTGTTCGCCCTGGGGGCGATCGCCCTGGCTGCGGCTCTGCTGGCCGTACGCCTGTGGCCGCCCGCTTCGTCGACGACCGGCTCGCCCGCGGTTCCCGCGCCGACGGCCCACGTGCACGCGGATCTCCCGCTCGGCCATCCCCACCTGGTGGGCGCCCTGCGTGTGCCGACGGGCTGGCGGCACAGCCACGGACACCTCGCCGACGGGCTGCACGCCCGGTAGGGCGGGCGCGAAGCCGGGGCCCTCGCCGGAGTGCCGTGGGACGCCCGGCCGTCGGCACGCCGAGCGTCGCCCGGACCCCGTACCCCTCGCTCCATGGGCGCCATCGCAGGAAGGCCACGATCGCCACGAGCACGATGACCTCGGCGACACCGACCGTCCTTCGGAGCAATTGCTGAACAATTTCCCGAGGAAGTGTTTTCCGGGGCGCCGGAATCATTGTTTCCCATGGAAAACATGTGTTCATGACCTGCCCATGAGGAGCGAGATGATCGCAGGTAAGCTCCGGGCAGCACCGTCGCCGGGGCGGCGGCAGGCGAGTCGAGGAGTGCGATGGCGAGGCGGCCCGAGGAACTGCTCCATCTGCTGAGCCGGGCGGAGCGCCTGTCCGTACGCCGAGTCCAGTCCGTGCTCGACGAGTTCGGCTGTTCGGTGGAGGCGTGGCGGGTCCTCGACCTGCTCTCCGACGGGCAGGGTCACCACATGACGGCTCTCGCCGAGCACGCCTTCCTGGCGGCGCCGAGCCTGACCAAGCTGATCGACCAACTCGTCGACCAGAACCTGGTGTTCCGCCGCGTCGACCCCGTCGACCGGCGCCGCGTCCTCGCCCATCTCACCCCGCGCGGCAAGCAGCGATGGCAGTTGCTCGCCCGTGAAGTGCGCGCCGGCTGGACCGGGTCGGAACCACCGCTCACCGACGAGGACGACAGGCAGCTGGGAATCCTGCTGGCCCGGCTGGCCCGCACTCTGGAGCTGGGCGGGAGCGCCGAGGGCCGGGGCGGGGTCAGCGCAGGTCGTGCGGAGCGCGCAGCTGGGCGAGGACGTTGAAGTCGTATCCCTCCGCACGCGCGAGGTAGATGCGCTGGCGGACATGGCGCCCGTCCAGGCCCAGCAGCCCGCGCGGGCCCTCGTACGCGACGGTGTCGGCGACCGCCCCGATCGCCGACACGTCCAGGGCGCCCGCCCGTTCGACCAGCGCGGCGAGCAGCAGGACACCCTCGTAGCAGGGCTCGCCGACACTTCTCGGGACCGGTGCCTCCGGGCCGAAGCGGGCGGCGTACTGGCCGTGGAAGTCCATGGTGTTCCGGTCGGCGAGCGAGGCGAAGTAACCGGCGGCGCTGTACAGGTCGAAGGTGGCCTCGGGGCCGCTGCCCAGCAGCATGTTCTCGTCCATCAGCGTGCTCAGCCGCAGGCACCGCCGGTCCAGCCCGGCCGCGGCGAAGGCCCGGTTGAAGCGGACCGCGTCACTGCCGACCAGGAGCATCAGGACCCCGTCGGCGTCGGCCCGCTCGATGCGGCGCAGCACGCCCCCGAAGTCCTCGGTGCCCAGCGGCAGATACGCCTCACCGCCGACCCGGCCCCGGCACTCGCGGGCGTAACCCCGGGCCGCCCGCGGCGGTGCGGCGGTGCGGCGGTGCGGCGGTGCCAGACGTAGTCGTTGCCGACGACGAACCAGCGGCCGATCCCGCGTGACTCGGCGAGCAGCCGCATCGCGGGCAGCAGTTGCCAGGACGGCGTCTCGCTCGTCATGAAGACGCCCTCGGTGCGCTCCCCGCCCTCGTACAGGGCCGTGCAGACGTAGGGCACCCGGTGTGCGATCCGTGGCGCCACGGCCTGCCGGACTGAGGAGACGTGCCAGCCGGTGACGCCCTGCACCGCGCCCGCGGCGACCAGGGTCTCGACCTCCTCGGCGACCCGCCACGGCTCGGCTCCGCCGTCGACCTCGACCAGCCGCAGCTCCCTGCCCAGCACTCCCCCGGCCTTGTTGACCTCCTCGGCGGCCGGCCGCGCGCACGCCCCGCAGGTGGGGCCGAAGATCCCGGCGGGGCCGCGCATCGGGTAGACGAGCGCGACGCCGAAGGCCGAGGGGCGGGCCGGTGCCGCGTCGGTGCTGTCGAGTCCCCTCAGACTCGTGCGCCGTAGCCGCAGCTGCAAGAAGGTCGCAGTAAAGGTCGTGTCAGGTTTCGGTCAGACGAGGACCACCCGGTGGACCGAGCGTGCGCACCGGTCCACCGGGAGTGTGTCCTCGCAGCCGGGAGTCGCCCCGCCTGTCCCTGCCTGGTCTCCCGATCGGAGCGTCAGGCGGTCCCGCCCCGACGGGACCTGAGCCACCATGCCCCGCCACCGAGGGCGAGGAGGACCACCGCGCCGACGGCGAGGGGCACGGCGAGGGAGGCGTCGTCGTCGGTGCTGGCCGCCGCGGGTTCAGCCGACGAGGTGGAGGCCGTGGCGCCGGGCTCGGGTGAGGAGGGCGCCGTCGTGGGCTCCTCCGACGGGCTGGGCGTGGGGCTGACCGGCTTCGCGCCGGGTGCGGCGGCCTTCAGGTCGAGACGGGGGGCCGGGTGACCGTGACCGTGGCCGTCCCCCTCGGACTCCTCCTCCAGCTCGATCCACCGGTCGACCTTGCCGTCGCTGTAGGACTGCAGGGTCTTGAAGACCAGCGACCTGGCGTCGGGCAACTGCCGTACGGTGACGGTGTACTCGACGTCCTCGCCGACCGCGAGCTTCGTGCCCGACACGGTGTAGCCCCGGTCGGTGGGGGTGAACTTCCAGCCGTCCGGGCCACCTTTGTAGGTGAGGTCGGCGGGGACGATGCCCTTCGGAAGGATCACCTCCAGCTTGGTGATACCGGCGGACGCGGATTCCGACTCGGCGGAGAACTCCAGGTCGACGTTCTGGTCGAGGGCTCGGGCGCCCTCCGCCTCGACCTCCGCGTGGGCCGCGGCCGGCCCCGCGGTGGCGACGGCGAGCGCGAACGCGGCCACCGTGAGGACGCCGAGACGGCGCGAACTGCGAATCAAGGTCGGGCGGTGCACTGCGGACTCCCTGTGCCGACGGCATGAAGGGTGCATTCAAGCGCAGAGCCGGATCTCCGGCCAAGGGCGGCCCTTCTGTGCGAACGGTTCCCGCCATCCCACGACGTCGAGTGATCACTGGTGTGTGGTGTGGGGTCAGTGGGGCGTGCGCGGGGGTGTGAGCTGTTCCACGGCGCCCGCGCGCCCCTCGTCTCCGCTTGTCAGCGCCCTTATCTGGGCACTACTGTCACCACGCCTTGGTGAACGGGAAATCCGGTGTGATGCCGGTGCGGCCCTCGCCACTGTGATCGGGAAGTCCGGCTCCAGTCCTCACGGACAGCCACTGGGTCTTTTGACCCGGGAAGGCGGAGCACGGGCGGTGGTACCCGTCAGCCAGGAGACCGGCCAAGGCGCGTCAACCATCCACGAGGTGCTGGAGAGGGTCTGCTGAGCCATGCACATAGCCGAGGGTTTCCTTCCTCCGGCGCACGCGATCGCCTGGGGTGTCGCGTCCGCGCCGTTCGTCGTCCACGGAGTCCGGGCACTCACCCGTGAGGTCAGGGAGCATCCCGAGAGCACCCTGCTGCTCGGCGCCTCCGGTGCCTTCACCTTCGTCCTGTCCGCGCTGAAACTGCCGTCGGTCACCGGAAGTTGCTCCCACCCCACCGGCACCGGACTGGGCGCCATCCTGTTCCGGCCGCCGATCATGGCGGTGCTGGGCACCATCACCCTGCTCTTCCAGGCGCTGCTGCTCGCGCACGGCGGCCTGACCACGCTCGGCGCCAACGTCTTCTCGATGGCGATCGCCGGCCCCTGGGCGGGCTACGCCGTCTACCGGCTGCTGCGGCGGTTCGACGTGCCTCTGATGGTCACGGTGTTCTTCGGCGCGTTCGTCGCCGACCTGGTGACCTACTGCGTCACCAGCGTGCAGCTGGCGCTCGCCTTTCCGGACCCGAGCAGCGGTTTCCTGGGCGCGCTCGGCAAGTTCGGTTCCATCTTCGCCGTCACCCAGATCCCGCTCGCGGTCAGCGAGGGGCTTCTCACCGTGCTGGTGATGCGTCTGCTGGTGCAGTCGAGCAAGGGCGAACTGACCCGGCTCGGCGTGCTCCTGACCGGCAACCGCGACAGCGCCGGGCCCGAGACCGAGACGAAGGCGGTGGCCCGGTGAACCGGAACACGAAGATCAACCTCCTGCTGCTGCTCGTCGTGGCCGCGCTCGCCGTCCTGCCGCTGGCCCTCGGCCTCGGCGACCACAAGGAGGAGCCCTTCACGGGCGCCGACGGCGAGGCGGAGACCGCGATCACGGAGATCGAGCCGGACTACCAGCCCTGGTTCTCCCCGCTGTACGAGCCGCCGTCCGGTGAGATCGAGTCGGCTCTCTTCTCCCTGCAGGCCGCGCTCGGCGCGGGGGTCCTCGCCTACTACTTCGGCCTCCACCGGGGCCGCCGCCAGGGTGAGGCGCGGGCCCGGGCGCAGCTGGACGGGGCGGACACCGGCCCGGTTCCGGAGCCGGGGGCGGACGCGACGGCCACGGCGGCGTGGACGGCCGCTGCGGCTCCCCCGACCACTGCGGCTCCCCCGACCTCTACGGCTTCCACGGCCTCCACGGCCACGAAGACCGCGACCGGCGAGGAGCGCGCCTCCGGTGGTCCCGCCGGGGGGAACTCCCCCACCGGGCGGGTCTGACCCTCGTGCTGCCGATCGACGCGGCGGCGCACAGCAGCCGCTGGCGCCACCGCCATCCCGTGGACAAGGCCGTGCTCGGGCTCGGCCTCACCGTGCTCGCGATCTCGCTGCCGCCCTGGCCCGGCGCGGCCCTGGTCCTGTCGGCCGCGCTCACCGTGCTGCTGGGTCCGGCGGGCGTGCCCGGCCGCCGGCTGTGGCGCGCCTACCGGGTGCCGCTGGGCTTCTGCGTGACCGGCGCGCTGCCGCTGCTCGTCCAGGTCGGCGGGCCCGACGGGTTCGTCACCCTGGCCGACGGCGGCCCGGCCCGCGCCGGGGAACTGCTGCTGCGCACCTCGGCCGCCTCCCTCGGCGTGCTGCTGTTCGCCTTCACCACGCCCATGTCGGACCTGCTGCCGCGTCTGGTGAAGGCGGGGGTGCCCGCGCCGGTGGTGGACGTCGCGCTGGTCACGTACCGGATGAGCTTTCTCCTGCTGGACTCCGTGCGCCGGATCCGCGAGGCGCAGGCCGCCCGGCTCGGGCACACCACCCGGGCCGCGACCTGGCGTTCGCTCGCCGGTCTCGGCGCCACCGCGTTCGTACGGGCCTTCGACCGGGCGGCCCGGCTGCAGACCGGCCTCGCCGGGCGGGGGTACGACGGCACGCTGCGCGTGCTGGTGCCCGAGGCCCGGATCTCCGCCCGCTTCATCGGCGCGGGAGTCGCGCTGCTCGCCGCCGTCGCCGCCCTCACCTTCGTCCTGGAAAGGCCGCTGACATGAGCGACCCCGTGCTGGTCACCCTGCGGGGCGCCTCCTTCGCCTACGAGGACGGCCCGGTCGTGCTCGACGGCCTCGACTTCGAGGTGCGCGAGGGGCGCGCGCTCGCCCTGCTGGGCCGCAACGGCAGCGGCAAGACGACACTGATGCGGCTGCTCAGCGGTGGACTGCGGCCCCGTACCGGCGAACTCGCGGTCGAGGGGCGGCCGGTGACGTACGACCGCAAGGGGCTGACCCGGCTGCGGACGACGGTCCAGCTGGTCGTCCAGGACCCGGACGACCAGCTGTTCGCGGCGTCCGTCGCCCAGGACGTGTCGTTCGGCCCGCTGAACCTCGGGCTGTCCGACGCACAGGTGCGGGCCCGGGTGGACGAGGCGCTCGGCGCGCTCGGCATCGGCGCCCTGGCCGACCGGCCCACCCATCTGCTCTCCTACGGCCAGCGCAAGCGGACCGCCATCGCGGGCGCGGTCGCCATGCGGCCCCGGGTCCTGATCCTCGACGAGCCGACGGCCGGGCTCGACCCCGACGGACAGGAACGGCTCCTCGCCACCCTGGACGAACTGCGCCGGTCCGGCACCACCGTGGTCATGGCCACCCATGACGTCGACCTCGCCCTGCGCTGGGCCGACGACGCGGCCCTGCTCACCCCGTCCGGGGCGCGCACGGGCCCGGTGGCCGCGATGCTCGCCCGCACGGACCTCCTCCAGCAGGCCGGGCTGCGGTTGCCCTGGGGCATCGCGGTCGCCGGACTGCTGCGCGAGCAGGGCCTGTTGGCCGACGACGCGGCCGGTCCGCGCACCCCCGAAGGGCTGGCGGCCCTGGCTCAGGTCCGCAGGCCGTAGACGCGGACGGCGGTGGCCGCGAAGACCTCCCGGCGTTCCGCCGGGCCGAGCCCGCACAGCAATTCCCCTGCCGTGTCGAGGACTTCGCGGTAGTCCGAGGCCAGCCGGCAGACGGGCCAGTCGGAGCCGAACATCAGCCGGTGCGGGCCGAAGGCGTCGAGCAGGGTGTCGGCGTACGGGCGGAGGCCGGCGACGGACCAGTTCTGCCAGTCCGCCTCCGTGACCAGTCCGGAGAGCTTGCAGACGGTGTTGGGGAGGGCGGCCAGGCGTCGTATCTCCCCGGCCCACGGCCGCAGTTCACCGGAGGCGACGGGCGGCTTCGCCGCGTGGTCCAGGACGAAGGTGAGGTGCGGGAGGCGGGCCGCCGCCTCCACCGCGGCCGGCAGCTGGTGGGGCTTGACCAGGAGGTCGTAGACCAGTCCCGCGTCGGCGACGGCGGCCAGGCCCCGCAGCACGTCCGGGCGTACCAGCCAGCGGGGGTCGGGTTCGCCCTGCACCTGGTGGCGGATGCCCACGAGGTGCTCGCCGCCCGGCTGTTCACGCAGCCCGGCGAGGGCGGCACCGACCTCGGCAGAGGTGAGGTCGGTCCAGCCGACGACCCCGGCCACCAGGTCGCTGCCGGCGGCCAGCGCCAGGAACTCGGGGGTCTCCTCGGGCACGGTGACCGTCTGCACCAGCACGGTGGCCCTGACCCCGGCCGCGCGTGCCTGCGGTTCCAGGTCGCGGAGGGTGAAGTCGCGGCGCAGCGGCGCGAGTTCGGGGCCGGTGATCCAGTCCTGGTCGCGGACGGAGAGGTCCCACACGTGGTGGTGGGCGTCGACGATCCCGGTGGGCGGGGCGTGTGCACCGGCCGGTGTCACAGTTCCCACACCACGGGAAGTCCCGCGTCGGACCCCTCCGCCGAGTAGTCGTGGACGACGTCGAGGAGGTCCGCCATACGGGCCTGCCAGGCGATGTTGACCGGGAGCCTCTCCAGCTCGGTGATCATCGCGGCGTAGTCCTCGACCTCCAGCAGGTGGAAGAGGTCGGTGCCGCTGCGCCAGATCGTCCACTCGCTCACCCCGGCGACGCGGATCGCGGTGGTCAGCTCCTCGGGGACCTCGCGGTGGGCCGCCTCGTACTCCTGGACGCGGTCGGCGCGGACCTTGGTGTGCAGGGCGACCCTCACGACGGCTCCTTGTCCTCGGCAGGCTCTTCGGCGGGCACGGGGGCTTCCGGTGCGATGAGACCCGCCGCGCGCAGTTCCTCCCAGAGGGCGGCCGGTACGGGGAGGCGGGACTGCTCCAGGGTGTCGCGGACCTCGTCCGGTGAGCGGGCGCCGGTGAGGACGCCGGCGACGGCCGGGTGGCCGAGGGGGAAGCGGAGGGCGGCGGCGCGCAGCGGCACACCGTGGCGTTCGGTGACCTCCTTCAGGCGCAGGGCCCGCCGGATCACGGGTTCCGGGGCCGGGGCGTAGTCGTAGGTGGCGCCCGGTCGGGGGTCGGTGAGCAGGCCGGAGTTGAAGACGCCGCCGATGAGGACGCTCCGGCCGCGGGCGGCGGCCTCGGGGAGCAGCTCGGTGAGGCCCTCCTGTTCCAGGAGGGTGTAGCGGCCGGCGAGGAGGACGACGTCGATGTCGGTCTCGCGGAGGAAGCGGGCCGGGACGGCGGTCTGGTTCATGCCGACGCCGATCGCTCCGACGACGCCTTCGCCGCGCAGCTGTTCGAGGGCCGGGTAGGCCTCGTCGAGGGCCTGGGCGGCGTGGTCGTCGGGGTCGTGGAGGAGGACGACGTCCACCCGGTCCAGGCCGAGGCGCTCCAGGCTGGCTTCGAGGGAGCGGCGGACGCCGTCGGCGCTGAAGTCCCAGACGCGGCGCAGGGTGGCGGGGACGGCGAAGCCGTGGGCCAGGTCGTCGGCCGGGCCGCCGTCCTCGGCGGGCACCAGCAGACGTCCGACCTTGGTGGAGACGGTGTAGGTGTCCCGGGGGCGCTCGCGCAGGGCGGCGCCCAGGCGGCGTTCGGAGAGGCCGAGGCCGTAGTGGGGTGCCGTGTCGAAGGTGCGGATCCCGGCGTCCCAGGCGGCGTCGACCGCGGCGGCGGCCTCCTCGTCGGCCACCGGACGGAAGAGGTTGCCGATGCCGGCCGCGCCGTACGCCAGCTCGGTGACCCGGACGTCGGTGCGACCGAGGGTCCTGGTCCTCATGAGCCCACCGGGCGCAGCCGCAGGCCCTGCATACCGCCGTCGACGGCCAGGGCGGTGCCGGTGACGGATGCCGCGGCGGGGCTCGCCAGGTAGGCGATGGCCGCGGCGACCTCGTCGGCGGTGACCAGACGGCCCATGGGCTGGCGGGCGTCGAGGGCGGCACGCTCGGCCACCGGGTCGTCGGCGGCGTCGAGGAGGCGGCCGACCCAGGGGGTGTCGGCGGTGCCGGGGTTGACACAGTTGACGCGGACGCCCTCGCGGACGTGGTCGGCGGCCATGGCGAGGGTCAGGGAGAGCACGGCTCCCTTGCTGGCGCAGTAGAGGGCGCGCTGCGGCAGGCCGGCGGTGGCGCCGATGGAGCAGGTGTTGACGATGGCCGCGTGGGACGATTCCCGCATGTGGGGCAGGGCGGCGCGGCTGGTGCGGACGATGCCGAGGACGTTGACGTCCAGGACGCGGTGCCACTGTTCGTCGGGGTTGTCCTCGACGGTGCCGATGGCGCCGATGCCCGCGTTGTTGACGAGGATGTCGAGACCGCCGAGCCGCTGGACGGCGTCGGCTACGGCTGCCCGGACGGAAGTGTCGTCGGTGACGTCGGCTTTCAACCCGAGCAGGGGGGCCGGCGCCCCGGTGGGATCGAGGTCGAGCACGGCGACCGCGGCGCCCCGGGCGGCCAGCAGCCGGGCCGTGGCGAGCCCGATGCCGGACGCGCCTCCGGTGACGATCGCCGTGAGCCCCGCCAGTTCCCCCCTCGGCTCGGCGGGTCCGCTTGTCGGTCCGGTCGGTGCGCCCGTCTGCCCGGTCATGCGACTTCCTCTCGTCCGGCGAGGTCGGCGGCCCAGAACGTGCCGTCGGGGTAACGGTATTGGGCGAGCGACGCGGGATGCATGGTGGCCGAGAATCCCGGGGTCAGAGGGGCGACGTAGTGGCCCCCGCGCATCACCACGGGAGCGGTGAAGTGCTCGTGGAGGTGGTCGACATACTCGATGACCCGGTCGTCGGTGGTGCCGGACAGGGCCAGGTAGTCGAACATCGACAGGTGCTGGACCAGTTCGCACAGGCCCACGCCCCCGGCGTGCGGGCAGACGGGTACGCCGAACTTCGCGGCGAGCAGCAGGATCGCCAGGTTCTCGTTGACACCGCCGACGCGGGCCGCGTCGATCTGGAGGACGTCGAGGGCGTCGGCCTGGAGGAGCTGCTTGAAGACGATGCGGTTCTGGACGTGTTCGCCGGTCGCGACCTTCACGGGGGCGACACCCCGGCGGACGGCGGCGTGACCGAGGATGTCGTCGGGGCTGGTGGGTTCCTCGATCCAGTACGGGTCGAACTCGGCGAGCGCCCGGGTCCACTCGACGGCCTCGCCGATGTTCCAGCGCTGGTTGGCGTCGATGGCGATGCGCACGCCGTCGCCGACGGCGGCGCGGGCGGTGCGCATGCGGCGGACGTCGTCGTCGAGATCGGCGCCGACCTTCAGCTTGATCTGGGTGAAGCCGTCGGCGACGGCCTGCTTGGCCAGCCGGGTCAGCTTCTCGTCGGAGTAGCCGAGCCAGCCCGGGGAGGTGGTGTACCCGGGGTAGCCGCGCTCCAGCAGCACCGCCTCGCGCTCGGCGAGCCCCGTACGGCCCCGCCGGAGCAGGTCCAGGGCCTCCTCGGGGGTGAGGGCGTCGGCGATGTAGCGGAAGTCGACCTGGGAGACCAGCCACTCGGGCTCGGCGTGGGCGAGCAGCTGCCACAGGGGCCGGCCGGCGCGCTTGGCGGCCAGGTCCCACACGGCGTTGACGACGGCGCCGACGGCCATGTGCATCACGCCCTTCTCGGGGCCGAGCCAGCGCAGCTGGCTGTCGCCGATCAGGTCGCGGTTGACCGAGCCGGGGTCGGCGCACAGTTCCTCGACCGAACGGCCGATCACGTGGTGCCGCAGGGCGCCGATGGCGGCGACCTGGACGTCGTTGCCGCGGCCGATGGTGAAGGTGAAGCCATGCCCTTCGAGGCCGTCCCCGGCGTCCGTGCGCAGTACGACGTAGGCGGCGGAGTAGTCGGGGTCCGGGTTCATGGCGTCGGAGCCGTCCAGCTCCCGCGAGGTGGGAAAGCGGATGTCGTAGGTGTCGACCGCGGTGATCCGGGCGGGGGTTGCAGTCACGGGGGTGCCTTTCACGCTTGGCCGAACGTCTGGCGCTGGCTCCCGAGCCCGTCGATCTCTAGCTCGACGGTGTCCCCGGGGCGGAGGTAGGGGGTGCCGGGCAGGCCGAGGGCGACGCCGGCGGGCGTACCGGTGTTGATCACGTCGCCGGGCTCCAGGACCATGTACCGGCTGAGGTACGCCACGATCTCGTGGACCGGGAAGATCATGTCGCGGGTGTGGCCGTCCTGGCGCTTGACGCCGTTGACGCTCAGGCGCAGCCCGAGGTCCTGGGGGTCGCCGGCCTCGTCGGCGGTGACCAGCCACGGGCCCATCGGGTTGAAGGTCTCGCAGGATTTGCCGAGGTCCCACTGCGAGGAGTACTCCAGCTGGAACTCGCGCTCGGAGACGTCGTGGCTGACCACGTATCCGGCGATCACCCCGGCCGCCTCCTCGGGGCTCTCCAGGTAGCGGGCCCGCCGTCCGACGACGACGCCCAGCTCGACCTCCCAGTCGGTCTTCCCGGAGCCGCGCGGGATCAATACCTGGTCGTACGGCCCGACGACCGTGCCCGGGTCCTTCATGAAGACCACGGGGCGGGGCGGGATCGCGGCGCCGGTCTCGGCGGCGTGGTCGCGGTAGTTCAGCCCGACGCAGACGATCTTGCCGGGGCGGGCGAGGGGGGCGCCGACGCGCAGGCCCTCGGTGCCGAGCACGGGCAGTCCGCCCGCCACGACCGCCGCGCGGGCCAGGTCGACTCCGCCGGAGGCGAGGAAGGCACCGTCGATGTCGGTGGCCACGGAGGACAGGTCCAGCAGCCGGCCGTCGTCGGTGCGGACGGCGGGCCGCTCCTCCCCCGGGGCGCCGACGCGTAGCAGTTTCACTGGGGATGCTCCCTTGCCATGAAGTGACTCCTTCATTCATCGGAGGAATGGCGCACCGTGACTGTAGGGGCAGTTCGGCGAGCTGACAACGTATTCCTCGGATGTATTTGATCGACAGGGAGCCATTCCGCAGGTCACGGATCGGTCATGTACGACATCCTCCCCCCGGTGATCGCCACCTCCCCCCTCGATCACGGACACAACTCATCGGGAAGGACCTCTTGTCAACTCCGGCAATGCCGTCGTAACGTCCTCGACGTCCGAGATACATCGGAGGAATCGCACCACTGCCTCGTGGCCGGTCAAACTCCGCTGCTCGTTCACCGGTTGACCCCCAACCCTCCCCTCCGACGGTCCACTCACGCCTGTCCCGGAGGGCGGCCTCCCCGTCCTGGCTAAGGAGAACCCGGCCATGAAGCTCGCTCGCACCCGCTCCACCGCCGCAGCGGTCTGCACCCTCGCGGCCCTTGCCCTCCTGACCGCGTGCAATCGCGACAGCTCCTCCGGCTCGGCCGGCTCGGGCGGTGACAAGCCCGCCATCGGGATCGACCTGCCTCGCTCCGACTCGGACTTCTGGAACTCCTACGCCGAGTACCTGAAGAAGGACGTCAAGTCCGAGGACATCAACGCGCTGCCGCTCAGCAACTCGCAGAACGACGTGACCAAGCTGGTCGCCAACGTGCAGGTGTTCCAGAACACGGGCGCCAAGGCCGTCGTCATGGCGCCGCAGGACACCGGCGCCATCGCCTCCACCCTCGACACCCTGGCGTCGAAGAAGATCCCCGTGGTCAGCGTCGACACCCGGCCCGACAAGGGCGACGTCTACATGGTCGTGCGCGCCGACAACCGGGCCTACGGCACCAAGGCCTGCGAGTTCCTGGGCAAGCAGCTGGGCGGCAAGGGCAAGGTCGCCGAGCTGCAGGGTGCCCTCGACTCCATCAACGGCCGCGACCGCTCCGAGGCGTTCGCCGAGTGCATGAAGACGAAGTTCCCCAAGATCAAGGTCTTCGAGCTGCCCACCGACTGGAAGGGCGACGTGGCCTCCGCCAAGCTGCAGAGCCTGCTCGCCCAGCACCCCGACCTGAACGGCGTCTACATGCAGGCCGGCGGCGTCTTCCTCCAGCCCACCCTGGCCCTGCTGGAGCAGAAGGGCCTGCTGAAGCCGGCCGGGCAGAAGGGCCACATCTCGATCGTCTCCAACGACGGCATCCCGCAGGAGTTCGACGCCATCCGCAAGGGTCAGATCGACGCCACCGTCTCCCAGCCCGCCGACCTCTACGCCAAGTACGCGCTGTACTACGCGGAGGCCGCGGCCGAGGGCAAGACGTTCAAGCCCGGCGCCACCGACCACGACTCCACGATCATCGAGATCCCGAACGGCCTGGAGGACCAGCTGCCCGCGCCGCTGGTGACCAAGGACAACGTGGACGACAAGACCCTGTGGGGCAACAACGTCGGCTAGCCGTCGCCGGACCGGCACCGGGGAGGAGGGGCGCGGCCCGTCCCTCCGCCCGCACCCTCTCGTACCCACCCCACGAAGGACGGTATCCACATGGCGGACACCGCGACCGCCGCGGCGAACGGCGGCGGGCTCCCCGCCGCCGGGAGTCCCGCCCCGGTGGCCGAGGCCACCGGCATCAGCAAGAGGTTCGGCGCCACCGTCGCGCTGCGCGACGCCCGGATCACCATCGCCCCGGGCGAGTCGCACGCACTCGTCGGCCGCAACGGCGCCGGCAAGTCGACGCTGGTGTCCATCCTGACCGGACTGCGGCCCGCCGACACCGGAACCCTGCGCTTCTCCGGCGAGGCGGCGCCCCCCGTCGGCGACATCGACGCCTGGCGCTCCCGGGTCGCCTGCGTCTACCAGAAGTCCACGATCATCCCGGACCTGACGGTCGCCGAGAACCTCTTCCTGAACCGGCAGAGCGACGGCGCGGCCCGCCCCATCCGCTGGAAGCAACTGCGGGCGCGGGCGGAGGAGCTGCTCGCCGGATACGGCGTCGACGTGAAGGCCGGCGCGCGGGCGAGGGATCTCACCGTCGAACAGCGGCAGTTCGTGGAGATCGCGCGGGCACTGTCGTTCGGCGCGCGCTTCATCATCCTCGACGAACCGACCGCGAAGCTCGACGCCCGCGGCATCGGCCGCCTCTTCGACAAGCTCCGCGACCTCCAGCGCCAGGGCGTCGCCTTCCTCTTCATCTCGCACCACCTGCAAGAGGTGTACGACCTCTGCACCACCGTCACGGTCTACCGCGACGCCGCCCACATCCTGACCGCGCCCGTCGCCCGGCTCGGCCACCAGGAGCTGGTGGAGGCCATGACCGGGGAGACCACCGTCACGGCGGCGGCAGCCGTCGAGAACCGGCCCCCGGTACGGCCGGACTCCCCCGACCTCCTCACGGTCGAGGGCCTCACCCTGCCCGGCGCCTGCGAGAACCTGTCGCTGTCGGTGCGCGCGGGCGAGGTGGTCGGCCTCGCCGGCGCGGCGGCCAGCGGCAATGTGCGGGTCGGCGAGACCGTCGCCGGGCTGCACCGCCCCGAGCGGGGCACGATCTCGGTCGGCGGGCGGCGGGTGCGCGGCGGCAGTGTGCCGTCGGCGCTCGCCGTCGGCGTCGGGCTCGTCCCGGAGGACCGGCACCTCCAGGGCCTGGTCAACAACCGCAGCGTGGCGGAGAACGCCACCCTCACCGTCACCGACCAGCTCGGCCCGTACGGCACGGTGCTGCCCGCCCGGACCAGGAGCTTCGCCCGGCGCATGATCCGCGACCTCGACATCAAGACCCCGGGCGGCTCCACCCCCGTGTCGGCCCTGTCGGGCGGCAACCAGCAGAAGGTGGTGGTCGCCCGCGCCCTGGCCACCGATCCCCATGTGCTGGTCGCCATCCGCCCCACCAACGGGGTGGACGTCAAGTCCAAGGAGTTCCTGCTGCGCCGGATCCGGCAGGTCGCGGACGCCGGGAAGGCCGCGCTGATCGTCTCCGACGAACTGGACGACCTGAAGGTCTGCGACCGGCTCGTGGTGATGTTCCACGGGCGGGCGGTCGCCGAGTTCGACCGCGGCTGGAAGGACGAGCACGTGGTCGCCGCCATGGAAGGCGTGGCCGGGCGCGGGGAGCCCTCCGCCGAGGCCGCGACGGGCCGGGCCGGGGCGTCCGGCACCGCCACCGACGACCGGGCGGACACCGCCCCGGACACCACCGAAGAGCACGGAAGGTAGTCATGTCCGCCACCACTGATGTCACCGACCCCGCCACGAGAGCGGCGCGGGAGACCACCGGGGACACCCGCCGCGGGCTCGACCTCGGTCGCTTCCGTGAGCTGTCCCTGGTCCCGGCGATCCTCGTCCTCGGACTGATCGGCTTCATCGTCTCGCCGGCCTTCCTGACCGCCGACAACCTCATCGGCGTGGCCCAGCAGTCCACCGAGCTGAGCCTGCTGGTGCTGGCCACCGCGCTGATCCTGGTCTGCGGCCGGATGGACCTGTCCCTGGAGTCCACCATCGGCGTGGCGCCCGTCATCGCCGTCTGGCTGGTCCTGCCGACCAGCGGCGCCCGGTTCACCGGGCTCGGGCTGCTGCCCGAGTGGACGGCCGTACCGCTCTGCCTGCTGGTGGGCGTGGCGATCGGGGCCGTCAACGGGTTCCTGATCCTGAAGCTGCGCCTCAACGGGTTCATCGTCACCCTCGGCATGCTCACCATGCTGCGCGGTCTCCAGGTCGCCCTCTCCGAGGGGCAGTCCATCGTCGAGCTGCCCTCCTCCTTCACCTACCTGGGCAAGGCGTCCTGGCTGGGCGTGCCGGCCGCGATCTGGATCTGTGTGGTGCTGTTCGCGGCGGGCGGCAGCGCGCTGACCTGGCTGCGCCACGGGCGGGCGCTGTATGCGATCGGCGGAAACGCGGAGGCGGCCCGCACCGCCGGTATCCGGGTGGACCGGATCGTGTGGGCGGTGCTGATCCTCGGCAGTGTGCTGGCCGCGTTCGCCGGCATCCTCTACAGCGGTCACTACGGCTCGATCTCCGCCACCCAGGGCAGTGGCTGGATCTTCCAGGTCTTCGCCGCGACCGTCATCGGCGGGGTGAGCCTCAACGGCGGCAAGGGTTCCGTGTTCGGCGCGCTCACCGGTGTGCTGACGCTCCAGCTCGTCGTGAACGTCATGACACTGGCGGGTGTCCCGCCGCTGTGGAACCAGTTCCTCAACGGCGCGATCATCATCGTCGCGCTGATCATCTCCCGCTTCGCCTCCGGCGAGAAGCAGGAATAGGCCGCGACAGGGAGGTCTCTCGTGGCACTGACCGACGAGGCGATGGACAAGATCAAGGCGATGATCGTGGCCGGTGAGCTGGCCCCGGGGTCCCGCCTGCCCAAGGAGGAGATCCTCGCCGCCCAGCTCGGCCTGTCCCGCAGCTCGCTGCGGGAGGCGGTACGGGCACTGACCGCGATGCGCATCCTGGTCACCCGGCAGGGCGACGGCACCTATGTGTCCAGCCTGGAGCCGCACCTCCTGCTGGAGTCGCTCTCCTTCGCCTCGGACGTCTCCCAGGGGCGCACTGCCCTGCAACTGCTCCAGGTACGGCGGCTGCTGGAACCCCAGGCCACCGGGACGGCAGCCGCCCTGCTCACCGCCGACGACCTCCGTGACCTCGGCACCATCCTGGAGCGGTCACGGGCCGCCGCCACGGTCGAGGAGTTCGTCGGCCACGACATCGCCTTCCACCTGCGGATCGTGGAGGCGGTCGGCAACCCGGTGCTGACCATGCTGCTGCGGGTGCTGTCCACCCGGACCCAGCGGGCCCGGATCGTGCGGGGCACCCGCACCGAGCGGGCCGTGGAACACGCCCACCGGGAGCACGAGGAGATCCTGCGCGCCCTGCGGGCCCGTGACGCCGCCCTGGCGGTCTCCGCCGCGACGGTCCATGTCGCGGCCGTGGAGCAGTGGATGGCGGACGGACTGGACGAGGACCCCCTCTGCGCGATGGGGGACTGACCGCGCAGAGGGGGCCGAGGGCGGGGCGGCCGGGGGCAGGGGGGCGGGTCGGCGGAGGGGCGTCGCTCACATGCCGGTGGCGTCCACCAGTTTCCCGAGATCGACGAACTTGAAGCCGGTGGACGTGCGGGTGCCGCCCTCCCCGTCCGGAACCCCGGGCGTCTCGTGGCCGTCCTGGACGACGAGGAGCCCGCGCGGATAGCGGCGGCCCAGCGGGGCGTTGAGGACGGCGGCGCCGTCGCACTCCTCCACGCCGTCGAGGGTGTCCGACGCGGCCCCGATCCGGAAGCCGCCCTCGTACTCGTTTCCTTCGCGCACCTCGCGGTCGTACAGGGCGAAGGTGTCGTCCCCCTGGCTGGAGGCGATCAAGTAGCCGTCTCCGTCCGGCTCCTGATAGATCGTCAGGCCCTCGACGTCGGCCGACAGGCGCTTCCCGCCGTGGCCGGGATCGGCCCCCGGCACGCACTCCTCGCTCTCCTCGTCGTAACGGCCGGGGACGCCGTACTCCTTGGTCCTGTCGATCAGGACGGGCCTGCCGGTGAGGTCGGCGCGCAGGCGCCAGATGCCGATGTCCTCCTGGCCGGCGTAGAGGGTGCCGGTGGCGGGGTCGACGGCCATGCCCTCGACCTGCGGGAGTTCTCCGGGCTCGCCGCAGGGACTCCACGTCGTGCCGTCGGGCAGCCGGAAGGAGGAGGGCAGGTCGAGAGTGCGGACCTTGCGGTAGCCGACCCTGCCGTTCGCCGCGGGGAGGAGTTCGAGCAGGGCGAGGCGGGTGCGCTCGCGCCGGCTGACGAGGGCGTAGGCGCGGCCGGTGGACCTGTCCGTCCAGGTGGCGAGGCCGTACGCGGTGCGCTGGTCGTCGATCTCGGCCTGGTCGGTGGAGAAGACGGGAGCGGCGGCCGGGTCGGTGATGTCGGTCAGCGGGCCGCCGCGGCGGGCGGGGTCGATGCGGTAGATCCGCAGCCGGTCGTTGCCCCGGTCGCTGACCACGGCCACGTCGGTCCGGCCCGCCGGGGTGCGCAGGCCGGTGACGAGGTCGACGTTGTTGTAGCGGCCGGGGGCGTCGTCCCGCGTCGGCGGCTGCGGCGCGGGCAGCGACTGCACCAGGCGGGCGTCCAGGTCGTAGACGCGCAGGCCGCCCTCCTTCGCGGTGGCGACGACGAGGCTGCGGCCGGGGTCGGCGGGGTTCCGCCAGATCGCCGGGTCGTCGGCGTCGGCGTTGCCGCCGGCCTCGTCGTCGTACAGCGCGGCGGACTCGCTGGTCGCGGTCACCGTCGGGAGGGCGGAGGCGCCCGCCCCCGCGGGGGAGACCGCGAGCGAGGCGGTCAGCGCGGTCACCGAGGCGAGGAGGGCGGCTCTTCCAGCAGTACGGGGCGTTCTCACAGGCGTTCGCTTCCTTACCGTCGTGTATGCCGTCGAGGGTCGTGACACGCAGATGGTGCGGAGAGAATCTTGCGCCCGCCCAGACGTGACCTGTCCATGCCGAAACAGTCAATGGGCCCGGGTTCGGCCGAAGTTCGCCCGGTCGTCACCTGATGTGGCGGGCCGGGCGCGTGGAGAGGTGGAGGAGGTGCTCCAGGGGGCCGCGGCGGAACCGCCGGGTCCAGACGGTGGCGAACAGCAACGCGACCGACGCGTAGAGGAGGAGGTCGACCAGGGCCGGTCCGGTCCCGTCCTTCATGCCGAACTCCCGGACGGCGAGGATGTGCAGCACGTACGCGGTCAGGGCCGTCATGCCGACGGCGCGGACGGGCCCGGCGAGGCGCGCGCAGCGCGGCAGCCGCTCCACGGCCGTCACGCACCCCACCACGACCAGCAGCGCGACACCGGTGTTGCCGAGGAGCGAGAACGTCGTCTGGCTGTGCGGCGCGCCCACCAGGAGCCAGGCCGCCGGGGTGTCGTCGACGAGGTCGCCGACGGTGTCGGACCACCAGGCCGAGGCCGCCGACCCGCCGTCCGTGGCGGCGGCCACGGTGGCCCGCGCGTGCGGTACGAGGCTCAGGGCGAGCCAGGAGCCGCCGTGGCCCAGGATGACCAACACGCCCGCGGTGACGGCCAGTCGGCCGCGGACCGCGCGGCGGGTGAGGTCGAGGCGGGCGACCGCCATACCGGCGAGCATGAACGACGCCCAGGTGAGCACGGGGTATTCGCCCGTGAACAGCAGTTCCATGAACCCGTCCGTGTCACTGACCCGGGCCAGCGGGTCGGCGGCGACGATGGCGTCCGCCCAGCTGCCTTCCTCGATCGACAGCTGCACCACGTACAGGACTTGGGGCATGACGAGCGCGCAGGCGACGGCGAGGAGTGCGAGCGCCCGGGCGCGCAGCCGGTACAGCGGGAGGATGACGAGAAAGGTCAGCCCGTAGAAGGCGAGGATCACGTCGACTTCGGTGTCGAGGGCGGTCAGGGCGAAGCCCAGAGCCATCAGGACGACGGAACGGATGACCATGCGCGCCACCGCCTGCCGCCCGGTGCGCCCGGTGAGCGGGTGCGGCCGTCCGGTGATCAGTACGAGGGTGAACCCGGCGAGCAGCGCGAACAGAGCGGAGGAGCGGCCCCGCGCCAGCTCCATGACGAGGCCCAGCGGTCCGCCGGCCTCGGGTTCGGGCCCGACGTGGGCGGCGTACATACCGAGGACGGCGAGCCCGCGGGCCAGATCGATGCCGAGCAGCCGTCCGGTCGAGGGAGCCGGGGAGAACCCGGCGGGGTGGTCGGCGGCGGTCGCGGCGGCCGGGACGGCGGCGTGCGGGGGGACGGCGTGCGAAGTGGTCGCGGACGAGGTGACGGCCGACGGGGCGGCCGGTCGGGACGACAGGTGTGATGACGTCTCGGGTGTCATGGCCTTCAGCGTCGGGGGCGCGAGGGGCGCGAACCCATCCGGCGGATGGCTGGAGGATTCCCGCCGACCGGCCGGAGTCACCCCCGCCAGGTGACCGGAAACCGGGAGAAAAGGGAACCTGCCGACGGGTCCCGGACGTCGTAGGGGTTCGGAACGAGTCCAGTGGTGGTCCGAGGGCGAGCGGAGCACAGGTGATCCGGGTACTGGTGGTCGACGACGAAGCCCTGATCCGCACGGGCTTCGAGCACATCCTCAACTCCGCGGACGACATCGTCGTGGTGGCGGCGGTCCCCGGCGGCCGCGCGGTCCACGCCGTACGGGAACTGCGCCCCGACGTCGTCCTGCTGGACATCCGCATGCCGGACGTGGACGGACTCACCGTCCTCGGCGAACTCCGCCGGCTCCCCCGTCCCCCCGTGGTGGCCATGCTCACCACCTTCGACATGGACGAGTACGTGGCCGCCGCCCTGCGCTCCGGGGCCGCCGGGTTCCTCCTCAAGGACACCGATCCGGAACAACTGCCGTACCTGGTACGCACGTTGGCGGCGGGCGGCGTCGTACTGTCGTCGCGGGTGACCCGCACCGTCGTGGACGGCTATCTGGACAACGGCCCCCGGCGGGCAGCCGTCCGGCTCGCTGAGCGGCTCACCGAACGCGAGCGGGCCGTCCTCGTCCTCATCGCCGAGGGGCTGTCCAACACCGACATCGGCGACCGGATGCATCTGAGCACCGGGACGGTCAAGGACCATGTGAGCGCCCTCCTCACCAAGTTGGAGGTGAGCAGCCGGGTACAGGCGGCGCTGCTGGCCGAGCGCGCGGGTCTGCTCAGGCCGTCGCGTGCCGTCGACGCTGAAGGGAACGCCGGATGAGGCACCCCGCCCGCACCCCGCACGGACCCGCCATGGACGTCGTGCTCGTCGCGGCCTCGCTGCTGGACGTGTGGATCCACGACGTGGGTCCCCATGACCCCCGGGAACTGGCCGCCGCCCTGCTCGCGACCCTGGCACTGGCCGTGCGCCGCAGACTGCCGCTGCCGGTCTTCCTGCTCACCCTGCCGACCGCCCTCTTCACGGACGCCGTGTTCGCCACGCTGGTGGCGCTGTACACCCTCGCCTCCCGCACCCATCACCGGATTCCGCTGGCCGTGTGCGCGCTGGCGTTCACCGTCTGCGACCTCACCTGGTGGTCGTGGCCGTCACCGGAGTTCACCGACCTCGACGACCGCCAGGCCCTCATCCTCCTGTCCTACAGCGTGGCTCAGGCGACCGCGCCCGTCTTCCTCGGGCAGCTCGTCCAGGCCCGCCGGGAGCTGTCCCTGCGGCTCGTCGAGGTCTCCGAGGCGCGTGAGCACGAGCGGCTGCTGATCGCGCAGGGCGTTCTGGCGAAGGAACGCGCCCAGCTCGCCCGCGAGATGCACGACGCGGTCTCCCACCAGGTCAGCCTGATCGCCGTGCGCGCCGGGGCCCTCCAGGTCGGCAGCCGGGACCCGGAGGCCAAGGAGGCAGCGGCCACGATCCGGCTGCTCGGCGTGCAGACCCTGGACGAACTGCGGCACATGGTCGGCGTACTGCGCGCCTCCGGGAGCCGTCCCACCGAACTGACCCCGCAGCCCTCCCTCGCCGACCTCGACCGGCTCGTCACCGGCAGCGGCATCGACACCGACCTGCGGACGGACCTGCCCGCCGACCTGCCGCCACCGGTACAGCGCGCCGTCTACCGCACCGTCCAGGAGGCACTGACCAACATCCGCAAACACGCCCCCGGCGCCACGGCCACCATCCGCGTCCTCCAGCGGCAGGGCACCCTGCACGCCACCGTCACCAACGGCGCGCCCAGCCGCCCGGCCCTCTCCCTCCCGGGCGCCCACCACGGCCTCGTCGGCCTGCGCCAGCGAGCCGAACTCCTCGGCGGAACGGTCACGTCCAGGCACCTGCGGGACGGAGGCTACGAACTGCGTCTGGAACTGCCCGTGGACGGCTCTCGCTGAGCCGCCCCGCGGCCGGTCCCCGCCAGATCCGGCCCCTCGTCGCGTCCGGCCGGTGTCACGGTCGCAGGACAGGCTGTCGATCTCCACCGCGTCTGCCATGGCCTGCGTGCCGGTGTCGTCGGGGTGCGGGGATCGCCGTTGTCGAAGAACGGCAGGGTCCGCTCGTGGTCGCAGGGGCCGGGATCGCCGTCGCCGGCCGCCGGCCATCGGCCATCGGCCATCGACCATCGAGACCGGCATCGGCCTGCATCGGTCTGCTTCAGCCGTCGATCACCGTCGGCACCGGCGATCACGTCACCGCCACATGCCCCCGGCTGCTCCAGCCGGCGTGAGGGTGCGCCGGTCGCCCGGGGGGCGGGGGGGGCCGTGGGGCCGTGGCCGTGGGGCCGTGGCCACGGCCGTGGCCACGGCAGCAAGAAATACTCCTACGGCCGCCACGGCACCGCGGCCGACCCGCACGGCCGCCGGGCCGGAGCGGCACGCCCGGCCCGGCCCGTCGACGGCTACGCGATACCCACGGGCCGAGCCCGGACTCCGTTCCGCCCCGTCAAGCGGAACGTTTCATCGAGTCGATCGGGGCGTCCCGGGCGCCCTGCGCGATCCGGACGGTCCATCCGGTCCCCGCAGTCCATCCGGTTCGCCCTGTCCAACCTGTCGGCCCCGTCCAATCCGTCCGTCCTGGCCCACCGGTCCCACCGATCCGACGGATCCGGCCGACCCGTCCGATCCGACCGGTCGTCCCGCTCGCCCACGTCGTCCCTCTCCCCGCGGTCGGCCCTCTCCGACCGGTCCGTCCGTAGCGCCAGGATTCCCGCACGCAAGGCCGTGACGATGAGATGCGTGCGGTTCTTCGCGCGCAACTTCTCCCGGATGCTGCGCATATGAGAGGCCACCGTGCGGGGTGAGATCGACAGCCGCCGGGACATGTCCGCGTCCGACATACCGTGGGCGGCCAGCAGGAGGATCTCCAGTTCCCGGGCGCTGAGCCGACTGTCGCTGTGCATTGCCATGGGGTGCCTGCCTTGTTCGGAGGGGGTCGAGGACCCGTAGGTCGTCCGCCTGGTGCGCTGTGACTCTCCCGTGACATCCGGTCCCCGGGCATCGACCGTTCGACCGATACCCGGCAGTAGACATCGGCCGATCGGCCCGTCCTGCCGCCGGAGCACCTCTTTCGCCGGGAATAGGCCAACTACACTGTTCTGCCAGGCAATTGGGCCCAGCTGCTTCCACGGACGGCCGGACCGGACACCTGATCCGTGGCATGCTCGGCCACGTGAGCGACACCCCCACACGCGTGATGATCGCCGACGATCAGGACCTGGTCCGGGCCGGCTTCCGTCTCATCCTGGACGCCCAGGAGGGCATCGAGGTGATCGGAGAGGCCGCCGACGGGCTCGCGTGCGTGGAGCTGGCGCGCGCGCTGCGGCCGGACGTGTGCCTGGTGGACGTCCGGATGCCGAAGCTGGACGGACTGGAGGTGACCCGGCTGCTCGCCGGGCCGGGCGCGACGCACCCGACGCAGGTCGTGGTGGTCACCAGCTTCGACCAGGACGACTACCTCAATGTGGCGCTGCGCAACGGCGCGTGCGGTTTCCTGCTGAAGGACGCCGCGCCCGCGCTACTGATCGAGGCGGTACGGGCGGCGGCGCGGGGCGACGCGCTGGTCTCCCCCGGCGTCACGGTCCGGCTGCTGCGGCTGCTGGAGGAGCGTGCGTCGGCCGACACCGGCGGGGTGCCCGAATCCGCGCTCAGCGCACGGGAGTTGGATGTCGCCCGGCTTGTCGCGGTGGGCCGCACCAACCAGGAGATCAGCGACGAGCTGTGCCTGTCCTTGTCCACGGTGAAGACGCATCTGGGCCACATCCACCACAAGCTCGGCGTGCGCAACCGGGTCGAGGTGGCCGCGTGGGCCTGGGCCAACGGGACGGTGCGGACGGAGCGTTGAGGGAGATGTCGCGTTCCTCCTGTGGATGACCTGTGTCCCTCCCCACAGATCGGCGCTCCGCCTGCCGGGCAGGCATGTGCATGCCTAGCCTCCGGTTACATGACAACCTCGTCGCTCGCGGCACTTTCGGCACAGGCGACCCGGCCGCACCACGGCCCGCCCCGCTTACCCGTGCGGCGGTTGAAGCACTACGCCTTGTACCCGGCGCTGGGCGCCCTGTGGGTCCTGGACGTGGTCGTCATCGGGGTCCATCAGCGCAGCCCCGTCGACTGGCTGCCGCTGGTGACCGGGCCCGTCGCCCTGGCCCTGGTGATCGTGCCGTCACCGCGGCTGAGCACCGAGTGGCGGGCGGGGATCTCCGCGGCCGCCTCCACGGCGGTGACGCTGGGCACCTGCCTGACGGGGTCGGACCTTCCCCAGTGGGGACTGTTGGAGACGGCATGCATGCTGGTTCTGCTGGTTCGCATCTGCCGCAACGTCCGCCGACCCGGCACCGTCCTCGCCCTGGCCACCGCGTTGGGGGCCAGCATCATCGACGAACCCCTGCGCACCGGGGGGACGGGCATCACCCTGACCTATCCCTTCCTGCTGACGTTCACGGTCGGCGGGGCCGTCGGAACCGGCTGCTACCTGCGCACGCTGGACGCCCGCAGGCGCCGTACGATCTCCGCCGTACGGCTCGCCGAGCGAATCCAACTCGCCCGCGAACTCCACGACTTCGTCGCCCACCACGTGACGGGCATCATCGCGCAGGCCCACGCCGCCGGTGTGATCCACGAGAGCGCGCCGCATCAGGTCGGCCCCATCCTGGGCAACATCGCCGAGGCCGGACAGCGGACCATGGACTCCATGCGCCGTCTGATCAGCGTGCTGCGCGAGGACGGTGAGCAGGGTGCCATCGAGCGCCCCGAGGCTCCCTACGCCGAACTCGCCAAACTGGTCTCGGCCTTCAGCGGCCAGGGAGACGGTTCGTCCGCCCAGCTGGAGGTCACCGGGGTCGCCCGCGAGAGCACGCTGCTGCCCGAGGTGGGCTGCGCGGTCCACCGTGTGGTGCAGGAGGCGCTGACCAACGTGCGGCGGCACGCGCCGGGCTCCCGGGCGACCGTACGCGTCCAGCGCACGCGTGGCGATCTGCTCCGGGTCGACGTCTACAACGGGGCCCCCGAGGGCCGGGTCTCCCGTCCCACCGGAGGCCGTGGCGGCTACGGCCTGATCGGGCTGCGCGAGCGGGTCGAGGCCGTCGGCGGCTCTCTGACGGCGGGGCCGGCCGACGACGGCGGCTGGTGGCTCATCGCCCATTTCCCGGTCCTCGCGGACGCCCCGGCCGCGTGCACGGAGAAGTCCGCAGCGGCGCTCCGGCGGCCGGCCGGCCGTCACGCCAAGCCGAACGCACACGCGGAACCGGAGCCGGACATGAGTTGGGACGCGGGATAGGCGTTCCCGGGACACGCGGACGCGACGCGGCGGCGAATTAGGCAATTCTGCGCATCGCGCCGGGCCGGTGGACGCATTAATGTCGGAGGAGCCAAAGGCGCCGGGACGTACTTCCCTCGTCCCGCAGAGCAGTGAACCGGCCCGGACCGGGCCCTTTCGAGGGCCCGCTCCTTCCTTTTCCCGCCCTCCGTGCCGCGTCTTTCGGCGGACCAGTGACCATCGGCGGGAAAGCACAGGAAACCCGCGGACGCACAGCACGCGGGAAACTCGAAGGACGCGGGGGACATATGACTACGGCCGTCGTGGTGGGCAGCGGTCCGAACGGTCTCGCGGCCGCCGTGCACCTCGCCCGCGAGGGTGTCGAGGTCACCGTCCTGGAGGCCGCCGGCACCATCGGCGGCGGCACCCGCACCAGCGAGCTGACCCCGGGCCTCCTGCACGACCACTGCTCCGCCACCCACCCGATGGCCGTGGGTTCGCCGTTCCTGCGCAGTCTCGACCTGGGGCGTCACGGGCTGACCTGGCGCCTGCCGGACATCGACTGCGCGCATCCGCTGGACTCCGGCGCGGCCGGAGTCCTGCACCGGTCGGTGCAGGAGACGGCGGACGGTCTCGGCGGGGCCGACGGACGCCGGTGGCGGCGGGTGTTCGGACCGCTGGCGAACGGCTTCGACGCGCTGGCCGAGGACCTCATGCGGCCGCTCACCCATGTGCCGCGCCATCCGCTGCGTCTGGCGGCCTTCGGACCGCAGGCGCTGCTGCCGGCCGCCGTGACGGCCCGGCTGTGGCGGTCCCCGGCCGCACGGGCACTCTTCGGCGGAGTGGCCGCACACGCCTTCCGCCCGTTCCACCGGCCGGCGAGCGCCGCCGTCGGTCTGACGATCATCGCGGCGGGCCACCGGCACGGCTGGCCGGTGGCGGCGGGCGGTTCCCGGGCGATCGGAGACGCGCTCGCGGCGCGGCTCACGGAGTTCGGCGGACGGATCGAGACCGGTGTGCGGGTGCGTACGCCGGCCGATCTGCCCCCGGCCGACGTGGTGCTCTTCGACCTTGCCCCCCGCGCGGTGGCCGACATCCTGGGCGACCGGTTGCCGCGGCGGGTCGCGCGCGCCTACCGCCGCTTCCGCCACGGTCCCGGGGCCTTCAAGGCCGACTTCGCGGTCGAGGGCGGCGTCCCGTGGACCAGCGAGGCGGCCCGCCGGGCGGGCACCGTCCACCTCGGCGGGACGTTCGAGGAGATCGCCCACACCGAGCGGATGATCCACGCCGGACGCATGCCGGAGCGGCCCTTCGTCCTGGTCGGCCAGCAGTACCTGGCGGATCCGAGCCGTTCGAAGGGCGACCTCCACCCGGTCTGGACCTACGCCCATGTCCCGCACGGCTACGACGGCGACGCGACCGAGGCGATCATCGGGCAGATCGAGCGGTTCGCCCCCGGCTTCCGTGAGCGCGTCCTCGACATGGCCGTCCGCCCGCCGGCCGCGTTCGAGACCTACAACCCGAACTACGTCGGCGGGGACATCGTCACCGGGGCCAACACCGCACTGCAGCTGGCGATGCGCCCCCGTGTGGCGCTCGACCCGTACCGCACGGGGGTCCCCGGCATGTACCTCTGCTCCGCCGCCTCGCCGCCGGGCGCCGGCGCCCACGGCATGTGCGGCGCGAACGCCGCCGCGTCGGCCCTGCGGTACCTCGGGCGGCGACGCCGCGGGGGATGAGACGCGGGAGAGCATCCGAAAGGGCCCGGACCGATTCGGTCCGGGCCCTTTCGGATGCCTGGTCGAGGCCTTTTCCGCACCTCGCGAAATCTGCATCCCGATGCGGCAGGCACCCCCGCTCAACAATAGGCATTTTTATCGATGCGCAGGCGGTCGGCGAGAACCTATTGTTTTCTCCAGAAGGGCACCGGAAGAAAAGAACTTCCGAAGCCCCGAACGCGAGAGGACAAAATAAATGAGCAGCATCGAGAACGCGCTGAACAGCGTGGAAATCCCCGTCGAGGGTGTCGTCTACGTCGCCGCTCGCCCGACCCTGGGCACCCCGCGGATCGCCCGGATCGGCCGGATCGCCCAGGCGGCCGAGGGATTCGGCGCCGTCGCGGCGGCCGGCACCGCCGCGGTCGGTGTCGCCCAGGCGGCCGAGGCCAACCAGCTGGCGGCGGAGGCCAACGCCCAGAACCAGGCCGCCCTCGCCGCGGCCGGTGGCGTTCCCGCCTCCTGACGCCCGGCAGTGAACGCATAAGGAACCCGCTGTCGGACCAGAGGGCTGTTCTGGTCCGGCAGCGGGTTCCTCCGCACGCGAAAAACGTGCTCAAAAGTACCAGGAAAAGAGGTTCCATGAAACTCGTCCGAAGGATCAATTCCGCCGTGCCGGGCCGGGTCGCCTCCGCGGTGTTCAGCCCGATACCGGTGGGCCGGGACCGTGCGCTGGGCCTGTCGGAGCGGCTGGCCGCCGCGACGAGCCTCACCTCGTCCCTCGAATACCTCACCCAGCGCCACGAGATGGGCAAGGGGGGCATGAACGACTGGGAGATCGCCAGGGACAGTTTCGCGCACGCGAACCCGCTGGTGCGCCGGCTGATCGACATCGCCAGCGGGCCGCGGACCACGACGGCCCTGCACGTGACGCGCGCCGCGGTCGCCTCCGCCATGCTGCTGCCGGGCAGGTCGACCTGGCGCGGGGCGGGCAGCCTCTTCCTCGGCGCGACCTCCGCCCTGCTCGGCCCCCGCCAGCACTACGGCAGCGACGGCGCCGACCAGGTGGCGACCCTCGTACAACTCGCCACCGGCGGCGCCCGTCTGGTGCCCTCGCCGGCCGCCAAGGACGCCCTCCTGTGGTACGTCGCCCTGCAGTCCAACCTCTCCTACCTGGTCTCCGGCTGGGTCAAGCTGCTGGGCCCCGACTGGCGCGACGGCTCCGCCCTGCCCGGCGTGATGCGCACCCACACCTACGGCCACCAGGGCATGCACACCTGGATCCAGAACAATCCCAGGGCCGCCAAGCTGCTCGCCCACAGCGTGCTGGCGCTGGAGTGCCTCTTCCCGCTCGCCTATCTCAAGGGGGGCCGGCTGACCCGGCCCGTCCTCGCGAGCGCCGCCGCGTTCCACCTGGCCAACGGCTACTTCATGGGGCTCGGCAGGTTCGCGACCGCGTTCCCCGCGATGCACCCCCTGATCGCCTACACCGCGGCTCCCCGCACGCACCCCGCCGTCGCGGGACGCGACGACCGCGCTCTGCCCGCCGCGCTCACCGCGCTCGCGGGGGCCGCGGCGGCCGCGGCCGTCACCGCCGTCCAGCGGCGCATGCGTGCCACCGAGGGCTGGCGGACCTCCCGTGTGCTGACGACCCGTCACGGCAACCGGCTCCAGTACGAGGAGATGGCGGCGGGCGACACCGACCGGCCGGTCTTCGTGCTGGCCGCCGGCCTGCTGTCCACCAGCGAGCACTACGCCTGGATCAGCGAGCGCCTGTCCTACGAGACCACGTACGGCGTCATCACCTACGCCCGCGCCGGATACGCCGGAAGCCGCCGCCGGGCGGTCACCGCCTACCGGCTCACGGAGTCCGTCGACGACCTCGTCGACCTGGTGAACGGGGCCGTGGCACCGCACCGCAAGGTGATCCTGGTGGGCCACTCGATCGGCGGAGAGCTCGCCCGCCGTGCCGTGCGGCAGCTCGGCGACCGCGTGCACGGCGTCGTGTACCTCGACTCCTCCCACCCGGACCAGTTCAACCGCTCCGCCCAGCAGCGGGTGACCGGTGCCGGCCTCGGCAGCTCCTTCGCGTCCATGAGCCGCGCACTGCGCCTGGGCACCGGGGCCCTGCTGGCCCGCCCGTGGTGGATCAGGGAACTGCCCGCCGCCTACCACGACAAGGTCTTCGCCCAGTACGGGGACGCGCGGATGTGGTACGCGGCCCGCCGCGAATGGGCGGCGCTGCAGGAGGACTTCAAGACGTTCTCCGGACCGCTCGACCGGATCGACGGCGTGCCCGCCCTGGTGATCTCCGCCCAGCGGACCGTGGACCGCGACCCCGAGCAACTGCTGATGCACCGTGAACTCGCCGAGGCGCACCGCCGGGCTCCCAGCGAGACGGTGGTCGTCGAGGGTGCGGGACACGACTCCCTGCTGATCAACAGCCGCTACGCCCACCAGGTCACCGACCGTGTCCTCGCGTTCTTCCGGGGCGTCGAGGACAAGGCCCGGGCGCCCCGGCCGACCCGGTCCGTCACGCTCGACAAGGAGACCGCGCGATGAGCAGCCCCCGACGTCTCCCGTCGCGCAACCCGTTCACCGGCGAGGGCGCGGCCTGGCGGATCGCCGGCGCCGCCATGCTGGTCGTCACCGTCGCCGGCCAGCACCCCTTCGAGCAGTTCACCCGGTTCCGTGCCAAGGACGTGCTGTCGCTGATACCGAACTGGCGGTTCTTCGCCCCCAACCCCTGTATGCACGACAGCCACTTCCTGTACCGCACGGTGGACGCGGACGGCAACGCCTCGGCGTGGCAGGACGCGTTCGCGACGGAGACCCGCAAGCCCCAGCACATCGTGTGGTTCCCGACCCGCCGCGCGGACAAGGGGATCGTCGACGCGTGCGCCGACATCCTGCCGACCCTGGAGTTCGGCGGCTTCGAGGGCGCCGCACGCACGCCCGGGTACCGGATAGTCACCGAGCACCTGCGCGTCCTCATCAGGTCCCGGGGGCCCGTGCCCGAGGACGTCCGCGGCTTCCAGTTCGCCTTGGCCAAGGACACCGGCTACGACACGCGCCACCGTCCCTCGCTGCTGTTCGTCTCCCCGTTCGTTCCCCTGGACCCGCAGGCCCCGGGCACCCCGCTGACGCGGGCCCCGGCCAAGACCCCCGCAAAGGTGTGACCATGGACAACGCGACCCCCTTCATCCTCCTCGGCATCCTGATCTTCGCGGTCGGCCTGCTCAAGGCGGGCCTGCGGCTGGCCAAGGCCCGCTCGGAATCGGACGAGGACGGCAGGGAGCACGAGTGAACCGGGTCCGGGCGGCCACCGCGGGGCCGGGGGCGCGCGATGAGTGACCGTCCGGCCGGCCGGGGGCGGCACATCCGCCCGCAGGACCCGCCGGTGAACCCGGCGAAGGAGGGCGGGCCCGCTGCCGGGCGGCGCGCCGCGCACCGGGCGGTGCCCCAGCTCAACCTGCATCTGCTGTGGGGCGAGGGGGCCAAGCCCTGGCGGGCCATGGGCCGGCACCGCCGTCTGGTCCTGCTCGGCATCTTGCTCGGCCTGCTGGGGGCCGCGACGTCCCTGGCCCAGCCCGCGGTCATCGGCCAACTGGTCGGCGCCGTCGACGAGGGACGCTCGCTGACCGGCCCGATCATGGTGGGCGCGGCCCTGTTCATCGCCGACGCCACCCTCGGCGCGCTCCACTCGTACGTCATCGGGCTGGCCGGGGAGAACATCGTCTACGACATCCGCAGGACCCTGGCCTCGCGGCTGCTGCGCTCCCGGTTCAGGGCGTACAGCGGCCTGCAGCAGGGCGATGTGTTCTCCCGGATGGTCAGCGACACCTTGCTCGCCCGCTCCACGATGACGCACGCGATCGACAGCATCCTCAACAACAGCTTCCTGGTCGTCGGCGGCATCGTCCTGATGGCCTACATCGACACCGTGCTGCTCGCCGCCACCCTGGCCTGCCTCGGCGTCACCAGCGTCGTCTCGCTCTATCTGGCGCGCGGCGTGCGGAAGGTGTCGCTGCTCAACCAGACCGACCTGGGCACCTTCGGCACCGCCCTGCTGAGGGTGCTGGGGGCGATGCCCACCGTGAAGGCGTCCCGGGCCGAGGACCGGGAGGCCGAGGGGATCGCGGCCATCGCCCGGCGGGCCCGGAAGTCGGGGATCAAGCTGACGGTGATGTCGTCGCTGCTCGACCCGACCATGAGCATCGGCACCCAGCTCGCCCTGACGGTCGTCATCGGTCTGGGCGCGGCCCGCACCGCGACCGGGGCGATGCCCACCGCCGACCTGACGGCGTTCATCCTCTACCTGTTCTATCTGGTGGCGCCGTTGCTGACGCTGTTCGAGTCGATCGCGCAGTTCCAGATCGGCAGGGCGTCGGTGGAACGGCTCGCGGAACTCGGCAAGATCGAGGTCGAGACCGACCCGGACAGCAGCCGGCCGGCGGAACAGCCGCGTGGCGCCCGCGCGTTCGGGCGCGGGTACGAACCCGGACTCGCCTTCGACGGCGTCCGGTTCTCCTATCCGGGGAGCGACAAGCTCGTCCTCGACGGGGTCTCCTTCACCGTCCCGGCCGAGGGGCTGACCGCCGTCGTCGGCCCCTCCGGCGGCGGCAAATCCACCGTCTTCCAGCTGATCGAGCGGCTCTTCGACCCGGTTGCCGGCGCGATCCGCATCGACGGCACGGACATCACCGACCTGCCCCTCAACCAGCTGCGGTCCATCGTCGGCTACGTCGACCAGGACCACACCCTGCTGCGCGGCACCATCCGGGAGAACCTCACCTACAGCGCGCCGGACGCCGACGACAAGGACATCGCCGAGGCGCTGCGCATGGCCAACCTGACCGAGGTGATCGCCGCGCTGCCGCATGGCCTCGACACTCCGCTCGGCGACCGCGGCGCCGGCCTGTCGGGCGGTCAGCGTCAACGCCTCGCCATCGCCCGTACGTTGCTGCAGGCGCCCCGCTTCCTGCTGCTGGACGAGGCCACCGCGAACCTCGACACCGAATCGGAGAACGCGCTGCGCGACAGCATCGCGATGATCTCCGGCTTCTGCGCGGTCATCGCCATCGCCCACCGCCTGTCCACGGTCACCGAGGCCCGGCAGATCGTCGTGCTCGACCGGGGGCGGGTGCACGCCGTGGGCACGCACGACGAACTCCACCGGCACAGCGAGCTGTACCGCCGGCTCGCCCGGCTCCAGGAACTCAGCGACCTGGCGTCCTGAGCCGGTGAGGACCGGCGGCACCACCGGATCCACCCCGACAGGAGAAAGACATCCCGACAGGAGAAGTCCATGAACGACTTTCTGCTCATCCCGTCCGTGGTAGCCCTCGGCATCGTCGGCTTCCTCATCGCCACCCGGGCCGTCAGTGCCCCCGCCGTCATCGGCGTCGCCCTCGTGGTGCTGTGGGGCGCCTGCTCCCAGGCCAGAGGCACCGTCCATCCGAGGCACACCCCGTCCAAGAAGCGGAGGCAGCACCCATGAGCACCACCACGACGTCCCCTGCGCCCGGCACCACGTCGAGCGGCATCGTCGAGGACATCGGCTACGGCCGGCAGTTCGGCGACTGGTACCACCGGCTGTTCCCCGACGACGCCTCGGTGGTCGACGAGGTGGAGCGCCTGGTCCTCCTGCATCCCGATCCGGGCCTGGGCACCGTCGAGTTCGGTGTCGGAACCGGCCGGATAGCACTCCCGCTGTCGCGCCGCGTCGGACCGGTCACCGGGGTCGACTCCTCCCCGGAGATGCTCGACGTGCTCCGCCGAGACCTGGCCGACGACACCCCCGTCGAGCCCGTGCACGGCGACATCTGCGTCTACACCGCCGAGCGGACCGTGGGGCTCGTGTACTGCGTCTGCGCGACCCTGTCGATGCTGCTGACGCCCGAGGAGCAGCAGCTGGCGGTGCGTCGCGCGGCCGAACTGCTGGCCCCCGGCGGCAGGCTGGTGATCGAGACCCACAACAAGCCGGCCATCATCGCCCTGCACGAGGGCAGCGCCCGCGCCACGTACTTCTCGCCCTATCCGGAGCCGGGCACCGGTCTGCAGAGCCACTCCGTCCTGCTGCCGCAGGGGTCGCTGTGGCACCTGTCCCACGTCTGGTACGAGGCCGACGGCACCACCCGCGTCGGCACCGAGGTCTCCCGGCTGACCGACCCGGACGAGATGGACGCCTACGCCCGCGCCGCCGGGCTCGTCCCCGAGAGCCGCTTCGGCGACTGGCCGGCCGACGCGGCCCCGTACTCCCCGGACTCCCCGCTGGCCATCTGCACCTACGTCAAACCCTGACCCCCACGGGCCGGGAAGGGGGCCGGGACCCGTCCCGGCCCCCTGTCAGAGTGCGATCAGACCGGCCGCCGTCTCCTTGAAGCCGCAGGCGTCGACGTAGAACGGCCGCAGGTGCTCCTCGAAGTCGACGTGCAGCCACTGGCACTCCGCGGCACGGGCTCCCTGGGCGGCGGCCTCGATCAGCGCGACGCCGACACCGCTGCCACGACGGTGCGCCGCGACCACCGTGTCCAGGACGAAGGCGTGCACGCCACCGTCCCAGACGACATTGACGAAGCCGATCAGCGCTCCGTCCTCCCACGCGCAGACCCAGCCGAGACTGTGCCGTTCCAGTCGCCCCCGCCAGTCGGTCGCGGTCACCGGATGGCCGAAGCCGTCCGCGTGCAGCGCGTCGAGCGCCGCGTTGTCGAAGTGGCCCCGCCACTCGTACGAGATCGTCACGCGCCGATCGTAGGGGCGTGGGGCGAAGGCTCCGCGCGTCCCCCCGCAAACGGCCGTCGGCCGACCGCCGACCGCCGACCGCCGACCGCCGACCGCCGCGAAACCTTATTCGGTGGGGCGGTGGAGGGGAATCTGCCACGATCGTCGCATGGGTGCCTTGGACATGGTGGCGGAGAGGGTCGCGGCCGGGGCGACCGTGACGCTCCGGCCCAGCGGCTCCTCGATGGTCCCGCTGATACGCAGTCGGCAGCTGGTGGCCGTCGCTCCCGTGGACCCGGCGAAGGTCGAGGCCGGGGACATCGTCCTCGCGCGCGTCGCCGGGACGGTCTACCTGCACCTGGTGTCGTCCGTGGACCACGCCAGGAAGCGGGTGCAGATCAGCAACACCCGCGGCCACGTCAACGGCTGGACCGGCCACGGGCGGGTCTTCGGCATCTGCCTCGCCGTCGACGGAGCGGCCCGCCCGCGGACGGCGGGCAAGACACGGCCGAGCGGATGAGGCACGGGATCCCGGACGCCGGTGCGGAGGCGCTCCGCGGGACGGCTCAGGTCCGGTAGCCGGCCGAAGCCGAGGGCCCTCCGCTGTCCGTCGTCAGCCGGCTCCCGCCGAGGCCGAGGCCGTTGCCGCTCGCCGCGGGCGCGGGGGGTGCCGCCGCGCGCAGTCTCCGCCACACCACGGACCGCCGGAGGGGTCAGGCACGTGACCTTCGCTGCCGCAAGGTCGATACTTCCCCTCAGACACAGGTCAGCGGCTCCTCTACCAACGTCTACAGGAGGCACCCATGAAAATGCTCATCAACGTCGCGGAGAGCGTTGTCGCGGACGCGTTGCGGGGCATGGCGGCCGCGCACCCGGAGTTGACCGTGGACGTGGAGAACCGGGTGGTGGTGCGGCGGGACGCTCCGGTGGCCGGGAAGGTGGGGCTGGTTTCCGGGGGCGGCTCGGGACACGAGCCGTTGCACGGTGGTTTCGTGGGGCCGGGGATGCTGTCGGCCGCCTGTCCCGGTGAGGTGTTCACCTCGCCCGTCCCGGACCAGATGGTGCGGGCGGCTGCCGCCGTGGACAGCGGGGCCGGAGTGCTGTTCATCGTGAAGAACTACACCGGCGACGTCCTCAACTTCGACATGGCGGCCGAACTCGCCGAGGACGACGGCATCCGGATCGCCAAGGTGCTCGTCGACGACGACGTGGCCGTCACCGACAGCCTCTACACCGCCGGGCGGCGCGGCACGGGCGCGACCCTGTTCGTGGAGAAGATCGCGGGGGCCGCCGCCGAGGAGGGGCAGCCGCTGGCGCGGGTCGAGGCGCTGGCCCGGCAGGTCAACGAGAACTCCCGCAGTTTCGGGGTGGCCCTCAGCGCCTGCTCCACTCCGGCCAAGGGCAGCCCCACCTTCGATCTCCCCGCCGGAGAGCTGGAGTTGGGCGTGGGCATCCACGGGGAGCCGGGGCGTGAGCGGCGCGCGATGATGACCTCGCGCGAGATCGCCGACTTCGCGGTGAACGCGATCCTCGACGACATGAGCCCGCGCAACCCGGTACTGCTCCTGGTCAACGGCATGGGCGCCACTCCGCTGCTGGAGCTGTACGGCTTCAACGCGGAGGTACAGCGCGTGCTCGTCGAACGCGGGGTGCCCGTGGCCCGCACCCTGGTCGGCAACTACGTCACCTCGCTCGACATGGCCGGCGCCTCGGTGACGCTGTGCCAGGTCGACGAGGAGCTGCTGCGGCTGTACGACGCGCCGGTGAGGACACCGGGGCTGCGCTGGGGCGTGTGAGGGATTGGGGGCCGCCACGCCCAGGCTACGGCCCCGTGCCTCACCGTCGGTCAACTCACGTACCACGCAAGGAGATTCCGTGCTCGACGCCGACTTCTTCCGTCGTTGGATGACGGCCACCGCGGCCTCGGTGGACCGTGAGGCCGAGCGGCTCACGGCGCTCGACTCGCCGATCGGGGACGCCGACCACGGCAGCAACCTGCGCCGCGGGTTCACCGCCGTGGTGGCGGTCCTGGAGAAGGACGCGCCCGACACGCCGGGCGCCGTCCTCGTGCTCGCCGGACGGCAGCTGATCTCGACCGTCGGCGGCGCCTCCGGCCCGCTGTACGGCACCCTGCTGCGCCGCACCGGCAAGGCGCTCGGTGAGGCGGGCGAGGTGAGCGAGGCCCAGCTGACGGACGCGCTGCGGGCCGGGGTCGACGCGGTGCGGGCGCTGGGCGGTGCCGCGCCGGGCGACAAGACCATGATCGACGCGCTGGTCCCGGCGGTCGACGCGCTCGCCGAGTCGTTCGGCGCGGCGCGCGCCGCCGCCGAGGCGGGGGCGACGGCGACCACGCCGTTGCAGGCTCGCAAGGGCCGGGCCAGCTATCTGGGTGAACGGAGCATCGGCCATCAGGACCCCGGTGCCACGTCCGCCGCACTGCTGATCGCCGCGCTCGCCGCCACGGCGGGGGCCCCGGAGGCCACCGATGTCTGACACCGGGCCGGTCGGCATCGTGCTGGTGTCGCACAGCGCCGCCGTCGCCGCCTCGGTCGCCGAGCTGGCGCAGGGGCTGGCCGGCGCGGGTGGCGCCGTGCCGGTCGCGCCGGCCGGCGGCACCGAGGACGGCGGCCTGGGCACCAGCGCCGAGCGCATCTCGACGGCGGCCGCCTCCGTCGACCGGGGCTCGGGTGTCGCGGTCCTCGTCGATCTCGGGAGCGCGGTGCTCACCGTGAAGGCCCTGCTCGCCGAGGGCGACGAGCTTCCCTCGGACACCCTGCTGGTCGACGCCCCGTTCGTCGAGGGCGCGGTCGCCGCCGTCGTGACGGCCTCGACGGGCGCGGACCTCGCGGCGGTGGCGGCCGCGGCCTCGGAGGCGTACGCGTACCGGAAGCAGTGAACCTCCGGGGAACCCGGCACACGGCCCGGGGCCTGTCACCGCTCGGTGGCGGGCCCCGGGCCGTGCCGGTCAGCTCGCGGCCCCGCCCCGCATCACCGCGCCCCTGCGCGACGCCGGTCCTCCGACCCACGCCCGCGCCAGCTCCTCCCCCAGTCGCACCGCCGCGCCGTGGTCCTCGATCGGCGTGACCCTGGAGTCCTCGAAGAGGATGTAGGTGACGCCGGACGCGGTGCCTCCGCTGCGCGGGTCGGGGCGGATGCCGAGGGCCTTCGCCGTGGCGTACGAGGCCTCGCCGATGATGTTCCGGGGCCCGGTGTCACCGACGACGGCGTACTGGACGCGGTCCTTGTACACGACTGCGGCGACCGAACCGCCCTTGATGCCGTGGACCCGGTGGTCCCAGATCCGGCTCGCGACGGGGACGACGACGAAGGGCAGGCTCTCGGAGCGCAGGTACCGGCCGTCGGACTGGAGGAACGACGTGGTCGGCTGGAACCACGGGTCGGTGTCCCTGTTGCAGTGCGGGCTCGGCCTGCCGTCGCAGTCGATGTCCATGTCGGCCTTCCAGAACACCGCGCCGTCGACACCGCACACCGGGATGTCTGCGGGGGTGCTCGCGTCACTTCTGTAGAGCCCCTCGGACACCCGGACACAGCCACGCGCCCTGGCCAGCAGCCGGGCGGCGGTCACCTCGCCCTCCCGGTGCACGGGACGCTGCGGGTGGGCCAGGGCGGGCAGGGCCACGGGGGCCAGCAGGACGGCGCCGACGGCGGCCAGCGTCAACGAGCGGAGACGCACGATGAGGACCCTCTCCTGGGGGACATGACGGGCACTCACCCAAAGGTGGTGGGGGTCGGAGAGGACGGCCACCGGGAGGGGGCCGGACGGGCCACGGTTCGCCGTGGGCGGGTGCGCGGCCGAGGGCCCGGGCCCCGATTCGGCCCCGGCCGCTCGGCCGCTCTCGTCGGCGCGGGATCGGCGACGACAGCGGCCCGCGCCGTACGACGCGAACGGGCCTGGAGATCAGGCGAGTTCACACCGTGTCAGGTCACCAGCATACGTATCCCTCGGCCGTGCCGTGCACCGCGCCTCGGTCGGCGGCGCGGGACCCGGGCGGCGGTCGGCCCGTTTCGCACCCGCCTCTTGATGTGGCCGTGTCAGTCATGTCATACATGAGTCAGGTACAGACCAATCCCGTCGCGCTCGACGACCGAGGGGGCAGGATCGTGCGACGCGTTCCCGGGCCGGCACCCGCCCTGGCGCCGCTGAAACTCTGCGGCTCACTGCTCTGCGGCTCACTGCTCCTCGTGTCGGGCTGTGCGATCGAGGAGGCCCCCGGCCGGCGCCCGCCGCCGGCCCCGCCCGGCGTCACCGCCGAGGCGGGCAGCGCCACCAGCGTGCACGTCATGTGGAACCGGGCGCCCGGCGACGCGCACGTGGCCGGGTACGTGGTGTACCGGGGCCGCACCGAGGTGAAGGACGTGCCGGGCGGCGCGCACATGGCCGACATCACCCGGCTCCGGCCCTCCACCAGCTACGTGTTCACGGTCCGGGCCCGCGATGCCGCCGGGGACCTCGGCCCGCCCAGTGCGCAGGTCCGGGCCACGACGCCCGCCGCCGGGACGGCGGACCGCCTCTCCCCGACCCGTCCCGGGCGCCTCGACGGCAGAACGGTCGGGAGCGGGGCGGTACAGCTGTCCTGGGGACCGTCGACGGACGACCGTGCCGTGGTGTCGTACGACATCCTCCAGGGCGGTTCGAAGATCCACAGCGTGGGAGGGCGGCAGACGGCGGCCGTGGTCACGGGCCTGCGGCCCGGCACCCGGTACTCCTTCACCGTGCGGGCGCGGGACGCGGCGGACAACCTCTCTCCCGTGAGCCGGACGGTGCGGCTCACCACCGCGCCGGGGGCGGACGACGGGCGGGGCACCGCGCCCACCGGGTTCCGCGCCGGCACCCGCCGGGCCGACGGGGCGTACTCCATCGAGCTGTCGTGGCGGCCGCCGCGCGTCGACGGTGTGATCACGGAGTACGAGATCCAGCTCGACGGACGTCCGGCGACCACACTCGTCTGGGGCGGGACCCCTCCCCGGGGCCGGGCCGCCCACAGCTTCTACGCGGGCCGGGAGTCCGGCGTGTCGTACCGGGTGCGGATCCGCGCGAAACTCCCGGACGGGACCTGGGGCGGATTCTCACCGGAACGCACGGTGACCACCGGCGACCGAGCCGGGCCGACCGCCACGGGTGTGCGCGCCGGGTCCCCCGCTCGGCGGAACGCGTCACCTGCCCGGGGGCCGTCCGGGTGCGCACCGGGCGGGCGGCGCGTTGGCTCACCCTGAGGCAGCACGGTTCTCCCGATCCTCGGCGGCGCAAGGGACGTGCCGTCACCGTGCCGCTGGAGGGCAGACCATGCGTACGTCTCAGCTACTCCTCCGCTTCGGCCCGACCGCGGCCGCCGCGGTGCTGCCGATCGCCCTGACCACACCGTCGGCCGCCGCCGCCCCCACCGGCATCTCGGTGAGCACCACGGGATCCTCGGTCACCGTCACCACCGACGACTGCCCCGACAGCACCAACGGCACCTTCGGTACCGCCTCGCTGCTCTCCAGCGGGCAGGCGAACTTCTCCCAGGGGCGCCAGGCGACCCTCACCGGCACGAGCGGCAACCAGTCCGCCTCCTGGGCGAACGTGGGCCCCGGCACCTACACCGTGATCGCGGTGTGCAAGGACGGGACCACGGCGGGGACCCAGTCCGTCATCGTCACCGCCGCCACCCCCGCCATCTCCACCACGGCCTCGCCCGCACGGGGCGTCATGGGCGGCGTCGGCGGCGCGACCCGGGAGTACGGCACCGTCACCCTCGTCGGCGGTGGGGCGCTGGTGGCCCTGGGCACGGGTGCCGCCGTCTGGTACCTGCGCCGCCGGGCCAAGCCGCACCGTCTCTGACCGCCGGGCGGGCGCTCGCCCGGTTTCCCGGGTGGGCCCTCGCGCCGACAGGACGGGCAGCCGCCTACGCGCGCCCCGCGCCGTCTCCGCCGGCGTCGCCGACGGCCGCCGGCAGTGTCTCGAACTCCTCCAGCGCGTCGGTCAGCCACTGGGTCCAGAAGGTCTGCAGGTCGATGCCCGCCCGCAGGATCAGATGCTGAAGCCGGTCCTGGGTCGTGTCCCGGCCGGGCCCGAAGTCCCGCCTCTCGATCTCCTCGTACTCCGCCAACTGCCGCTGATGCAGCGCGAGATGGCGCCGCAGATCGTCCTGGAGACCGGCCGTGCCGACCACGGCCGCCGCGCGCAGCCGGACGAAGAGCGCGTCACGCCACGGCTTGGGGTCCTGGGGTGCGGCGGTCCAGCGGGCCAGTTCGTCGCGGCCCGCCGGCAGGACCTCGTAGCTCTTCTTCTGTCCTCGGGCGGGCCGTTCGGAGGGCAGGGCCCGGATGTGACCCTCGCCCTCCAGCCGTCCCAGCTCACGGTAGATCTGCTGGTGCGTCGCCGACCAGAAGTAGCCGATCGACCGGTCGAACCGCCGGGTCAGCTCAAGGCCCGACGACGGCTTCTCGAGCAGGGCGGTGAGGATCGCGTGCGGGAGTGACATGCGCTCATCCTAGGAAGGCCCGGGGTGCACGACCGTCCCGCGCACCCCGGGGAGGGGCGGCTACAGCGCCGCCGCCACCTCGGTCCCCTGGAGAATCGCCCGCTTGGCGTCCAGTTCGGCCGCGACGTCGGCACCGCCGACGAGGTGCGCGGAGCGCCCGGCCGCCACCAGGTCGTCGTACAGGTCGCGGCAGGGGTCCTGACCGGTGCACAGGACGACCGTGTCGACCTCCAGCACCTGGCGGACGCCGTCGACGGTGATGTGCAGGCCGGCGTCGTCGACCAGGTCGTACCGCACGCCGGGGACCATGGTGACGCCTCGGTGCTTCAGCTCGGTGCGGTGGATCCAGCCGGTGGTCTTGCCGAGTCCGGCGCCGACCTTGGAGGTCTTGCGCTGGAGGAGGTGCACCGAGCGCGGCGGGGCGGGCCGTTCGGGGGCGGCGAGGCCGCCGGGGGCGCGGTAGTCCATGTCGACGCCCCACTGCCGGAAGTACGCGGCCGGGTCCTCGCTCGTCTTCTCCCCGCCGTCGGTCAGGTACTCGGCGACGTCGAACCCGATACCGCCCGCGCCGAGGATCGCCACCCGGTCACCGACCGCGACGCCGTCGCGCAGGACGTCGAGGTAGCCGACGACCTTGGGGTGGTCGGCGCCGGGCAGTTCGGGGATGCGAGGGGTGACCCCGGTGGCGACGACGACCTCGTCGTAGGCCGTGAGGTCGCCGGCGGCGACCCGGGTGTCCAGGCGTACGTCGACGCCGTGTGCGTCGAGCTGGTGACGGAAGTAGCGCAGGGTCTCGTCGAACTCCTGCTTGCCGGGGACCTTGCGGGCGACGTTGAGCTGGCCGCCGATCTCGCCCGCGGCGTCGAACAGCGTGACGGCGTGGCCGCGTTCGGCCGCGCTCACGGCGCAGGCGAGGCCGGCCGGGCCCGCCCCGACGACGGCGACCCGCTTGCGCAGCCGGGTCGGGGAGAGCACGAGTTCCGTCTCGTGGCAGGCGCGCGGGTTGACCAGGCAGGAGGTGATCCTCCCGCTGAAGGTGTGGTCGAGGCAGGCCTGGTTGCAGCCGATGCAGGTGTTGATGGCCTCGGAACGGCCCTCGCGGGCCTTGTTGACGAAATCGGGGTCGGCGAGCATCGGGCGGGCCATGGACACCATGTCGGCGTGACCGTCCGCGAGCAACTCCTCGGCCAGTTCCGGGGTGTTGATGCGGTTGGTGGTGACGAGCGGGACGGAGACCTCGCCCATCAGCTTCTTCGTCACCCACGTGTACGCGCCGCGCGGCACCGAGGTCGCGATGGTGGGGATGCGGGCCTCGTGCCAGCCGATGCCGGTGTTGATGATGGTCGCCCCGGCCGCCTCGACGGCCTTCGCCAGCGTGACCACCTCCTCGAAGCTGGAGCCGCCGGGCACGAGGTCCAGCATCGACAGCCGGTAGACGACGATGAAGTCCTCGCCGACCGCTTCGCGCACCCGGCGCACGATCTCCACGGGGAAGCGCATCCGGTTCTCGTAGGAGCCGCCCCAGCGGTCGTCGCGGTGGTTGGTCCCGGCGGCGATGAACTCGTTGATCAGATAGCCCTCGGAGCCCATGATCTCGACGCCGTCGTACCCGGCCCGGCGGGCGAGGCGGGCCGCGTTCGCGTAGTCGTCGATCGTCTGGTCGACCTCGGCGTCGGTGAGCGCGTGGGGGACGAACGGGCTGATCGGGGCCTGCAGGGCGCTCGGGGCGACCAGGTCGCGGTGGTAGGCGTACCGCCCGAAGTGCAGGATCTGCATCGCGATCCGGCCGCCCTCGCGGTGTACGGCGTCGGTGATCAGGCGGTGCTCGTCCGCCTCGGCGTCGGTGGTGAGCTTGGCGCCGCCCTCGCCGGGCCGGCCGGCCTCGTTGGGCGCGATGCCGCCGGTGACGATGAGCCCCACTCCCCCGCGAGCCCGGGCCGCGTAGAACTCCGCCATGCGCTCGAAGCCGCGCTCGGCCTCCTCCAGGCCCACGTGCATGGAGCCCATGAGGACCCGGTTGGGGAGCGTGGTGAAGCCCAGGTCGAGCGGGCTCAGCAGGTGCGGGTAACGGCTCATGGGGCCCTCCGTGCGTGGCGTCGTCAGCATGGTTGTAGACGACGCCACGCCGTTTGTGCAACTAGTTGCACAACGGGTGAGGGCAAGGCCACATCCGGCGCGGGAGCCCTGAGGGAGCCCTGCGGTGCCTCAGGGCCTGGTGCCGAGCACCACGTGGGCGTACATCTCCCGCGAGACGGCGGTGTGCGCGGTCAGGCCGGAGCGGTGGAAGGCGTCGAGGGCGAGCGGCGCCTGGCGCGCGCTCGTCTCGACGAGCAGACAGCCGCCGGGGGCGAGCCACGCGGGGGCCTCGGCGGCGACCCTGCGCAGGACGTCGAGGCCGTCCGTGCCGCCGTCCAGGGCGACCAGGGGTTCATGGTCGCGGGCCTCGCCCGGCAGGAACGGGACCTCACCGGTCGGGACGTAGGGGACGTTCGCCGCGAGGATGTCGACGCGGCCCCGCAGGCGGTCCGGCAGCGCCGCGAAGAGGTCGCCCTCATGGACGTGGCCGCCGTGCGGGGCGAGGTTGCGGCGGGCGCAGCCGACCGCCACCGGGTCGATGTCGGCGGCGTGGAGTTCGGCGCCGTCGAGCCGCGCGGCCAGGGCGGCGCCCACCGCGCCGGAGCCGCAGCACAGGTCGACGACGACCGAGGCACCGGGGACGGCGGCGAGGGCCCGCTCGACGAGGAACTCGGTGCGGCGGCGGGGGACGAAGACGCCGGGTTCCACGGTGATGCGCAGACCCGCGAACTCGGCCCAGCCGAGGACGAGTTCGAGGGGGAGGCCGGCGACCCGGCGGTCGACCATGGCGGCGGCCTCGTCCGCGGAACGGGCGGTGGCGAGGAGCAACTCCGCCTCGTCCTCGGCGAAGACGCAACCGGCGGCGCGCAGGGCCGTGACGACGGAGGAGATCGAGACAAGTGGCATGACAGCCGAGAGCCTTTCGGTGGGCCGAAGGGCGCTCCCGCGGTGGCCTATCGGCGATGCACCGCGCCGCGTTGAGGTGAGAGCACCCGACCTGAAACAGCGGTAATGGGTCTCACCTCCTCGGTCCACGTGCTGACTGGCCCGGCAACCCTACCCCATGGCCGTGCCCGGGCCTCAAAGGCGCGAGCGCCACACCGCAGGCACGCCTCGGCCGCCGCTACACCCCCACCCGTTCCTCCCCCGCCTCCAGCGCCGGCACCCTGGCCGCCATGAAGCGGGTGGTGCGGCGCAGGCGGAAGCCGAGGGACTCGTAGAGGCGGATGGCGTTCGCGTTGGCCGCGGAGGTGTGGAGGAAGGGAGTCTCGCCGCGTTCGCGGATGCCGTGGGCGACGGCCAGGACGAGGCGGGTGGCGAGGCCCGCACCGCGGAAGGCCGGGTCGGTGCAGACGGCGCTGATCTCGGTCCAGCCCGGCGGGTGCAGTCGCTCGCCGGCCATCGCGACCAGGGCGCCGCCGCGGCGGATGCCGAGATAGGTGCCCATCTCGACGGTACGGGGCAGGAAGGGGCCCGGCTGGGTGCGTTCGACGAGGTCGAGCATCTCGGGCACGTCGGCGGCGCCGAGCGGCACGGCCTCGCCGTCCGGGGCCGCGGCGATCCCGTCGTCGACGAGCTGGACGCCCGCGAGATCGAAGGTCACCTCCCAGTCGGCCGGGAAGCCCCCGGTGTAGGCCGGGACCGGGACCTCGGCGCCGGGGCCGGCCAGTGCCGCGAGGTCGGCCCAGTCGTCCGCGTCCGGCTCGTCGGGGAGCGCCAGCCACGGCGACACGTCGAGGGGATAGCGCAGCACCCGGCCGCGCCGCTCGGCGAAGTGGGCGTGCGGCCCGGTGAGGGAGGCGAGGGCGGGGTTGTCCAGGACGTGCGGCACGACACCCGCACCCTCGCTGCCGCTCGTGTACTCGGACATGCGCTCTCCGCTCTGTTCTGATACGAACCGGTCCGGCCTGATCGGATTCGACCTGATCCGCCAGGACCCGAACCGCTCTGCTGTCACCGGGTGCCGGCCGCCGGATCCGCCGCACCGGCTGAAGACGGCAAGGGAGATCGCCGAGCCGCTATTCCCGGGCCGCCGAAGAGTTCATACGGCCGCAACGATGGCCGCCGGGCCCCCGGGCCCGAGCACCCGCCCCGGACACGTACGGTTGTATGACTCAGCATTCACCGTCGTCACGTGGGACCCCATGAACGTCACCCGAGGCTTCACCGGACGCCCCCGCGTCCACCATCCCGGACTGCCGCCCGGCCAGTACGACGCCGGCGACGACTGGCCGGTGCTGTCGGCCGAGGTCACCCCGGACCTCACGCCGGCCGAGTGGACCTTCCGGATCGACGGTCTGGTGGCGGAGCCGCGCACCTGGGACTGGGACGAGGCGCACGCGCTGCCCGTGTCGACGTACGAGGGCGACATCCACTGTGTGACGAGCTGGTCGAAGTTCGGCGTGCGGTTCGGGGGCGTCTCGCTCGACGTGTTCCTGGACGCCGTCCGGCCCGACTCGTCCGCCACCCACGCGGTCGCGTACGCGCACAGCGGCTACACCACGAACCTCCCGCTCGCCGACCTCACCGGCGGACGCGCCTGGATCGCCTGGGAGTACGACGGCAAGCCGCTGCCCGCCGAGCACGGCGGCCCGGCCCGGCTGCTGGTGCCGCACCTGTACTTCTGGAAGAGCGCCAAGTGGGTCGCGGGTCTGCGGCTCCTCGACCACGACGAGCCCGGCTTCTGGGAGCAGAACGGCTATCACGCACGGGGCAACCCGTGGGAGGAGCAGCGGTACTCCGGTGACTGAGACAACGACGGACTCGCTCGCCGCCCCGCCGCCGGGACCGGCCTTCGCTCCGCCCACGCGGTTCGCCGTGCCCGGCCGGATCGCCGTGAGCAACCGGGCCGCGTCGCTGTGGCAGCTGGCGACGCTCACGGAGATCCGACGCGAGACACCGGCCGTGGCCACGTTCCGGTTCGCGGTGCCCGGGTGGGAGGGGCATCTGCCGGGGCAGCACCTGATGCTGCGGCTGACCGCCGCGGACGGCTACACGGCGCAGCGCCACTACTCGCTGGCGTCACCGCCGGACGACAGCGGGCACATCGAGCTGACCCTGGACCACGTCGAGGGCGGCGAGGTCTCCGGGTGGTTCCACACCGAGGCGCGGCCCGGCGACGAGGTCGAGGTGCGCGGCCCGCTCAGCGGCTTCTTCGCCTGGCCCGGGGACCGGCCGGCGCTGCTGATCGGCGCCGGTTCCGGTGTCGTACCGCTGATGTCGATGATCCGCCACCACCGGGCGCGCGGGCTCGACGTCCCGCTGCGGCTGCTGGTGTCCGCGCGCGAGCCGGGGGAACTGGTCTACGCGCGGGAGTACGGCGCGGAGACGACGGCGGTGTTCACCCGCCGGGCGCCCGAGGGGGTGCCGGTGGGACGGCTGTCGGCGGCCCATGTGGCGCCGCTGCTCGCCGAGCGGCCGACGGGCGGATGGGAGGCCTACGTCTGCGGCTCCAACGCGTTCGCCGAGCATGCCTCACGGCTCCTGGTCGAGGCAGGGCAGCCCGTGGACCGCATCCGCATCGAGCGATTCGGCTGACCTTCGAGCGACGGCATCCCGTTCGCACGACCGGGTCCAGCCGTCCCCACGGTCCGCACCCTCATGATTTATGGCGCAAACCATGCCATCACGCTCTCTTTCGGGTACACCGGAAGTGCGGACCAGTCCAGACCGGGGTTCTCGTGCACGAGGACCGGACCGGCGAGGGAGGGCGACATGCGAGGCCAGATGTTCGGGTGGCGATGGCGGGCCAATCCGCTGCGTCGGCGCTCGGACGTCGTCGAGGCGTGGACCGTCCTGTGCGTCGTCCTGCTCCTCGCCCTCGCCGCCCCGGCCGCCGGAGTGGTGGTGGGCCTGTGGGCCCACGCGGACGCGCGGACCCACGCGACGGCCCAGCGGGCCACGCTGGAGAGGGTGAGCGCCGTGATCGTCGAGAAGGCCCCGACCTCGGTGCCCTCGGCGCACGACGACAAGCAGCCCACGTACTGGGTGCGGGCTCGCTGGACCGAGCCCGACGGCGGCTCCCGCACCGGCGAGGCACGGGTGCCGGCCGGCACCGAGCGGGGCGACCGCGCCGACGTCTGGCTGGACGACGCGGGCCGCAGCGTCCAGCCGCCCCCGACCGACACGGCCGTCTGGCAGCACGCGCTCGCCATGGGCACCTGCGCCACCGGCGGCGTCGTCGGCGTCGTCCTGCTCGGACATGTGGTCGTCCGCCGGGTCGCCATCCGGCATCGCCTGGCCGAATGGGAGCGGGAGTGGGCGCGGACGGGCCCCGACTGGGGCCACCACTGGGCGTGACGGCAGAGCCCGGTACCGGAACCCGCCGCCGGAACACGAACATGTACGAGGACTTCGAGGTCCGGGCCCCGGTCGGCGCCGACCAGGGGTGAGCCCGTCGGGCCGTCGCGGGCCCGGGAACACCCTCTTGGCGGCCCGCGGCACCCCACGTACGGTGTGATCATCCGCACCTCAGACCTCACAAGGTGGTCCTTCATGGCCCTGTTCGACCTGCCGTTGGACGAGCTCCGTGGTTATCGAAGCGCTTCGACGGAGCCCGAGGACTTCGACGCCTTCTGGGCCAAGACGCTCCAGGAGGCCCGCGAGCACGACCTCGACGCCCGCTTCGAGCCGGCCGAGACCCACCTGAGGACGGTCGAGGTGTACGACGTCACCTACTCCGGGTTCGGCGGGCACCCCGTCAAGGGCTGGCTGGCCCTCCCCGCCGACGCGGGCGAACCACTGCCCACCGTCGTGGAGTTCATCGGCTACGGCGGCGGCCGCGGCCTGCCCCACACCCACCTCCTGTGGGCGTCGGCGGGCTACGCCCACTTCGTCATGGACACCCGGGGCCAGGGCAGCGCCTGGGGCGGAGGCGGGGACACCCCCGACCCGGTGGCCGGTGCCCCCGCCTTCCCCGGCTTCATGACCCGGGGCATCGACGCCCCCGAGAACTACTACTACCGCCGGGTCTACACCGACGCCGTACGCGCCGTCGAGGCCGCCCGCTCGCATCCGCGGACCGACGCGGCGCGCACGGCCGTCGTCGGCTCCAGCCAGGGCGGCGGCATCTCCATCGCCGTCGGCGGACTCGTCCCCGATCTGGTCGCGGTCGCGCCCGACGTGCCCTTCCTGTGCGACTTCCCGCGCTCCACGACGATCACCGACCGCGACCCGTATCGCGAGATCGGCAAGTACCTCAAGACCCATCGCGGCCGTACCGAGCAGGTCGGGCGCACCCTGGCCTACTTCGACGGCGTGCACTTCGCCGCGCGCGGCCGGGCCGCCGCCCTGTTCTCGGCGGCCCTGGAGGACCAGACCTGCCCGCCGTCCACCGTCTTCGCGGCCTTCAACGCCTGGGCCGAGGCGAACAAGCGCATCGAGGTCTATGACTTCAACGACCACGAGGGCGGCGGCCCTTACCAGGAGGCGGTCAAGCTGCGCTGGCTGGCCTCGCAGCTCTGAGGGAGGCGGACAGCATGGACACGGTGGAGGCCGCCCAGCGATTCGTGGGGGTGTGGCAGCGGGCATGGGCCGCCCACGACGTCGACGCGATCCTGGAGTTGTACGCGCCGGACTGTGTGCACCGTTCGATGCCCTTCCGGGAGCCGCACCGGGGCCGCGACGAACTCGCCGAGTACCTGCGCTGGTCCTTCGCCGACGAGTCGGTGGACGACGTGCGCTTCTCGGATCCGGTGATCGGCCAGGACGGTGTGGCCGTCGCCGAGTTCCGGGTGCTGTCCGAGGTCGGCCAGGAGCCGCAGACCCTCGCCGGCTGTGTCTTCGTCCGGTTCGACGCGGCCGGCCTGGCCGTGGAGACCCGGGACTACTGGCATCTGATCCCGGTGCGCACGGAGCCCTCCCGTCCGATGTTCCTGTCGCGGACCCCGCGGGGCGGGTGAGGCTGCTGCCGACGCACGGCTTCCCTCCTGTCCGACCAGTCGGTATGTTCGGGGAGGCCGGGCGCCCTCGTCCCGGCGAGCGGCGGCGGGCGACGGAGGGGTTCATGTCCGAGTCTCAGGTTCGGGGTCACTGCGAGGCACGGTTCGCGGCCGTGCGCGGCGCGTTCGAGGAGAACTTCGACGCGCGTGACGAGCTGGGGGCCGCGGTCACGGTCACCCTGGGCGGGGAGACCGTGGTGGACCTCTGGGGCGGCTGGGCCGACGCGGCGCGGACCCGCCCCTGGGAGCGGGACACCGTCGTCAACGTGTGGTCGACGACCAAGGGCACGACGGCCCTGTGCGCGCACATCCTCGCCGACCGGGGCCTGCTCGACCTGGACGCCCCGGTGGCCGCCTACTGGCCGGAGTTCGCGGCGGCCGGCAAGGAGGGCGTGCTCGTCCGGCATCTGCTGTCCCACCGCTCGGGGCTCGCCGGGCCGCGTGAGCCGCTCTCCTTCGAGCAGCTCTGCGACTGGGAGCTGACGGTGAAACGGCTCGCGGCACAGGAGCCCTGGTGGGAGCCCGGCACCCGGTCCGGGTACCACGCCATGACGTTCGGCTTCCTCGTCGGCGAGGTGGTCCGCCGGGTGTCGGGGCTGCTGCCCGGCGCGTTCCTGGCCCGGGAGGTCACCGGGCCGCTCGGCATCGACTTCACGATCGGCCTGCCCGAGGCGGAGGCGGCGCGGGCGGCCGAGCTGGTGCATCCGCCGGCCGCGACGAGCAGTGAACAGGCCGCGGTCTTCGCCCAGTTGACGCCCACGGCGCTGTCCGCCCTCGCCAACCCGCTGGTCGGCGCCGCCGAGGCCAACACCCCCGCGTGGCGGGCCGCCGAGGTCCCGGCCGCGAACGGCCACGGCACCGCGCGGGCGGTCGCCGCGCTCTACGGGATCCTCGCGCGGCGCGGCACCTGGGGCGGCCGGGAGATGCTGTCGCCGGAGGCGGCCGAGCGGGTCCGTGAGGGGCAGGGCGCCTGCCGCGACCTGGTGCTCGGGGCCGGCTTCGGCCGGGACACCGAGATCGGGCTCGGGCTGTGGCTGAGCGGCCCGCACGGCTCGTACGGGCCCAACCCGAGGGCCTTCGGCCATGACGGCTACGGCGGTTCCTGCGGTCTCGCCGACCCGGAGGCCGGCGTCTCCCTCGGCTATGTCATGAACCGCATGGGCCCGCACATCGCCGACGACCCGCGCAAGACGGCCCTGATCGAGGCCCTGTACAGCGCGCTGTGACCGCCGGCGAGGCCGAAGTGGGCGCGACCGGAAGGTTCGAGCGCTCGGCGGTCGGCCGCGGCGGCCAACCGCTCCGCCAGGGAGACCCGGTGCCACCCGAATCGTCGGCCCCGCGTCGGCGGGGCGCCCGCACGAGCCCTGGGCGCGCTCGCGCGGGAGGGTGCCGCCTCCTGTCGCCGGCCGGGCCATGGGCCCCGGACGGAACGGGGCCCGGCCGCGCGTTCCGACCGGCCGCGCGGCCGGGCCGGGGAGGACCCACGGCGGTCGCGGGCCGCGAGCCCTCGCCACGAGCGTGATCGGCGAAATCCCCTCGCGGCAGGGTGCGACGGCGCGGAGGGGCATGCCGGCCGTTCGATCCGGGCCGCCGGGCCGGCTCGCCCGGCGCTGCGCCACGGCCCGGCCGGTCACCCCTTGCGAGTGGCCACGACCATCCGGCAACGCGGGCTGCCGTCGGCCCGCCGCCCGAACTCGGGCAGCGCGTACGACTCCACCTCGAAGCCCGCGCGTTCCAGTTCCTCCCGCACGACGCCGAGCCGGAACGGCCGGTAGTACATGACGAACGGCGGCCGCCACAGGGCGTTGCGCACCCGCATCGCCGCGTCGAAGCCCAGCGCGGCCCAGTACCAGGGCGAGCGGGGCGGGGCGGGCGCCGGCAGCGGGAACGCGAAGCGTCCGCCGGGCCGCAGTACCGAGCGCACCTCGGAGAACAGCCCCGGCAGCTCCTGAGGCAGGAAGTGCCCGAACGCGCCGAAGCTGACGGCCAGATCGAAGACGGGGGCGAAGGGCAGCGCCAGGGCGTCACCGCGTACCCAGGACACACGCGGGGCGTCGGAACCGGGGCCGTTTTCGGGATCGCCCGGTCGTACGGCGCCGGCGGAGACGACCCGCCGGTCCGCGGAGCCCAGCCGCTCCCTCCCCACGGCCAGCATCCCCGCGCTGATGTCGACGCCGGTGACGCTCTCCCGGCACACCTCGCGCAGCACCTCCATACCGGCTCCGGTGCCGCAGCAGAGGTCCAGACCGTGCGTGAAGGGGCCCAGCGACGACAGCGCGGTCTCGACCGCCTCCAGGACCGAGTCCGGCGTACGGAACGGGGTCTCGTCGAACTTGGGCGCGAGCAGGTCGTAGCCGTGTTCGACGGAGGAGAGCGCCTGGACGGCGAGTTCGCGGAGGCTGGGGCCTTGCGGGGTGAACATCACGTCAGCTTAGGCCCTGACTCGGGGCAGCGGTCGGCGTCCGCCGTCGCCTAGGGTCTGGCCATGACCTCGTTCCGCCCCGCCCCGACCTGGCTGGCCGACGCCGTCTTCTACCAGATCTATCCGCAGTCCTTCGCCGACTCCGACGGGGACGGCATCGGGGACTTCGCCGGAATCGCCGAACACCTCGACCATCTCTCCTGGCTGGGTGTCGACACCGTCTGGCTCAACCCCTGCTTCGTCTCACCGTTCCGCGACGCCGGGTACGACGTCGCCGACTATCTGAACGTCGCCCCGCGCTACGGCTCGAACGACGACCTGGCGAGGCTCGTCGACGAGGCGGCCCGCCGGGACATCCGGATCCTGCTGGACCTCGTCGCCGGCCACACCTCCGTCGACCACCCCTGGTTCCGGGCCTCCGCGAACGACCCGGACGACCACCGCTACATCTGGACGCCACAAGGCCGTCCCGAAGGCTTCGTGGCCTCCCCCGGCACCCGCCCCGGCGCATACCTCCCGAACTTCTTCGACTCCCAGCCCGCCCTCAACTTCGGCTACGCGCGCGGGAATCCGGCCGAGCCGTGGCGGCTGCCGGTCGACGCCGACGGCCCGCGCGCCAACCGCCACGCCCTGCGCACGATCATGGACCACTGGCTGGGCCTCGGCGTGGCCGGCTTCCGCGTCGACATGGCCGCCTCGCTCGTCAAGGACGACCCGGACAGGGCCGAGACCTCCCGCCTCTGGGCGGAACTGCGGCACTGGCTGGACGCCGCCCACCCGGACGCCGTACTGCTCGCCGAGTGGGGGGAGCCGGAGGTATCGGTCCCGGCCGGGTTCCACGCCGACTTCTTCCTCCACTTCGGCGGCCCCACCGACGGCCTCGCCCTGCGCTCGCTGTGGAACAACGGCGAGGGCACGGTCCACGAGCACTGGGACCCGCTCGACTGCTTCTTCGACGCGAGCGGCCACGGCTCGCCGCGCCCCTTCGTCGATGCCTGGCGCCAGGCGTCCGCAGCGGTCGGCGGTGCGGGCTCGATCTCGCTGCCCACCGCCAACCACGACTTCTCCCGCCTCAACTGCGGCCCCCGCACGGCCGACCAGCTCCCCGCCGCCTTCGTCTTCCAGATGACCTGGCCGACGCTCCCGGCGATCTACTACGGCGACGAGATCGGCATGCGGTACGTCACGGGCCTGCCCGACAAGGAGGGCAGCGTCCTCGGCCCCCGCTACAACCGCGCGGGCTCCCGTACGCCCATGCAGTGGGACGGCACCCCGAACGCGGGGTTCTCCACCGCCCGCGCCGACCGCCTCTACCTCCCTCTCGACCCCTCCCCCGACCGTCCGGACGTCGCCGCCCAGCGCGCCGACGACACCTCGCTCCTGCATCTCGTGCGCCGCCTGATCGCTCTGCGCAGGCGCACACCCGAGCTGGGCCCCGGCGGGTCGGTGGAGGTGCTGCACGCGGGGTACCCGTTCGTGTACATCCGGGGCGGGCGGTACCTGGTGGTCGTCAACCCGCAGCGGCACACGGCGAGTTGTCCGTACGAGCCCGCCGTCCACGCGGCTCTGGAGGCGCTGGGGGTGGAGATCGCGGACGGCACGATCACCGCCCGGGGCTTCGGGCACGGCATCTTCGAGCTGCACGGTTGAACGCCGGAGCGGCTGCCCGGTCCCCCGTTCCGGGCAGCCGCTCACGCACGCGGACAGCTACGGCGCGGGCGTGCCGGCCGCCTTCGGCTGCTCGCCGTACGCGGTGAGGAAGCGGTCACGGAAGGAGTCCATGCGCCAGACCGGAGCGTCGGCACCGGGCCGCAGCCCGTCGGACCAGCCCCAGTCGTCGATCCGGTCGAGCACCTTGGGATCGTGGGCGACGATGGTGACCGGTACGTCATGGCTCGCGCCGTCGCCGCTGACCCTCGCCATGGGCTGGTGGTCGCCGAGGAAGACCAGCACCGAGTTCTTGTCGCCGTACCTCTCCACGTACTGCAGGAGGCTGTGCAGCGAGTACTGGACGGACTTGCCGTACTCCTGCTTCACCTTGACGGGGTCGGTGAACACGTCCGCGGGGTCTTTGCCCGCCTTCTCCATGTCCCGGTACACGGAGCCGTCGCCGACCTCGTCCCAGCCGACCGTCTTCGGCAGCGGTGCCCACGGCTGGTGGCTGGAGGTCAGGATGATCTCCGCCATCAGAGGCTTGCCACGCTTCTTGGCGGCCTCCAGGCGTTCGAACGCGGTGAGCGCGTACTGGTCGGGCATGGTCGACCAGCTGAACTTCGGTCCCTGGTAGCCGACATCGCGGGAGTCGTAGACCTTGTCGAAGCCGTAGAAGTCGCCTTCCGGCCAGTTGTACCGGACGCCGGGCACCACGCCGACCGTCCGCCAGGCGCCCGTCCTGCCGAAGGCACCGGGAAGGGTGAGGCGGTCGCCGGCGGTGACCGTGCGGTAGCGGCTCTGGTTGTCGATCCACAGGCCGGTGAGGAACGTGGAGTGGCCGAGCCAGCTGCTGCCGCCGTACGTCGCGGAGGTCAGCCAGCCGCTCTTCGCCGCGAACCCGGCCTCGGCCAGCGCCTTGCCCTCCTCGTCGAGGGCCCTGGTCACGCCGGGGGCGATGGCCGGGTCCGTAAGGGCGGCGCGGCCGTAGCTCTCGATGAAGGCGATCGTGACGTCCTTGCCGCGCAGCCCGGTCAGCAGCCGGTCGGCGGGCACATCGGCGAACCGGTCCTTCTTGGCCTCCTCGGCGAAGGCGGCCTCGTCCCGCAGCGTCTCCTGGACCCGTCCCCAGCGGTCCTGCACGAAACCGATGGTGCTCCTGGAGGCGACCGCGGTGTCGTCGAGGGGCGTCAGGCCGAGCGCCGCGCAGGTGATCCACACGGTGCCGGCGACGACGGTGCCCTTCGTCGCCCGTTCCCGGTCGCGGACGAGCAGGTTCGTGAGCCGCACCACGGCCAGCGCCATGACGGCGAACAGCAGCAGCACCAGCGCCACCAGGCCGAGCACGGCCGCCCGCGCACCCGCGCCGCCGAGGGTGTCCCGCACGTAGGACTCGGCGTCGTCGAGCAGGCCCCAGTCGAGGACCACGTTGAAGCCGCGGCCGAGGAACTGGTTGAAGCCGATGTCCAGCGCCTTCACGACCACCAGGGCGGCCAGTCCCACCCCGATGACGACCGCCCCCACCAGCCTCGGCCGGCGCGGCAGCACAAGAAGCAGGGCGGCGGCGAGGATCGGCTCCACGGGTATCCGCAGGAACTGCCGCGCCTCGAAGTACTCGGCCTTGCCCGGCATGAACAGCGCGAAGAACACCAGGGCGGCGGCCAGCGCGGTGACGGTCCAGGACAACCCGCGCGCGGCGAGCGGGTACTTCTCCCGGAACGCCGCGCGGTACCTCCGCCACCGACGCACCAATCGCCCGGACGACGGCTCGGCGGGCGGACCGGACGACGGCTCGGCGGTCGGATCAGCCGTCGGATCGGCCGTCGACGGCGCATCCGTCCCGTCCGTGTCGTCGGCGCCGTCCGTGTCGTCCGTGTCGGGTGAGGGGCTGGAGCGCGTGAAGAGCGACACGCGACGTTCCTTCCGTGCGAAGACCGCTGGCGGTGCCCCCATCTGTACGAGGTCCCCGGGAGATCGGTTCACCGACCACGGGTAAGCCATCGGTAAGGAACTCCCCCACAACCGGCCACCGATGGTGGTATGGTTTTCTCGGCACGTGTGTATCGCCCCTTCCAGGGCGCCGGTGCCACTCTCTCTCGGATCCCGAGATCTCTTCCGCTGAACCGCCCGTCGTCTCCCGACCGGCCGTCAGCCTCCCCGCACCACCCGCGACACACGGTCCGCCTCTCACGAGCGGCTCTGAACGGCTCAGCCGTACCCGGGGTGTGTGCCCCTCCCCCTCTCTCACACGTTTTCCATGTCCTCGAAAGGACCCCACTCATGACCACCACCACACTCGAACGCACGTCCACCGACCGACAGCCTCCCGCCCGGGTCACCGGCGTCCTGGAGATCGCACAGAGCGGGCAGGGGCACCTGCGCGTCGACAGCGGCCTGCCCGCCCCCGCCGACCCACAGGTCCCCGCCGCGCTGATCCGCCGGTACGGGCTGCGCAGGGGCGACACCGTCGAGGGCGTACGCGACGGCAGGCGCGCCCTCACCGAAGTCGATCGGATCAACGGCCGTACGCCCGAGGAACTGCGCCGCCGCCCGCACTTCCACGACCTCACCCCGCTCCACCCGCGCGAGCGGCTGCGGCTCGAACACCCGGCGAGCGGCCTGACGGGCCGTCTGGTCGACCTCGTGGCCCCCGTCGGCAAGGGGCAGCGGGGACTGATCGTCGCCCCGCCGAAGACCGGGAAGACGGTGCTGCTCCAGCAGGTGGCCGCCGCGATCGCCGCCAACCACCCGGAGACCCGCCTGATGGTGGTGCTCCTCGACGAACGGCCCGAGGAGGTGACCGACATGCGGCGCTCCGTGCGGGGCGAGGTGTACGCGTCGACGTTCGACCGGTCCCCCAAGCAGCACATCGCGCTCGCCGAACTCGTCGTGGAGCGCGCCAAACGGCTCGTCGAACAGGGCGAGGACGTCGTGATCCTGCTGGATTCCCTGACCCGGCTGTGCCGGGCCCACAACAACGCGGCCGCCACCGGCGGCCGCACGCTCAGCGGCGGTGTCGACGCCGCCGCCCTGCACGGCCCCAAGCGGCTGTTCGGCGCCGCCCGGCTGACCGAGGAGGCCGGGTCCCTCACCGTTCTCGCCACCGCCCTGGTGGAGACCGGGTCCCGCGCCGACGACTTCTTCTTCGAGGAACTCAAGAGCACCGGCAACATGGAACTCCGCCTCGACCGCGCCCTGGCCGACCGCCGCGTGTTCCCGGCCGTCGACATCACCCCGTCCGGCACCCGCCGGGAGGAACTCCTCCTGGCACCGGCCGAGTTGACGGCCGTACGCGGGCTGCGGCGGGCCCTGCGGTCGCGCGAGGGACAGGCGAACCTCGAAACGCTGCTGGGGCGGCTGCGGGCCACCCCGGACAACGCGGCCTTCCTGCGGCAGGTGCAGCCCACGCTGCCGGCGGCATGACATACGGCATCCGGGTGCTCGATCCGGGCGCACGGCCCTGGCATCCGGGGACCGGGACCCGCCTCTTCCTACGTTTGCGGTATGACCATCGGATTCTCATCCCGAGTCCCCCGTGTTGCCCGCCTCGCCGTCTGCTGCTCCGCCGTCTGCGCGCTCGCGGCCCTGGCCTCCGTGACGAACCCGGAAGGGGCCGGACGTCCGGCCGGGGCCGGCCGGACGGACGCCAAGGCCGCGCAGGGGCCGTCGCTGTTCCGGCAGGGGACCCAGGTACGGCCACGGGCCGGGGCACCCCGGGCGCCGCAGGGCATCTCCGCGGTGTCGTGGCTGGTGGCGGACGCGGGCAGCGGCGAGGTGCTGGCCGCGCACGACGCGCACCGCAGACTGCCGCCGGCGAGCACTCTGAAGACCCTGTTCGCCCTGACCGTGCTGCCGGGACTGCCGGCGGGCCTGAGACACACCGTCAAGAGCGAGGAACTCGCGGGCATCGGCGCCGGCAGCAGCCTGGTCGGCGTCAAGGAGAACAACACGTACACCGTCGCCGATCTGTGGCGCGGGGTCTTCCTCAGCTCGGGCAACGACGCCGTACGCGTGCTCGCCTCCCTCAACGGCGGCTGGAAGGCCACCGCCGAGCAGATGCAGGTGAAGGCCCGCGCCCTGGGCGCCCGGGACACCCGTGTCGTCTCGCCCGACGGCTACGACGCGCCCGGCCAGGTGTCCTCCGCGTACGACCTGGCGGTCTTCGGGCGGGCCGGGCTGCGCAACGCGGAGTTCGCCGGGTACTGCGCCACGGCCACCGCGAAGTTCCCGGCGGGCAGCTGGTCGTACGGCATCCAGAACACCAACCGGCTGCTGACCGGCGCCGGGGTCGAGCGCTATCCCGGGCTGATCGGCGTCAAGAACGGCTACACGACCAACGCGGGCAACACCCTCATCGCCGCCGCGAAGCGGGGCGGCCGCACCCTCGTGGTGACGGTGATGCGGCCGGAGTCGGGCGGTGGCCACGCCGTCTACGAGGAGGCACGCTCCCTTCTCGACTGGGGGTTCCGGGCCGCCGGGCACGTCGACCCCGTGGGCTCGCTGCTGCCGCCGCGCCCGGCGGCCGCTCCTCAGGCCGGCCCCGGGCCGCTGTCCGTCCGCGCGGAGAAGGAGGCGGTCACCTCGCCCGGCCTGCCGGTGGCGGGCGCGATCGCGGGTGCCGCCGGCTGCGGCGCGGCGGTCGTGGCACTGGTTCTGCGGCTCAGGCGCGGCCGGCCCGCCCGCGGCTGACCGACCGGCAGCCGCAGCAGGAGTCCCAGCGTGATCCACACATAGGCGTTGCCGCCGACGAAGCCGCCGGGGCCGGAGGCGTCGTCGAACCAGAGCCACACGACGCTGCTGCACAGCACGGCGTACAGCGCCGCCGTGAGCGGCAGCAGCCGCCGGTGTCGCAGCAGGACGGCGAAGGACGGCAGCAGCCAGACCAGATGATGCACCCAGGTCACCGGGCTGACCAGACAGGCGGTCAGCCCGGTCAGGGCGAAAGCGGCCGTCCAGTCCTCGGCGCGCGCCGCCTCGCGGGCCCGCCACGCCCACACGCACAACACCACCAGCACGAGCAGGGCCCAAAGAGCCCGGCTCGGTTCGTGCGGGGCCGCGAGCCGGGCCAGGACTCCCTGCAGCGACTGGTTGGAGACGTAGTCCAGGCGGCCGATGCGGCCGGTGTCCCACAGCGCCTCGGTCCAGTAGAAGCGCGAGGCGGCCGGGTCGATCCAGGCCGCCGCCGCGGTGGCGGCCGCGGCGACGGCGGTCGCGAGCCCGGCGGCCCGCCACCGCCGGGCGAGCAGCAGCAGCACGATGAAGATCGCGGGTGTCAGTTTGACCGCCGCCGCCAGGCCGATGCCGACACCCGCCCGGCGGCCCCGGCCGGTGGCCAGCAGCCGGGCGTCGGCGAGCACCAGGGCCAGCAGCAGGAGGTTGACCTGGCCGAAGCTGAAGGTGTCCCGCAGCGGCTCGAACAGGGCGAGCGCGCACAGGACGAGCGAGGTGCCGAACCAGCCGTGGCGGCGCAGCGACGGACCGGCCAGCACGTACAGGACGGCCGCGAGCGCCGCCAGGTTCAGTGCCAGGCACAGCGCGATCGCGGTGCGCAGACCGCTCAGCGCCATCGGCAGCATGACCACGGCCGCGAACGGCGGATAGGTGAAGCCGTAGGGCGTGCCCGGCACCAGATAGTCGTAGAGACCGCCGTCGTGGTGGACCCAGGAGTCGATCGCTCCGTGATAGACGCGCAGGTCGAACCAGTCCCGCAGCAGCGGGACGGTCGCGGTGAACACGGTGACGGCGGTGGCCAGGGCAAGGACGACGAGGGCGCGGACACGGGCACGGCCGGTGCGCGGCGCGTACCGCCGCGGTCGTGGCCCGCTCATGCCGTGCGCCCCAGGACCGGCGCGCGGGAGCCCAGTTCGGCCTGCCACAGCACGACCAGCGCGAGGACTCCCCCGCACACCGCCAGCACGAGCTGCTCGGCGTCCGGCGGGTAGCCGCTCGGCAGGACGACGAGCGCCAGCACCACGCTGACGACCGCGGCCCGGCGTTGCACGCAGGCGTCCCGGGCGGCCGCGGCGATGAGGAACAGCCCCCACAGGGCGTACCAGGGGCGGATCGCGGGGCCGAGCGCGGCCACCGCGGCCAGGCTGAGGCCGAGCGCGTACACCGGACCGGGTCTCAGCCGGAGCCAGACGAACAGCACGACGGCGAGGGTCAGCAGGAGTCCGGCCACGCGCCAGGCCGGGAGGGCGAGGGGGGCCAGGTCGCTGCCGAGGTCGTGGAGCAGGGTGCCGGTGGCGCGGCCGAGCACGCTGGTGGGCGACCAGTTCCGTGCGGAGACCGGGGTGCGCAGAGCGGCGATCCAGCCGTATCCCGTGCCGGTCAGGGCGGTGACGGCCGCCGTGGTGGCCGCGGCGACGGTGAGTGTCGCGGCGGCGGCGCGCATGCGTCCGGCGCGGCCGCGCATCACGAGCAGCGCCAGCAGGCCGAGCGCGGCGGGTGCCTTGACCAGCGCGGCGAGGGTGACGAGGACGACGCCGAGGAGGTACCGGCGGCCCCGCGCGAGCACCAGTCCGAGTCCCAGCAGTCCCAGCATCAGCGCGTCGTTGTGGGCCCCCGCCACCAGGTGCAGCAGCACGAGCGGGTTGAGCGCGCCCAGCCAGAGGGCGACGGCCGGGTCGGCTCCGCCGTACCGGGCCAGGCGGGGCAGTGCCACGGCCATCAGGGCCACTCCGAGCAGGGCGATCAGCCGCATCCCGATCAGCCCGGCCGGGACCCGCCCCTCGGTGAGGCCGGACAGCCCGGAGGCGGCGGCGAGGAAGACCGGGCCGTACGGGGTCGCGGTGTGCCGCCACATCGGCGCCACCTCGTCGGCGAGCGGCCCGCCGAGCCGGGCGGGACCGTGCAGATAGACGTCGATGTGCGCGTCGACCATGGCGCCCTGGGCGAGGTAGCTGTAGACGTCCCGGCTGAACAGCGGCGGCGCGAGCAGCAGGGGTGCCGCCCAGACGGCCAGCACGAGGAGCAGGGCGCGGGGCGTCGGTGGCTCGGGACCGCGGATCACCTTCCCCAGCAGGGCCCAGGCGGCGGTCAGCAGGACGACACCGAAGTAGACGCCGACCAGACCCAGCGCGCCGCGCCCGGAGGTGGGTGCGAGCAGGTTCCGCACCGGCAGGGCGCCGGCGGTCTCGCCTCCGAGGGCGAGGAAGGCGGTTCCGGCGAGGCCGAGCGCCCGGCAGCGGAGGAGGTCGACGGGGAAGACGATGGCCGGCACCCGGTCAGCGTGCCGCCGCCGGGTGGCGCGCGGGCGACGGGGCGCCTTCCTGCCGGGTACCGGGACGTGACCAGGTGCGGACACCGCCGTCCCGGCCGGGACGGCGGTGTCCGGCCGGGGATCAGAAGACGGACAGTCCCGTCAGGGTCGTGAACCGGTCCAGCGCCGCCACTCCCGCCACCGAGTTGCCCCGCTCGTCCAGTCCGGGACTCCATACGCACAGCCCGCAACGGCCCGGTACGACGGCGATGATGCCGCCGCCCACACCGCTCTTGCCGGGCAGGCCGACGCGGTAGGCGAACTCGCCCGCCGCGTCGTACGTCCCGCAGGTGAGCATGACCGCGTTGACCTGTTTCGCCTGGCTGCGCGTCAGCAGGCGGGTGCCGTCGGCCCGGACTCCGTGGCGTGCCAGGAAGGTGGTCGCCAGGGCGAGGTCGGCGCAGGAGGCGGTGAGGGAGCACTGCCGGAAGTACTGGTCGAGGAGGGCCGGTACGGGGTTGTCGATGTTGCCGTACGCGGCCATGAAGTGGGCGAGGGCCGCGTTGCGGTCCCCGTGGGCCGATTCGGAGGCGGCGATCTCCGCGTCGAAGTCCAGGTCCGGGTTGCCGCTCTCCGACCGCAGGAAGGAGAGCAGCTCACCGGCCGCGTCACCGGTACGGGTGTGCAGGCGGTCGGTGACGACGAGCGCGCCCGCGTTGATGAACGGGTTGCGCGGGATGCCGCTCTCGTACTCCAGCTGGACCAGGGAGTTGAAGGGGTTGCCGGAGGGCTCACGGCCCACGTGCTCCCAGAGGGCGTCACCCTCGCGGGCCAGGTCGAGGGCGAGGGTGAACACCTTGGTGATGGACTGCGTGGAGAACGGCTCGCGCCAGTCCCCCACGCCGTACACCGTGCCGTCCGGTTCCGCGACGGCCATGCCGAAGCGGCGCGGGTCGACGGCCGCGAGCGCCGGGATGTAGTCGGCGGGCCGGCCGCGGCCCGGGGTCCGCTCGATCTCCTCGGCGATGCGGTCCAGCACCGTCTGGTAGGTGGGCGAGCCCATCAGGCGAGGGGTCCGCCGCTGCCCGCGAGCACCTCGGGCCGCAGCAGTTCCCGGAGCCGGTCGGCGGGCAGCAGCCCCTTCTCCTGGACGAGTTCGGCCACGCCCCGGCCGGTGGCGAGGGCCTCCTTGGCGATGTCGGTGGCCGCGGAGTAGCCGATGTAGGGGTTGAGGGCGGTGACCAGGCCGATGGAGTTCTCCACGCTCGCACGCAGCGCCTCGGTGTTGGCGGTGATGCCGTCCACGCAGCGTTCGGCCAGGGTCAGGCAGGCGGCCCGCAGATGGGTGAGCGACTCCGACAGGGAGTGCAGGATGATCGGCTCGAAGGCGTTGAGCTGGAGCTGTCCGGCCTCGGCGGCCATGGTGATGGTGACGTCGTTGCCGATGACCTCGAAGGCGACCTGGTTGACGACCTCGGGGATCACCGGGTTGACCTTGCCCGGCATGATCGACGAACCGGCCTGCACCGGCGGCAGGTTGATCTCGTTGAGGCCCGCGCGCGGCCCCGAGGAGAGCAGCCGCAGGTCGTTGCAGGTCTTGGACAGCTTCACCGCGACCCGCTTGAGCACACCCGACATCTGCACGAACGCGCCGCAGTCCTGGGTGGCCTCCACCAGGTTGGCGGCGGTGACCAGCGGCAGCCCGGTGATCTCCGCGAGGTGGCGGCGCGCCGACTCGGCGTAGCCGGCGGGGGCGTTGAGACCCGTGCCGATGGCCGTGGCGCCGAGGTTGATCTCGTGGACCAGTTCCACGGCCTCCGCGAGACGACTGCGGTCCTCGTCCAGCATCACCGCGTACGCCGAGAACTCCTGGCCCAGCGTCATGGGCACCGCGTCCTGGAGCTGGGTGCGGCCCATCTTCAGCACGTCGCGGAACTCGACCGCCTTGCGGGCGAAGGAGTCCTGGAGCACCGCCATCGCCCGGAGCAGCTCGCGCACGGCATAGACGGTCGCGATCTTCACGGCGGTCGGGTAGACGTCGTTGGTGGACTGGCCGAGGTTGACGTCCTCGTTGGGGTGCAGGTGGCCGTACTCGCCCCTGGCGTGGCCCAGCAGTTCCAGCGCCCGGTTGGCGATGACCTCGTTGGCGTTCATGTTGGTGGAGGTGCCGGCCCCGCCCTGGATCACGTCGACGACGAACTGGCCGTGCAGCTTGCCGTCCCGGATCTCCCGGCAGGCCTCGACGATCGCGGCGGCCTTCTCGGGGGCGAGCAGCCCCAGCTCCTCGTTGGCGCGGGCGGCGGCCTCCTTCACGGCGGCCAGGGCGTCGATCAGGTGCGGGTAGGCGGAGATCGGGGTGCCGGTGACGGGGAAGTTCTCCGTGGCGCGCAGGGTGTGCACGCCCCAGTACGCGTCGGCGGGGACGTCACGGTCTCCGAGGAGGTCGTGTTCGCTGCGGGTCGCTGCGGCGTTCATGGCGGTACGGGTCCTCTTCGTCGAGGGGGGCGGGAGAGCGGGTGGGGCGGGGGGTTCAGAGTTCCGGGGTGCCCGCGAGCGGGTCGAGGGCCCTGGCCGGCCGGATGTGGCCGACCACGTGACCGCCGCCGAGCAGCGGGGCGCCCGTGAAGGCGGCGAGGGCGGCCGGGTCGACGCCGGCGCGGGCCAGGGCCGCGGCGGTGACGGGGATCCGGGCGCGGTTCGCGCCGTCGGCGATCTTCACGGCGACGGCCCGCCCGTCCGGGAGGGCGGCGACCTGGACGCCCTCGAAGCCGTCCTTGGTGAGCAGTCCGGGCACGGCCCGCATCAGCTCGGCCACGTCGCGCCCGGCGCCGGACGCCATCTCCGCGTGCGCGCGCATGGCGTCGGCGACCGTGCGCTCGGGGGTGCCCTCGGCGGCGGTGGTGATCCGGGCGAGGGCTCGGGCCAGGCCGTGCAGGGACACGGAGAACAGGGGGGCGCCGCAGCCGTCGACGGTCACCCGGGCGATGGCCTGCCCGGTGAGGTCCTCGACGATCTCCGCGATGGCCTGCTGCAAGGGGTGGGCCGGGTCGAGGTAGTCGTCGAACGACCAGCCGTTGAGCCGGCAGGTGTAGAGCATGGCCGCGTGCTTGCCCGAGCAGTTCTGCGCGAGGCGGGAGGGCTGCCTCCCCTCGCGTATCCACGCGTCCCGGACCGCCGGGTCGTACGGCATGTCGGTGATGTTGCGCAGGTCGTCCTCGCTCGCCCCGGCCAGCTCCAGGATCTGCCGGGCTCCGGCGAGGTGGCGTTCCTCGCCGGAGTGGCTGGCCGCGGTCAGGGACAGCAGTGCGCCGTCCAGGGGCAGTCCGGCGCGCAGCATCGCCACGGCCTGGACCGGTTTGAGGGCCGACCGGGGGTAGAACGCCGCCTCGATGTCGCCGAGTTGGAGTTCCACCTCCCCGTCGGCACCCAGCACCACGACGGAGCCGTAGTGGATGCCCTCGATGACACCTCCGCGTACGAGGTGGGCGACGGGGGCGTGGAGCGGTTCCCGGATCGCGGGGGCCGCGGCCACCGGAGCCGCAGGGATCGCCGCGGCGCCGGTGGTCGTGGGGTCGTACGTCACTGCCTGAATCACTTCTTCACTCCGGCCGACTGCTGGGCGACCCGGCGACGGACGCCGAACCACCCCGCGATCAGCGCCAACACGATGAGGGGGAGGCACAGCACGGTCGTCCGGCCCGCGCCGCCGTCCGCGTACATCAGGACGAGGACCGACGCCAGGAAGAACAGGGTCACCAGTTCGGTCCAGGGGGAGCCCGGCAGCCGGTAGCTCGGCCGGGTCAGCTCGCCCTTCTCGGTCTTCTGCCAGAACACCAGGTGACAGATCATGATCATGCCCCAGGTGCAGATGATGCCGATCGCGGCGAAGTTGAGCACGATCTCGAACGCGTCGGCCGGGACCACGAAGTTCAGTCCGACACCGAGCACACAGATACCGCTGGTGAGCAGGATGCCGCCGTAGGGGACCTGGTTGCGGCTCATCACGCCGGTGAACTTCGGGGCGGAGCCCGCCATCGCCATCGAGCGCAGGATGCGGCCGGTGGAGTACAGGCCCGAGTTGAGCGAGGACATGGCCGCGGTCATCACGACCAGGTTCATGATGCCGCCGGCCGCGGGGACGCCGATGTTGGAGAGCACCGTGACGAAGGGGCTCTCGCCGGCCTTGTACGAGGACCAGGGCAGCAGCATCGCCAGCAGCAGGACGGAGCCGACGTAGAACAGGCCGACGCGCCACATGATCGAGTTGATCGCCTTCGGCATGATCTTCTCGGGGTTCTCGGTCTCGCCCGCGGCGACGCCGACCAGTTCGACGGAGGCGTAGGCGAAGACGACACCCTGGATGATCAGCAGCATGGGCAGCAGGCCGTTGGGGAAGATGCCGCCGTTGTCGGTGATCAGGGACGGGCCGGGGGTGTGGCCGTCGACGGGCTGCTGGGTCACCAGCAGGAAGATGCCTATCAGCATGAAGGTGACGAGCGCGCCGACCTTGATGATCGCGAACCAGAACTCCAGTTCGCCGAACATCTTCACCGAGATCAGGTTCACGGCGAGGACGACTCCGAGGGCGACGAGCGCGATCACCCACTGGGGGATGTCGGAGAACATGCCCCAGTAGTGGGTGTAGAGGGCGACCGCGGTGATGTCGGCGATACCGGTGGTGGCCCAGTTCAGGAAGTACATCCAGCCTGCCGTGTACGCGCCCTTCTCGCCGAGGAACTCCCGGGCGTAGGACACGAAGGCGCCGGAGGAGGGCCGGTACAGGACCAGTTCGCCGAGGGCGCGGACGACGAGGAAGGCGAAGACCCCGCAGACCGCGTAGGCGATGAAGAGGGACGGCCCGGCGTCGGCGAGCCGGCCGCCGGCGCCGAGGAACAGGCCGGTGCCGATCGCTCCGCCGATGGCGATCATGTTGACGTGGCGGGACTTCAGGGACTTGCTGTAGCCGGCGTCTCCGGCGTCGACGTGCGCCGGCGACTGCCCGGCCTTCACGTCGTCCTTTTCGAGGGACTGCTCGCTCACGCCTCGGGTCCGCCTTCCGTGGAACTCTCCGTGCGCGGGGAACGCACGATGTCGGTGAGGGTGGTCTCGACGCGGTCGAGGTGGTGGGACATGGCCTCCACCGCGTCGTGTTCGGAACCGTCGATCAGCGCCTCGACGATGGCCCGGTGTTCACGGTTGGACTGCTCGCGCCGCCCGCCCAGCTCGTTGAGGAAGGCCGACTGGCGGGCCAGCGCGTCCCGGATCTCCTCGATCACCCGGCGGAACACCGGGTTCTGGGCGGCCTCGGCCACGGCCAGGTGGAAGAGGGAGTCCATCGCGACCCAGGCGGTGGTGTCGGTCTCCCGCTCCATCCGGTCCAGCAGATGCGCCAGGTGGTCCAGGTTCTCCGGGGTGCGGCGCACCGCCGCGTACCCGGCGACCGGGATCTCCACGTGACGGCGTACCTCCAGCAGGTCGCTGGCCGTGAAGTCGCCGAAGGTGGGGTCCTCGACGGCGTTCGCGATCACGAAGGTGCCCTTGCCGGTGCGGGACTGGGTCAGACCCATCACCTGGAGCGCGCGGAGCGCCTCGCGGAGCACCGGACGGCTCACTTCGAGCTGCCGGCACAGCTCCGCCTCCGAGGGGAGCTTGTCCCCGATGGCGTACTTGCCGCGCTCGATGGCGTCGCGGAGGTGGGTGAGCACCGCTTCCATGGCGCTGACGCGCCGGGGTGCCGAGCCACCTGTCTGGCTGTCTGACAGGTTCACGGGGGTGATCCTGCGGGTGACGGGAGGGGGCTGTCAAGAGGTCAGGGATTCGATCTTCGAGCTGGTCAGCTCAGCCCGCCCGCGCCGAGCAGCCCGAAGAGGAGCACCCCGACGACGATCCGGTAGGCGACGAACACGTTGAAGGAATGCCGGGTCACGAACTTCAGCAGCCAGGCGACGGAGGCGTACGCGACCGCGAACGAGACGACGGTCCCGGCGATCAGCGGGGCCGCGCCCACCCCCGCGCCGAGCGCGTCCTTCAACTCGTAGAGCCCGGCGCCGGTCAGGGCCGGTATGCCGAGGAAGAACGAGAGCCGGGTGGCCGCGACCCGGTCGAGGTCGAGCAGCAGCGCGGTGGACATGGTGGCGCCGGAGCGGGAGAAGCCGGGGAAGAGCAAAGCGAGGATCTGCGAACCGCCGACGAGCATCGCGTCCCGGAACCGGGTGTCCTCCTCCGCGCGCCGGCGCCTGCCCACCTGTTCCGCGACCCACATCACACCGCTGCCGACGATCAGGGAACCGGCCACCACCCACAGCGAGGCGAGCGGCCCCTCGATGAGCGACCGGGCGGCGAGCCCCACGAGCACGATCGGGACCGTCGCGGCGATGACCCACCACGCGAACCGGTAGTCACGGTCCTGCCGCTCCCCCGCGTGCAGGATCCCCCGGAACCAGGCGGAAGCGATCCGTGCGATGTCCTTGCGGAAGTAGACGAGCACCGCGGCGATCGCGCCGACCTGGATCACCGCCGAGAACCCGACGACGGCCTTGTCGTCGACCTGGATCCCCATGAGCCCTTCGGTGATCTTCAGATGGCCGGTGGAGGACACCGGCAGGAACTCCGTCACGCCCTCCACCGCTCCGAGGACGACGGCCTGACCGACACTGATGGTGCTCATGGGGTCCAGTTCTGCTCGGCGAGGGCATGTCTGACGGGCGCATGGCTGAGGTGTGACCGGCCACGGCTCACGGCGACCGTGATCGCGCCGGGGAGGCAGTCGTACTACAGCCGGGTAAGGGCCGCGCTCAGAGCCAGAGGGCCCGTGCCACCGCCAGCCCCACGAAGACCGCGCCGAGGCCCGCCGCCACGCTCGCGACCACGTTGGCCACGGCGAGCGGACGGGCGCCGTCCTGAGCCAGCCGCAGGGTCTCGTACGAGAAGGTCGAGTACGTGGTGAGCGCCCCGCACAGTCCGGTGCCGAGCAGAAGCTGCAGGTGGGAGCCGGCGGCGCCGGCCGCGACGGCGCCGGTGAGGGTGCCGAGGACCAGGGACCCGGTGACGTTGACGGCGAACGTCCCCCAGGGGAAGCCGGTGGCGTGCCACGCCTGGACGGCACGGTCGGTGAGATAGCGCAGGGGTGCGCCGACCATTCCGCCGACGATGACGAGAACCCAGTTCACGACGACCTCTTACCTTCCTCATGCAGGGGGGCGGTCCGCAGCACGCGCCGCGCCGTCGTCGCCGCGAGCCAGACCGCCGTGAGGGCGGCGAGGAGGGTCGCGGCGAGGTAGACGAGGGCGGTGCCGGGCCGGCCCTCCTCCATCAGGCGCTGGATGTCGACGGCGTACGTCGAGAAGGTGGTGAAGCCGCCGAGGACTCCCGTGCCGAAGAAGGGCCGGACCAGCCGGTGGGCGGGCCGTCCCTCCGTGATGACGACCATGAAGAGGCCGATCACGAAGCAGCCGGCGACGTTCACCCAGAACGTGGTCCAGGGGAAGCCGGTCCCTCCCGTGGGCCACAGGAGGGAGGCGCCGTAGCGTGCCGTGGCGCCGATGCCGCCGCCGGCCGCCACGACCGCGACCACGGGTGCCTGCCCGTGCCAGCGGGCGGGCCGGGGCGGATCGGCCACGGGGGCGTCGGGGGACAGCGCGGGTTCGGTCCCGCCCGGCAGAGGGGCTTCGGGTTCGGGGTGGGGGGCCGGCATGGCGGTGCGTCTCTCCTACTCGCCGGGGCCCGGCGTCCGCCGGGCGCGCTCCGTCGCAAGCAGGGACCGTTGTCGGCACCGGTGCCGAGGTTCGGGTACGGCGGGCCCCACCGCCGCGCCGCGAGGGATCGCGGCCGGTCGCCAGCGTAACGCGGCCGTGCTCCGCCGCGCACCCCGCCGGTGCCCGGGGCGCACCCCCGGGCCCACGGCGTCTGCCCCAGGGCCGTGCCGTCACACCGTCTTCGGCGGCAGCTCGCACACCGCGACGCCTCGCTCCCACAGGCTCCCGAGGATCAGCCGGCCACCGGCCACGCAGGCAGCGGTGACCATGCGGAAGCGGGACCGGCGGTCGATGAGGGTGTGGGCGACATGTCCCCGGTCGTCGACGGCGACGACCCCCGCGAAGCCGAGGGGCCGGAACGGCGCCCGTACCGCGACCCGGCCCGCCGCCCGCCGCACGGCGGGGCTCGCGCGGTGCAGCCGGTCGAGGGCGCCGACGCGCGGTCCCGCCAACGCCACCCACATCAGCCCGTCGGGGCCGCGCCACATGTTGTCCGGCGTACCCGGCAGGTCCTCGGCGAAGGGCTCGCTCGTGCCCGCCCGGCCCCCGGTGAGGTGGACGCGCGTCAGCCGGCGGGCGCCCGTCTCCGCGACGACCAGGAAGGACTCGTCGTCGCAGGCCGCGAGACCGTTGGCGAACTGGAGCCCCTCCAGCACCACTTCGGGCGTCGACTCCCCGGGCGCCAGACGCAGCAGCCGCCCGGTCCCGGTGTGTTCGACGATGTCGCCGATCCAGTGGTGGAGGGGGTACCGGCGGCTGGAGACGGTGAAGTACACGGTCCCGTCGGCGAGCGCCACGACGTTGCTGCAGAACCGCAGCCGCTCGCCGCCCGCCTCGTCGGCGAGCACGCGGACCCTGCCGTCACCGGCGGTGACCCGCAGCAGTCCCCGCTCGGCGTCGCACACCAACAGGTCGCCGTCCGGGAGGAGTTCGAGGCCGAGCGGCCTGCCACCGGTGTCGGCGACCGTCTCGACCCGCGCCCGCCCCGGCTCCGCGAGCCCGTCCACCCGCAGGACGCGCCCGTCCTCGACACCGGTCAGCACTCCTCCGCGCTCGTCGGCGATCACGTCCTCGGGTCCGCGCCCGCCGATCCCCACGAACGCCGCCGCCACGAGTGTGGCGCCCCCTGAGCCCGTCCTGCCCGCCACGCCTGTCATGTCAGCCTCCCGGTCGTCCGCCCGCTGCCCGCGCCGGTCCATCCTGGCAGCCGGCCGGGCCGCACCACATGACCTCGGGTTAGGTTGGCCGTCACCGACCAGGGAGACCGCCGTGCCCGCCCGCCCCCGCCTGCTGTACGTCACCGACCTCGCGTATCCGGCCCGCGGGCGGCGCTACGGCGACGAGGACGTCTTCCTCACCTCCCGGCTGCGCGCCGACTTCGACCTCGCCCTGTGCCATCCGCTGGACGCCGCGGCCCTGCTGGACGGCTTCGAGGCGGTCGTGGTCCGCAACAGCGGGCCGGTCCTGCACCACCGGGAGGCGTACGACGCGTTCCGCACGCGGGCGAAAGCGCTCGGCACCCCCGTCCACAACCCGCTGACCGGCCGGGCCGACATGGCCGGCAAGCAGTACCTGCTGGACCTGACCGAGGCCGGGTACCCGGTCATCCCCACCGTCGACAGGGCCGAGGACGTGGGACGGCTGCCCGAGACCGACGCCTACGCGGTGAAGCCGAGGGCGGGCGCGGACTCGATCGGCCTGCGCTTCGTGACCGGTGCCGAACTGGCGGACCTGACCTGGGGCGACGACCTGGTCCAGCCCCGCGTCGACTTCCGGTACGAGGTCTCCTTCTACTACGTCGACGACACCTTCCAGTACGCCCTGTACGCTCCCGACCCCGACCGGCGCTGGGTCCTGGAGCCCTACGCGGCCTCGGCGGCCGACCTCGCCTTCGCGCGGCGCTTCGTCGACTGGAACACCCTCGGCCACGGCATCCAGCGGGTGGACGCCTGCCGGACCCGGGAGGGCGACCTGCTCCTGGTCGAGCTGGAGGATCTCAACCCGTATCTCTCCCTGGACCGCGTGCCGGAGCCGGTGCGGGACGCCTTCGTGACCGCCCTGACCGGCTCGCTGCACGACTTCCTGCGTACGGCAGGCGGCTGAACGCCCGAAGGGCCGCACGCCGGGACGTGCGGCCCTGACTCAGCGGCCGTCCCCTACCGGTGACCGAACCAGGCCATCGCCGGGAGGGCCCTGTCGTCGTACCCGAACAGGGCCTGGTTCTCCCACCCGTTCCCGGAGGCGGCGTCCGTCGGGTCCCATCCGTTGCCCGCGACGGCGGTCCACGTCGACTCCCAGTAGAAGATGCCGAGACCACGGCCGTTCGGGACGGCCTCGACGATGCTCGCGACGTCCTTCATCCACCGGGTCTGGCCGGCGGTCGTGGCCGGGTAGCCGGCGACCAGCTCGCTCGGCAGGTCGATGATGTTCTCGTGCGCGTCCTTGCTGTCCAGCCGGAACGGGTAGGCCGTCTCGGCCAGGTACACCGGCTTGCCGTACCGGGAGGCCGCGTCGTCCAGCGTGGTCTGGAAGTCCGCCAGCGTGCCGTGCCAGTAGCCGTAGTACGACAGCCCGATGACGTCGAACTTGACGCCGTTGGACACGGCGTTGTCGAACCACCAGCGGGTGCCCGACAGGTCGCCGCCCTTGGCGAGGTGCAGCGCCACCCGGGTGCCGGAGTTGACCGCCTTGACCGCGTCGTAGCCGGAGTTGAGCAGTCCGGCGAGCTGCGGCCAGTTGGAGGTGGAACCGGCGGACCAGAGCATGCCGCCGTTGATCTCGTTGCCGACCTGGACCATGTCGGCGGTGGTGCCCTGGGACTTCAGGGCGTCGAGGACGTCGTGGGTGTGGTTGTAGACGTCCGTCTTCAACCGGCTGTAGCTGTGCCCGGTCCACGCGGACGGCACGGTCTGGGCGCCCGGGTCGGCCCAGGTGTCCGAGTAGTGGAAGTCGACCAGCAGCTTCATGCCCTGCGCCTTGACGCGCTTGGCGGCGGCCAGCACACGCGCCTTGTTGTTGTAGCCGTCGGCCGGGTTCACCCAGACCTTGACGCGGGCGTAGTTCTGACCGGCGCTCTTCAGGATGGCGAGCGCGTCACCGGTGGTACCGGAGGCGTTCTTGTAGACGCCGCCCTTGGCCTCGCTCTTGACGAGGGAGGACACGTCCGAGCCCTTCACGGCCAGGCCGGTCGAACCGGACGTGAAGGTCAGGTCGTCGACGTTGAGCCAGTTGCCCGCGTTCGCATCGGAGTTGACGCTGATGGTGCACTGGTTGTTCATCACCGCGATCGACGTGACGATCCGGATCCAGCCGCCGGCGGAGACCGGGATGTCGGTGCGCTGTTCGGCGCTGCCGCAGTTCTTCAGCGCGAGGTACGCGGAGTTCTGGCCGCCGCCGGAACGCACCCAGGCGGTGAGCTTGTAGGTGCCGTTGGCCAGGCCGGACAGGTACTGATAGGTCTCCACCTTGTAGGCCGAGGCCGACCAGTGGCTGAGGCGGTGACTGCCGCCGTGGCCACCGGACTCGGTGAAGGAGGCGGAGTTCTGCCCGGCCGCCGAGTACGTCGACCAGCCGGCCGGCGTCGCGGTCCCGGTGCCGTCGGACTCGAAGCCCCCGTTGGTGAGGGTGGAGGCAGCGGCTGCCGGGCCGGCGGGCAGGGTGGTCAGCGCCAGACCTGCGAACAGCGGTATGAGCAGGGCCCTGAGGGCGCGTCTCGCGTGGAACATCGTCGTCCCTTCGACGAAGGTGGGGACCTGGTTGCACGGTGCTGTGGCGGCGCCGCACCCGAAGGCCGTGGGCGCGACGCCGCCGGTACCGGCCGGAAGTCCCCAGAGATCCGGCCGGTGTTCGGGGGGAGGTGGCGGGTTTCGGTTCGTACGCGGTGATCAGACGTCGAGGCGTACGACCCGGACGCCGCCCGCGGGGACGACGAGACGGCCCGCCGCGCGTTCGCCGGTGAGGAGTTCGGTGCCGTCGGTGTCGAGCGGCACCTTCGTGTCGGCCGCGGAGTGGTTGATCGCGAAGAGGTAGTCGCCCGACTCGCCCGCGCGGCGCACCACTTCGACGTCGCGCGGCAGGTCGCCACGGGGCGCGAGGCCCGCGTCGTCGGCGGCCCAGCCGAGGAGCGCGTCCAGGCCGTGCGCGTCGAGGCGGGTCGACACGTACCAGGCGGAGCCCTCGCCGAGCCGGTGCCGGGTGACGGCGGGCCGGCCTGCGGTGAGGCCGTCGGCATAGGTCCACACCGGGTCGGCGCCGCGCGGCACCACGAACTCCGTCCACACGTCGCCGGTCAGCTCGGAGCCGTCGGGGCCGGTGATCCGTACGCTCTCCCCGGCCTGCAGCGGCGAGAACTCCTCGACGGTCAGGCCGAGCACGTCCCGCAGGGCGCCGGGGTAGGGGCCCTCGTGGACTGCGTCGTGCTCGTCGACGATTCCCGAGAAGCAGGAGACGACGAGGGTGCCGCCGTTCTCGACGTACTCCTTGAGGTTGTTCCCGGCCGCTTCGGTCGTCAGGTACAGCGCGGGAACGACGACCAGGGGGTAGGCCGACAGGTCGGCTTCCGGACGGGCGAAGTCGACCGTGAGGTGGCGGTCGTAGAGGGCCGCGTAGAAGGCGTCGGCGCGCTCGCGGGCGTCGTGGTCCTCGCTGGGCCGCCAGGCGAGGTTCTGCGCCCACCAGGAGTGCCAGTCCCACAGGACGGCCACGTCGGCGACGGTCCGGGTGCCGCGGATCTGGCTCAGCGAGTCGAGGCAGGCGCCCAGTTCGACGACCTCGCGCCAGACCCTGGACTCGGTGCCGGCCTGCGGCAGCATCGCCGAGTGGAACTTCTCGGCGCCGCGCCGGGACTGCCGCCACTGGAAGAACATGGCGCCGTCGGAGCCGCGCGCCACATGGGCGAGTGAGTTGCGGGCCATCTGGCCGGGGGCCTTGGCGGGGTTGCGGGCCTGCCAGTTGACGCCCGAGGTGGAGTGCTCCAGGAGCAGCCAGGGGGCGCCGCCGCCGACCGAGCGGGTCAGGTCGGCGGCCATCGCGAGGTTGACGTGGGTGCGGCGGCCGTCGGTGATCAGGTAGTGGTCGTTGGTGACGAGGTCGACCTCGCGGCCCCAGGCCCAGTAGTCCAAGGAGTCGCACTGGCTGAGCGCGGTCATGAAGTTGGTGGTGACGGGGATGCCGGGGGCGAGGCGGTGCAGGATGTCCCGCTCGGCGACGAAGTTCTCACGGACGGTCTCGTCGGCGAACCGCTTGTAGTCGAGTGCCTGGCCCGGGTTGCCGACGGTGGGGGTCGTGCGCGGCGGGTTGATCTGCGCGAAGTCGGTGTAGCGCTGGCCCCAGAAGGCCGTGCCCCAGGCTTCGTTGACCGCCTCGACGTCGCCGTACACGCGCTCCAGCCAGCGGCGGAAGTGCGCGGCGCAGGAGTCGCAGTAGCAGGCGGAGACGGGGACGCCGTACTCGTTGTGCACGTGCCACAGGGCGAGGGCCGGGTGGCCGGCGTAGCGCTCGGCGAGCCTGGTGGTGATGGTCGCGGCGGCGGCGCGGTAGTCGGCGTTGCTGTGGCAGATGGCGCCCCTGGAGCCGAACTCGTAGCGGGTGCCGTCGGCGGTCACGGGCAGCGCCTCGGGGTGCTCGCGGTAGAACCAGACGGGCGGGACGACGGTGGGGGTGCCGAGGTCGGCGCGGATGCCGTTGTCGTGGAGGAGGTCGAGCAGACGGTCGAGCCAGGCGAAGTCGTACACCCCGCGCTCGGTCTCCAGCAGGGCCCAGGAGAAGATCCCGACGCTCACCATCGTGACGCCGGCCTCGCGCATCAGCCGGACGTCCTCCTGCCAGACGGTTTCCGGCCACTGCTCGGGGTTGTAGTCCCCACCGAACGCGAGCCCGGTGAGGCCCGTGGGGGTGGTCTCCGGCATGGATCTCTCCCGTTGAGTTGATCATTTGGGAACGTGCACACACATGCACAGCGGTGTGAGCCCAACATAACCGCACAGCAACAACCATTGACAAGTGTCCGGGATGTTTCTCTACTGTGAACGCTCACAGAAGCATGGCACGGTCTTCGCAACAGCCGAGGACCCAGCTCAGGGGAGAAAGATCCATGCCCAACATCACGAAGCACGGGCGCTTTGTGGCCACCGCCGTCGCCGTCACGCTCGGCGCCACCACACTCGCCGCCTGTGGCGGGTCCGACGACAGCGAGGCCCAGGCGGGGCCCGCGAAGCTGACGTACTGGACCTGGACGCCGGGCATGGACAAGGTCGTCGACCTGTGGAACAAGGGTCCCGGCAAGGAGCAGCAGATCACCGTCACGGTGAAGAAGCAGGCCTCCGGCGACACCCTGGTCACCAAGATCCTCACCGCGCACAAGGCGGGCAAGGGCCCCGACCTGGTGCAGGCCGAGTACCAGGCGCTGCCGACGCTGGTCAGCAATGACGCGGTCGCCGACATAGCCGAGGAGGCCGGGGACGCGAAGGACACGTTCGCGGACGGTGTCTGGCAGCAGACCACACTGGGCTCGGACGCCGTCTACGCGATCCCGCAGGACATCGGGCCGATGATGTTCTACTACCGCGAGGACCTCTTCGAGAAGTACGGCCTCGAAGTCCCCAAGACCTGGGACGAGTTCGCCGAGACCGCGCGGAAGTTGAAGAAGGAGGACGCGGACGTCGACCTCACCACCTTCTCCGCGAACGACTCCGGGCTCTTCGCCGGTCTCGCCCAGCAGGCGGGCGCCGAGTGGTGGACCACCGAGGGCCAGAAGTGGAAGGTCGGCATCGACGACGCTGCCACCCAGCGGGTCGCCGACTTCTGGGGCGGCCTCGTGAAGGAGGGCGCCGTCGACAACCAGCCGATGTACACCCCGGCCTGGAACAAGGCCCTCAACACCGGCAAGCAGATCGCCTGGGTCAGCGCCGTGTGGGCGCCGGGCACCCTGACCACCGCCGCGCCCGACACCCAGGGCAAGTGGAAGGTGGCGCCGCTGCCGCAGTGGTCGTCGTCCGAGAACACCACCGGCAGCTGGGGCGGCTCCTCGACGGCCGTCACCACGGACTCGAAGAACAAGGGTGCCGCCGCGAAGTTCGCCACCTGGCTGAACACGGACCCCGACGCGCTGACCGCACTGGCGAAGGAGGGCGGCATCTACCCGGCCGCCACCACCGCCCAGACCAGTGACGCGTTCGCCCAGCCGCCGGCCTTCTTCTCCAACCAGGCCGACTTCTACGACGTCGCCTCCGAGATCGCGAAGACGACCGCGCCCTCCGCGTGGGGCCCGAACGTGAACGTCGCGTACACCAGCTTCAAGGACGCGTTCGGCGCCGCCGCGAAGAACAAGGCGGACTTCGGCGCCGCCCTGAAGACGATGCAGGACGACACGGTCGCCGACATGAAGAAGCAGGGCTTCGAGGTCGCTCGGTGACGACCGCACGCCGGAGGGCGTACGGGGTCGAGGGGGCCCCGTACCCCCACCCGTCTCCCACCACCCTCGAACGAGCGCGAAGCGCCCCCTATGTCTTCCTCCTCCCCGCGACGGTCCTGTTCGCCCTGTTCTTCGCGCTCCCGATCGGCTACGCGCTCTGGCTCAGTCTGCACAAGGTGCAGGTCAAGGGCCTGGGCCTCGGCTCCGGCGCGCGCAGCGAGGTCTGGGCGGGCATCGAGAACTACACGGACGCGCTGACCGACTCCGAGCTGCTGGACGGCGCGCTGCGTGTCCTCGGCTACGGCGCGATCGTGGTCCCGGTCATGCTCGGCCTGGCGCTGGTCCTCGCCCTGATGCTGGACAGCGACAAGGTCCGCCTCGCCCCCTTCACCCGGCTGGCGATCTTCCTGCCGTACGCCGTCCCTGGCGTCGTGGCCGCCCTGCTCTGGGGCTTCCTCTACCTCCCGGACGTCAGCCCCTTCTACTTCGTGCTGGAGAAGCTGGGACTCCCCCGGCCGGACCTGCTCGACGGCGGCGGTCTGTACGCGGCGCTGTCGAACATCGCGATCTGGGGCGGCACCGGATTCAACATGATCGTCATCTACACCTCGCTGCAGGCGATCCCGGCCGAGGTGTACGAGGCGGCGAAGCTCGACGGCGCGAGCCCGCTGCAGATCGCCCTGCGGATCAAGATCCCGATGGTGGCGCCCTCGCTGGTGCTCACCTTCTTCTTCTCGATCATCGCCACGCTCCAGGTGTTCAGCGAGCCCACCACCCTCAAGCCGCTGACCAACTCCGTGTCCACGACGTGGAGTCCGCTGATGAAGGTGCACCGGGACGCGTTCGGCGAGGGCGACATCCACTCGGCCGCCGCCGGCGCGGTGATCATCGCCGTGGCCACGCTGGTCCTCTCCTTCGGCTTCCTCAGGGCCGCGAACTCACGGAACAAGCGGGACGACAGTCGAGGAGCCGTACGATGAGTTCTCTTGCCGTCCGCAAGGCCGCCCCGGCGGCCGGGACCACCCCCGGCACCGCCCAGGGTCCGCCGCTGCGCCGCCGGATCGCGCTCGTCCCGACGCTCACCCTGCTGCTGGGCGCGGTCTACTGTCTGCTGCCCGTCGCCTGGGTGCTGATCGCGGCCACCAAGTCGGGCAGCGAGCTGTTCTCCACCTTCACCTTCCTGCCGGGCACCGGCTTCGCCGACAACCTGTCCGACCTGAACGCCTACCGCGACGGCATCTACTGGCAGTGGATGGGCAACTCCGCCCTCTACGCCGGCCTCGGCGCCCTGCTGTCCACCGCCGTCTCGGCGATCAGCGGCTACGCGCTGGCGATCTACCGCTTCCGGGGCCGCGAGGCCGTCTTCAACGTCCTGATGGCGGGCGTGCTGATGCCGCCGGTCATCCTGGCGATCCCGCAGTACCTGCTGATGGCGAAGGCGGACCTCGCGGACAGCTACTGGTCGGTGCTGCTGCCGCTGGTCCTCTCCCCGTACGGCGTGTACCTGTCCCGGATCTACGCCGCCGCGGCCGTCCCCTCCGACGTGGTCGAGGCGGGCCGGATGGACGGGGCGAGCGAGTGGCGGATCTTCACCCGGGTCGCGCTGCCGATGATGGTGCCGGGCCTGGTGACGGTCTTCCTGTTCCAGTTCGTGGCCGTCTGGAACAACTTCCTGCTGCCGTACATCATGCTCAGCGACGACGAGAAGTTCCCGATCACCCTGGGCCTGTTCACCCTCCTCGAACAGGGCGCGAACACCCCGGCGCTCTACACCCTGGTGATCACGGGCGCCCTCCTCGCGGTGATCCCGCTGATCGCGCTCTTCCTGGTCGTGCAGCGCTTCTGGAGCCTCGATCTGCTCTCGGGAGCCGTAAAGTCATGACCATGAGCAACACCGGGGGCAGGCGCAGGGCGCCGACCATTCACGATGTGGCGCGCGAGGCGGGAGTGTCCCGGGGGACGGTCTCGCGTGTGCTCAACGGTGGTCACTACGTCAGCCCGACCGCCGCCGAGGCGGTCAACGCCGCGATCCGGAAGACGGGTTATGTCGTGAACCGGCACGCCCGCTCGCTGATCACGGGCCGCTCCGACTCGATCGGCTTCCTGCTGACGGAACCGCAGGAGAAGCTGTTCGAGGACCCCAACTTCAACGTGCTGCTGCGCGGTTGCACCCAGGCGCTGGCCGCGCACGACATCCCCCTGCTCCTGATGGTGGCCGGCACGGAGGACGAGCGGCGCCGGATCACGCGCTACATCACGGCCGGCCACGTCGACGGGGTGCTGCTGGTGTCCAGCCACTCCGGCAACCCGGTCGCCCAGGAACTGCGCGAGGCGGGCATCCCCCTGGTCCAGTGCGGCAAGCCGATGGCACCCGGCTCCAAGGTGAGCTACGTGGCCGCCGACGACCGGGACGGCGCCCGGGACATGGTGCGCCATCTGCTGTCGCTGGGCCGCCGCCGCGTCGGCGTCGTGACCGGGCCGCTGGACACCCCCGGCGGCGTCGACCGGCTCGCCGGGTACAAGGAGGTCCTCGGGGAGGCGGGCATCGGGATCGACGAGCGGCTCATCGTCTCCGGCGACTACAGCCGGGCCAGCGGCGAGGCGGGCACCGACCGGCTGCTGGAGCGGGCTCCCGACATGGACGCCGTGTTCGTGGCCTCCGACCTGATGGCTCAGGGCGCCCTGGCGGCGCTGCGCCGGGCGGGCCGCCGGGTCCCCGAGGACGTGGCCGTGGGCGGCTTCGACGACTCGGCGGCCGCGACCGAGGCGGTCCCCGCCCTCACCACCATCCGCCAGCCCTACGACCGCATCAGCAACGAGATGGTGCGGGTGCTGCTGGCCCAGATCGGCGGCGAGGACCCGGCGGCGGTGATCCTCCCGACGGAACTGGTGCGGCGGGAGTCGACGTAGGACGCGGCACGGCCCGGGAGCGGGTTCCCCGGGCCGCACGACCGTCCGGGCTCCGGGCTCCGGGCTCCGGGCTCCGGGCTCAGTGGTGCAGGGGCTGCCGGTCCGGTGCCGGTGTCTCCTCGGTGACCCGGGTCCCCGGGTGCCGCAGCGCGCACAGGAAGCCGATGCCGAGCGCGATGGCCATCCCGTAGAACACCCACTGGTTGGCCTCGGCGAAGTCCATGCGGATGGCGTCCACCGAGTCCCGCACCACCGTGCCGACGGGACCGTCGCCGCTCGGCGCCTGGCTGTCCGGGTTGCCGGTGACCGACTCGGAGATGTCCCGGGCCACTTCCCGCGCGGTGTCGTCCGGCACCCCCTTCGACGTCAGTGTCTCCACGACGTTGTCGGTGGTGAGGTGCGTGAGGATCGTGCCGTACACCGCGAGGCCCACGGCCGCCGCGTAGTTGCGGACGGTCTGGGTGATGCCGGTGACCTCGCCGTACGAGGCGTTGAGGGACCGGTTCACCGCGTCGGTCGAGGCGGGCGCGAGCAGGAGGCCGATGCCGGCGCCGGCGAGGGCGACGTAGGGCCACTGGTCGTGCATCGAGAGGTCCGTCAGTTTGTTCGCCCACAGGGCGAAGCCGACCGCGCCGACGGCCGTGCCCAGTTTCAGCGCGGGACGGGCGCCGCGTTTGTCGAGGATCCGGCCGCCCCACTGGGAGGCGATGGCGAAGCCGATGAAGAAGTACAGCAGGAACAGCGCGGCCTGGTTGGGTGAGGCGCTGAGGGAGACCTGTGCGTACACCGAGGCGAAGAAGAACAGCGGCACGAAGGCGAGCATCGAGAAGAACAGGACCGCCGCGTCGACGCTGAACGCCTTGTCACGGAAGACGTGGAGCTTGATGAGCGGTTCGTCGACGCGCAGTTCGTAGGCGCAGAACAGCACCAGGGCCGCGAGCCCGCCGATGATGCAGGCCCAGGTGGCGAAGCTGCTCCAGCCCCAGGCGGAGGCCTGCTGCAGACCCAGCACGCTCAGGCCCATGCCGAGGGCGACGAGTACGGCGCCGGGCAGGTCGAGGCGCTCGCGGCGTGCCTGGTGCGGGATGCGGGCGAGGGCGGTCAGGACGAGCGCGACGATCGCGACGGGCACGTTGACCCAGAAGATCGCCCGCCAGGTCCAGCCGGTGAGCCAGCCGCCCAGCAGCGGGCCGAGCGCGGTGAGGGCGCCCGACAGCCCGAAGAACAGGGCGAGCGCCCGGCCCCGTCTGTCGACCGGGAAGACGGCGACGACGACGGCGAGCGCGGCGGGGAACATCAGCGCGGCGCCCAGGCCCTGGGTGGCCCGGAAGGCGATCAGCCAGCCCAGCGCGAAGCTGTCGTCGGGGACGCAGCCGCAGAGCACGGAGGAGATGACGAAGACCAGGGTGCCGACGACCGCCATCCGGCGGTGCCCGAGGATGTCGGCGAGCCGGCCGCCGAGCGCGAAGAACGCGGCCAGGGCGAGCAGATAGGCGTTGACCACCCATTGCATACCCGACGCGGACAGACCCAGCTCGTCGACGATGCTGGGGGCGGCGATGGCGACGATCGTCTGGTCGATGAACGTCATCGACACGGCGAACATCATCGCCGCGAGAGCCAGGGTCGGGTGGGGCGCGGCGGAGCCGGCGGCGGCCGGTCCGGGCCCGGAACGTTCCGTTGTGTCGGCCATGGGCAGAATCTTCCCTTGACCCGCCACCGTGCGCATGCGCACGGCGTGGCGCCCGGTAAGGGCCCGGAGCCCCTGGTCATCACCCGAACGGTCGTCCGAAGATCGGCCGCCCACCGGCATCGGAACGCCGACCCGGGGGTACTCGACGCGCACCGGCCCCGGATCCGGTTGGACACTGGAGTGCGGCCGGGGTGTGCCGGCGGACGAGACCAGGACGCGACTGCCATGAACAGTGACAGCAATTTCGGGGGCGCGGAGCACGTCGTCTCCAGCCATTCCGTCTTCGGGGCTCCCTGCTGGGTGACCCTCACCAGCCGGGATCTGCCGGCCACGGAGGACTTCTACGCCGCCGTACTGGGCTGGCGATGGCGTACGGCCAAGCTGGGCGACCACTTCCGGATCGCGCTGGCGGACGGGGTGCCGGTCGCCGGGATCGCCGGGGTGGCGTCCCTGTGGCAGATGGCGGTGGCGTGGACCCCCTACTTCGCGGTGTCCGACGCGGACGCGGCGGCGTCCCGGGCCCGGGAGCGCGGCGGCACGGTCGCCGTCGGCCCCCTCTCCTTCCCGCCCGGCCGGGCGGCCCTGCTGGCCGACCGGCACGGTGCCTCCTTCGGGATCTGGGAGGGCGCCCTGTTCACCGACTGGGAGACCTGGCGCAAGGCCGCCCCGGCCTTCATCCGGCTGCACACCCGCGACGCCTTCGACGCCGCGATCTTCTACGGCGAGGTCCTGGAGTGGGCCACCGAGAAGCCCGGCTGCTGCGAGGTCCACTACGAGGGGAACGAGGTGGTCCTGCGCAGCGAGGGCGAGGCGGTGGCCCGGATCACCTCCGGCGCGCTGGAAGCCGCGCCGGACCCCACGATCCGCCCGCACTGGCAGGTGCACTTCTCCGTCTCCGACGTGGCGGCCTGCGTCGAGGCCGCCGAGCACCACGGCGGCACGATCCTGGCGCACGACGCGGACGAGGCCGTGCTGCGTGACCCGGACGGGGCCCAGTTCACGATCACGTCACGCACCAGGCGCTGACCCGGGCCGGGGGCCGGAGTGGGCGTGGCGGGGCTCCTCGTGGGGCCGGTTGCTCCGCCAGG
>NZ_JBVIYK010000011.1:0-4110 GCF_055592645.1 Streptomyces sp. NPDC041108 | reverse complement strand
CCTCGGCGGGGTCCCGGTCCCCACCGATTCCAACCCCCGGCCCCGACCCCGCTCCGGGCCCTGCGCAGGCCCCCCGAGCCCCCGGCGCGGGTCAGGTGTCCCGGCAGGGCCGTGACAGCAGGACCAGGCTCCGGGACTCGACGGTGATCTCCGCGCCCGCCTTGTGCTCCGTCTCGTCGGGGACACCGTCCGGCTCCGCGGCCGTGTCGAGCAGGCTCGCCCACCGCTCGCCGTACGCGGGACCCGGCAGGCGGAACTTCCTGGGCTCCCAGTGGCTGTTGAGCAGCAGCAGGAAGGAGTCGTCGACGACCCGGCCGCCGTGGGGGTCGGGTTCGGCGATGGCGTCGCCGTTGAGGAAGACGGCCACGGCGTGCGCGTCGGAGCGGTCCCAGTCGGTGTCGGCCATCTCGGTGGCGTCCGGCAGCAGCCACACCAGGTCGGGCAGCGGCTGGTCGGCGCGGGTCGGGGTGTCGCCGCGGAAGAAGCGGCGGCGGCGCAGCACGGGGTGCGCGGCGCGCAGGGCGATGAGGTCGCGGGTGAACGCGAGGAGGGCGTCGCGTTCGGGGTCCGGCCGCCAGTCGACCCAGGAGATCTCGTTGTCCTGGCAGTAGGCGTTGTTGTTGCCGAGCTGGGTGCGGCCCGACTCGTCGCCGTGGCAGATCATCGGGATGCCCTGGGAGAGCAGCAGCGTGGCCAGGAGGTTGCGCTGCTGACGGGCGCGCAGCGCGCGGACGCGCGGGTCGTCGGTGGGTCCCTCGACCCCGCAGTTCCAGGAGCGGTTGACGCTCTCGCCGTCCCGGCCGCCCTCGCCGTTGGCCTCGTTGTGCTTGTCGTCGTACGAGACCAGGTCGCGCAGGGTGAATCCGTCGTGCGCGGTGACGAAGTTGACGCTGGCGCGCGGGCGGCGCCGGCTGTGCTCGTAGAGGTCGGCGGAGCCGGTGAGGCGGGAGGCGAACTCGCCGAGCGTGTGCGGGTGTCCGCGCCAGAAGTCCCGTACGGCGTCCCGGTACTTGCCGTTCCACTCCGACCACAGCGGCGGGAAGTTGCCGACCTGGTAGCCGCCCTCGCCCACGTCCCACGGCTCGGCGATGAGCTTGACGCGGCTGATCACGGGGTCCTGCTGGATCAGGTCGAAGAACGCCGAGAGCCGGTCCACCTCGTGGAACTGCCGGGCCAGCGTGGCCGCGAGGTCGAAGCGGAAGCCGTCGACGTGCATCTCGGTGACCCAGTACCGCAGCGAGTCCATGATCAGCTGCAGGACGTACGGGTGTCGCATCAGCAGGCTGTTGCCGGTGCCGGTGGTGTCGTAGTAGTGGCCCCAGTCGCCGTCCACGAGGCGGTAGTAGGAGGAGTTGTCGAGGCCGCGGAAGGAGAGGGTGGGGCCCTTCTCGTTGCCCTCGGCGGTGTGGTTGTAGACGACGTCGAGGATCACTTCGAGGCCGGCCGCGTGCAGGGCCTTGACCATCGACTTGAACTCGCTGACCTGTTGGCCCCGGGTGCCGTGGGCGGCGTAGGCGTTGTGCGGCGCGAAGAACCCGATGGTGTTGTAGCCCCAGTAGTTGGTGAGGCCGCGGTCCCGCAGGACGCCGTCCTGCACGAACTGGTGCACGGGCATCAGCTCGATCGCGGTCACGCCCAGCGAGGTGAGGTGCTCGACGACGGCGGGGTGGGCCAGTCCCGCGTAGGTGCCGCGCAGTTCGGGCGGCACATCGGGGTGGGTGCGGGTGAGGCCGCGGACGTGTGCCTCGTAGATGACGGTGTCGGCGTAGGCCCGCCGGGGCGGGCGGTCGTCCCCCCAGTCGAAGTACGGATCGGTGACCACGCCGAGCATGGTGTGCCCGGCGCTGTCGGCGCCGGGCTCGTACAGGGAGGGATGGTTGTCCGTCTGCCCGTCCACGGCCCGGGTGTACGGGTCCAGCAGCAGCTTCGCCGGGTCGCAGCGGTGGCCGGCGGCGGGGTCCCAGGGGCCGTGCACGCGGTAGCCGTAGCGCTGTCCGGGTCCGACCCCGGGGAGGTGGCCGTGCCAGACGAACCCGTCGGCCTCGGTGAGCGGGACGGAGCGGTGGACACCGTCGCCGTCCACGAGGACCAGGTCGACGCGCTCCCCGACCTCGCTGAACAGCGCGAAGTTGGTGCCGGTTCCGTCGAAGGAGGCACCCAGCGGACAGGGGTGCCCGCTCCACACGGGCACCCCTGTCCGGTCCGGTCGCAGCGTCACCGCGCGGCCTCGCACACGTCCGGCGCCTGGTCGCCGGGCGCTCCGGCGAGCAGGGCGATGTGCGTCTCGCGGGGGACCTGGAGGACTTCGCGCAGGGCCGGCTCGGGCACGGTGGGCACCAGGGGAACGCTCTGGTCGACCGGCGCCCGCTGGGTGAACCAGATGACGGTGCTGCCGGTGGCCGTCGAGCAGCAGCCCCAGCCGTCGCTGAGCGCGGCGATATGGGTCAGGCAGGGGCGCAGTTCCCGGTCCGGGCGCATCTCCCGGTCGTTCGCGCCGACCGCCGCGATGAGGTGCTGACCGTTCCACCACATCTCGATCGAGGTGTTCTTGTCCGTGGCGTGTTCGTCGATCGCGCGCAGCAGCAGTTCGGCGCTGTGGCAGACGGTCCCTGACAGGGTCTCCAGGTCCCAGAACCGGAGGTGGGCGGCCAGGATGCGCCTGACCTGGCCGACCCGTTCCGGACCGACCTCCACGTCGAGGTGGTAGTAGCGAGGCACTGCGGTCTTCATCGTCGTTGGCTCCTCACCGGCGAAGCTCCCGCCTCGTGAGCACGAAGCGTGAGCACCGATCACTTCTGAGTCAGCTCCAGAGTGGGAGTGCTACGCCATTCGTGCAACACGAGCGACCTCAGAGGTAGTTGAAGTGCCAACAAGACGCCCGGTGGCGACCTGTGCACCATGAGTGCAGGCATCGGCTCCGTGAGGCGCCGGTGCCCCTCCGTGCACGACCTCCCCAGGGAAGCGTGCTCCGTCGAGAGTGCCGGGAGGGACCAGCGCATGTTGCTGCCCGCCAAGAACGAGGTGGCGAGACATCTGCGGCGCTACCGCACCTGGGAACGCGCGATGCTCGCGTCCCCGACCGACCGCGCGGCCCGGGAGAGCTTCGAGGACTCGGGCTACACGCTGTGCGTCCTGATGGGCAAGCGGTGCGCCCGCGAGGCCGTGACGGCCGCCGAGCGCTACCTCCAGACGAGCCTGCCCGCCTATCTCCAGGAGCAGACCGGCCGGCCCCAGCCGGAACAGAACGGCAGACCCCGTCCGGAACAGAACGGCAGGCCCCGCAAGGACCAGACCGGCAAGACCCGTTCCGCCCGACGCGGTCCGCCGTCCGGGCAGCGTTTCGCGGCAGGGCGGTAGGACCCCCGTTCAGCACCCGTTCGGCCCAGCGCCGGCCGATCCCCGAGCACCGCGGAGGTGAGACCCATGAGCCCGATCCCGGCCCCGGCCGTCGGCCGCGTCCCCGTCAGGGACGTCCGCCCGCTCGTCGAGTGCGGCAGGCGTCCCGCGAAGGCAGTCGTCGGCGAGACCTTCGAGGTCACCGCGACGCTCTTCCGGGAGGGACACGGTGTGGTCGCCGCCAACGTGGTGCTCAAGGATCCGGAGGGCCGTCCGGCCCCATGGACCACGATGCGCGAACTCGCCCCCGGCACCGACCGCTGGGGCGCCTGGGTCACCCCGACCGCCATCGGCCGGTGGACGTACCGCGTCGAGGCATGGAGCGACCCGATCGCCACGTGGCGTCACACCGCCCGCATCAAGATCCCGGCCGGTATCGACTCCGGGCTCGTCCTGGAGGAGGGCGCCGAGCTCTACGCGCGCGCCGCCGCGGGGGTGCCCGAGGCGGACCTGCACGCGGTGCTGCTCACAGCCGTACGGACACTCCGTGACGACACCCTCCCGGTCGCCGACCGGCTGGCGGCGGCGTTGGCGCCGGAGGTTGACGAGGTCCTGGCCCGTCACCCCCTGCGGGAACTGGTCACCTCCTCCGAACCGCTGCCCCTGCTGGTGGAACGCCAGCGGGCCCTGTTCGGCTCCTGGTACGAGTTCTTCCCCCGTTCCGAGGGCACCCCCGACCAGCCCCACGGAACCTTCCGCACCGCCGCCCGCCGC
>NZ_JBVIYK010000010.1:183162-328755 GCF_055592645.1 Streptomyces sp. NPDC041108 | reverse complement strand
ACGGGGTATCAACATATCTGGCGTTGATTTTTGGCACGCTGTTGAGTTCTCAAGGAACGGACGCTTCCTTTGTACTCACCCGAGAACTTCTTCTCAGGCTTTCCTCCGGGCAGTTTCCCTTCGGTCTTGCGTTTCCGACTCTATCAGACCGTTTCCCGATCCGATTTCCTCGGTGCTTTCCAGGTTTCCGCTTTCGCGTTTCCCTTTCCGGCGGTTCCGACTCTATCAGATCCTTTCGGGCCTGATTCCCAGTCAGCGGGCTTTGTCCTCGCGGCTGTTGGGCCGTTCCGACGTTCCAAACCTTAGCGGATCTGCTCGACAGTTCCCAATCGGGGCTGTCGAACCCAAATCGAATTGCATTCGGGCACGCCGAATTCATCCCGACTGGGAGTCGCACTGGTTGGTTTGTGTGCCGCTCGAGGCGGCGGAGGTGCTGTCGCAGAACCGTTAAGGCTCCGTGGCAACCCGAAGAACTTTACGGATCGCGGGGTGGACTGTCAAGCCTCCCCCGGGTGGCCCGCGACCAAACCTCGGGTGCTCTCGACCGTACCGCTCAGTCGAGGTCGGTGAGGCGGCCGCCGGCGTCCGGCTGGGCGTGCTCGACGCGGCGGAGGAGCCGGGTCAGGACCTCGCCCAGGACGGTGCGCTCCAGAGGGGAGAGGTCCTGCAGAAGGTCCTCCTCGAAGACCGAGGCGAGGCGCATGGCCTCCAGCCACTTCTCGCGACCCTCGGGGGTGAGCTCGATGATGACGCGCACCCGGTTGCTCTCGTCCCGGTCCCTGGTCACCAAACCCTCGGCGACCATGCGGTCGATGCGGTGGGTCATGGCGGCCGGGGTGAGGCCGAGCCGCTTGGCCAGTTCGCTCGGGCCCATCCGGTACGGGGCGCCGGAGAGGACGAGGGCCTTGAGGACCTCCCAGTCGGCGTTGCTGATGTCGAGCGCGGAGGTCTGGCGGCCGTAGGCGACGTTCATGCGGCGGTTGAGGCGGGACAGTGCCGACACGATCTTCTCGACCTGGGGGTCGAGGTCCTGGAACTCGCGCTGGTAGGCGGCGATCTGCTCTTCGAGTGTCGGCTCGGCGCTGCCGGAGGTGCCGGGGGTGTCGCCCATGGGCGAAGTATGGCACGACGCCGCTTGGCATCGAAGTCCTTCGAGGTATAGTGTTTACCTTCTAAGTTTTAGCTTCGAAGTCTTCAGTCCTAACCCTTGAGCTGAGGGCTTCCCTTACCTAGGCAGGTGAACGTGACCAGGGGGACGGGCGCAGCGATGCGCCGGATTCACGTGGGCAACGCGCTCGGCGCGTTCGGACTCGGCTTCACCGTCCCGTATCTGTACGTCTATGTGGCGCAGGTGCGGGATCTCGGTGCGACGACGGCGGGGCTGGTGCTGGCGGTCTTCGCCGTGGCAGCACTCGTGGTGCTGCCCTTCGCGGGGCGGGCCATAGTCCGGCGCGGCCCGCTTCCCGTGCTGCTCACCGCCCTGGTCACCGCTGCCGTCGGGTCGCTCAGTCTCGGGCTGGCCACCAGTGCGACGACCGTGCTGTTGTCCGCGGCGGCGCTCGGGGCCGGACAGGCCGTGACACAGCCCGCGCTCGCGACGTTGATCGTCGACTTCTCGCACGCGGAGAACCGGTCCCGGGCCTTCGCCACGCAGTTCTTCCTGCAGAACCTCGGGCTCGGGGTCGGCGGGCTGATAGGCGGGCACCTGGTCGATGCCTCGCGCGCGGGGTCGTTCGTCCTGCTGTTCTCCATACAGGCGGCGATGTTCCTGCTGCTCGTGGGTGTGATGGCGACCGTGCGAGTGCCTCGCACCGCCGAGGTCGCAGGAGTGTCCGTCACCGGGGCGGCCGCCAAGGGGAGCTGGAAGCAGCTGCTCGGCAACCGGGCCATGGTGCAGCTGTGTGTACTGGGCTTCGTGCTGTTCTTCGCCTGCTACGGGCAGTTCGAGTCGGGTCTGAGCGCGTACGGGGTCGAGGCGGCCGGGATATCGACGTCCGCCCTCGGCACGGCACTCGCCGCCAACACGGCGGTGATCGTGATCGCGCAGTTCGCGGTGCTGCGGTTCGTGGAGCGGCGTCGGCGGTCTCGGGTGATCGCCGCCGTGGGGCTGATCTGGGCCGTCGCGTGGGGCGTGGCCGGGTTCGCCGGACTGGGACAGACCAGCGAGACCATGGCGACCGCCGCGTTCGTCTCGACCTACGCGCTGTTCGGTCTGGGCGAGGCCATGTTGTCGCCGACCGTCGCGCCGCTGGTGGCCGATCTGGCGCCGCCGGGGATGGCAGGGCAGTACAACTCCGCGTTCGCGCTGGTGAAGCAGCTTGCGTTGGCGGTCGGGCCGGCCGTGGGTGGGCCCATGGGCGCCTCGCTGCACGCCCCGTACGTCGTGACGTTCCTGCTGTTCTCGTTGGGTATCACGATGTTGGCGCTGCGGTTGGGACGGCGGCTCAGCGCGGTGCAGGATCAGCCGGGACTCGGGGCGAGTCGGGTGGTGGCCCGGGGTGGGGCGACGCCGGCGTCCCAGCCGGGGGTCGTGTCGGCGTAGGGCCTCTCGCCCCCGCCGCCCCTACCCTTCCCGTCCACCAGGGGCTGCGCCCCTTCGGCCCCCGAACCGTCCGCCCGGAAGGACGTCCGCCCGGTGGGGCTTCTCGCACAGTTCCCCGCGTTCCCGCTGTTCCGGGGGCGCGGAACTGTGCGACCGGCCGCCACGCACCCGCACCCGACCACGTCCTATGACGTGCGGCCGGGGAGGGCGAACTCGCACCAGACTGCCTTGCCGCCGCCCGGCGTCCGGCGGCTGCCCCAGTCGGAGGCGATCGTGCCGATGATGGCGAGACCACGGCCGGACTCGTCCGCGGGGTCGGCTCTGCGGCGGCGGGGGAGGTGGTCGTCGCCGTCGGTGACTTCCACGATCAGGCGGCGGTCGGTGCGGCGCAGCCGCAGGCGCATGGGCGGGGTGCCGTGCTGGAGGGAGTTGGCGACGAGTTCGCTGGCGGCCAGGACGCCCAGGTCGTGGAGTTCCGGCGGGAAGCGCCAGCTGGTCAGGACGCCGGAGGCGAAGGCGCGGGCGCGGGGGGCCGCTTCCACACCGCCGAGGAGCTCCAGGGCGGCGTTGCGGAAGAGTTCGCCGTCAGGGCCGACGCGGGCGGGGTGCTGGAGGACGAGTACGGCCACGTCGTCGTCGTGGTCGGCGGTGACGCCGGTCGAGCGGACGAGGCGGTCGCAGACGACCTGCGGAGTGCCGGTGGCACCGGACAGGGCGCGCTCCAGGGCGGCGATGCCCTCGTCCAGGTCCTCGTTGCGGCGCTCCACGAGCCCGTCGGTGTAGAAGACGGCCGTGGAACCGGGGCCGAGGGGAATCGAACCGGAGGCGTGGGTCCAGCCGCCGGTGCCGAGCGGAGGGCCGGTCGGTTCGTCGGCGCGCAGGACCGTGCCGCTCTCGTCGCGGACGAGGATGGGCAGGTGGCCCGCCGACGCGTAGACCAGGCGGCCCTCGTTGGGGTCGTGGACGGCGTAGGCGCAGGTGGCGATCTGGTTGGGGTCGATCTCCGTCGCGAGACCGTCCAGCAGCTGGAGCACCTCGTGCGGGGGCAGGTCGAGGCGGGCGTAGGCGCGGACGGCCGTGCGCAGCTGGCCCATGACGGCGGCGGCGCGCACACCGCGGCCCATGACGTCGCCGATGACGAGGGCCGTGCGGCCGCCACCGAGGGTGATGACGTCGTACCAGTCGCCGCCGACGGCGGTCTCGGTGCCGCCTGGGTGGTAGACGGCGGCGATGCGCAGGTCGTCGGGTTCTTCCAGCTCCTGGGGGAGGAGGGAGCGCTGGAGGGTGACGGCGGTCTCGCGCTGGCGGCGTTCGCTCGCGCGGAGGCGTTCGGCGGCCTCGGCGTGGTCGGTGACGTCGGCGGCGAAGATCAGGACACCGCCGTCGCTCTGCCCGGCGCCGCTGGGTACGGCGACCGGGGTGCAGGTGATCGTGTAGCTGCGGCCGCCGGCGGCCTTGCGGGACTTGACCGTGCGTGGCTTGGAGCTGCGCAGGACCTGGTCCAGGAGCGGGAGGAGGCCGAGGTCGTCCAGCTCCGGCAGGGCCTTGCGGGCGGGTTCGCCGAGCGGGCGGGCGCCGAAGGCCGCGGCATAGGCGTCGTTGACGTAGGCCGTGCGGTGGTCGGAGCCGTGGACGAGGGCGACGAGGGCCGGGATGCGGTCGAGGATCTCGCGGGTGGGGAGGTCGTCGACGGCGGGTACGGCGTGGGTGTCGTCCGGGGGGTCGTCGGTCTGCCGTTCGGCGCGGGCGGCGGGCACGGATCCGTCCCCCCGCCGGTCCGGGTTGACCGTGTGTTCGGTCCGCGCTGCGGCGCGGCGCTGCGTACCGGGGAGCCGGGCGCTCCAGCGCGTGAAGTTCACCGAATCCTTGCCTCGTGCCTCGTGTTGTCGTCTGTGGCCGGCTCCGGATCCGGCCGTGGCCCGGGGGTTGTCGCCCCGGGTGCGGCGGTGGGGGATGCCTGGTCGTGGGTACGTGTGGGCGAGGAGTGGCCCCGCCCGGGATCATGGATCACGTCGCGGACCAGTCTGGCCGACCGGACCGACATCCGTCAGACGTCGGCCCGGTCGGTGGAGTTCCTGGATCGGGTCAGGACGACCCCTTCGGGTCCTCCGGGGGCTTTCCACCGGCCGCGAGTTCGAACTCCGCACGGGGATGTTCGAGTGATCCGAGCGAGACGATCTCTCGTTTGAAGAGGCCGGAGAGGGTCCATTCGGCGAGGACGCGGGCCTTGCGGTTGAAGGTCGGCACCCGGCTCAGGTGGTACACGCGGTGCATGAACCAGGCGGGGTAGCCCTTGAGCTTCCGCCCGTAGACGTGTGCGACGCCCTTGTGCAGGCCGAGGGAGGCGACCGAGCCGACGTATTTGTGCGCGTACTTCTCCAGGGGCTGTCCGCGCAGCGAGCGGGCGATGTTGTCGCCGAGGGCGCGGGCCTGGCGTACGGCGTGCTGGGCGTTGGGGGCGGTCTCCTTGCCAGGTTCGGCGGTGACGTCGGGGACGGCGGCCGCGTCGCCCGCGGCCCAGGCGTGCGCGACGCCCTCCACGGTCAGCTCGGCGGTGCACTTCAGGCGGCCCCGCTCGTTGAGCGGGAGGTCGGTGGCGGCGAGGACCGGGTGCGGTTTCACACCGGCCGTCCAGACGACCGTGCGGGTCGGGAAGCGAGCGCCGTCGCTGAGGACGGCGACGCGGTCGGCGCACGATTCGAGACGGGTGTGCAGGCGTACGTCGATGTTGCGGCGGCGCAGTTCGGTGACCGTGTAGCGGCCCATCTCCTCGCCGACCTCCGGGAGGATGCGGTCGGAGGCCTCCACGAGGATCCACTTCATGTCCTCGGGCTTCACGTTGTGGTAGTACCGCGCGGTGTAGCGGGCCATGTCCTCCAGCTCGCCGAGCGCCTCCACGCCGGCGTAGCCGCCGCCCACGAAGACGAAGGTCAGGGCCGCGTCGCGGATCGCGGGGTCGCGGGTGGAGGAGGCGATGTCCATCTGTTCGATGACGTGGTTGCGCAGGCCGATGGCCTCTTCGACGGTCTTGAAGCCGATGGCGTAGTCCGCGAGCCCGGGGATGGGCAGGGTGCGCGAGACGGAGCCGGGGGCGAGGACGAGTTCGTCGTACGTCAGCTGTTCGGCCTCCGTGCCCTCCTCCTCGGTGGCGAGGGTGTCGAGGGTCGCGATGCGTTTGGCGTGGTTGATCGCGGTGGCCTCGCCGATGACGACCTTGCAGTGGTTCAGGACGCGGCGCAGCGGCACGACGACGTGTCGGGGCGAGATGGAGCCCGCCGCCGCCTCCGGAAGGAAGGGTTGATACGTCATATAAGGGTCGGGGGACACGACGACGATCTCGACGTCGCCACGTCCGAGTTCCGGTTTCAGCTGTCGCTGCAAGCGCAGCGCTGTGTACAGCCCGACGTAACCGCCGCCGACGATGAGAATGCGCATCGGTTCCTTCACCATCCCATGACGCACCTTGCTCGCTGGTTTGTCCACAGGCCCGGCAATTTGTGTGACCGGTCTCCACAATCGCGCGGAGATGGCCGATTCACCAGTGTGCGCGGCAGGTGTGCAGGTCAGATGGTGTGAGCCGGGTGGCAGGAGGGGGCGCAAACCGGACGTAAACCGCCCGTACTCCGATCAGGGGGCGCTCCGTGCGGAACGTGCCCCTTCTGAATTGACTCCCTCTCAACTATGTTCGTGTGTCGACGGGGTGTAGGGGGATGCGTTCAAGAGGTTCGGTCGAGTCCGGGGTCGAGGTCGTGGATCTGGGGTTCGGGTCCGTTTTCCGAGTGGTCCGCGACGGGCGGTCCGGCTCGGGGACCGGGTTGCCGACGAAGGAAGTCGGCGACCACCGACGACCTTGGACGCTCGTTCCGCCGCTCCGGCTTCCGATGACGGGGAGAGTCTCCGGGGGGAGACGTCATTACCGGGGGAACACGTATGCATATTCAGGAGTCCCATTGGTCGTCCGCGTCCACCATCGCACCCGGTGGTGCGATGGGCTCGGCGGGCGGCAACGGACGCGGTGAGGGAGTGCGGTCCGCTCCCCTCCGCGTGGATGCACAGCGCAACCTCGAGCACGTGCTGCGCGCGGCGCGCGAGGTGTTCGGTGAGCTGGGGTACGGCGCGCCGATGGAGGACGTGGCCCGCCGTGCGCGGGTCGGTGTCGGCACGGTGTACCGGCGCTTCCCGAGCAAGGACGTCCTGGTCCGGCGGATAGCCGAGGAGGAGACGTCTCGGCTCACCGAACAGGCCAGGGTGGCGCTCGGCCAGGAGGAGGACCCGTGGCAGGCGCTGTCGCGGTTCCTGCGGACGTCCGTGGCCTCGGGTGCCGGGCGGCTGCTGCCGCCGCAGGTGCTGCGGGTCGGGGTCGCCGAGGACGGGTCCGACGACATCGGCGGGATCGTCGTGGACGAGGCGCGGGTGCCGCAGCAGCGGGTGCAGGCGTCGGCCGAGCTTCGGCTGGTCCCGGCGGAGTCGGGCTCCGGTTCCGCCGTGGGCACCACCGGTTCCGGTGGGCCCGTGGACGATGCCGGTGCTTCGGCACTGCTCGAGGTCGTGGGGCAGTTGGTGGAGCGGGCTCGGGGCGCCGGTGAGCTGCGCGAGGACGTGACCGTGGCGGATGTACTGCTGGTGATCGCCACGGGAGCGCCGGCGTTGCCGGACGCGGCGCAGCAGGCTGCCGCGTCCGCTCGGCTGCTCGACATTCTGCTGGAGGGGTTGCGGTCCCGGCCTTCGTGACCGTGACCGGGTGACGTTTCGCCCCAGGGGCGGCGCGGGGTGGTGTCCTCACCCCGCGCCGCCCCTGCCTGTTCTCCCCTGCCCGTTCCTCGTGCCCCTGCCTGTTCCCCGTGCCCCTGCCCGTTCCCCGCGCCTCTTCCGGGACTCGGGTTACTCGTACGGGTGAATCGTCGCTCTGAGGTCTGGGAAGCCCCCTCGGACGAGTGGTATGCCCGTAGTACCGGGGGCTGAACAAAAGCCAATATGGCACTCTGCCCTGGTGTTGGGGACTGGGTCGGCCGGCGGCGGGGGCTTCCGCGATGGGTGTTGACGGGCGGGACGAGCCGGGACCGGAGACGGTGGCGGCCGGGGCGCAGGCGGGGCCTCAGGTGCCCGAGCAAGGGGGGCGCGGGGTTCCGGCGCAGTGGCACCGCTTCGACTCCGGGGTGCTGCCACCTCGGGCGCCCTCCGACGCCGACCTGATCGACCGGATGCGGTCCGGGGACGACTCGGCGTACGAGGAGCTGTACCGGCGGCACGCGGAGGCCGTGCGCCGGTACGCGCGGACGTGCTGCCGGGACGCCCACACCGCCGACGACCTGACGGCCGAGGTCTTCGCCCGCATGCTGCAGGCGGTCCGGGGCGGCGCCGGGCCGGAGCACGCCGTACGGGCCTATCTGCTGACGTCCGTGCGGCGGGTCGCCGCGACGTGGACGAGTTCCGCCCGGCGGGAGCAGCTGGTCGACGACTTCGCGGTGTTCGCGGCCCAGGCGTCGCGCGGCGCCGAGGTGTCGGACGCGGACACGCTCGATCTCGGCGCGGACGTGCGGGCGATGCACGAGGCCGAGCAGTCGATGGCGATGCGGGCGTTCCGTTCGCTTCCGGAGCGCTGGCAGGCCGTGCTGTGGCACACCGAGGTCGAGGACGAGTCGCCGAGCGAGGTCGCCACCCTGTTCGGGCTCGACGCCAACGGGACCCGGGTCCTGGCCAGCCGGGCGCGGGAGGGACTCAAGCAGGCGTATCTGCAGGCCCATGTGAGCGCCACGCTCGCCGGTGCCCCCGGGGAGTGCGGGCGCTACGCCGACCGGCTCGGTGCGTACGCGCGTGGCAGCCTGCGGAGGCGGGCCGAGCGGGGACTGCGCGCGCATCTGGAGGAGTGCGCGGCGTGCCGGCTGGCCGCCGGGCAGATCAAGGAGGTCGCGAGCGGGATCCCGGCCGTCGTACCGGTCGCGGTCATCGGCTGGTTCGGCGCGGCCGGGTACGCGAAGGTCGCCGCGCTCGTCGCCGGGGGCGCCGGGGCCGGGGCCGTCGGTGCGGCGGCCGCGGCGGGCAAGGGTGCCGGCGGGGCCGCCGCGGAAGGGCTCGGCGGACCCGCGAAAGCCGGGATCGCGGTGAGTGTGGCCGGGATGGTCGCCGCGGCGGTGGCGCTCGCGCTGACGGGCGACGACGTGCGGTCCGGGGAGCCGTCCGCCGGGCCGTCCGCCTCGCGGCCCGCCGTGGCCGCGCCGCGGCCGGATCCGTCGACGCCTCGGGACACGCCCGCGCGGGGCGCGCCCGCGAGGGTGGTGCCGATGTCCAGGCCGTCACCGGCGCCGAAGCCGTCGCCCACGCCGTCACGGGCCGAGACCCCGGCACCGGCCGCCGAGCCGACGCCCCCTCCCACGCCGACGCCGACCCCAACTCCCGCTCCGAAGCCGTCGCCCACACCGACCCCGGCGCCGTCGTCCCCGGCCCCGCCCGCTCCCCCGGCCGTCTACCGGTGGAACGAGCTGCGGTACGGCATCCTCGGCGACGGCACCGCACCCGAGATGCGGCTCGCGGAGAGCGGTTGGGTCTGGCAGCGGTACGGGTTGTCGATCGCCGGGAAGCACTACGGCAACGGGGTGACCGTGCACGGCCGCTCCTCCGTGACCATCGATCTCAACCGCCGGTGCGAGGCGTACGACGCGCTGGTCGGCGTCGACGACCTGACGCACGGCCTCGGCGAGGTCCGCTTCTCCGTCTACGGCGACGGGGTCCGGCTGTGGAGGTCCGGTCCGGTACGGGGCGGGGATCCGGCGCTGCCGGTACGGGTGGCTCTCGGCGGGCGGGAGACGGTACGGCTGGTCGTCGAGCCGCACAGCCCCTTCGACCTGCCGGTGCTGGCGGACTGGGCGGATTCGCGGTTCAGCTGCGGTTGAGGGCCCGGCCGTTCGCCACCGGGCCCGCGTGCCGGCAGGTCAGACGTGTCGTGCTGTCGCTCCCGTGCCCAGGGCGCCTCTTTGGGGGGTGATGCCGGCGGGTACGGCGCGCTGTCTGGCGGGGGTGCCCGTCCAGCAGGTGCCTCGGCGGGCGAGGAGGCGGCGCAGCCAGAGTTCGAGGGCGACCAGGTCGGCGAGGCCGTCGAGCGGAAGGGGTTCGCCCTCGGCGGCGGCGCGGAGGGCCTTGCGGACGACTCTGGCCTCGACGATGCCCGCCTGGGCGAGCAGGGGCGTGTCGAAGAGGGTGATCAGGGTGTCGGCGGCCACGCGGAGGCCGGTGCGGGCGGCGGCGTGCGAGGTGGCGTGGGAGGGGGCGCCCCAGCCGGGCGGGAGGTCGGTGACGCCGGCGCCCTCCAGGACCGTACGGAGGATCGCGGCGCGGGCGCCCGGCTGGACGCGGAGGGCCTCGGGGAGGGCGCGGCAGGCGCGGACGACCTGGTTGTCGAGGAAGGGGGTGTGCAGGCGCTGGGAGCGGATCTCCACCGCCTGTTCGAGGATCCGGAGGTCCGCCGCGTGCCGGGCCAGGGCCGCGCGGGCGCGGAAGTCGCCGGGCCGCTGGCCGGGGCCGACGGTGGAGCGGCCCGTCGTCGCACCCAGGCGAATCGATACTTCTGCCAGGGCCTCGCCAGTGAGCCAGCGGGCCGCCGGGCCCGGTCTGGCCCAGGTGAGGGCGGCCAGGGAGGCGCCCACCGCGCCACCGGGCTCCTCGAAGCGGCGCTGCATCAGACGGTCGGCGAGGACCTCGACGCCGGAGCGGTACGGGGTGCGGGCCAGCTTCCGCGCCGCGCCGTACACGCGCGCGGGGACCATCACCGAGCCGTCGGCCTTGGCGAGGGCGGCGACCGGCCGTACCAGGTGGCGGCGTTTGCGGTCCATCAGGAGGTCGGCCAGGCGGGCGGGGTGGGCGTCCAGGACCTGGCGGGCGCCGTAGCCGGTGAAGTGGTCCGCGCTGCCGGAGGCGAGGCGGGCGCGGTGGCGGGCGGCCGTCACCAGCGAGGGGCCGGGCTCGTCGGTGAGGGGGACGTCGAGGTCGGCGTACGGGAGCACCTCCTCGCCGCCGGTCACGACCACGTGGTGGAGGCGGGGGTTGGCGGCGAGGGTGCCCGCGCGTTCCAGTTCGGTCTCGCGGCCGGAGGTGACCAGGTCGTTGAAGGTGACCGCGAGGAGGCGTTCGCCGGCGCCCGTGCCATGGCCGAGGACCGTGCCGGGGGCGCCCGGCAGACCGGCGGCGAGCAGGGCGAGCGTGCCGGAGGCGGGGCCGCCGGAGACATCGGCGCCGATGCCGGGGACGGGCATGCCGCGGGCGGCGCGGCGCTCGGCGGGGCCCATGCCGGGGACCGGGCCGGGGTCGACGTCGGGCACGTGCCGGGGGGCGGAGAGCCGGACCCGCACGGATTCCACGAGGGCGTCCCGGACGGCGTCCACGGCGCTGTCCGGGTCGGCGGAGGGCGCGGCGACGGCGAGGGAGGCGACCGGCTCGTAGCCGGCGATCTCACGCGCCCCGGCGCGCAGGATCAGTGCGTGCCCCGGAGGAATGCGGCGCACGCCGTCGTACGGGGTGGAGTCCTGGAGGGCGTCCGGCACGTCGGGGGCGGCCAGCAGGGCCGCCAGGTGCCCGAAGTCGAGGTTGGCCTCGACGAGGTCGGCGAGGGGGAGGGCGGCCGTCGCGTACGCCGTGCCGCCCGCCCAGGGGGTGTGGAAGACCGGGCGGGCGCCCGCGAGGTCGCCGCAGACGGTCACCCGGCGGCCGACCTGGACGACGGCGGTGTAGCTGCCGGGCCAGGCGGTGAGGTGGCGCAGGGCGCCGCCCCGGGCCGCGAACAGGCCCACGCGCAGCTGCTCGTCGGTGGCACCGCAGATGCCGAGCACGGCGATCCTGGTCTGGACGTCGGCCGTCACGACCCGCACCTCGTCGGGGCGCCAGTCGCCGACGGCCCACAGCGGGTCGGGGTCGCCCCACAGGAGGTGGGAGCCGACCGGGTGCACGCTCTCACCGTCGGGTCCGGTCGCGCCGGCGGAACCGAAGGCGGGCGCGCCAGCGGCGGTACTGCTCCATCCCACCAACCACCGCATCGACGCCTCCACAGGCTGTGGACAACCGGTGCACCGTACGAACGGTCCCCATGCTGCCACGAAGGAGGCCTGCCGGAGGCGTGTGGTCCGGCTTGCGCACCGCCGAGTGCGCCCCCGGGGAGCCCTGAACGCTCCCCCGTCGTCCCCTCAAGTCGGCCTGGACGCGGGGTGGTCCATCCAGGTGGACCCCGGGTCTACGACGCGAATGCGCCCCCGGTACGCTCCCCCAAAACACCTAACGCGCCCTCAACAGGCGTGGTCGGAGCGGTATTCACGCTCGACGACCACCGTCGATTTTCGGCCAAATCGTCCTCGAAGGGCGAAGTCGGCACACCCGCCGTACCGCCCCGGATGACGACACAGCGTCAACGCACAGTCCGGGAGGCGGAGTTCGCCTCCCGGACCGGTCCGCCACCCGCGGGGATGTAGGCGGCGGTGTCCCCCAGCCCACTGGATCCAGTACAGCGGGCCGACCCACGCACCACCATGGAACCGCTCCCCCGGTGGCCGGAGTAGAGCGCACGGACAGGCGCACGGCCACACATCGGGAGCACATCACCACCCTCCGTGCTGCGCCCGCACTTTCGTACGGACCACAATCCCGCCATCCGGATTTACGCCCCTTAACGCTTGGGATGCGGCGAACTACGCTGGGTTTACGAATGCCGCGTGCCTATGCCGCCGCGGCAGCCGTCTGTTCGAGGGGTGGCGCAATGTCCAGGGAGCAACGCGGGCCGAACGAAAAACTCGGCGCCGTTCTCGCCCTCGCGGGAATCAGCAACGCAGGACTCGCGCGTCGCGTCAACGACCTTGGCGCCCAACGCGGGCTGACGCTTCGCTACGACAAGACCTCGGTGGCGCGGTGGGTCTCCAAGGGCATGGTCCCCCAGGGTGCCGCGCCGCATCTCATCGCGGCCGCGATCGGGCAGAAGCTCGGCCGTCCGGTGCCGCTCCACGAGATCGGCCTGGCGGACGCGGACCCCGCCCCCGAGGTGGGCCTCGCCTTCCCCCGTGACGTCGGACAGGCGGTGCGCGCGGCGACGGAGCTGTACCGCCTCGACCTCGCCGGCCGCCGCGCGGGCACCGGCGGCATCTGGCAGTCCCTCGCCGGATCGTTCGCGGTGAGCGCGTACGCCACACCCGCCTCGCGCTGGCTGATAACCCCGGCCGACAGTTCGGTGGCGCGCGAGGCGGGCTCCGCGGAGGGCTCCGGGTCGCCGCTGAAGGTCGGCCACAGCGACGTGCAGAAACTGCGCGAGGCCGCCGAGGACGCCAGGCGCTGGGACTCCAAGTACGGAGGCGGCGACTGGCGTTCGTCCATGGTGCCGGAATGCCTGCGGGTCGAGGCCGCACCGCTGCTGCTCGGCTCGTACTCCGACGAGGTGGGCCGCGCGCTGTTCGGAGCGTCCGCGGAACTCACCCGCCTCGCAGGCTGGATGGCCTTTGACACGGGTCAGCAGGAGGCGGCCCAGCGGTACTACATCCAGGCGCTGAGGCTCGCGCGGGCCGCGGCCGACGTACCGCTCGGCGGGTACGTGCTCGCCACGATGTCGCTGCAGGCCACCTACCGCGGCTTCGGCGACGAGGGCGTCGACCTCGCGCAGGCCGCGCTCGAACGCAACCGGGGCCTGGCCACCGCGCGCACGATGAGCTTCTTCCGGCTCGTCGAGGCGAGGGCCCACGCGCGCGCGGGCGACGCGGTGGCCGCCGGGGCGGCCCTCAAGGCCGCCGAGGGCTGGCTGGAGCGGGCCCGCGACGGCGACAACGACCCGAGCTGGCTCGGCTTCTACGGCTACGACCGGTTCGCCGCGGACGCGGCCGAGTGCTACCGGGACCTCAAGGCGCCGCGTCAGGTGCGCCGGTTCACGGAGCAGGCGCTGTCGCGGCCGACGGAGGAGTTCGTACGCTCCCACGGGCTGCGGCTCGTGGTGTCGGCGGTCGCCGAGCTGGAGTCCGGCAACCTCGACGCGGCATGCGAGCAGGGGGTGCGGGCGGTGGAGGTCGCGGGGCGCATCTCCTCGGCGCGCACCACCGAGTACGTGAAGGACCTCCTGCATCGGCTGGAGCCGTACGGGGACGAGCCGCGGGTGATCGAGCTGCGGGAGAGGGCGCGGCCGCTCTTGATGACGCCGGCGTAGGGATGGTGGGCGCCCAGTGGTCTGCTGGGTCGCTTCCTTGTTCGGCGGCCGCGGGTTTGTACGTGGCTTGTCGCGCGGTTCCCCGCTCCCCTGACGGGGCGCGGCCCCGGCACCGGCGTCCGTGACGTGACCGAGGCCATGAAGACGTCTTCCGGGTTTGAGGGCATTGTCAGTGGTGCAGTGCACTATCGGAGTCGGGAGGTGGGGCGCGTGCGGAGGCAGGGCGCGTACGACTGCGATGTGCTCGTGGTCGGCGGCGGGATCGTCGGGCTGTCGACGGCGTATGCGATCACGCGGGCCGCGCCGGGCACGCGGGTCACCGTGCTGGAGAAGGAGCCCGGCCCGGCCCGGCACCAGACCGGGCGGAACAGCGGCGTCATCCACAGCGGGATCTACTACCGGCCGGACTCGCTGAAGGCGCGGTACGCGGTCAGGGGCGCCGCCGAGATGGTCAAGTTCTGCGCCGAGTACGGCATCGACCACGCCGTCACCGGGAAGCTCATCGTGGCCACCGAGAAGTCGGAGCTGCCCCGGCTGCACGCCCTCGTCCAGCGCGGCCGGGAGAACGGGATCCCGGTGCGGGAGCTGGGCGCCGCCCAGATCGCCGAGTACGAACCGGAGGTGCGCGGGCTCGCGGCCATACACGTCGGCACCACCGGCATCTGCGACTACGTGGAGGTCGCCCGGCAGTTCGCGCGGGCGTCCGGCGCCGAGATCCGGTACGGCGCCGAGGTCGAGCGGATCGACCGGCGGGCCTCGCTGGGGGTCGCCGTCCGGATCCGGGGCGGCGGCGTCGTCCGCGGGCGGGTGCTGGTGAACTGCGCCGGGCTGCACTGCGACGAGGTGGCCCGGATGACCGGGGACGACCCCGGGATGCGGATCGTGCCGTTCCGGGGGGAGTACTTCGAGCTGGCGCGGCCCGAGCTGGTCCGCGGACTGGTGTATCCGGTGCCCGATCCGGCCTTCCCGTTCCTCGGGGTGCATCTGACCCGCGGGATCGACGGCGGCGTCCACGTCGGCCCCAACGCGGTGCCGGCGCTGGCCCGCGAGGGGTACGCCTGGGGGACCGTACGGATGCGTGAGCTGGGGGCGACGCTGGCGTGGCCCGGGTCCTGGCGGATAGCCCGCCGGCACTGGCGGTACGGGGCGGGGGAGCTGCGCCGGTCGGTGTCGAAGAGGGCGTTCACGGGGGCGGTGCGGCGGCTGCTGCCGGCGGTCTCGGAGGGGGATCTCGTGCCCACGGCCGCGGGCGTGCGGGCCCAGGCCGTGCTCCGGGACGGGACGCTGGTGGACGACTTCATGATCCGGGAGGGAGCGCGCGCGGTACACGTGCTGAACGCGCCCTCCCCCGCGGCGACCGCGTCCCTGCCGATCGGGCGGGAGGTCGGGAGAAGGGCCCTGGCAGCGCTGGCCGAGGCGTGACGGGACGGCGGTCGCGAGCCTCCCGGCAGCGGTGCCGGGCAGGCGTGGAGCCGCGGAGCGTGCCGGGCAGGCGCGGGACCGGGGACGGTACCGGGCAGGTGCGGGACCGCGAGGGTGCCGCGGGGACGTGGGACCACGGAGGGTGCCGCGGGGACGTGGGTCCGCAGGAGTCGTAAAATCGGGGGCACTGTGTCTGACTCCGCCGATGCCCCCGAGCCCCGCACCTCCGGTGCCCCCCTTCGGCACACCCGGGTCAAGGGTGAGCCGCGTTTCCCCGACGGGCCCAAGCCGGATCCCGCCGGGTCGCACTTCGAGCGGCGGATCAGGAGTTTCCAGCCACGGCGGAGCCGGGTGACGACCGGGCAGGCGGACGCCCTGCAGCGGCTGTGGCCCACATGGGGGCTCGACATCGACGGGCGGGCGCTGGATCTCGTCGAGCTGTTCGGCGACGAGAAGCCGGTCGTGCTGGAGATCGGCTTCGGGATGGGCGAGGCGACCGCGCGGATGGCCGCCGCCGATCCGGACACCAACGTGCTCGCCGTGGACGTGCACACGCCGGGCCAGGGGAACCTGCTGAACCTCGCGGACGAGTACGGCCTCACGAACGTCCGGGTCGCGAACGGCGACGCGATCATTCTCCTGCGGGAGATGCTCCCGCCCGCCTCGCTGCACGGGCTCCGGGTGTACTTCCCCGACCCCTGGCCGAAGAAGCGGCACCACAAGCGGCGGCTGATCCAGCCGGAGTTCCTCACGCTCGTCGCGTCACGGCTCGTACCGGGGGCGGTGGTGCACTGTGCGACGGACTGGGAGCCGTACGCCGAGCAGATGCTGGAGGTGCTGACCGCGCACCCCGACTTCGAGAACACCCGGGCCGACGGCGGCTTCGCGCCACGTCCGGACTTCCGGCCGCTGACCCGTTTCGAGGGGCAGGGACTGGACAAGGGTCATGTGGTGAACGATCTGCTCTTCCGCCGCGTACAGCAGCGTGAACAGCAGCAGGAGCGACAGCGGACGCGGCAGTCCGGACAACCCGAACACCCCCCCACAGGCGTCTGAAGGCCGTCGTTCGGACGGAACCTGGCGGCGGGCGCGGTCCGGTGGGCCGCACCACGCGCCGTCGCGGGCGGGCCCCTCCCTCGTTAGGGTCAATGCAATGGCCACCAGTCCCCCCTACCCGACGCATCCCCACGGCTCCGCCGACGGGTACGCGTTCAGGCCCACGCGCTGGTGGCAACGGAAAAGCGTCAGATACGGCGCGCTGACCGCGCTGCTCGGCATCTCCGGGTTCGTCATCCTCGCGCTCGTCCGCGAACAGACCGGCACCGAGGGGTTCCTCGTCGGACTGGGGCTGGCGCTGCTGCCCCTGCCGCTGCTCATGTCCGCCTTCCGCTGGCTGGACCGGGTGGAGCCGGGGCCCTGGCGGAACCTGGTGTTCGCGTTCGCCTGGGGGGCCTGTGCGGCGGCGCTGATAGCCATCGTGGCCAACAGCTTCGCGACGCGCTGGATAGCGACGGCCACGGCCGATCCCTCGCACGCCGACACCCTGGGCGCCACGGTCATAGCGCCCGTGGTCGAGGAGACCGCCAAGGCCGCGGCCGTCCTGCTCGTCTTCCTGTTCAGGAGAAGGGACTTCACCTCGCTCGTGGACGGGGTGGTGATCGCGGGGTTCACCGCGACCGGCTTCGCGTTCACCGAGAACATCCTCTATCTGGGCACCGCCTTCGGGACGGACCAGCTCAGCGGGGGGAGCGGGCTGGCGTCGGTCACCGCGGCCACCTTCTTCGTGCGGGTGATCATGTCGCCGTTCGCGCATCCGCTGTTCACCGTGCTGACGGGGATCGGCTTCGGGGTGGCGGCGGTCTCCGCGGAGTGGCAGCGGGGGCGGCGCGTCCTCGTGCCGCTGAGCGGGCTGTTGCTCGCCATGGCGATGCACTCGGTGTGGAACGGGTCGGCGACGTTCGGGGAGTACGGGTTCTTCGCGGTGTACGCGGGGTTCATGGTGCCGGCGTTCGGACTGCTGACGTGGTGGGTGATCTGGGCCCGGCAGCGGGAGCTGCGGACCGTGCGGGAGGCGTTGCCGGCGTACGCGGCCGCGGGATGGCTGACACCGGCCGAGCCCTACGTACTGGGGTCGATGCGGGCCCGGCGGGTGGCGCGGGAGTACGCGGCCCATCACTTCGGGAAGGCCGGGGCCCGGTCGGTGGCGGAGTACGAGACGTACGCGACGCGGCTGGCGTTCCTCCGGCACCGGGGCCTGCGGGGGCGGGCCGGGAGTGACTTCGCGCTGCGTGAGCGGGAGCTGCTGTTCGAGCTGTGGCGGCGGCGCGAGGTGGCCCGCCCGGCGATGGGCTACGCCGGGCGGGACGCCGAGCCCAAGCACGGGTACGGGTACGGGTACGGGTACGGCTTCGAGTACGGGTATGGCTACGGATACGAGTACGGGGCGTACGCCGGTTACGGCGGATACGGGCCCGCCCACCCCCAGCCGGTGGCCTACGGGGTGGCCGCGTACCCCTCGTACAACCCGTACCGGTACTAGCGCCGGGGGCGCGTGGGCTACGCCGAGGCCTCGGTCAGGCGCTTCAGCTCCTCGGGGGTGAGGGTGAGGCCGGCGACGGCCAGCAGGTCCGGGAGCTGGTCCAGGTTCCGCGCGGAGGCGATCGGCGCGGCGACCGTCGGCTGGGCCGAGAGCCAGGCGAGGGCGACGGTGGCGTGGGCGGCTCCGCGGGACTCGGCGATCTCGTCGAGGGCCGCGAGGACCCGTGTGCCGGCCGGGGTTTCGAGATAGGCGCCGGCACCGGCCGCCCGGGGGCTGTCGACCGTCGTGCCGGGGCGGTACTTGCCCGTGAGGAAGCCCTTGGCGAGGGCGAAGTAGGGGACGGCGGAGAGACCGGCGTCGGCGGCGACGCTCTGGAGCGGGCCCTCGTAGGTGTCCCGGGAGACCAGGTTGTAGTGCGGCTGGAGGGCCACATAGCGGGCCAGGCCCTCGGCGTCCGAGAAGTCCAGGGATGCCTTCAGGCGCTCGGGAGTGATGTTGGACGCGGCGATCGCACGGACCTTGCCGGCCTTCACCAGGTCGTCGAGGGCGGTGACGATCTCCTCCACGGGCACCTCGGGATTGTCGAAGTGCGTGTAGTAGAGGTCGATGTGGTCCGTGCCGAGGCGGGCGAGGGAGGCGTCGGCCGCGGCCTTGATGTTGGCCGCCGTCAGGCCCTGGTACTCGGGGTGCTGGCTCACCTTGGTCGCGACGACCACGTCGTCCCGGTTGCCGCGGGACTTGATCCACCTGCCGATGATCCTCTCGGACTCACCGCCCGTGTGGCCCTCCACCCAGGCCGAGTAGGAGTCGGCGGTGTCGACGAAGTTGCCCCCGGCGGCCGCGTAGGCGTCGAGAACGGCGAAGGACTGTGCCTCGTCGGCCGTCCACCCGAAGACGTTGCCGCCGAGGGAGAGGGGGAAGACCTCGATGTCGGACGTGCCCAGCTTGCGAAGAGAAGTCATGTCATCCATCAACCGGCGCGGCGGACGCCCGCATTCCACCCCGGCGTGAACGCCACGTGAAGCCGTGGGAGCGAGGCGCACGAGCGGGCGCCGGCCCCGAGGACGACGAACGCCGCGCGGTCCTCACGGGCCCACGCGGCGTCGTTGGTTCGTCGTCCGACCGGCTCTACGGGGTCAGACCCTTGCTGCGCAGCCACGCCGCCGGGTCGATGCCGCCGGCCGCGCCGCCGGGGTGGACCTCCATGTGGAGGTGGGCGCCGGTCACGTTGCCCGTGGCGCCCACGCGGCCGATGACGTCGCCGGTGGCGACCTTCTGGCCGACGCTGACGCCGATGGAGGACTGGTGGGCGTACCAGATCTCGGTGCCGTCATCGAGGGTGAGGACGGTCTTGTAGCCGTAGGAGCCCTCGTAGCCCGCCTGCGTGATGGTGCCGCCGTGGACGGCCTTGATCAGGGTGCCGGTCGGGGCGGCGAAGTCGAGGCCGGTGTGGTAGCCGGAGGACCAGTAGGGGCCGGCCTGGCCGAAGGTGGAGGTGAGGGTGTACGAGGAGGTGGGCAGCGTGAACTGCTTGGCGAGGGAGGCGAGACGCTCGGCCTCCTTCTTCGCCGCGGCCTCCTCCGCCGCCTTCTTCTTGGCGGCGGCCTCCTTGGCCTCGGCTTCCTTCTTCTCCTTGGCGGCCAGTTCGGCGGCCTTGTCCGCGGCGGCGGTCTGGGCGGCCTCGGCGGCGGCCTTGTCGAAGGCGTCCTGCTGGGACTCGGCCTGGGCCATGATGCGGGCGCGCAGTGCCTCACCGGCGTCCGCGGTGCCCTGCTGGGTCTCGGCGGCGGTCAGGCCGGCGCTGCTGAGCGGGGTCCTGGACGCCTCGGGCTCCGGCTCCTCGGCCTCGTCCTCGAAGACCGAGCCGACGTTCGGCATGTCGGGCATCGAGATGGACACCGGGGCCTTGCCGGACTGCGCGCTGGCCATGCCGGCGCCGCTGACGGCGGCTATGACTCCGACGCCGAGAACCGTGGAGCTGCGGCCGAGGCCGCCACGAGCGAGTACGCCGGTCTTCTTGGCGACGCGGTGCCGACCGCGAGCGGGGCGAAGGGTGTCCTCGCTGGGATTCCACTCCTGCCAGGGGCCCTCGTTGTCGCTGTTGTAGCTGCCGTAGCCGAACGTCCGGCTCTCGCCTTCGCGTTGGCTCGGCACGGGGGCTTCGGTCGCGGACCGGTTCGACGCCACGTGGGCGTACTCCTTCCTTCCTCCTCGCCTACCGGGTTAGCTGACGGGTTCGGAGCAGGAAGGTCTCCTACGCGCGTAAACCGGTCGTGCGGACTGCCACGACGGTCTCCGTGCGATTCACCCCAGGGTGTTGGTTCCCCGGTTCCCTTGCGGGATTCGGCGCGTGAGCACGGAGCCGTCTCTTGTGACGGCTGGGACGACCGCGCTGCGTTATCGAACGTTAATAGACACGAGCACTCCATTCCAAGCTGTTCTGAATGATCGTTCCGCACCCCCTGCTGGACTTTACGGGTCATGAGGGGTTTAAAACGGGCGAGTTGACTTGCCTCGGCAGTAACAAAAGTTCTGACGGGACATCAGCATGTCCACGGAGAACGATCAAACAGTCACGTTGGGTGATATAGAGGCCCCCCAGCAGCCCCCGCCTCCGCCCGAGGTCATGGCCGACGGACCGCCAGGAGAGCCATGTCGTCCGTCGTGCCGTCCCCCGTGTGCCGGCGCACCTCGTCCGCCAGGGTCGTCACCAGGGCGCGCGGAGCGGAGAAGACCCGCCCGGACAGGCGTTCGACCGGGTCGTAGAAGACACCGCACGCGTCCCGCGCCTCGGACAGACCGTCCGTATGGAAGAGCAGCGTGGCCCCCCGCGGAAACCCGGCCTCCTCCGCGCGGTCGGGCCAGGCGCCCAGATCCTCCATGCCCAGCGGGAGGGCCGGGCGCGGCGCGTCCAGGGAGCGCAGGGTGCCGTCGGCGAGCAGCAGGAGAGGCGAGGGGTGGCCCCGGTTGACGATCCGGGCGCGCCCGGCCCCGTGCGGGAACTCCGCCAGCACGGCCGTCACGAACCCCTCGTACTCCACCGCCGCGTCCCGCAGCGCGGCCTCCCGCCTGGTCGTCTCCCGGGCCAGCGCCCGCTCCAGCCGCTGGGCGACCGCTTCGAGCGTCGACTCCTGCTCGGCCGCCTCCCGGAACGCGCCGATCAGCACCGCCACCGCCGACACCGCGCCCAGCCCCTTGCCGCGCACATCGCCCACGATCAGCCGTACGCCGTGGGGCGAGTCCTGCACCGCGTACAGATCGCCCCCGATCGACGCCCCCGCCTGCGCGGCCTCGTAGCGCGCGGCGATCTCCAGCCCGCCGATCCGCTCCTGCGGCACCGGCAGGACGGCCCGCTGTGCCGCCTCGGCGATCTCCCGGGCGGTGGCGAGCCGGGCGTCGCTGCGGCGGACGAGACGGTTGATCAGTACGGCCAGTACGGCGACGGTGACCACCGTGGCGACCTCGGTGATCGCGTCCACCTGACCCGTGTCGCCGTAGTAGCCGCGCACGGCGCTGACCCCGGAGACCGAGACGATCCCGGTGATCACCGTGCCGTGCAGCGAGAAGAGCGGGGCCGCCACCAGGGGCGCGGCGGTGAAGAAGGGGACCGCCGTGAACTCCCGCGGGGTGAAGTGGTCGTAGAAGAGGCCGACGGTGATCAGCAGGGCCGGGACGGCGCGAGTGAGCGTACGGACGTAGGAGAACCGCCGCCCGACCGGCTCCCTCACACCCGCCACCCGTTCTCTGTGCCCACGGAAACAGGGTTTCCGTGGGCGGGGCGCGGGGCCAGTCGGCGGGGCCGAGTGGGCTAGGGCCCTTCTGCCGCCGCGGAGATCCGTCGGAAGAGCCCTGGGCCCGGTCGGGAGAAAGGGGTTGGGAGACAGGGGTCGGGAGAGGGGAGGAACCGGCGCCGGGGTCAGCCCGCCGTCAGCCCTGCCAGTCCCGTCAGCTCCGGCAGGGGGAGCGTGTGCTGGGTCTGGAGGACCTTCGCGCGGAGGTAGCGGACGTTGTGGGCGGTGGTGAAGACGCCGGTGGGGACACGGTGGCGGACACCCACGCCGAGATCGCGGAGCTGCCGCGCCTTGTCGGGGTTGTTCGAGAGCAGGTCCAGCTCGTCGATACCGAGGGCACCCAGCATCTGGGCCGCCGCCGTGTAGTCACGGGCGTCCTCCGGCAGGCCGAGCGCCGCGTTCGCCTCGTAGGTGTCGAGCCCCTGGTCCTGGAGGGCGTACGCGTCCAGCTTGTTGTAGAGGCCGATGCCCCGGCCCTCCTGGCGGAGGTAGAGGAGGACACCACCGCGTTCGGCGATCCGCTCCACCGCCTCGCGCAGCTGCGGGCCGCAGTCGCAGCGGGCCGAGCCGAAGACGTCGCCGGTCAGGCACTCCGAGTGCAGCCGGACCAGGGGGTCCGTGCCGGGGGCGGGGTCGCCGAGGACGATCGCGAGGTGCTCCTGGCCGTCGACGAGGCCGTGGAAGGTGACCAGTTCGGCGTCGACGGCGTAGCCGTCCTGGAAACGCAGCGGCACCCGGACGCGGGCACGCGGGGTGGCAGCGGGAATGTCGGGCATGCGGGATCTCCGGTCCTGGGGCGGGGTGTCGCTGTGCTTCAGTTTTGAAGCACAGCGCTCGCAGCGACTCTAACCCGTGCTTCAAATTTCAAGCAACTGGTTTGGGGATACGTCACATTCCCGTCATGTGCGGGGCGCCGTGTGCCCGTGAGGCGCGGCGCGCGGTGGCGTGGGCCCATGACGCGCGATCCCTCGCCGTGCCGCGCGCCCGTGACGCGCGGTGTCGCGCGGTGGCGTGGGCCCGTGGCGCGCGGTGGCGCGCGGTGGCGTGGGCCCGTGGCGCGCGGTGTCGCGCGTCCGTCAGGCGCGGTCCGGCTCGCCCTGCCGGCTCGACGAGCATGCGCGGCGGCGCCACGGGAGGTCGTCCGAGCCGGGGGCCGTCCGGGGGCCTTCGCCCTGGATCGCCGCCGCGATGGCCCCGCAGATCTCCTCGAACTGGCCGATCTGCTCGGGGGCGAGATGGTCGAAGACGGCCCTGCGGACCGTCTCGACATGCCCCGGCGCCGTGCGTTCCAGCAGGGTCATGCCCTCGTCGGTGAGCACGGCCACGCTGCCGCGCCTGTCCCACTGACAGTCCTCGCGCCGCACCAGACCGTCCTTCTCCAGCCTGGTCACGACATACGTCAGCCGACTGCGCGTGATCTTCAGACCCTCGGCGAGTTCGGTCATCCGCATCCGGCGCTCCGGCGCCTCGGAGAGGGCGGACAGCATGGAGTAGTAGAGGTGCGGCAGGCCGGCCTCCTGCTGGAGCTGCCGGTCGAGCGCGTCCTCCAGAAGGGAACTCGCGGCCACGTAGGCGCGCCAGGCACGCTGTTCGTCGGGGGTGAGCCAGCGGGTCGTCATACGTACAGTGTAGTTATTGTTTAAAACTTGAACCAAGGGAGCGCGTCCCATGCCCCAGCCCTACGTCCTGTTGTCCGCCGCCGTCTCCCTCGACGGCTTCCTGGACGACACCGGACCCGAGCGGCTGCTGCTGTCGAGCCCGGCCGACTTCGACCGGGTCGACGAGGTGCGCGCGTCCGTCGACGCCATCCTGATCGGCGCCGGCACCCTGCGCACCGACAACCCCCGGCTGCTGGTCAACTCCCCCGAGCGGCGCGCGGCCCGCGTCGCCGCCGGGCTGCCCGAGTACCCGCTGAAGGTCACGGTCAGCGCGTCCGGCGATCTCGACCCGGCGGCACGGTTCTGGCACACCGGCGGCGAGAAGGCCGTGTACACGACGGAGAAGGGTGCCGAGCGGCTGTGCGGGCTGGGCCTGCCGACGGGACCGAACGGCGTGGCCGTGGTCCCCGTCGGCCCCGAGCTGGAGTGGACGGCCGTCCTGGACCACCTCGCGGACGTCCGCGGCGTCCGGCGCCTCATGGTGGAGGGCGGCGGCCTCGTGCACACCCAGCTGCTCCGGCAGGGGCTCGCGGACGAGGTCCAGCTGGCCGTGGCACCGGTGTTCGTGGGCGAGGCGGACGCGCCGCGGCTCTTCGGGACGGGCGCGTATCCCGGGGGGCCGAGGAGCCGGCTCCGGCTGCTGGAGACCCGGCCGGTCGGCGACATCGTCCTCATCCGGTACGCCCCCAGCGTCCCCGGCGCCGGACGGGCCGTCTCCCCCGCCGACCGCCACTGGCTGGACCTGGCCTGCGAACTGGCCGCCGCGTGCCCGCCCTCGCGGACCGCGTTCAGCGTGGGGGCCGTCGTGGTCGCCGAGGACGGTACGGAGCTGGCCCGCGGCCACTCCCGCGAGGGCGGCGACCCCGTGGTCCACGCGGAGGAGGCCGCCCTCGCCAAGATCGACCCCGCCGACCCGCGCCTCGCCTCCGCCACGGTCTACAGCAGTCTGGAACCGTGCGCCCGCCGCGCCTCCCGCCCCCTGCCCTGCGCCCGGCTCGTCCTCGACGCGGGCATCCGCCGGGTCGTCACGGCCTGGCGGGAGCCGGACACGTTCGTCGAGGACGCGGCGGCCGGGAACGCGGCGCTGACGGAGGGGGCGGTGGTCGTGCTGATCGGGGACTTCGAGGAGCGGGCGCAGGCGCCCAACCGTCATCTGACCGGCTGAGACCGACCGCCGGACCCCCACCCCTCGGCCCCCTCTCCGCCGTCTCGCTCCCGCCCCTGATCAATGCGTGTGCTCGCGGTCCCGCGGATGGCGTACACTAATTTCAACGACGCGGGGTGGAGCAGCTCGGTAGCTCGCTGGGCTCATAACCCAGAGGTCGCAGGTTCAAATCCTGTCCCCGCTACTGAAAACCTGGGGCCGGAATCCTTGATCGGATTCCGGCCCCAGGTGTTTGTCCGCGTGGTGTGCACGCGCCCGCGCCTCAAAGGGGCGGGCCCTGGGGCTGAGCACCGCGGACCGCCGCCACCGCGTCCGTGTACGGCTCGCGGGTGAGGTCCTCCGGGGCGATGCCCAGGTCGCGGAGGACCGCGCGGATGTCGTCGAGGGCCCCGGCGACCTCGTCCTCCTCCTGGACCAGGCTCTCGACCTCCAGGAACGTGCCGTCCAGCTCGGGGACCCGTACCAGGGTGGCGAGCATCCGCCGGCCGTACGCCTCGAAGGAGTGGCTGCGGCAGCGCTTCTCGAACACGATCGCCGGCACATAGCCGAGGTGCCGCAGGATGGCGTGCGCGACCTGTGAGTCCCCGACCCGCGTCTCGTACTCGGGCTTCGAACCGGACGCCTCGTCCACGGCCGCCGCCTTGAAGGTGAGCAGGGTCCGCCGGTCCCCCGTGCCGTGGTCGGCGAGGAACCGCAGCCGCAGCTCCTCGTCCCGGCCGCGCAGGCTGCCGTCCGGCAGGTCGTAGTACGTGTCCTGGTACGTCTCCGACCTGCCCTCACCCCACTCCCCGAGCAACCGCGCGACCGCCCCCGGCGCACGGACCCGGGCCTTCAACTCCGCCTCGATCACGACCCGCTCCTTTCCTCCCCCCGCACCCCCTCGGTCCCCGTCGTCCCACTGTCCCCCTCCGGCCGTCCGCCGGGGAGAGGCCGTCGGGTGGACATAGGCGGGAGAACGGGAGGAGGAGTGGGATGTCCGTGTCCTCAGCCGTGGGCCCGTGCCGTGAGGTAGGGGTCGCGGCGCAGGACGTCGCGGCTGCCGAGGAGGGCGCCGGCGGCCAGCCCGACGGCGGGCAGCAGCAGCGCGGCGGCGGCCCAGGCCGGTCCGGGCAGGGCGTCCGTGCGGGAGATGGGCAGCCCGAGGAGGTCGCTGAGCGGGCCGGCCAGGGCCACGGACACGCCCGTACCGGCGAGGACGCCCGCCACGCCGGCCGCCCCTCCCGTGAGGACGGCCTCACCGAGCAGGATTCCGCGGAGGTCCGAGCGCCCGGACCCGAGAATCCGCAGGACGGCGAACTGCCCTAGCCGGGCCCGCGTACTGTCCGCCGCGCGTACCGACCCGAGCCCGACGGCACCGATCGCCAGCACCAGCACCCCCGCCCGCATCGCGAGATCCGCCACCCCGAACAGACCGGGCAGGTCACGCACCCGATCGGACACGGGTGACGCCGAGAACCCGTCCGCCTGCAGCGACTTGGTCACGACGGCCACCTGCCTCTGATGCCCGACCCGTACGACGGCGGACTGCGCGCCCTCTTTCGCGCGGAAGGTCTGCGGCGTCTGTCCTGCGCGCGCCGCGGCCAGCAGCGCGGCCGTGTCCTGCGCGAGGTAGGCGACATCGGGACCGTCGGCCTGCCAGGCGGGGTCGTAGAGGGTGGTGACCCGCAGTCTGATGACCTGCGTGGTGCCGGACGCCGCACCCGTCGCCCGCGTGTATCCGAAGGCGACGGTACGGCCGAGGAGCGGCGCGAAGTCGGTCCCCTGCGCGGTGGCCGGCAGGGCGACCTCGTCCCGCCCGAGCCCGCCGGAGGCCGCCGGGTTCCGCCCCTTCACGACGGGCAGGTCGTCCCCCGGCGTCAGCGTGTGACCGGCCAGGTCGTACGTCCCCTCCTCAGCGGCGTACAGCACGGACGGGTAGTCGGCGACGACCTGTTGTACGCCCGGCACGGACGCGGCGTCCCGCAGTGCCGAGGTGGTGAGCGGCCGGACCGAGGTGTCGCCCTCGAACGAGGACAGCTCGATCTGGGTCAGCCCGCCCGAGCCGAGCACGTCCCGCTCGACGGCTTCGGCGGCACCGGCGGCCACCCCCGCGGACGTGGTCAGCAGCGCGGCCAGAACGGTGAGTGTCGGCAGCGCCCTGCGCAGGGAACGAGCGTCACGCGTCCAGGTGTACAGACTCCAGCGGCTCATCCGAGGCTCCTCTCCCGGGCGTCCCTCGGGCCGGCGGCCGACAGCACTCCCCCGTCGAGCACGTGCCGCCGGTCGCAGCTCCCGGCGACCGCCGCGTCGTGCGTGACGAGCAGGACGGCCGCACCCCGCTCCGCACACGAACGCAGCGCTGCCATCACCGAGTTCGCGGTCCCGGGGTCGAGGCCCGAGGTCGGCTCGTCGGCCAGGACGAGCACCGGCCGCTTCACGGCCGCCCGCGCGACGGCGATGCGCTGCCGCTGCCCGCCGGAGAGTTCGGTGACCCGGGAGTCGGCCAGATCCGCCATGCCCAGATCGCCGAGGAGCGCCCGGGCATCCGTACGGTGCCGGGCGAGCCGGGGGCCGAAGGCGGCGGCCACGTTCTCCCAGGCGTTGAGGAACGGCAGCAGCCCCAGATCCTGGAGGACGATGCCGATCGACCGCCGCCGCAGCAGGTCCCGCTCGGCCTCGGTCAGCGCCCCCGTGTCCGTCCCGGTGAGGTGCAACGAGCCCGCGGCCGGAGACAGGATCAGCCCGAGGAGGGCGAGCAGTGTGCTCTTGCCCGAACCGGAAGGGCCCTCGACGGCGGCCATCGTGCCCGCGCCGAGGGTGAGATCCGCACGGGTCAGGCCCCCGCCGGACGCGTAGCCGAAGGCCAGGCCCTCGGCCACCACGGCGGGCGGGGCGGCGGGCGGGGCGGCGGTATTCATGGGGGATGTCCTTCCGGGGTGGGGAGACGGACGAAACCGGATGGGCGCGCGGCCGGGCGGGCGGGCGGGCGAGTTGCTCCGGCCCGCCGCCGGAAAGGTCACGCGAGGAGGTAGTACGCCGCTCTGGTGGCGTCCGCCGAGGCCGTGCCACCCGGCGAGGGTGCGTACAGGTCGGGGAATCCGGTGTCGCGGTAGCGCCGGAGAAGCCGGGGCAGGTCGTCCCAGAGACTCTGCGGGATGCTCTGATCGGAGGCGAGGGCCGCCTGGACCGCGTCCGAGGCGGTCACCAGGTCCCCCGCGCGCAGTGCTCCGCGGGCCTGCTCCGTGAGGTCGGTGCCCTCGGTGAGCCGCGCCGCCCGGGCCGTGCATCCGGCGTCCGCGAGCACGGCCACGACGCGCAGCGAACGGGCGGACAGTTCCCCGCCGTTCCCACCGTCCGGCGCCCCCACGGCCGTACGCCCACAGCCCAGCCCGAACTCCGCGCGGGCCGCCATGACGCCGTACCACCGGCGCTCGTTCTCCCGCGTCAGACGCCTCGGGACCGTCAGCCGAGCCGCCTCCGCCGCTCCCTTGGCGGCCTGCGGTCCGCAGATCAGGGCCAGCCGGTGGCAAGTCATGGCGAGCAGCAGCCGATCGGACGGTTCGAGGCCGGCGTCCGCGCCCATCCGCTTCAGCCGCCGCTCGAGCCAGTACGGCGTGCGCTCCTGCTGAGCACCGGCCGTCAGAGCCCGCGCGGCGTCGTAGGTGGCGGTCAGCGTGCCCAGTTGGGCCGGCGTCTTCGCGACGAGGCCGTCGGGCCGGACGTGACCCACCGGCTCGGGGAGCGAGCCGGCTGCGGGGGCGGTCCCGTCGCCGCCGACCATGAGGGCGCGCCGGACCAGCCACCGGGTCTGTGTGTCGGCGTCCGACAGCACCGGCACCAGGCAGTCGTGCGTCCGCCGGGTCAGCCGATTCCGCAGCAGGGTCAGGGCGGCCCGCTGAATGGGGTCGAGGGCGGCGCACCCCGCGTCCAGGCGCGCATCGGCCCCCCGGACCGCACGGGTCGCTCGGGCCCGTACGCCGACCGCCCGCAGGGCCTCCGTCGCGTAGAGCGCCGGTACGGCCTGCTCGGCGCGGGCGGTGTCCGCAGCGAGGGTCTCCAGCCCGGCCCGGGGCACCTCCCCGTCCCGCCCCAGGCAGGTCAGGGTCTGCAGAAAGGCGGCTCTCGTGGCGAGCGAGGTGAGGACGTCGTCCTCGGCGTCCGGCGCGGTCAGGTACCCGAGCGCCGCACGCTCGGCCCGTTCCCGGAGGCCCGCCCGTCCGAGGACGGCGGCCGCCTCGCGGCTCTCGCCGACTCCCCTCTCCGTGAGGGCGAGGCACACATAGTGAGCCCGCCATGCCGGGGTGTCCAAGGTGTCGGTACGGGCGAGTTCGGCGAGCCGGGCGGCCCGGACCTCGGGCACGCCCTTGCCGCCGCCCGTATCGCCGCCCCGGGGGTCCGCGGCGAGGGCCGCCTCCAGACGCCCGTACGCGGTCGGGTACAGCGCCGGATCTCGCCCGACCTCGGCGCGGGTGGCCCGCACGAGGTCGTTCGCTCCGCGCAGGGCGTCGAGCTGCCCGGCCAGGTCGGCACCGGGTGGCGGGGGCCGGTCCACCGGCCCGCCGCCGAACACCGAGGCGCCGAGAGCCGCCGAGGCGGCCACCAGGGCCACGAGGATGAGAGCCCGGCGACGGTCCACGTGCTCCCTCACCACTCAGTCGTTGGCACAGGCCGAGGCGAACGCTTTGACACCGGACTTGAAAGCACCGCCGTCGGAGCAGGTGGTGATGCTCGTGTTGAGCGAGCCTCCCGGGTCGGCGATACCGCTGATGTCAGCGATCCGGGTGTTCTTGTTCGTCCAGCTGACCTGCCGGGTGCTCTCGCTCACCGGCGTTCCGCTCGGGCTCAGCGCGAGGGTCGCCTGCCAGCCGTTGGCCTTCACCGTCGCCGTGTTGCTGATCTTGCTGACCGGGTACTTCGCACCACCCTTCATGGTCTTGGTCGACGTCTTGAAGGAGCACTTGTCGGCGTAGGCATTGCACTGCCACGCGCTGACCTCGACCCTCGCACCCGTACCGGGCAACGGCGTCGACCCGGCGTCCGAGACGGCCGCGGTCGGCACGGCGGAGCCCACCACCAGCATCCCGACGAGCCCCGACGTCAGCAGGATCCTCTTCATCCGCCCCTCCCCCATGTTCACGGCGCGCACATGCAGACATGTCGCCCCAACCAGGCGACGAACTGTGCATGTTGCGCAAATACTGAGGAGTGACCGAAAAGCGGCGCGCGTACGTGTCCGTCACCCTGACTCGCTCTCGGAACGAACCAGAAGAAACCATCCAGCGCAGGGCGCCCCCGGTCACAGTCGTCCGCAGACCGAAGGACGACTGACCGGTTTCAGCCACCGGCAGTCGGCATTGTTCACACCTGAGCGTGACGACGGAGGCCGGCGGAAGGAACCCTCGCCTTTGCGCCACCGCCCCGCTGTCACACGCACAGCCCTGCCGACGAGCCGCCCCCTGCGTGGCGTGCCAGGCTCGGGAGCGTGCGGAACGAGGCCCGCACCCGCGAGGAGGCTGTGCGCATGCCGGTCGGTACGGACGCGTCCGGGGGCTCCTCGCCCCCGGACCCGAGGACGCTTCTGCGGAGCCGCGCCTACCTCGTACTCCTGTTGATCGCCGCCCTGATCGGCGTACCGGTGTCCGCGGCGGCGTTCGGGTTCCTCGCGCTGGTCGGGGAGGTCCAGCCGCTGATCTACGCGGATCTGCCCAGGTCGCTGGGGTTCGACGGCACGCCGTGGTGGTGGCCGCTGCCGTTGCTCGCCGTCGGGGGACTGCTCGTGGGGCTGACGGTGCGGTACCTGCCGGGCAACGGCGGCCATGAACCGACGGCCGGGTTCAAGCCCGGCGCCGCGCCCACCCCCCTCGAACTCCCCGGCATCTTCCTCGCCGCCCTGGCCACGCTCAGCTTCGCCGCCGTCCTCGGCCCCGAGGCGCCGCTCCTGGCGCTCGGCGGCGGGCTCGCCGCCGGTGCCGTACGGATGGTCAGACGCGACCCCCCGGAGCAGATGAGCGCGGTGCTGGGCGCGGCGGGCAGTTTCGCGGCCGTCAGCTCACTGCTGGGTTCCCCTCTGCTGGGGGCGTTTCTGCTGATGGAGGCCTCGGGGCTGGGTGGGCCGATGATGGCGATGGTGCTGGTTCCCGGACTGCTGGCCGCGGGCGTCGGCGCGCTCGTCTTCGTGGGGCTGGGTTCGTGGACCGGGCTCGGCACCTACTCGCTGGCGCTGTACGACGTACCCGAGGCATCGCGCCCGACAGCGGCGGAGTTCGGCTGGGCCCTGGTCATCGGGCTGTGCGCCGCGCTCGCGGGTGTGGCCGTGCGCCGGCTCTCCGTCCGGCTCAAGACCCACGTCGAGCGGCGCCGGGTGCCCCTCACGGTCGTCATGGGCCTGGTCGTGGCCGGTCTGGCGATCGGCTACGCGGAGGCCACCGGCGAACCGGCGACCGACGTCCTCTACTCGGGGCAGACGGCGATGGATCCGCTCCTGAGGAACAGCGCCGCGTACTCGGCGGGCGCGCTGGCGCTGCTGGTGCTGTGCAAGGGCCTCGCCTACTGCGTGTCGCTCAGCGCCTTCCGGGGAGGGCCGATCTTCCCCGCGATGTTCGTGGGAGCGACGGGCGGCATCCTCTTCTCCCACCTGCCGGGGCTGAGCCTGATCGCGGGCTTCGCGATGGGCATCGGAGCGATGAGCACCGCGATGCTGGGACTGCCGCTGGTCTCCGTCCTGCTGGCCACGCTGCTGATCGGGGCACAGGGCGTCACCGTCATGCCGCTGGTGATCGTCGCGGTCGTCGTCTCCTACGTCGCCACGGCGAGACTCACGCCGCCGCCCGCGGCGACCGCGTCACCGGAACCGACACCGGGATCGGGACCAGGACCGGCACCGGCACCGGCACCGGGTGGACGGCGCCCATGAGCCCGGGGCCGCTCACGACAGCGGCCCGAGGATCTCCTGGGACTCGATGAGCCCCTGGTCGCTGGGGGCTTCACCGTCGTCGAAGACACGGGCCGCCTGCCGGGCCCGGAACGCGAGGTGGGCCTCGGCGGGCTTGGCGTAGCCGTGCCGGGCGCGCGCTTCCGCGGGGGTCACCACCTCCTCCTTACGGGGTGGGATGCCGAGCTTCATCGGCGCGATCACCGCGACGGTGGAGGGCGAGAGTCGTCCGATCAGACGCAGTTCGGCCCGGGGGCTGAGGTGGACGAGCGCGAAGGCCGTCCTCATGACGGGCACGATGAGCGCGTCGAGGAGGCGTGACTGCCGGATGCCCGCCATCTCCCGCATCCAGCGCGGCATGGTGGCGAGCGTGGCGATCCGCTGGACCCTCGCGACCACCAGGGCCGCCGGCCTCGCCCAGCGCGGTGTCGGCGGGAACACCAGTTCGCTCCTGAGCAGGTGGTTCATGGCCTGTCGGGCGATGGGACCGGCGGACAGCCGTGGACGCATCCGTTCGAAGTACGCCCGGACGCCGTCACGGCTGCGGGGGATGTCGTCCGGCGAGCACGTCTGCAGCTCCGCGGCGACCGCGCACGCCTCCCAGTACTCCGCCTCCTCGCGCGCAGTGAGCCTGCCGGGCCCGTACTTCTCGTACGCGTAGAGGATCGAGTGCCAGCCGGTGAGCTGGATCCACAGCTGTGAGGCGGGGTCGTTGGCGTCGTAGGTGCCTGCGCCGCCGTCACCGTCTCCGTAGGGCAGGCGGCCGATCGCCTTGGAATGGATCTTGACCAGGACGTCGGCGGCCCCGCACACCTCGCGTGAACCGGCGAAGGCCACCATCGCGAAGTAGCGCAGGGTCCGGTCGTAGCGGGTGCGGGAGCGCCGGTAGATGCCCTGGGTGGCGTGGACGGCGGCCACCAGCGGCGGGTCGAGTTCCTCCACGACCACGGCCCGCTGGAATCCCACCGTCGGCGCGGTCGGATGGCTCCAGACCTTCCACACCACCGAGCCCGGACCGAAGAACCCGTGGTCCTCGTGCGGTTCGACCTCACTCCGCTTGAGCTTCGCCATGAACCGCTCCTCGTGCGCCCGGGGCGTACGCCGCCACCGACCTGTCGACGGCGACGCCGACCTATTTACGACACTGCTGTCTTAAATTAAGACACGCATGTCGTAAACTGCCAAGGTGTCAGCGTCCACCTCTTCGGAAGACCGGCCGCGCAAGCGACGCCCCTACGCCCCCCGTGTCCCGCTCCCGGAGCGCCGCGAGCAGTTGCTCGACGCGGCCCTCGCCGTGATCGTGAGCGAGGGCTACGACCGCGTCTCCATCGACGCGATCGCCAAGAAGGCCGAGGTCGCCCGGTCGGTGGTCTACGGCGCCTACGAGAACCTCGACGCCCTGCTGACCGCGCTGCTCGACCGGCAGCAGGCCCGCGCCTTCACCCGACTGCTGGAGACGGTCCCCGACACGGCCGACCCGCGCGATCCCGCCGCGTTCGCCGCCGAGGCGGTGCGCCGGATGTCCGCGATGCTCCGCGAGGACCCCGACACCTGGCGGCTGATCCTGCTGACTCCGGGCACCATGCCCACGGTCGTCCGCGACCGCATCGAGTCCGACCGCGAACGCTTCCGGCTCCGGGTCGAGCAGTGGCTCTCTCACGTCATGACCGACGGACGCCACGGGAGCGGCCCGGACCTCGACCCGCGCGTCCTCGCCCACGCGCTCGTCGCCGGCGCGGAACACTTCGGCCGCCTCGCGCTCACGGCCCCCGGCACCTTCGAACCGTCCCATCTGATCGCGCAGGTACGGCTGGTCCTCGGCACCCTCTGCCCGCCGGCACGCTGACGGCGGGTCAGCGGCGAGCGGACGAGAGCGACGATCGACAGCAACGCCCGAGTCGGCCGAAGCCGACTCGGACGCTTCATAGCAGGTCAGAGGCAAGAGCCTCGCCTGCAAAACCTTCGAAGCGGCCCTTAGGCAGCCTCGGTCAGACGGGACCAGAAGTCGGCGACGGCATACGGCACCGGGGTGCCCTCGACGAGGCCGGCCAGCAGCGTCTCGGGGAGGACCAGCCGTCGGTAGAAGGTCTTGGGGCGACCAGACGTCACCCGTGGCTCCCGGCGCACCACGCCCGACTCCTCCGCCGCATGGATCACCCGTTGCCAGACGGGGTTATTGACGACCGCGCCGATGGTGCCGTCGTCGGTACAAAGCATGTTGGAGCGCGAGTAATGGCGAGCGAGCTTCTCCACCACTTCCACCACGCCGTCGGCGACGTCGCGCGTCCTCACTTCGTCGACGTCAGCTCCGAGGCCGCACTCTCGGAGCCGCCGCAGGATCGACGACGCCACGAAGTCCTGCTCGACGCCCTGGCTACCGGCTACCCGGAGTCCGACAAAGTCGGCGGGAGTGACGCCGGTGAAGTCGAGCTGGGTGGTCTCCGGGTCGATCACCACCAGGTGCCATGTGACGCCCTGCGCGACACACGACTCAAATCGGGTGTTACGCAGGTCGGAACGCTCGAATCGGACATTCACCAGGGACGCGCCGCGCACTGCGAAGCCCGATGTGTCGGCATCCGCGAACGTCACGTTCTGCACCATCAGGTCAGGTTCAGCCGGCCCACACAGTCGCAGGACCTCCGCCGCGAGGGTGCCGGCGTTGCGGCCCACCACCTCCGCGAAGGAATCGTTCGGGTCCACGGCCAGAGCGAGTACGGAGAGGATGTCCTGGCCGCTGGTGCCGGAATCGACGACGCCGCCTACCGCCGCGCGGGCGGCTTCCACGGGGAGGTTGGCGCGGCGCAGGATGGAGGCAGCCTCCTGGCTGCCACGGGCCAGGGCCTCCTCGATCGGCTTCGACAGGAAGAAGCCGAAGAACAGGTCGTGTTCGAAGGCGACGGTGCCGGGCTTGGTTCCCAGCATGAGCATGGCGCGGCTGGGCGCGGCGTCGATGAGATTCTGCTGGGCCTCAGTGGGCAGATCGTGGACCTGGGCGAAGATCGACACCAAGTCGTGCAAGGTGGAGCGGTTGAGTTCTCGGGTCTTCTGACGCCACATCTCGATGGCGATCTCCTTCAGCAGTTCGACGTACTGCTCACTGCTGAGGTACTGACCGTGCTGGCCCACCAGTTTGCTGCTGACCTCGCGCTGGACGTATGCGTCCACGAGCTGCGCGAGCAGCGGACGCCCGGTCTCGATGGACTGATTCTCCGCCTCCATCAGCTCGCACGTCCGCGCCAGGAACAACGGCTTGTCCAGCAACGTGCCTTCGGCGTCGGGGCTGGCACGCAGAGAGCGCACCCGGTCTCTCACGCCTGGGGAGAAGTGTTGGAGGTATGCCTCGACCTCACCCGTCCCCCACAGCTTCATCTCCACCGGAACAAGCGACCAGAGCAGGGAACCGAGTTCGGAGCTGCTGTTGGTCCTCGCGAGGAACTCTTGCTCGTAATAGACACTGCGAGCAGCGGCGATCACCGAACCGCGGCCGTCCAGTTCCTCGATGAAGCCCGCAAGGGAGCCAAACGCTTCCTCGTAACTGCCTTGCCCGCCGATCAGCTCGTCAAAGCCGTCAACGATGAGCCGCAGTCGACCGTGCCGCACCAATCGGGCCACCGAGTGGTACGTCATCCTGGCCCGCACGTCTTGGAGTTCAGTCGCCAGGGCCTCGTTGAGGCGCGCCAGTCCGCGGCCCTGGGCGCTGACGTTGAGATAGAGGTAGTCGCTCTCGCCCCGCAGATAGCGGACCGCAGCCTCGTAGGTCAGCTCGGACAACATCCGTGATTTGCCGGCGCCGGCGTCACCGGTGACGAACACGATCTTCGTCGCGTCGTTCTCGGGCACGGACGAACGCTCGACAAGCGTCGCTGCGTCCTCGTCGGCCCCGCCGGAGAGGCGGGCGCGGCCCGGGACGTAGCGGTCGCTGCGGCTGCGGCCGAGAACCTGAACGATGTTCTTGGCCAGCGCCCGCAGGTCCGCCAGATCCGGTCCGGCAATGAAGGACGCATAGTCGACACGCTTGCCATCGTGCTCGACGACCCACTGCTCGCGGGCATGATCCCAGGTGACCGACGCCTCGCGGTCATCGAAGTCGTGCGACCACCGAACGAGAAGCCCGGCGCCCCGGGCCGTGATCTCCGGTTCCGTTCCCGGGTCCACGAAGGTCAGCAGGTCCGCCCGCACTTCATCGGCGAACGCAGCTACATCAGCACTTACCATCTTGGCCATCCTGGTGCGTGACAAATCTGGATGTTCGAATGACTCGTAAGCCACTGGTCGTTACAGGACTGGCCCAGGGCACGCTTGCGCAGCCAGATCATCCTGCGGCTGGGACGCGCGGCGGCCGCCAGCAGGCCGGGCAACACGTCGTCGTCGTCGCTGACGATGACAGTCGGTTTGCCCTCCAGGCTGTAGCGCAACGAGTCGGCGACGATCAAGCCGTCGACCATCTTCTGCGCGCCCGCAGGCGGACTGCCCGGATCGGCTTCGCGGGCGGTGCGGAAAGTGCCCAGAATGCGAGTGCCCGGCTGCCAGGCCGAGGAATGAGCCAGCTCTGGCTCGACCCGCAGACCGTCGCGCCGGGTGTGGAAGTCGGCAAGGAGCGGCAGCGCCCACTCCCACTGCCGGGTCGCCCGTCCGTTGCGGAACAGCCATCCCCCGTACAGGCGCAGATGCAGGTCGGCGACGCGCGGCCAGTGCTGCCTGACGGCTTGGCGCACTACGCGATCCACCGCATGCAGTCCGTCGTACACGTCTGCGTCCGAGCGTGGCGCGGGGCACAGATTGCTGAAGTCGACGACGGCGACCGCTGCGGACGCCTCGTCCTGCTCCGGGACGGTGGCCACGGCGCTGCTTGTCAATGTCCAGTCTCCCCCCTGCACACCCGCCGGGGCGGGTCCGCCCGGGACGCCCGCCCGGCGGTCCGAAGGCAGGATAGCGCTCCAAAGACGGGCTCCAGCAGGTCGGAGGCGGCCCGGGCCATGGACTGGCAACCACCGGCGTGAGCCGCACACCGCCGATCAGGCGCCCTGCGCGCATCGCCTGGCGGCAACCCCGGACAGCCGCTCACGCGTGACCTCGAAAACGAAGCGGCGCCCGACCCGACCGAAGCCGACCCGAGCGCCGCACCGCAGGCCAGAGGGGTCAACCCCCACCCGCGAACCGTAGGCCCTGTGGGACTCGAACCCACAACCAATGGATTAAAAGTCCACTGCTCTGCCAATTGAGCTAAGGGCCCAGGCGATGTTGCCTCCCCGAGCATAGCCGGACGTGGCCGGGAGTCCGATCGGGTATCGGTGACCCGGCCGCGTCGGAGTGCCGCAAAAAGGTCCGCCGCAGAACAGAACGGACGGAAGATCGCCGGAAGCAGGGCGAGTTGGCCGGTGCCCGGGGCGGGCCGGGTCCCCGGCCCGGGGTCATGGATCCATGGGCTCCGGCACCCCCTTCCGTGCCGCCTCCCGCGCCACACTGCGCGCGTGCCCGGGATTGAGGAACCAGTGGCGGGCGGAGGCGGCCCACCAGATCGCCGCGAAGCCCAGCACCACCAGGACGGCGACGGGCGCGTAGTTGAAGTTCTCCCAGGTGACCGGGGAGAGCTGCGGGAGCATGAACAGCACGGTGATCGCGACGACCCACACCACGGCGACGATCCCGATCACCCGGGACCAGCGCCCCAGATGCCAGGGGCCGCGTTCGAACGCGTCGCCCTTGCGCAGCCGCAGCAGCGTCGGGATGACGTACGCGATGTAGAGGCCGATCACCGCGATCGAGGTGACGGCGGCATACGCGGTGACATTGATCAGATACGGGAGCCCCAGCGCCAGCGCGCCGCCCGCCGCCAGCCAGACCGCGGCCACGGGGGTGCGGGTGCGCGGGCTGACGGTGTGCCAGACGTGCGAGAACGGGAGCGCGCCGTCGCGTGAGAAGGCGTAGATCATGCGGCTGTTGGCGGTGACGGAGGCCATGCCGCAGAACAGCTGGGCGCCGATGATGACGAGGAGGAGCAGCTTGCCTCCGGTGGCGCCGAGCGCGTCGAGCAGGATCTGCGCGGGCGGCACCCCGGTCGCCGACTCGCGGGCGCCGTCATAGGACTGGATGGCGAAGGTGAAGCCGAGGAGGAGGACGAGGCCCGCCACCCAGGACGTCCAGATGGACTGGACGATGCCCTTGGGGCCGGCCGTCGAGGCGTCGTGCGTCTCCTCGGTCATATGGGCGGAGGCGTCGTACCCGGTGAAGGTGTACTGCGCCATCAGCAGACCCAGCAGCACCACGTACAGCCCGCTGCCCCAGCCCGTGTGGTTCACGAACTCCGTGAACACGAACGACGCCGGCTGGTGGCTGTCGGGGACGACGACGAGCGCGCCGACGATGACGATCACACCCACCACGTGCCACCACACGCTGATGCTGTTCAGCAGACCGACGATCCCGACGCCGAAGGTGTTCAGCAGGCCGTGCAGCAGCAGGATCGCGGCGAAGAGGAGGATCGTGCGGCCGGGGGTCACCTCGAAGCCGAACTCCAGGTTCAGATAGGCCGCCAGGAAGGACGCCGCGCCGAAGTCGATGCCGGCGGTCACGGCGACCTGGCCGAGAACGTTGAACCAGCCCGTGAACCACGCCCAGGCGGCCGCGCTGCGCTCCGGCGCCAGTCGATGGGCCCAGAAGTACAGGCCGGCGGAGGTCGGATAGGCCGAGCAGATCTCGGCCATGGCGAGACCCACGAAGAGCGTCATCAGGCCGACCGCGACCCAGCCCCAGGTGATCACCGCGGGCCCGCCGGTGTTCATGCCGAAGAGGTAGAGCGTCATACAGCCGGAGAGGACCGAGATGATCGTGAAGGAGACCGCGTAGTTGGAGAACGCGGACATACGGCGGGCGAGGACCTGCGTGTAGCCCAGCTGGGCCAACCGCTCCTCGTCGGACACCGAGACCGACACAGAGTCCGGAGCCGAAGCCCCGGCCGCCCCACGGGCTATGTCGTCATCTGTCATGCCCCCAGCAATTCCCTCTCCAGAGACGTGACATGCGCCACACCCTGGCCGAAAATCGGCGGGAGCCGGTCGGTGCGGAACCCACGGGGCGGAACACACACGAAAGGCCCGTACGACCGGAGTCGTACGGGCCCTTCAGCTGCCTCAGGCATCAGCCGGCGTCAGCCACCGGCCTCGGCCACCCGCCTCGGCGAACGGGATCAGCCGTTGCGCTTCCAGCGCGGCTTGTCGTCACGGCGCCCGACAGAGGAGCCGGTGCCGGAGCCGCGGTGGTCGTCACGACGGCCGTACGGACGCTCGTGGCCGCCGGAGCGGAAGCCCGGACGGTCGCCGCCCTGACGGTCGCGGTTGAACGGACGGTCGCTGCCCCGGTGGCCGCCACGCTCGTCGCGACGCTCGAAGGAGCGGCCGCCACGGTCGTTGTCCCGGCGGAACCCGCTGCCGCCACGGTCGTCACGACGCTCGAACGAACGCCCACCGCGCTCGCCGTCACGACGCTCGAACCCGCCACGGTCGTTGTCCCGGCGGAAGCCGCTGCCACCGCGGTCGTCACGACGCTCGAAGGTACGGCCACCACGGTCACCGTCCCGACGGTCGTCACGGCGGAAGCCGCTGCCACCACGGTCGTCACGACGCTCGAAGGTACGACCGCCACGGTCACCGTCCCGACGGTCGTCACGGCGGAAGCCGCTGCCACCACGGTCGTCACGACGCTCGAAGGTACGGCCACCACGGTCACCGTCCCGACGGTCGTCACGGCGGTCGTCACGGCGGTCGAACCCGCCGCGCTCGCCGTCGCGGCGGAACCCGCCACGGTCGCCCCGGTCCCCACGGTCGTAACCGCCGTTGCCCCGCTCCTCGCGGCGCTGACGCGGCTGGTCGTACGAGGGACGCTCGTACGCCGGACGCTCGGCAGGCTGCTCGACGGTCGCGGCCGGAGCCTCGGCCGCCGGGCCGTCCGTCTCGACGGCGGCGACGGTGGCGGCCTCCGCGGCGGCGACGGCCGCCTCCGGGTCCTCGCCCCGCTCCCGCGCGGCGCGCGCGGTCAGCCGGGTGGCCTCGTCACGCAGCTCGGCGGCGCGGCGCGTGGCCCGCTCCAGCTCCTTGGTGAGCTGGGCGACCTCGCGCTCGGCCTGCTGCGCGGCGTTGTCGACCGACTCGGCCTGGACCTCGGTCATCGACCGGGCGCCGGTGATGTCGGCGACCTCGGTGTCGAAGGCCGTACCGCCCTGGATGATGTGGCGCGAGGCGTCGACGCCCGCGTCCTCCATCAGGCGGAAGATCTGCCGGCGCTGGTGCGGCAGGGAGAGGGAGACGACGGTGCCGCTGCGGCCCGCGCGGGCCGTACGGCCGGAGCGGTGCAGGTAGTCCTTGTGGTCACCGGCCGGGTCCACGTTCAGGACCAGGTCGATGCCGTCGACGTGGATGCCGCGGGCGGCCACGTCGGTCGCGACCAGCGCGTTGACGTAACCGTCCTTGAAGTCGGCCAGCGTCCGGGTGCGGGCGCCCTGGGTCATGCCGCCGTGCAGCGCGTCGGCCTTCACACCGGCGTCGCGCAGCTGCTCGGCGATGCGGTCGGCGCCCAGCTGGGTGCGGACGAAGATGATCGTGCGGCCCTTGCGGGAGGCGATCGCGGCGGTGACCGGCGCCTTGTCCTTGGGCTTCACGATGAGGATGTGGTGCGACATGGTCGTGACGTTGCCCTGGGCGCTGTCGACCTCGTGCGTGACCGGGTTGCTCAGGTAGCGCTTGACCAGCGTGGAGATCTCGTTCTCCATCGTCGCGGAGAACAGCATCCGCTGGCCGCCGGGCGGGACCTGGTCGAGCAGCTCGGTGACCTCGGGCAGGAAGCCCAGGTCCGACATCTGGTCGGCCTCGTCGAGGACGGCGATCTGGGTGTTCTCCAGCGAGCAGGCGCCGCGGTTGATGATGTCGCGCAGCCGGCCCGGGGTGGCGACGAGGACGTCGACGCCGCGCTCCAGGGCGTAGATCTGGTTGCCCATCGACGTACCGCCGCAGACGACCTTCATCTTCAGGCCGAGGACGTCGCCGTACGGCTGGAGGGCGTCCGCGACCTGCATCGCGAGCTCACGGGTCGGGGTGAGGATGACGCCGCGGGGCTTCTTGCGCTCGGTGTGGCCGCCGGCCAGCTGCGCGAGCAGCGGCAGACCGAACGACAGCGTCTTGCCGGAGCCGGTGCGGCCGCGGCCGAGGATGTCCTTGCCGGCCAGGGCGTCCGGGATGGTCGCGGCCTGGATCGGGAAGGGGGTGGTCACGCCGTTCTGCGCGAGCTTGCGCACGACGCCCTCGGGAAGACCGAGCGTCGCGAAGGTCACCTCGGGGGCCGCCTCGGCGGAGTCGTTCTCGACGCTCGCGACGTTCTCGATGTCTTCGCCGTTCTCGGGCACGACGACGTGATCAGTACTGGAAATGGACATGCGTATGCGAAACCTTCCGGAGTCTCGTCGGCACGCGCCCGTCAACTCCGTGATTCGCACACGACCGCCTCTATGCGGTCCGCCACGGCAAGGGAGAGTACGCGCCACACGGCGCGCTCTGTGGTGGCGCCGGGCAATGGGGCAATGGGATCAAACGATCTGCCACCATACGCACCCGCCACCCATGAAGGCAAACCGAGCGGAATTCCGCTGGTCCGGGCCCGATCGTTTCGGGCGAGGGTGAGGGCCGGCGTGAAACGGCGGCAGAAACACCATCGTACAGCATGGACGGGGCAGCCCTATACCGCGTCCCCCGCCTGCGGCGCCGGCTCCCGTTCCATCAGCTGCGCACCCTGCTCGTGCGCCGACGAGGACGGCTCGGCCGAGGGCTCGGGCGCGGGCGACGGCGACTCCGCCGGCTTGGTCGGCTCGGGTTCGGGCTCCACCACCGGCGGCGGGGACGGCTCCCCCTGCGGCGGCTCGGGCTTCTCCGGCCGCTCCCCCTTCCCCTCGTCCCCGTCCCCCTTCGGCGGCGTCGCCTTCCCGGACGGCCCGGCAGCCTTGGAGGGCGACGCGGACGCGGAGGGGGACCCGGACGCGGAAGGGCGGGGCGACGCGGAGCCGTGCCGCTTCCCCTGCCCGGATCGGTGTCCCGTACCGCCCCCGCCCGTCATCGCCGTGCCCCCGTCCGGCTTCTCGCCGCCCCGCTGCCCCGCCGAGGGCGACGGCCCGGGCTTGCGCGCGTCGTCCCCCACGCTCATACAGCCGGCCGCCGCCGCTACGGCCATGACCGTGGCGGCCAGACGGACGGATACGTTCAAGGCGCGCACGGCGGCCACCTCCGAGGGGGGGCGTGAAGGAGAGTCCCCCTGACCAACTCCCGCCGCCCACAAGAGGACACGCGCCGCCGGGCGCCCGCGCCGCCCGCCAGGGGCCTGTACGGCAGACTTGGCCCTAGCCGTACCCCAGCGCGTGCAGCCGCGCGTCGTCGATCCCGAAGTGATGCGCGATCTCGTGCACCACGGTCACCTCGGTCTCCGCGACCACGTCCTCCCGTGTCTCGCACATCCGCAGCGTCGGCCCCCGGTAGATCGTGATCCGGTCCGGCAGCACCCCCGCGTACCACTCCCCGCGATCCGTGAGCGGAGTCCCCTCGTACAGCCCGAGCAACTCCGGGTCGTCGGCGGGCGGCTCGTCCTCGACGAACACCGCCACGTTGTCCATCAGCCGTGTCAGCTCCGGCGGAATCCGGTCCAACGCCTCGGCGACCAGTTCCTCGAACTCCTCGCGCGTCATCTCCAGCACACGGCCATTGTCATGCACGACACGCGGGTACGAGAGATACGGGCAGCACACGGACCCCACCCGGCACGGCGGACCCGGCACACCCCCTACGGCGGCCGGGCCACGACCCCACCCCGTACGACGACCGGGCGAAGCCCCCGGCCCCCGCCGGCCCCCTCCGCATATCCGCCCCCACCCGTGGGCATACGCGACCAATGGCACGCGTCCCCGCCGACCCATCCGCCGCCGACACCCCGCGCACCCCGCGTACGACCCTGCACCGGATCCCCCGCGCCCTGGCCCGCCACTACCGGTCCCGCCGCGCGCACCCGACCGCCGAGCTGGTCCAGCGCCCCCACCCCTGGGGACGGGCGCTCAGCCTGGTCGCGGTCGTGCTGATCGGCGCCTGGCTGGGACTGCTGGTCGTGGGGAACGTCCGCACCCCCGTCGGCCCCATGAACACGACGATGACGCTGCGCCCGTCCCTCACCGGCGGCACGAAGATCAACGTCTCACCGCTGGGCGCCCTGGAACTGAACAGCCACCATGCCCCCGTACGCCTGGACGTCAACGTCGACCAGCTCGACCCGGAGCGCGCCCAGGCCCTGGTCGACCACCCCGAGCGGATCTCCGGGCTGCAGGAGGAGATCGCCGACGACGTGCAGCACGGCACCATCGACCTGGCCGTACGCTCCGGCGTCGCCGTCGTCTCGGGGGCCACCGCGCTCGGGCTCGCCGTGTACCGCCGCCCCCGCCGCGCCCTCGCCGCCGGCGGCCTCGCCCTCGTGCTCCTGGCCGGCGCCGGAGGCACGGCCGCCGCCACCTGGAACCCCAACTCCGTCCTGGAGCCGAAATTCTCCGGCCTGCTCTCCTCCGCGCCGTCGCTGGTGGGGAACGCGCGCAGCATCGTCACCGAGTTCGACGTCTACCAGAAGGAGTTGGCCCGCCTGGTGACGAACGTGACCAAGCTGTACGACGTCACGTCCACGCTCCCCGCGTACCAGCCGGACCCGACGACCATCCGCGTCCTGCACGTGTCCGACATCCATCTGAACCCCGCGAGCTGGAAGATCATCGCCTCGCTGGTCGAGCAGTACGAGATCAACGTCATCGTCGACTCCGGCGACACCATGGACCACGGCAGCGCCGCCGAGAACGGCTTCCTCGACCCGATCGCCGACCTCGGTGCCCCGTACGTCTGGGTGCGCGGCAACCACGACTCGCTCCTGACCCAGCGCTACCTGGAGGGCATCGACAACACCCACGTCCTCGACGAGGGGAAGGCGGTGACCGTGGGCGGGCTGCGGTTCGCGGGGACGGGGGACCCGCAGTTCACCCCGGACCGCTCCACCGGCGCGTCGGGCCTGCCGTCGGAGGAGGAGGCCGGGCAGCGCCTGGCGGACGCCCTGCGCGCCCAGAAGGCGGCGGGCACCCCCGTGGACATCGCGGTCGCGCACAACCCGGACGCCGCCCGGGAGACGGACGGCCAGGTCCCGCTCGTGCTCGCCGGGCACCTCCACCACCCCGAGATGGAGATGCTGAGCCAGGGGACCCGGCTGCGCATCGAGGGCTCGACCGGCGGCAGTGGCCTACGGGCCGTGGAGGGCAAGAACCCCGATCCGATCGAGGCCTCCGTCCTCTACGTCGACCGTGACACGCGCCGCCTCCAGGCCTGGGACGAGATCAAGCTGGGCGGTCTGGGCCTGACGACCGCGGAGGTCAGCCGCCATCTGCCGAAGGAGAACCAACCGGGTGCCCGGCCGGGGGACGAGCGGTCCCCGTCGCCTTCCGGAAGGACGTCCACGAGCGGGTCCCCCAGCGGCCCGTAAACCGTTTTGGCGATACCTCCTGCCATCCCATATGCTTCTCACGTCCCCGACGCGCTGACAAAGCGCCCAGGCGGGCCGATAGCCCTCATCGTCTAGCGGCCTAGGACGCCGCCCTTTCAAGGCGGTAGCACGGGTTCGAATCCCGTTGGGGGCACGCAAGAACGTGTGCGACACTGTCGTACGCATCCTTGGTCCTGTGGAGCAGTTTGGAGTGCTCGCCACCCTGTCAAGGTGGAGGCCGCGGGTTCAAATCCCGTCAGGACCGCTGGTGTTTCTCACGAAACACCGCGGCTGGGTAGCTCAGTTGGTACGAGCGATCGCCTGAAAAGCGATAGGTCGCCGGTTCGACCCCGGCCCCAGCCACATCGCGCGAAAACCCCCTCCGGGTGACCGGAGGGGGTTTTCGTCGCTCACAGTGAGGCCGCCGCGGAGCCGCGGCCCACCGAGAACCATGGGGGGTTCTTGAGACACATCACCAGGGGGCTCGTGACGGCCGGTGCCGTCCTGCTCTCCACCTTCGCGATACCGGGCGCGGCCCACGCCGCCGCTCCGGTCGTCCAGGAGGCGTCCAGCGACTCGGCGGACTGGTCGGTCATCGACGTACGCCTCAACCACGGCAGCGCGGCCGGCGAGGACGTCAAGAAGATCACCGCGAAGCTGCGTCCGCTCGGCAGCGCCGAGACGGACACCCCGGTGGCCACGGTCACCGACTTCACGCAGACGTACTTCGCGAGTTCCTGGGAGGGCACCTGGTCCTCCCCGCCCGTCCACCTGGACACCCTCGGCGAGTACACGATCGACGTCGAGGCCACCACCAGCGGCGGCGAGACCACCGTCCGGCAGAACGCGGGCGTGCTGCGCTACCAGAAGCAGCCCGTGATCTCGGACTTCTCCGTCACGCCGACCGAGCCGACCATCGACGACAAGCTCGTCACGGCCACCGGTGATCTGCTCCTGCGCGATCCCAGCACGCGGGCGACCGAGGCCATGCCCGGCGCCCCCGTCGACATCGACCTGGGCCGTTCGGTCGAGCAGACCGTCACCACGGACGACCAGGGGCACTTCTCCCTCGCCCGCGAGGTGAGCGAGGGCGGCTGGGCCCGGGCCGAGTACCGCAGCGACCTGGGCTACGCCACGGTCCCCTGGGTCAGCATCAAGCCCCGGGCCGCGGCGACCCGCCTGCTCCTCGACAAGAGCAGCTTCCATGTCGTGGCGAACGCCGAGATGAAGGTCACCGGACGGCTGGAGTACCGCAGCGGCACCGAATGGAAGCCGCTGGCGGGCATTCCGCTGGAGCTGGACTACAAGGACAGCCACATCACCGACGCGACCGAGGCGACCTCGGACGCGGCAGGCCGCTTCACGTTCGTCAGGCGGGTGTACGGGGACACGAAGTTCGAGGTGGCCTTTCCGCCCTACCCGTACAACCCCTGGATCCAGCGGACCGCGACCGCCGACGTGACGGCCAAGGTCACCTCGACCAGCAGGTTCACCGAGTTCACGGCCGCGCAGAACGAGCACGCCCAGCTCGACGTCACCGGCATCGTGGACCTGTCCGGCAACTACTACAGCGGCCGGATCAAGGTCGGCATCCAGTACTCCGCCGACGGAAAGACCGGCTGGAAGACCAAGAAGACCGTGACGACCGGCTTCGGCGAGCAGTTCATCGTCGAGGGCCTCAAGGGCAACCCGGACGGCTACTGGCGGCTGCGGTACGCCGGTGACACCAAGCGGGACTTCAAGGGCACCACCAGCAAGGCCATGCGCAAGGTGAAGGCCCTCACCCGGATCAAGGGCGCGGGCGCCTCCCCCGAACCGGTCCGCAAGGGCCGCACCCTCACCGTGAAGGGCGTCCTCCAGGAGGCGAAGCCCGCGAGCACGGTGGGCTGGACGAGCTGGAAGGCGTACGGCGGCAAGCGGGTCCAGATCCTGTTCCGGCCCAGGGGCGAGAAGACCTGGTACCTGATGGACACCGTCAAGACCAAGGCGAACGGTTCCTTCGCCAAGGGCATCAAGGCACCGATGGACGGCACCTGGGTGCCCGTCCACCTGGAGCCCGACAGCAAGCACTTCGCGGGTGCCGGCGCGGAGGACTACGTCGACGCGCGGTAACGCGCATCACAGGCACACGGCGAGGGGCGGACGCAAAAGCGTTCGCCCCTCGTTTCGTCGAGGTGAGATCCTGGTTCGCGTATGTCTACGCCACCTGCCCCCGCCTTCGGCGCCCTCGCCCCCCGCCTGACCGAGCTGTCCCTGCGCGACGCGCACCGGCTCGGACGCAGGCTCGAAGGCGCGCGCAAGATCCGCAAGCCCGAGGCCCGGGCCGCCGTGCTCGCCGAGATCGAGGCGGAGGTCGCCAAGGGCGAGTCCCGCATGGCCGAACGCGCCGCGCGCGTGCCGGCCGTCTCGTACCCCGAACAGCTGCCCGTCAGCCAGAAGAAGGACGACATCGCGGCCGCCATCCGCGATCACCAGGTCGTCATCGTCGCCGGTGAGACCGGCTCCGGGAAGACGACGCAGATCCCCAAGATCTGTATGGAGCTGGGGCGTGGCGTACGCGGCATGATCGGGCACACCCAGCCCCGCCGTATCGCCGCCCGCACGGTCGCCGAACGCGTCGCGGAGGAGCTGCGGACGCCGCTCGGCGAGGCCGTGGGCTGGAAGGTCCGCTTCACCGACCAGGTGAACCCGGACGCGACCTTCGTCAAGCTGATGACGGACGGCATCCTGCTCGCCGAGATCCAGACGGACCGCGAGCTGCGCGCCTACGACACGATCATCATCGACGAGGCCCACGAGCGGTCCCTCAACATCGACTTCCTGTTGGGCTATCTCGCCCAGCTGCTGCCCAGACGCCCCGATCTCAAGGTCGTCATCACCTCGGCGACCATCGACCCCGAGCGCTTCTCCCGCCACTTCGGCGACGCGCCGATCGTCGAGGTCAGCGGCCGTACGTACCCGGTGGAGGTGCGCTACCGCCCCCTGCTGGAGGAGGACGGCGACGACGCCGACCGGGACCAGATCACCGCGATCTGCGACGCCGTCGAGGAGCTGCAGGGTGAGGGGAAGGGCGACATCCTCGTCTTCCTCTCCGGGGAGCGGGAGATCCGTGACACCGCCGACGCGCTGATCAAGAAGAACTACCGGTTCACCGAGGTCCTGCCGCTGTACGCCCGGCTCTCGCACGCCGAGCAGCACCGGGTCTTCCAGCCGCACACCGGTCGCAGGATCGTGCTGGCCACGAACGTCGCCGAGACCTCGCTCACGGTCCCCGGCATCAAGTACGTCATCGACCCGGGCTTCGCCCGCATCAGCCGCTACAGCCATCGCACCAAGGTCCAGCGGCTCCCGATCGAGGCGATCTCCCAGGCCAGCGCCAACCAGCGCAAGGGCCGCTGCGGCCGTACGTCCGACGGTGTCTGCATCCGCCTGTACAGCGAGGACGACTTCGAGGCGCGGCCGGAGTTCACGGACGCGGAGATCCTCCGGACGAACCTCGCCTCCGTCATCCTGCAGATGACCGCCGCCGGCCTCGGTGACATCGAGAAGTTCCCCTTCATCGACCCGCCGGACCACCGCAACATCCGCGACGGCGTCCAGCTCCTCCAGGAGCTCGGCGCGCTCGACCCGGCGCAGCAGGACGTGCGCAAGCGGCTGACCCCGATGGGCCGCAAGCTCTCCCAGCTGCCCGTCGACCCGCGGCTGGCCCGCATGGTCGTCGAGGCCGACAAGAACGGCTGTGCCCGCGAGGTCATGGTGATCGCGGCCGCGCTGTCCATCCAGGACCCGCGCGAGCGCCCCGCCGACAAGCAGGCCCAGGCGGATCAGCAGCACGCCCGCTTCAAGGACGAGACGAGCGACTTCCTCGCCTATCTCAACCTCTGGCGGTACGTCCGCGAGCAGCAGAAGGAGCGCGGTTCGTCGTCCTTCCGCCGGATGTGCAAGCAGGAGTACCTGAACTTCCTGCGGATCCGCGAGTGGCAGGACATCTACAGCCAGCTGCGCACGGTCGCCCGGCAGATGGACATCCACCTCAACGAGGACGACGCCCCCGAGCAGCACGTCCACCTCTCGCTGCTGGCCGGTCTGCTCTCCCACATCGGTATGAAGGACGTGAAGGAGACCGGGGGCGAGAGCGGGCGGAGCACGGGCAAGAACGAGTACCTGGGCGCCCGGAACGCCAAGTTCGCGATCTTCCCGGGCTCGGCCCTCTTCAAGAAACCCCCGCGCTTCGTGATGTCGGCGGAACTGGTGGAGACCTCGCGCCTGTGGGCCCGGGTCAACGCGCGCATCGAGCCCGAGTGGGTCGAGCCGCTCGCCGGGCACCTGCTGAAGCGCACGTACAGCGAGCCGCACTGGGAGAAGGACCAGGCGGCCGTGATGGCGTACGAGAAGGTCACGCTGTACGGCGTCCCGATCGTCGTCCAGCGGAAGATCAACTACGGGCGGATCGACGCGGAGGCCAGCCGCGAGCTGTTCATCCGCAACGCGCTCGTCGAGGGCGACTGGCGTACGCACCACAAGTTCTTCGCCGACAACCGCAGGCTCCTCAGCGAGGTCGAGGAGCTGGAGCACCGGGCCCGGCGCCGGGACATCGTGGTCGACGACGACACCCTCTTCGACTTCTACGACCAGCGGGTCCCCGAGCATGTCGTCTCCGGCGCCCACTTCGACTCCTGGTGGAAGCACAAGCGCCATGAGCAGCCGGACTTCCTGGACTTCGAGCGCGAGATGCTCATCCGGGAGTCGGCGGAGGCGGTCACCAAGGCCGACTACCCGGACTCCTGGCGGCAGGGGCAGCTCAAGTTCCGTGTCACCTACCAGTTCGAGCCGGGCGCCGACGCGGACGGTGTGACGGTCCACGTCCCCCTCCAGGTCCTCAACCAGGTCACCGACGAGGGCTTCGACTGGCAGATCCCGGGGCTGCGGGAGGAGGTGGTGACGGAGCTGATCCGTTCCCTCCCCAAGCCGATCCGCCGCCACTACGTGCCGGCACCCAACTTCGCGCGCCGCTTCCTCGACCAGGCGGTCCCCCTGCAGGAGCCGTTGCCGGTGACGATGGCCCGCGAGCTGAAGCGCATGGTGGGCGTCCCGGTGACGCCCGAGGACTTCGACTGGTCCCGGGTCCCCGACCACCTGAAGATCACCTTCCGGATCGTCGACGAGCGGCGCCGGAAGCTGGCCGAGGACAAGAACCTGGAGTCGCTGCGGCTGCGGTTGAAGCCGAAGGCCCGTCAGGCCCTCTCCCAGGCCGCCGCCGCGACCGCCGAACGCGAGGGCGGCGAGTCCCTGGAGCGCAAGGGCCTCACCGACTGGACGATCGGCTCGCTCACCCGTGTCTTCGAGACCCGCCGGGCCGGGCAGCCGGTGAAGGCGTACCCGGCGCTGGTGGACGACGGACCCGCGGCCAGCACCGTCTCCGTCCGCCTCTTCGACACCGAGGCGGAACAGACCGAAGCGATGTGGAAGGGCACCCGTAGGCTCATCCTCCGAAACATTCCGGTCAACCCTGCGAAGTTCGCGAGCGAAAAGCTCACCAACGCGCAGAAGCTGGCCCTGTCCGCCAACCCGCACGGTTCGATCCAGGCGCTCTTCGACGACTGCGCCATGGCGGCGGCCGACAAACTGATCGCCGACTTCGGCGGACCCGCCTGGGACGAGTCGTCGTACCGCAAGCTCTACGACAAGGTGCGCGCGGAGATCGTCGACACGACGGTCCGTACGGTCGGGCAGGTGCAGCAGGTGCTGGCCGCCTGGCAGGCCTGCGAGCGCCGCCTGAAGTCCACGCGCAGCCCGGCCCTCCTCGCCAATCTGGCGGACGTACGGGGGCAGCTGGACGCCCTGGTGAAGCCGGGGTTCGTCACGGAGGCGGGGCTGCGCCGGCTGCCGGACCTGATGCGCTATCTGGTGGCGGCCGACCGGCGGCTGCAGCAGATGCCCACCGGCGTCCAGCGGGACACGTCCCGTATGGAGAAGGTCCACGAGATGCGTGACGAGTACGCCTGGCTGCTGGAACAGCTGCCCCAGGGGCGGCCCGTGCCCTCGTCGGTCCTGGAGATCCGCTGGATGATCGAGGAGCTGCGCGTGAGCTATTTCGCGCACGCCCTGGGCACGGCCTACCCCGTCTCCGACAAGCGGATCGTGAAGGCGATCGACGCGGCCGTGCCGTAACCGCCCCCGTACGGAAAGTGAGTTCGCGCGGGGGCACCCGCTCCTGTACAGTCTCTTCTCGCAGGCCAGCGCGGCAACAAGGCGCGGACTGCGAAACCTGGTCCTGTGGAGCAGTTTGGAGTGCTCGCCACCCTGTCAAGGTGGAGGCCGCGGGTTCAAATCCCGTCAGGACCGCACGAAGAAGAAGGCCCGCATCCGAACGGATGCGGGCCTTCTCGCTGTTCGGCTCCGCGCCCGGCCGGCCCTCCGGGGGCCGGGTGCGTTCCGGCTTCCTTCAACCCCCGCCGGGGCGGGTGGGTGCGTGCGGGGCGCGTGTGCCGGATCGTGCGGCTCCCGCGCCCCCGGGAGGAGCCTGCGGCCCTCCCCCGGTCCGGTGGGGGTTGACGGCGTCACATTCCGCCGGTACCTCAGACTCAGGGCCCCGAGACCCCGGAGGTGGCGTATGACGACGTCCGCTCGGCACGAGACCCGCGCATTGCTCCGCGCTCATCTGTCGGCCGCCTCGTCGTACCGCCACCTCACCCGCCACTGCCCGATCTGCCACCGTCTGCTGCGGCTGGCCACGGAGCACGGGGCGGGCGGCGAGGACGGCGCGGAGGGCGCCGCGGAGGACGGGGCGCCCTCCAAGGCGTGAGACGCGCCCCGGCGGGAACGTACTCGGCTGGGGCGCACGACAGGCAACTCCCGCCCCCTCTACCGCAGATGCCCATCAGGCAACAAGTACCCCGCCATGTGACGGGTGTCACTGCATGAGTTTTCGGAACGTGGGTTCTTACCGCTCTCCTACAACTGGTCAATTTAATATGTGCAATTGCACCAGTCTCCCGAGGCCTCCACAGGAGATCCGACAGGCCTCCCCAGAGTCCGACAAGCCCGCGCACAACCTGTCGCTTCCGGACCGGAAACCTCCGGTCCGGCGCACAAAAAAGATCGCGCTGGACCCGGCGGAGTCCAGCGCGATCTACGACGCACCCTTGGTGCTTGCCTGACCGATACCCGGGGGGCCTGGGGCCTCCCGGAAAGTTCTGTGTGGCTGGGGCGTGGGATCTGTTGGGGCAGAACCCGCGTCGTTCAAAGCAGTTCGAGCGGTGGTGCTTCCAGGCTCCCGGCCGATGGGGGACCGGCCGAAATGCCCTGTTGAGCGAGGTTTCAGGCCTCGCTGCGCTGCTGCGGGATACCCGCGAGCAGTGCGCGGACCTCAGCCTCGCGGTAACGGCGGTGTCCGCCGAGCGTGCGGATGGACGTGAGCTTGCCGGCCTTCGCCCACCGCGTGACCGTCTTGGGGTCGACGCGGAACATGGTGGCGACCTCAGCCGGGGTCAGCAGCGGCTCGGCATCAGGGGTGCGAGCGGTCATGAGCGGCCTCCTCGGGAGAACCGAACCTTCTCGGTTCTTTCCTCTAAATTCTGCACCTTGACCCGCGTTGCCCGAAATGGCGGACGCGAGTCGAGTCGGTTATAGGACGAACGGCTTGTCCTCGGCACTACAACTACACCATCTGTCCAGCCGCGTCGGCCAAACCGATGGAATTGCCCTCCCAGGTGTTCATCAGCGACGGATGCCGATGGACCATGCCATAGCGGACAGTCACGCCACTGTGACGATCAGTCACAGCGGCGTGCAGGAGTCTCAAGACCCCCCAATAGCGTGCAATGCTGAGATTCCACCCATACGTGGGCAGAAGGAGCCTCCCCCGGGCTCCTTGTCCTATTTTGACACGAGGAGGTGCGTAAGAGGCAAGGCCCGCGTAAGTGCAATCCGTCACGCTTGGCGGCTTCTTGACGCAAAAGCCCGGATCGGGACCTACGTCCCCCCTGTGGCACCTCGCAGATAACTGCGCGGTGTCAAGCTTGGGTCAAGGGTGGACAGTTCACCATGGTTCGGCCTTCATGGAAAGCCTTTGCTCACTGGCCCCACAAGTCACAAGTACGGCTGCGGGGTTGAGTCGGTTCAACCGGATCAGTCCGGTTCTGCTCGCCGAGTGCTCGAATCTGATCGCCGAGGGCGGTCTCAGTTGGCCGAGCGCCGGTCCCGCACCGCCCGCCAGCGCTCGACGAGCCGCCCGTACGCCTCCCCGGCGGCCGCCCCGTCCCCGTCGCGAAGGGCCTCGATGCCCTCGGCGACATCGGCGGCCGAGTGGTCGCCGTCCAGCTCGGCGGCGGGCAGGACGTGCACGAGGCCGCCGTAGTCCAGCTCGACGAACGAGCGCGGATGGAACTCCTCCAGCCAGCGGCCCACATCGATCAGACCGTCGACGAGCGGCCCCTCGTCGACGGTGTCCCGCAGGGTCCGCAGGCCCCGCGCCACCCGCCGCCGGGCCTGCACCATGGGCGTGCGATAGCGAAGCACCGGCGAGTTCTCGCCGGAACCCTTCTCGTACGTGCGCTCCTCGTCCGAGACGAGCACGAACCAGTTCAGCGGCACCTGCCAGGTCGCCGTGCGGATCCACGGGCGGGCGTCGGGGTTGCCGGCCATCCACCGTTCGTAGTCCTGGCTCGCCTGGCGGCGCACCAGCGGCGGCAGCACCGCGTCCAGGACCGGGGCGGGCAGTTCCTCGGCCAGCTCCCCGAGCGCCTGCCAGCCGCGCAGCCGGGTCCGCCAGGGGCAGACGCAGACCACCCCGTCGGCCTCCAGCACGAAGGCGTCCCCGCTCTCGTGCACCGGCACCGGGACGGGCGGGGTCGGCAGCAGGTCGGCCAGCGAGCGGCGCAGCTCGTCCTGGTACGAGGGCCGGTCGGTGCGCCGGGCGTAGCGGGTCCAGTGGCCGCGCTCCGGCTCGGGGAAGGCCGCCAGCGGCTCGTACACGCGAAGGTAGGACGCGTACGGGACGATCACCGAGGACACCTTGGGCACGCCTGCTCCCTCCCCCGGCTGCCACCGGGGAAACCTGCCGAACCCGCACACCGGCGGGCCGGAAAACTGTGCGGATCGCACCACGTGCGTACTCCGCACGTGGGGTGATCCTGAAGCTGCGCCGCTGTACGGCGGACGCAGGCTCTACTCTCATGCCCACAGACCCCGCCATCCGTACGGGAGCCTGTGACCCACCGCCGCTTCTTACCCAGGAGTCACCACAGTGACCGAAGTATCTGACGGCGTCCTGCACACCCTGTTCCAGTCGGACCAGGGCGGTCACGAGCAAGTCGTGCTCTGCCAGGACCGGGCCAGCGGCCTCAAGGCCGTCATCGCCATCCACTCCACCGCGCTCGGCCCCGCTCTCGGCGGCACGCGCTTCTACCCGTACGCGACCGAGGCGGAGGCCGTCGCCGACGCGCTGAACCTCGCGCGCGGGATGTCGTACAAGAACGCCATGGCCGGTCTCGACCACGGCGGCGGCAAGGCCGTGATCATCGGCGACCCCGACCGGCTCAGGAGCGAGGAGCTGCTGCTCGCCTACGGGCGGTTCGTGGCCTCGCTGGGCGGCCGGTACGTCACCGCGTGCGACGTCGGCACGTACGTCGCCGACATGGACGTCGTGGCCCGCGAGTGCCGCTGGACGACGGGCCGCTCCCCCGAGAACGGCGGCGCCGGCGACTCGTCCGTGCTCACCGCCTTCGGCGTCTACCAGGGCATGCGGGCCTCCGCCCAGCACGTCTGGGGCGATCCGTCGCTGCGCGGCCGCCGGGTCGGCATCGCGGGCGTCGGCAAGGTCGGTCACCACCTCGTGGCGCATCTGCTGGCCGAGGGCGCCGAGATCGTGATCACGGACGTGCGCGAGGACGCCGTACGGCGGATCCTCGACCGGCACCCCGAAGGGGTCACCGCGGTCGCCGGCACCGACGCCCTCATCCGGACCGAGGGGCTCGACATCTACGCCCCCTGCGCGCTCGGCGGGGCCCTCGACGACGACTCCGTGCCCGTCCTCACCGCCAAGGTGGTGTGCGGCGCGGCCAACAACCAGCTCGCGCACCCCGGCGTCGAGAAGGACCTCGCCGACCGCGGGATCCTCTACGCGCCGGACTACGTGGTGAACGCGGGCGGGGTCATCCAGGTCGCCGACGAGCTCCACGGGTTCGACTTCGAGCGGTGCAGGGCGAAGGCCGCGAAGATCTACGACACCACTCTGGCGATCTTCGCACGTGCGAAGGCAGATGGTATTCCGCCGGCCGCCGCGGCCGACCGGATCGCCGAACAGCGGATGCACGAGGCGGCCTTGCGCCGCGGTCACTGAGTCCGGGACGGGCCGGCGCCGCGGGGCCTTCGCGCGGCGCCGGCCGGTACCCGTCGGCGGCTTTAGAGAGAACTCTCACTTCCGTCGGCGGGTCGCTCGCCCAGAAACGGTTAAAATCACCTTTGACCAGCGGGGAAAGGGCTCCTCGCAGGTTCTGGGCACGGGCACGTCCTGCGGGCGACGTACCGTATGGGCGTGGGCTCAGGTACCGTGGAAGCCCTACGGACCGGTCTCTCCATGGAGAGTCCGTTCCAGATCATGAACGCGTGTCAAGACTCTGGGGCCACCGAGCCCCGTATCCGAGGGGGTCGAGCCATGGGGCGCGGCCGGGCAAAGGCCAAGCAGACGAAGGTCGCCCGCCAGCTGAAGTACAGCAGCGGCGGGACTGATTTGTCGCGTCTGGCCAATGAGCTGGGCGCTTCGACTTCGAGCCAGCCGCCGAATGGCGAGCCGTTCGAGGATGACGAAGACGACGACGACCCGTACGCCCAGTACGCGGATCTCTACAACGACGACGATGAGGACGAGGACGACGAGTCCGGTCCCGCGTCGCATCGCCGCGGGGCTTGACGCCGTAACGCCGCGCTTACCCGGTCCGGGTGGGTTTCCACCGCCGGACCGGGTTTTGTGCGGTCTCGCTCCGCTAGGGGCTGGGGTGCCTCATAGCCCTGTGATCTGGCGGCTGCGGGTGCGTCGCGTACGTTTCTCGCGCAGTTCCCCGCGCCCTTGGGGGCGGCTTTCGGCCTGCCCCCAAGGGCGTGTCGGAGTTCAGGCCCGCGCGTAGTCGCCCACCAGTTCCGCACCGGTCGTGTGGCCGGCGCGGTCAGTGATCTCGCCCGCCACCCAGGCGTCGACACCCCGGTCCGCCAGTGTCGTCAGGGCCACGTCCGCGGACTCCTGGGGGACGATGGCGATCATGCCCACGCCCATGTTCAGGGTCTTCTCCAGCTCCAGGCGCTCGACCTGACCGGTCCTGCCGACGAGGTCGAAGATCGGGGCCGGGGTCCAGGTGGAGCGGTCGACCGTGGCGTGCAGGGTGTCGGGGATCACCCGGGCCAGGTTGGCCGCCAGTCCGCCACCGGTGACATGGCTGAAGGCGTGGACCTCGGTGGTGCGGGTGAGGGCCAGACAGTCCAGCGAGTAGATCTTGGTGGGCTCCAGCAGCTCCGCGCCGAGGGTGCGGCCCAGTTCCGCGATCTCGGCGTCCAGGGAGAGACCGGCCTGGTTCAGCAGGACATGACGGACGAGCGAGTACCCGTTCGAGTGAAGGCCGGAGGCCGCCATGGCGATCACCGCGTCACCCGTACGGATACGATCCGGGCCGAGCAGGTGCTCCGCCTCGACCACGCCCGTGCCCGCGCCGGCCACGTCGAAGTCGTCCGGGCCGAGCAGACCGGGGTGCTCGGCGGTCTCGCCGCCGACGAGGGCGCAGCCGGCGAGGACACAGCCCTCGGCGATGCCCTTGACGATGGCGGCGACCCGCTCCGGGTGGACCTTGCCGACGCAGATGTAGTCGGTCATGAACAGCGGTTCGGCGCCGCAGACCACGATGTCGTCCATCACCATCGCGACCAGGTCGTGGCCGATGGTGTCGTACACGCCGAGCTGCCGGGCGATGTCGACCTTCGTGCCGACGCCGTCCGTGGCGGAGGCGAGCAGCGGGCGCTCGTAGCGCTTGAGGGCCGAGGCGTCGAAGAGACCGGCGAAGCCGCCGAGGCCGCCGAGGACCTCGGGGCGCCGGGTCTTCTTCACCCATTCCTTCATCAGCTCGACGGCGCGGTCGCCCGCCTCGATGTCGACGCCCGCCGCTGCGTAGCTGGCACCAGTTGTCTCAGACATGACGGTGAGAACTTTCGTGTCGTACTGCAGGTAGGACGGGCTTACGGGCGACGGATCGCGTCGGCCGCGGCCGTGGCGGCCGGTCCGGCGGCCAGCTCGGTCTCCAGGAGCCGCTTGCCGAGCAGCTCGGGGTCCGGCAGCTCCATCGGGTACTCGCCGTCGAAGCAGGCACGGCAGAGGTTCGGCTTGGCGATGGTGGTCGCCTCGATCATGCCGTCGAGGGAGATGTACGCCAGGGAGTCGGCGCCGAGCGAGGTACCGATCTCGTCGATCGTCATGCCGTTGGCGATGAGTTCGGCACGGGTCGCGAAGTCGATGCCGAAGAAGCAGGGCCACTTCACGGGCGGCGAGGAGATCCGGATGTGGACCTCGGCCGCGCCCGCCTCGCGGAGCATCCGGACCAGCGCGCGCTGGGTGTTGCCGCGGACGATCGAGTCGTCGACGACCACCAGGCGCTTGCCCTTGATGACTTCCTTCAGCGGGTTCAGCTTCAGACGGATGCCGAGCTGGCGGATCGTCTGCGAGGGCTGGATGAACGTACGTCCGACGTACGCGTTCTTCACCAGACCCGCACCGAACGGGATGCCCGAGGCCTCCGCGTAGCCGATGGCGGCCGGGGTGCCGGACTCCGGCGTCGCTATGACCAGGTCGGCCTCGACGGGCGCTTCCTTGGCGAGCTTGCGGCCCATCTCCACGCGGGAGAGGTACACGTTCCGGCCGGCGATGTCGGTGTCCGGGCGGGCCAGGTAGACGTACTCGAAGACACAGCCCTTGGGCTTCGCTTCCGCGAATCGGGAGCTGCGCAGACCGTTCTCGTCGATGGCGATGAACTCGCCCGGCTCGATCTCGCGGACGTAGGAGGCGCCGCAGATGTCGAGGGCGGCGGACTCGGAGGCGACGACCCAGCCACGCTCCAGGCGGCCGAGGACCAGCGGGCGGATGCCCTGCGGGTCACGGGCGGCGTAGAGGGTGTGCTCGTTCATGAAGACGAGGGAGAAGGCACCGAGCACCTGCGGGAGGACCGTGTGGGCGGCCTCCTCGATGGTCAGCGGCTTGTCGTCCTCGTCGACCTGGGCCGCCAGGAGCGCGGTGAGCAGGTCGGTGTCGTTGGTGGCCGCGACGCGGGGCGTACGGCCTTCCTGCTTGGGCAGGTCGGCGACCATCTCGGCGAGCTGGGCGGTGTTGACCAGGTTGCCGTTGTGGCCGAGCGCGATGGAACCGTGCGCGGTGGCACGGAACGTCGGCTGGGCGTTCTCCCACACCGACGCGCCGGTGGTCGAGTAGCGGGCGTGACCGACCGCGATGTGACCTTGGAGGGAACCGAGCGAGGTCTCGTCGAAGACCTGGGAAACGAGGCCCATGTCCTTGAAGACGAGGATCTGGGAGCCGTTGCTGACCGCGATACCCGCGGATTCCTGGCCCCGATGCTGGAGGGCGTAGAGCCCGAAGTAAGTGAGCTTCGCGACCTCTTCACCCGGCGCCCAGACACCGAAGACGCCACACGCGTCCTGGGGGCCTTTCTCGCCGGGGAGAAGGTCGTGGTTGAGTCGTCCGTCACCACGTGGCACGCCACCGAGTGTAGGCGAGATCGCGCACCGGTCCGAATCCGGTGATCCCGCCCGCCCCGGTCCCCGACTACGGCCCTTCGCACGTCACTTGCCGGCGACGGCACCGATACCCGTGTCGTTTTCGCTGGTCAGCGTGATGCTGCGGTGATCGATTCGATACTCCACCGTGCCCTTGAAGATCTTCAGGAAGCTCCGCTCGGCGGCCATGAGTGAGTCGGAGCACATCTTCCGGGTGGTCCGCGGACTGCCGAGGGTGATCCGGTCATCGCTCACCGTGGCCTTCGCGGAGATGTCGTTGCAGCCGACGCTTCCGCTGAGGGTTCCCGCCTTCTCGTCGAGCGTGAACCACGCCTTGCCCCGGGCCGCCTCGGGGAGCGAGGTGGCGACGTCGTGGTCCATGAGGGAGTCGACCCGCCACTTCGTGCCGTACAGCTCGGCGGGCTTCTCCTTCGTCAGCTTCAGGGTGTCGCCGTCCCCCGTGGTGAGGGTGAGTCCGCCGTCGGTGGTCTCGGCCGTGAAGGTCCCGGCGTCGAGGGTGCGGGCGAAGGTCTTCTCGAACTTCATGGGCGCGTCGCCGCAGGCCATCTCGGTGGACCGGGCGGTCTCGAAGTCGATGCCGTCCTTCTCGAAGGCGGCGGTCGAGCCGAAGGTGTTGCAGCCGTAGTTGCCGTCGACCTCGCCGTTGTCGGCGATCTTCAGGTAGGCGCCGTCCGGGGCCTGCTCGGTCTTCCCGCCCACGGTGAGGCTGTCGACCTTCCAGCGGACGCCCGTGACCGAGGACTTCTTGGTGCTCGCGTCGACGGCGCCGCTGCCGGGGTCGCCGGCCGACTCGGAGCCACAGGCCGCGAGCAGCGGCAGCGGAAGCACGGCCAGGGCGGTGAGGGTCAGTCGCAGTCGCTTGTCCATGGCGGTGGGACGGGTGGGATGCGTGGGTGGTTCCACCGGGTTCCGTGGCCCGGATCAGCGCATGAGGGGCAGGAGCGCGCTCAGGTCGGCCCGCTCGCCACTCGCGCTGACCTTGGCCTCGTCCAGGGCGCCGGCCCAGTCCAGGCGGCCGGTGGCCAGCCGGATCCACGTCAGCGGGTCGGTCTCGACGACGTTCGGCGGGGTGCCCCGGGTGTGCCTGGGCCCCTCCAGGCACTGCACCACGGCGTACGGCGGGATCCGCACCTCCGTCGAGCCGCCGGGCGCCCGCGCGGCCAGGGAGTCGGCGAGCAGCCGGACGCAGGTGGCGAGAGCGGTCCGGTCGTAGGGGACGTCGAGGCCGGGGACGGCGGCGTTCAGGTCGTCGCTGTGGACGACCAGCTCGATCGTGCGGGTGACCAGGTAGTCGTCGAGCAGCATGCCGCCGGCCCGGGTGTCGACGATCCGGCCCTGCGGGGCGGCGGCGAGGGCCTCGGCGATCCGCTGCTCCACCCCTGCGTAGAGGGCGACGAGGTCGGGGTGGGCCTCGGCCAGGTCGTGGCTGCCCTCGGCGATGGCGGACGCGTGTGCGGCGGTCGCGGAGGCGTAGTCGAGGGGGTTCAGCTCGGCCTTCGGCGGCTCGGGCCGCTCCAGGGCCCGGGTGACGCTCTCGACGGCCATGGTGAGGTGCGCGGCCAGGTCCCGAACGGTCCACTCCCCGAGCCGGGTCGGCAGCGCGAACTGCTCCTCGGTGAGGACGCCCACCGCCTCCCGCACGTGCCCGAGCTGGGCCAGGACTGCCTTGCGGGTCTTGGCGGGGTCGTAGGCGCGGGGGCGTTTCCTGGCGGGGGGCATGGGATGAGGGTAGGCGAGGGCAAGGCGGGCGGGCGGGGTCACCCGAAACCGTGATCGACGGTGAAGTACGACTTTGCTCCGACGCCCCACGGCGGCACTGGCCCTTGCCCAGAAAGGGGGGCAGCATGACGGTTATGGCCGAGCGCACGTCTCAGATGTCGGTGGAGGAGTTCGAAACGATCGCCTCCGCCGCTCCCGAGACCGTCACGTTGGAGTTCATCAACGGACGGATCGGAGTCAAGCAGCTGACAGACGGGGACCACAGCACCATCGTGTCCTGGCTGACCTGACGTTGTATGCAGTCAAGGCCCGACCTGGACCTGTACCAGGCCCAGGGACTCCGGGTGGACACGTATCGGCAGGGCAGAGCGAAGCCGGACGCCGTGATCGCGCCCGAGGCCCACTTCGCGGGGCACGGCGAGTGGGCCGACCCCGACGGTGCCCTCATGGTCGTCGAGGTCACCTCGTACGACTCGGACACCGACCGGCGGGACCGGCACGAGAAGCCGGCCGCGTACGGACAGGCCGGGATCCCTCTGTATCTGCTGATCGACCGGGACTCGTTCACCGTCACCGTGCACAGCGGCCCGGACCGGCAGGTCGGCGGCTACCGCGACGTACGCACCGCGAAGTTCGGCGAGAAGGTCCGCCTCCCCGGCGCGATGGACATCGAACTGGACACGGAGATCCTCAAGAACTACGTCCGCTGATCCGAGGACCGAGAAGCCCCGCCCGGTCGTGTCGATCCGGGCGGGGCTCCTTCGTGTACGGGGGACTACGCCAGCAGCGCCGGGATCGTGCCCTCGTGGGCCGTGCGCAGCTCCTCCAGGGAGAGCGTGAACTCGCCCTGGATCTCCACCGAGTCGCCGTCCACGACACCGATGCGGGTGGCCGGGAGGCCGCGCGCGCCGCACATGTCGTTGAAGCGGAGTTCCTCGGAGCGGGGGACGGCCACGACGGCGCGGCCGGCCGACTCCGACAGGAGGAAGGTGAAGGCGTCCAGACCGTCCGGGACGATCAGGCGGGCGCCCTTGCCGCCGAGCAGGGCCGACTCGACGACCGCCTGGATGAGGCCGCCGTCGGACAGGTCGTGCGCGGAGTCGATCATGCCGTCGCGGGAGGCGGAGATCAGGATCTCGGCCAGCAGGCGCTCGCGCTCCAGGTCGACCTGCGGGGGCAGACCGCCGAGGTGGTCGTGGACGACCTGGGACCAGGCCGAACCGCCGAACTCCTCACGAGTGTCGCCGAGCAGGTAGAGGAGCTGGCCCTCCTCCTGGAAGGCGACCGGCGTGCGGCGGGCCACGTCGTCGATGACGCCGAGGACGGCCACGACCGGGGTCGGGTGGATGGCCACCTCACCCGTCTGGTTGTAGAGCGAGACGTTGCCGCCGGTCACCGGGGTGCCCAGCTGCTGGCAGGCGTCCGCGAGACCGCGTACGGCCTCCGCGAACTGCCACATGACCGCCGGGTCCTCCGGCGAACCGAAGTTCAGGCAGTCGGAGACGGCCAGCGGCTTGGCGCCGGTGGTGGCGACGTTGCGGTACGCCTCCGCCAGGGCCAGCTGGGCGCCGTGGTACGGGTCCAGCTTGGCGTAGCGGCCGTTGCCGTCGGTCGCGATGGCGACGCCCAGGCCGCTCTCCTCGTCGACGCGGATCATGCCGGAGTCCTCGGGCTGGGCGAGCACCGTGTTGCCCTGCACGAAGTGGTCGTACTGGCTGGTGATCCAGGACTTGGATGCCTGGTTCGGGGAGGCCACCAGCTTCAGGACCTGCGCACGCAGTTCCTCGCTGGTCGCCGGGCGCGGCAGCTTGTTCGCGTCGTCCGCCTGGAGGGCGTCCTGCCACTCGGGGCGGGCGTAGGGGCGCTCGTAGACCGGGCCGTCGTGCGCGACCGTGCGCGGGTCGACGTCGACGATCTTGCCGCCGTGCCAGAAGATTTCGAGACGGTCGCCGTCCGTGACCTCACCGATGACGGTGGCGATGACGTCCCACTTGTCGCAGATCTCCAGGAACCGGTCGACCTTCTCCGGCTCCACGACCGCGCACATGCGTTCCTGCGACTCGCTCATGAGGATTTCCTCGGGCGAGAGGGTCGAGTCGCGCAGGGGGACGTCGTCCAGCGTCACGCGCATGCCGCCGGAGCCGTTCGAGGCCAGCTCGGACGTGGCGCAGGACAGGCCGGCCGCGCCGAGGTCCTGGATGCCGACGACCAGCTTCTCCTTGAAGGCCTCCAGGGTGCACTCGATGAGGAGCTTCTCCTGGAAGGGGTCGCCGACCTGGACGGCGGGGCGCTTGGAGGGCTTGGCGTCGTCGAAGGTCTCGCTCGCCAGGATCGAGGCGCCGCCGATGCCGTCGCCGCCCGTGCGGGCCCCGTAGAGGATGACCTTGTTGCCGGCGCCGGACGCCTTCGCGAGGTGGATGTCCTCGTGCCGCATGACGCCGATGGCACCGGCGTTGACCAGCGGGTTTCCCTGGTAGCAGGCGTCGAAGACGACCTCGCCGCCGATGTTGGGCAGGCCCAGGCAGTTGCCGTAGCCGCCGATGCCGGCGACGACGCCCGGCAGGACGCGCTTGGTGTCGGGGTGGTCGGCCGCGCCGAAGCGCAGCGGGTCGACGACGGCGACCGGGCGGGCGCCCATCGCGATGATGTCGCGGACGATGCCGCCGACACCCGTGGCCGCGCCCTGGTAGGGCTCGACGTAGGAGGGGTGGTTGTGCGACTCGACCTTGAAGGTGACCGCGTAGCCCTGGCCGACGTCGACGACGCCGGCGTTCTCGCCGATGCCGACGAGGAGAGCGTCGGACTGCGGGGCCTTCTCACCGAACTGGCGGAGGTGGACCTTGGAGGACTTGTACGAGCAGTGCTCGGACCACATGACGGAGTACATGGCCAGTTCCGCGCCGGTGGGGCGGCGGCCGAGGATCTCCACGACCCGCTCGTACTCGTCCTTCTTCAGGCCCAGTTCGGCCCAGGGCAGCTCGACGTCGGGGGTCGCGGCCGCGTGCTCGACCGTGTCCAGAGGCGTCCGGCTCATGCGTTGACCAGCTTCTTGAGGATCGAGGTGAAGAAGGGGAGGCCGTCGGTGCGGCCGGTGCCGATCAGCGGCTCCACGGCGTGCTCGGGGTGCGGCATGAGGCCCACGACGTTGCCGGCCTCGTTGGTGACGCCGGCGATGTCCCGCTGGGAGCCGTTGGGGTTGAAGTCGAGGTACCGGAAGGCGACACGGCCCTCGGCCTCCAGCTTGTCGAGCGTGTACGCGTCGGCGACGTACTGCCCGTCGTTGTTCTTCAGCGGGATGTGGATCTCCTGGCCGGCCGTGTAGTCGGTGGTCCAGGAGGTCTCGGCGTTCTCCACCCGCAGCTTCTGGTCACGGCAGATGAAGTGCAGATGGTCGTTGCGCAGCATCGTGCCCGGCAGGAGGTGGGCCTCGGTGAGGATCTGGAAGCCGTTGCAGATGCCGAGGACCGGCAGTCCGGCCTTCGCCTGCTCGATGAGCGTCTCCATCACCGGCGAGAAGCGCGCGATGGCTCCGGCACGCAGATAGTCGCCGTAGGAGAATCCGCCGCACAGCACCACGGCGTCGACCTGGTGGAGGTCCTTGTCCTTGTGCCAGAGAGCGACGGGTTCGGCACCGGCGAGCCTGATCGCACGCTGGGTGTCCCGGTCGTCGAGGCTGCCGGGGAATGTGACGACGCCAATACGAGCGGTCACTTTCCGGCCTCCGCGACTTCCTCGACCTTGACGGTGAAGTCCTCGATCACGGTGTTGGCGAGGAAGGATTCCGCCAGCTCGTGGATGCGGGCGAGCGCGGCGTCGTCCACCGGCCCGTCAACTTCCAGTTCGAATCGCTTTCCCTGACGTACGTCGGAGACGCCCTCGAAACCGAGGCGCGGCAGCGCGCGCTGCACCGCCTGGCCCTGGGGGTCGAGGATCTCCGGCTTGAGCATGACGTCGACTACGACGCGTGCCACTGGCACTCCCGGTGTGTGGTGCTGAGCAGGTTCCTTCAGACTACCCGTACAAAATTTCTACGCGGGTAGATTCGTAGGAAACTACAGGGATTCCGGGTGACGGCGGTCACGATCCGGTATCAGGTGATCACCCTCATGAAAACTTCTGGGAAAGATCCAGGATCCCTATTGCGCGAGGGACACGCGGGCGGATTAAGTCTGTCCTCACATTGCAATGCCGGGCACTGTACAAATGAATTGGCAATAGCGATACTTTGCCCAAATAACAGCCGGACAACCGACATCTTCCTGACGTCAGGGCACGTCAACGACTGAGATGTCGCACGAAGGGACCGATATTCGTGGCGCAGCGTGTCGTGGTCACTCTCTCCGACGACATCGACGGCTCGGAAGCGGCGGAGACGATCGCCTTCGGACTCGACGGCAAGTCGTACGAGATCGACCTGAACGAAGCCAATGCCAGGAAACTGCGTAAGGCGCTCGCGCCCTACGTGGACGCCGGCCGCAAGAGGTCGAGGTCGGGCAAGGCATACAAGCAGACCCAGGTCGCCCCGGACCCCGCGGCCGTCCGCGCCTGGGCCCAGGCCAACAAGCTGGAGGTCCCCGCGCGCGGCCGGATCCCCAAGCGGGTCTACGAGGCGTTCGCCGAGGCGCAGTAGGCGCCGCTCCGAACACGGCCGCCCTCAGAGTCCGTCAGCGGGCCCCGGGGGCGGCCGACTTGGCCCCCGGGGACAACCGACTTGCGTTGCCCCCGGGCGGATCAGCTAGAGTCTGGAGCACGCCGAGGGGCAAGGCCGAAAGGCCCGGCTCACCGGAGTCACGCGGGTGTAGTTCAGTAGTAGAACATCCCCCTTCCAGGGGGAAGGCGCAGTGTGCAATTCCTGTCACCCGCTCTGGACCGCTTGACCGACCACTGTTGTGGATCAGGTAAAGTAGTCCTCGCGCCGATCGGTGGGAGCCGGTCGGAGGCAATGCGGACGTAGCTCAGTTGGTAGAGCGCAACCTTGCCAAGGTTGAGGTCGCCAGTTCGAACCTGGTCGTCCGCTCGTGAAAGAAGGCCCCGGTCCACTGGACCGGGGCCTTCTTCGTGTTCTTCGTGTTCGCCTTCCCCCACCCCCGTATCCCGCTCCCGCGTCTGACATTTGTCATGCCGAGTGATGACACCGCGCACTGCTCTGCGGCCCGTGTCACCGGGACGCTGAGGACATGCAGACGAACGGGCACGACGACGTGAACACTCACGATCACGAGAACGTGATCGAGGTCACCGACCTGCGCCGCGTGTACGGGGGCGGTTTCGAGGCCGTACGGGGAATCACCTTCTCCGTCGGCCGGGGAGAACTCTTCGCGCTCCTGGGCACCAACGGCGCGGGCAAGACATCGACGGTCGAGGTGCTGGAGGGACTCGCCCCGCCGTCCGGCGGCCGGGTACGGGTCCTCGGGCACGACCCCTACGGGGAGCGCGCGGCCGTGCGTCCCCGTATCGGGGTGATGCTCCAGGAAGGCGGCTTCCCCTCCGAGCTGACCGTCACGGAGACGGTACGGATGTGGGCCGGCTGCACCAGCGGGGCGCGGCCCGTCGGGGAGGCGCTGGAGATCGTCGGGCTCGCGCGGCGGGCCGGCGTACGGGTCAAGCAGTTGTCCGGGGGCGAGAAGCGGCGCCTGGACCTGGCGCTCGCGCTCCTCGGGCGCCCCGAGGTCCTGTTCCTGGACGAGCCGACGACCGGGCTCGACGCGGAGGGCCGCCAGGACACCTGGGAGCTGGTGCGGGAGCTGCGGGACGGGGGAACGACCGTCCTGCTCACCACGCACTACCTGGAGGAGGCCGAGGACCTGGCCGACCGGCTCGCCATCCTCCACGAGGGCGCCGTCGCCGTGACCGGCACCCCGGCCGAGGTGACCGCCTCCCAGCCGTCCCGCATCTCCTTCGAACTGCCCGCCGGGTACTTCCTCGGCGACCTCCCGCCGCTCGGTGAACTGGGTGTCACCGGGCACGAGGAGCACGACCGCGTGGTGGTGCTGCGCACGAACGAACTCCAGCGGGCGGCCACCGGACTGCTGCTGTGGGCCGAGCGGTCGCGGATCGAGCTGCGCCGGCTGGAGGTGCGGTCGGCCTCGCTGGAGGAGGCGTTCCTGCGGATCGCGCGGGAGTCGGCGGAGGCCGCGCGGGCGGGCACCGGGGCCCTTACGGACATGGGATCGCCCGCGGGCGAGGGAGCGCACAAGGGCGGGGTGGCGGTATGAGGACGACCACGGGTACGGGGACGGGGACGACGGGTACGGCCACGGGTGTGGCGCCGGTCGTCGCGACCGGGACGACGACCCTCAGGGGCAGGATGACCGCGCTCGCCCGCGCCGAGCTGACGCTGCTGGGGCGGAGCCGGGCCACGCTGTTCACGGCGTTGTTCGTGCCGCTGCTGCTGCCGCTCAGCGTGCGGTCGGCGACGGACCAGATGGACCTCGACGAGGCGGGACTGGACGTCGGGACGGTCATGCTCTGCGCCGCCGTCGGCTTCTCGCTGCTCTTCGCGGTCTACACCGCGCTGACCAACATCTTCGTCGTACGCCGCGAGGAACTCGTCCTGAAGCGGCTGCGGACCGGTGAACTGCGCGACCCGGAGATCCTGGTGGGGGCCGCGCTGCCCGCCGCCGGCATCGCGCTCGCGCAGTGCGTGCTCGTCGCGATCGGGTGCACGGTCCTGCTGGACATGGGGGCGCCGTCCGCGCCGCACCTGGCCGTACTGGGAGTGCTGCTGGGTGTCGTGCTGTGCGTGGCGCTGGCGGCGGTCACCGCGAGCTTCAGCCGGACCGCCGAGAGCGCGCAGGTCACCAGCCTGCCGCTGATGTTCGTGTCGCTGCTCGGGTCCGGCATCACCGTGCCGCTCGAAGTGCTGCCGGACCGCCTGGCCTCCTTCCTCGAACTGCTGCCGCTCACCCCGGTCATCACCCTGGTGCGCGGCGGCTGGACCGGCGACCTGTCCGCGTACGACGCCCTGGGCGCCGTCGCCACCGCGCTGGCCTGGACCGTACTCGCGGTGTTTGCTGTACAGCGGTGGTTCCGCTGGGAACCGCGCCGATGAGGGGAGTTGCGCCATGCGGGGGCCGGGGGCTTGGTGGCGGACGAAGAGCACACCGGCGAAGGTGGAGACGTACACGCGGTGGTCGTTCCACATGTTCGCGGTGATCGAGCTCCTCGCGGCCGGACTGCCCGCCTTCGCCGAGGTGGGGCCGGGGCGGCCGGCCGGCTGGCTGCTGCTGCTCCTGGTGAGCGCGCACGCCGCGACCTGTGTGGTGACCGCGTCCCGGGCGCTCGACTGGACACGCGGCCGACGGGCCCAGCCCGTACGGCTGCTGTGGGTCCTCACCGGCGTGACCGCGGTGATCGCCGTCCTCACCTTCGTGATCGCCGACCACGGCGTGACGGGGGACGTCGCCGACAACGCCGGCATCTTCGGCATCGTGGTGGTCTTCGGCGTCGGTAACGTGACGCTCGGCATCCGCGGCCGGAAGCGGGTCCTGGGAATCGTCGGCGGCTTCACGGCGGGCTCCGCGCTGCTGATGCTCCTGCTGGGCGCCCCGGTGGCCGACGCGCTGATCACGTCGATGATCGTGGTGATCAGCGGTGGGGCCATGGTCTTCACGGCCGTCTTCTCCGTCTGGCTCCTCGACGCCGTCTACGAGCTCGCCGACGCCCGCGAGACCCGCGCCCGGCTCGCGGTGGCCGAGGAGCGCCTCCGCTTCGGGCGTGACCTGCACGACGTGATCGGCCGCAACCTCGCGGTCATCGCCCTCAAGAGCGAGCTGGCCGTCCAGCTGGCCCGCCGGGAACGGCCCGAGGCCGTCGAGCAGATGATCGAGGTCCAGCGGATCGCGCACGACTCGCAGCGCGAGGTGCGGGAGGTCGTACGGGGGTACCGGGAGGCCGACCTCGGGGTCGAACTGGCCGGTGCGCAGGGTGTGTTGGCGGCGGCTGGCATCGACTGCTCGGTCGACGGGGCCGAGGCCGCCGGGCTGCCCGGCGAGGTGCAGTCCGCGCTCGCCTGGGTGGTGCGGGAAGGAACGACGAACGTGCTGCGGCACGGGAACGCCGTGCGGTGTGCGGTGACGCTGAAGGTGACCGAGAGGCAGGTGGTACTGACCGTGGAGAACGACGGGATGCGGACAGCGGGTGCGCAGGTCGGCGCCCGCCGTTCCGTCGGTGCCGGGTCGGGGCTCGCCGGGCTGCGGGAACGGCTGGCGGTCGTGGACGGGACGTTGGAGGCGGGGCCGGTGGGCGGAGAGGCGTTCCGGGTGGTGGCGCGGGTGCCGCTGGGCCCGGCCGGTCCGGGGGCCGCCTCGGGGCCGGGGGCGGAGCCGGTCCCGGTGTCCGGCACGGTCGCACGGGGCTCGGCCGCCACGGCCGTTCCCGGGGGCGCGTCATGACCGGCGCGGCCGGCGCGCCGGCGGGGGCGGGGCGGCCCGTGCGGCTGTTGCTGGCCGACGACGAGCATCTGATCCGGGGCGCGCTGGCGGCGTTGCTGTCGCTGGAGGAGGACCTGGTGGTGGTCGCGGAGGCGGCGAGCGGGCCGGAGGCGATGGCGATGGCGCTGGCGCACGAGCCGGACGTGGCCGTGCTGGACCTGCAGATGCCGGGGGCGGACGGTGTGAGGGTCGCCACATCGCTGCGGGCCGAACTGCCGGGCTGCCGCGTGCTGATCGTCACCGGTCACGGCCGGCCGGGGCATCTCAAGCGGGCGCTGGCGGCAGGTGTGCGCGGGTTCGTCCCCAAGACCGTCAGCGCACAACGGCTCGCGGAGATCATCCGGGCCGTCCACGCGGGGAACCGTTATGTGGATCCGGAGTTGGCGGCCGACGCGATCTCCTCCGGCGACTCCCCGCTCACCGCGCGGGAGGCCGAGGTGCTGGAGCTCGCCGCCGACGGGGCGCCCGTCACGGAGATCGCCGAGCGGGCCTCGCTGTCCCAGGGGACTGTCCGGAACTATCTGTCGTCGGCCGTGTCCAAGCTCGGGGTGGAGAACCGGCACGCGGCAGTGCGTCTCGCACGGGAGCGAGGTTGGGTATAGTAGGCCTCGCGCCACGGCGCAGCGCGGACGTAGCTCAGTTGGTAGAGCGCAACCTTGCCAAGGTTGAGGTCGCCAGTTCGAACCTGGTCGTCCGCTCGTGAAAGAAGACCCCGGTCCACTGGACCGGGGTCTTCTTCGTTCCGCCGATGCCGCGGCTGAGGCGCCGCGGCATCGGCCGGGGCCTCAGCTCCAGGTGACGCCCGTGAGCCGCTCGTACGCCTCCACGTACTTGGCGCGGGTCGCGGCGACGATCTCCTCGGGCAGCGGCGGCGGGGGCTGCTCGCTCCTGCGGTCCCAGCCGGAGGCGTCCGAGGTCAGCCAGTCGCGGACGAACTGCTTGTCGAAGGACGGCTGGGCGTGGCCGGGCTCCCACAGGTCGGCCGGCCAGAAGCGGGACGAGTCCGGGGTGAGGACCTCGTCGGCGAGGACGAGGGTGTCGCCCTCGTAGCCGAACTCGAACTTGGTGTCGGCCAGGATGATGCCCCGGTCCCGGGCGATGTCCCGGGCACGGCCGTACACGGCCAGGGTCGTCTGGCGCAGCTGGGCGGCGGTCTCGGCGCCGACCTGGCGGGCGACCTCCTCGTACGACACGTTCTCGTCGTGCTCGCCGACGGCGGCCTTGGTGGCCGGGGTGAAGATCGGCGCCGGCAGCTCCGAGCCGTCGACCAGGCCCTCGGGGAGGGCGAGGCCGCAGACCGTGCGGGAGTCGTTGTACTCCAGCAGGCCCGAGCCGGTGAGGTAGCCGCGGGCCACCGCCTCCACCGGGACCATCTGCAGCGACTTGCAGACGAGCGTGCGGCCCGCCCAGTCGGCGGGGGCGCCCGGCGGGAGTTCGGTGCTCAGGACGTGGTTCGGGACCAGGTCGGCGAGCTGGTCGAACCACCAGAGGGACAGCTGCGTCAGGACGCGCCCCTTGTCGGGGATCTCCGTCGGCAGCACCCAGTCGAACGCGGACGTTCGGTCGCTGGCGACCATCACGAGGTCGCCCGCCTCGTTCTGGTACAGCTCGCGCACCTTGCCGGTGTGCAGGTGCACCAGGCCCGGAACCTGGATCGGCTCGGGCTTTTCTACGAATCCGGACACGGTTCCTCCCCGTGGTGATGTCCAAGTGGCTCGATTCTCCCGTACGCGGGCGACCGATCTTGGCCAGGGGTTGTCCTCCGTGCGTTCAGTCGCGTTTGCAGATGCGGTCCAGGAGGTTCGCCGTGGCTCGCTGGACCCGGGTGTCGACATGGCCCGGGCGGTCCAGGGCCGGGGACCAAGCGAACGTTCCGGATGCGAAGACCCAGGCGCCGGACGGGGCCCGGTACAGGGAGGTCTCCTGATGACGGACGACCTGGTCCTTGTCCCGGTAGGGGGAGTGCGCGAGGAGGATGCGGCCCTGGTGCTCGGGGAGCGGGGTGCGCGGGAAGTAGCGGTCGGCCTCGCCGGCGACCATGCCCGGCAGTTCGTCGTTCTCGTGGGCGCCGGTCGCGTCCCAGAGCCAGTGGCCGGCGTTGCGCACGACCAGGGGGTGCGGTTCGGGGACCCGGCCCTCGTACTGGATGCCCATCAACTGCTGCTCGGGGCGGTCGATTTCGCGCCACAGTGCGGGTTTGCCGGGGCCCCGGCGTTTTCGGCAGGTGAGAAGGCGGTCGGGGACACCGGACGGGGACGGGCTCAGCTCCACCTGCCAGTACATGGTGTTGGAGGAGAGGAAGACCAGAGAGGTGCCGCTGTCCCGGGCGAGTTCGGTGGTGCGGCGCATCTGCGGCGACCAGTACTCGTCGTGCCCGGGGAAGACCAGTCCCCGGTAGCGGCTGGGGTCGACACGGCCGGAGTGCAGGTCACGGGCGTCGGCGTAGGCGAGATCGTAGCCGTAGCGCTCGGCCCAGCGGATGAAGTCGTAGGCGTGGCCCACGTGGAGGGGGAGGCCGGCGCCGGCGTACGGGCGGTCGAAGGAGACCGTCGTCGCCGCGTCGGACTCGCCGAGCAGACGGCCGTCCTCGTCCCAGGCGTGGTAGAGGCTGGCACCGGTGCGGCCGTCCTCCGGATACAGGTTGTACGCCTGCCAGGTGATGTCCGGGAGCAGGAGCAGCAGGTCGGCCTGGCGGTCGTCGCGGACGGTGAACGGGACGTGGGAGCGGTAGCCGTCGGCGGTGGTCAGGACCGCCACGTACGCGCCGACGTTCCAGTAGCTGGGGATCTGCAGCCGCCACGAGAGCCACCAGTGGTGGCAGGAGACCGTGCGGTCGGCGGCCAGGGGCGGGGGCTGGACGATGCCGGAGAGACGGGGACTGGTGGTGATCTTCGCCGCGCCGTCGCCGCTGTAGTGGCCGATGCGGTAGATGTCGACGCCGAATTCCTGGGGCGGGTCCACCGTGACGTGGAAGTCGATGGACTGGCCGGGGGCGGCGGCGCCGGTCGCCGTGAACCCCTTGATCTGCCGGCGCACATCGTCGGCCGAGCGGGGGCCCGGAGGGGTGCGGGGGGCGGGGAGGCGGGCGCGGGTGCCCTGGGCGGACGCGGGGGGCTCGGGCTGACCGGGCTCCACGTACCAGGGGACCACCTGTCCGGTGTCGTCGAAGTACGTCACATTGCCCCGGAGCCAGGGCACCGGGCCCTGGCCGAAGGGGTCCGTCACGGCGTGGGCGAGGGCGCCCGATTCCCAGCGGCGGATGTGGTGGTGCTCCGAGCCCATGAGTTCTCCCCTCCCTCGCCCCCGTGAGCTGTCGCAAGCACTTGCTACGTACGCGATCGATCCCAGCACATCACATTACGCACGCGGTTCGTCACCGTTCGTCGCTAATCGGTGAGAGTGGAACAGTCGGGTCCGGATGGGGAGTTGGGATCCCCTTTCCGACCAGCCACAACACCCCCAGGACCACCTCGGTCACCGGCGTCCGGCCTGCCGGCTCGCCTCGCGCTCAGACCAGACGGACCGGTTTCTCCGGGCGGACGCCCAGGCGGCGGAGCCAGTCGCGGAGGGGGGCGGGGTCGCCCTCCTCCACGAGGGTGAGGACGCGGGGCGCGAGATCGGCCGCCCGTACGCCGTCGACGAGGAGGGACGGTCCGTCCAGCCAGTCCAGGCCCGGGGTCGCGCCCGCCGTGTCCATCGCCGCGCAGCACACCATCGCGGCGACGTGCTCCGTGAGCAGTTCGCGGCCCGTGCGGGGCGGCTGCATCGGGAACAGCGGCAGCAGCCCGTCGTCCCACAGCGCCCGGTCCGGCCCCGGCGCCTCGACCGCGCCGGCGGCGGTGTGCCCGTCGGCCGGGACCGCGGCCTCCTCCCGCGCCAGCTCGGCGGTCAGGGCGGCGGCGAGAGCGGCGGATCGGGCGTTGGCCAGGCCGGGTTCGTCGTCGGGGTCGAGGTCGGGGGCAGGCTCGGGATCGGCCTCGGGCTCGGGCTCGGGGTAGGCGTCGGGGCCGGCGTCGGCAGGGGGCGGGGATATGTGGTGACCGTCCGGCTCCAGGCCGGGGTTGTGCTCGTGTTCGCGGTCGTGGGGGGCGGGGGGTGCGCCGGGGCGGGTGGGCTCGGCCTGTGATCGGCGTACGGCGGCTTCGGGGTCCCATTCGTGCCCGGTGGGCTCGGAGTGCGGGGGGTGCCCGGTGACGGGGTGGGGGGAGGGTCGGTCGTGCGGCACGGTCGTCGTGGCGGCGCCCGGATCGGGGGTCCCGGTGGCCGGCGGGTGCGGGTGGTCGGCCGTGGGGGTGGTCAGGTGGGTCAGTACGCGGGAGAGGGTGGGGCCGCCGGGGGCCGGGCCGGTGGGGTCGCTCGCCGGATGGTGCGCGCCCAGGGCGTCGAGGACACGGTGGAGGCGGGCCGCGTCGGTGCGCCACTTCCGGTCGACGACCTCGTCCGGGTACTCGTGCCAGTCGACCGGGGACCAGTCGGGACCGGCCTCGGCGGGGCCGCCGTGGAAGAGACGGGCGGCGAGGAGGGACGCGGCCTCGTCGACCACGCCGGGCTCTTCGAGCAGGTCGCAGGCGGGGCGCTCGCCCAGCCGGGAGGTGAAGCCCTCGGCGAGACGGTCACGGCGCGACAACTCCGTGAGCGCGGCGACGACACCCGCGTCCAGGCGGGACGGCCACCGGCCCATCCGCCACGCGGGCAGCGCGACCCGGGTGAGGAGACGGTCCCAGCCCGCGTAGGCGAGGCCGACCTGCTCCTGGGCGACGATCCGCAGACCGTAGTCCACGGCCTGTGCACGCTCGGCAGCCGCGGCGGCGACCCCGCGCTCCATCTCGGCGGCGTGCCCCCGGCAGCCGCGCAGGAGCAGTCGGGTCACCCAGCCGACTCCGGCCAGCGGCGTACGGGCGAGCACACCGCGCGACGGGGCCGAGGTGACGGCCACGGCGGCGTCCAGCCCTCGGACGAAGCGACGCGCCGCGGCTATGTCCGGGTGCGCCGACGGTCCCGTGCCCGCGACGACCGGCGCGAGCACCGCTCGTAGTTCACCGACCCGCATCCACCACAGGAACGGCGAGCCGATGACGAGCACCGGAGCGGTGGGCGCGCGGTGCCGCCGGTGGGAGGGCAGGCCGGACGACGAGCCGCGCGCGTCCGCCATCTCGTCGGCCCGCTGCCCGCCGCGGCCACCGGCAGCGGCGGCCCCTGCGCCGACCGTGTCGACCGCGTCGCTCCCCTCGGCTCCTACGGCCCCGTCGGCACCTTCGGTCCCGTCGGTCGAGGAGCGGCGGGGTCCGGCGGGCGGCTTGTGGGACGGGTGGGTGCGGTCCTCCAGCCAGCTGTCGCAGTCCGGGGTGAGCGCTATCGCGGAGGGGGGCGGGACGTCGAGGCGGTCGGCCAGGTCCCGGACCAGGCGGTAGAGATCGGGCGCGGCCTCCTCGGTCACCGCGACCGTGGGGCTCACGGCGGGCCGGGCACGGGCGACGACGAGGGCGATGCCCGCGGCGGCGAGGAGCACGCCGAGGGCGAGGCCGGACACGACACGGCTCGCCATGGACCAGCCGGAGCCGGTCAGTCGGCCGGTCGCCCCGCCGACCAGCAGCACGACGGCGACGGCCGCGGGCAGCACCGCCACGGCCAGCGCCCTGCTGCGGACCCGCAGCACGGCGAGGGCCCGGGCGCGCGCGGCCTGTGCGCCCGCCTCCTCACCACCTGCCATACCGGTCACGACCGACGTCACCCCCTGCTGTCCCGTACGGCGCACCCCGCGGCGACTGCCACCGCGGCGACTGCTCGTCACCGTGGTCGCCACCGAATGCCCTGACGTTGCTCACTCCCCCACTGTGGCACCGACCACCGACATCGCAATGCCGGTGGGCCAAGTGCCGGAACGCTTGCGCCGCACCCTAGTTGGGGCCCAGGCCGTCGTCAGCCGGATGGGCCATCGCTCACTCGATGGAATGGCTTTGGGGAGAGGTGAGGGACGCCGGGCAAGGTTCGGGCCCCGGGTTCCGGCGGTTTTCCCAGGGGGTCCTGGGGTCTCCGAGGGATTCCGGGGCCAGGGGTTCGTACCCGTTGGCGGTGCTTCGCATGCAGATGTCGCGAAGGGGATGGATGTGTAGGGGATGCGGAGGGGGCGTGCGGGGGTCGGCGGGGCCGACGGCCGTCAGGCGGTCACGCCTCGGCCGCCGCCTTCGCCGCGATGTCCGACCGGTGCTGGGAGCCGTCGAGGCCGATGCGGGCCACGGCGGTGTAGGCGCGGTCACGGGCCTGGGTGAGGTCCTTGCCGGTGGCCGTGACGGAGAGGACACGGCCGCCGGCGCTGACGACCTCGTCACCGGCGCGCTTGGTGCCGGCGTGCAGGACGTACGCGTGCGGGGCGTCCACGGTGGCAACCTCGTCGAGACCGGTGACGGGGTCGCCGGTGCGCGGCGTGCCGGGATAGTTGTGCGAGGCCACGACCACGGTGACGGCCGCGTCGGCGCTCCAGCGCAGGGGTTCGAGGTCGCCGAGGGTCCCGTTGGCGGCGGCGAGCAGCACACCGGCCAGCGGGGTCTTCAGGCGGGCGAGGACGACCTGGGTCTCCGGGTCACCGAACCGCGCGTTGAACTCGATCACCCGTACGCCTCGGCCGGTGATGGCCAGGCCCGCGTAGAGGAGGCCGGAGAAGGGGGTGCCGCGGCGCCGCATCTCGTCGACGGTCGGCTGGAGCACGGTCTCAAGGACCTCGTCGACCAGCTTCGGGTCGGCCCACGGAAGCGGCGAGTACGCGCCCATGCCACCGGTGTTGGGGCCCTCGTCGCCGTCGAGCGCGCGCTTGAAGTCCTGCGCGGGCTGGAGCGGGACGACGGTCACGCCGTCGGTGATGGCGAAGAGGGAGACCTCGGGCCCGTCCAGGAACTCCTCGATGACGACCCGGCCGCAGGCGAGCGCGTGCTCGCGGGCCTGGGCGAGGTCCGCCGTCACGACGACCCCCTTGCCGGCCGCGAGCCCGTCGTCCTTGACGACGTACGGCGCGCCGAAGGCGTCCAGTGCCTCGTCGATCTCCTCGGCGGTGGTGCAGACGTACGACCGCGCGGTCGGCACGCCGGCTCCGGCCATGATCTCCTTGGCGAAGGCCTTGGAGCCCTCCAGCTGAGCGGCCTGGCCGGACGGGCCGAACACCGGGATGCCCGCCTCGCGCACGGCGTCGGCGACACCCGCGACCAGCGGCGCCTCCGGGCCGACGACCACCAGGTCGGCCTCCAGCCGCGTGGCCAGCGCGGTCACGGCGGCGCCGTCCAGCGCGTCGACCGGGTGCGACTCGGCCACCTCCGCCGTGCCCGCGTTGCCGGGTGCGCAGTGGAGTGCGGTGACATCGGAATCGAGGGACAGCGAACGGCACAGCGCGTGCTCACGGGCACCGCTACCAATGACGAGGACCTTCACGGTGCCAGCCTAGCCGCAGGGGGCGGGGGGCTTTGTGGGGGCTTCCGAAGAGTGGGACGCGGCGGGTTCGTAGGATCGCACCAAAGGGGGCGGTGGGCCTGCCCCTCCCCGCCCGTGCGCGCCCGCCCCTACTCGTTGATGATCTCCTCCACCACGGTCGCCCCCAGTTCTCGCACGATGAGGTCGTGGCCGGAGAGGGCGGACTCGTCGAGGTCGGGGTCGTCGTCCTCGGGGATGTCGTCCTCGGGGGAGACGGGCGGGGGCTCGGGGGGCGGGGGCGAAGCCGCGACGGGCGGGGCGGCCGGGGCCGACCGGTGGGGCGTGGCCGAGCCGGGGGAGGCCGGACGGGAGGGCGCCGCGGGCTGGGGCGCGGCGGGGCGTGACGCGGCGGCCGGGGAGCCGCCGTAACCGCCACCGGCGCCACCACCGCCGTAGCCGCCGCCCGTGCCGCCACCGCCGTAGCCGCCGGCGGCCGGCGCCGGAGACCCGTAGCCGCCGGGGGCGACCGGTCCCGCGGAGCCGCCCGAGGTGTCGATGACCGCCTCGATCTTCCAGTGCACGTTGAACTGCTCGGCCAGGGCCGCACGCAGGACGTCCTCGCTGCCGCTGCTCGCGAAGTTGTCCCGGGCGCCCGCGTTGACGAAGCCGATCTGCAGGGTGGTGCCGTCGAACCCGGCGACGTGCGCGTTCTGGCTGAGCAGGATCCAGGTGAAGCGGCGGCGGTTCTTCACCGTCTCCAGGATGTTCGGCCAGAGCGTGCGGGGGTCGGGGCCACCGGGGGCCGGGTTGTAGGCGGCGGGGGCCTGGGGGGCCGCCGGGGCGCTGGGCTGGGCGTACGCGGCGGGCGGGCCCGAGGCGGGCGCGGCCGGGGCCCCGGGCGCGGGGCCGCCACCGGCGGGCGCGGCCGTCGGCCAGCCGCCGGGACGGCGCCCGCCTCCCGCGGAGGCGGCGGTGGGCCAGGAGCCGGGGGTGGAGGCCGGCGGGTTGGCGGGGGTGGGGGTGGTGGTGGGAGGCGGGGGCGGTGGGGCCGCCGCGACGGCCGGCGGGGCCTCTTGGGCGGCCGGCGGGGCCGGGGCGGCCGCGGCCGGCTGTCCGCCGACGGCGCCCGGGGCCCCGTACGCGTCGGAGCCCGGCGCGCCTGCCCCCGCGCCTCCGGCTCCCGCCCCGCGGACCGCGGCACGGGCGGCCGCGGGCCCGCCACCGGGCGGGACCTGGGCGGCCTGCGGAACGTGGGGGGCCGGTCCGGCGTGCGGAGTCCCGCCCATGGGCGGGGCCGCCGCTGGCCCGTGCGCCTCGGGGCCGGGCACGTAGCCCATGGCGGGCGCGGCGCCGCCGCCCGAGAAATTGACCCCGCGCTCCAGACGGTCCAGGCGGGCCATGACGGAGCGCTCGTCGCCGTAGGTGGCCGGGAGGAGCACGCGAGCACAGATCAGTTCGAGCTGGAGGCGAGGCGAGTTGGCGCCGCGCATCTCGGTGAGACCTTCGTTGACGAGGTCGGCGGCGCGGCTGAGCTCGGCGGCACCGAAGACGCCGGCCTGGGCCTGCATCCGCTCCAGGACCTCGACGGGGGCGTCGATGAGGCCCTTCTCGACGGCGTCCGGCACGGCGGCCAGGATCACCAGGTCACGCAGCCGCTCCAGCAGGTCGGCGACGAACCGCCGCGGATCGTTGCCCCCCTCGATGACGTGGTCGACGACGTCGAAGGCCGCGGCCCCGTCCCCGGCGGCGAAGGACTCGACGACCGCGTCGAGCAACGAGCCGTCCGTGTACCCGAGCAGCGACGTGGCCATGGCGTACGTCACGCCCTCCTCCGTCGCGCCCGCCAGCAGCTGGTCCATGACGGACATCGAGTCACGCACGGAGCCGGCCCCGGCGCGCACGACGAGCGGGAGGACCGCCTCGTCGACCGGGATCTTCTCCTTGCCGCAGACCTCCGCGAGGTACTCCCGCAGCGTGCCGGGGGGCACCAGCCGGAACGGGTAGTGGTGCGTACGCGAACGGATCGTGCCGATGACCTTCTCGGGCTCGGTGGTCGCGAAGATGAACTTGAGGTGCTCGGGCGGCTCCTCGACGACCTTCAGCAGCGCGTTGAAACCGGCCGACGTGACCATGTGGGCCTCGTCGATGATGTAGATCTTGTACCGGCTGCTCGCGGGTCCGAAGAACGCCTTCTCGCGCAGCTCACGGGCGTCGTCCACACCACCGTGAGAGGCCGCGTCGATCTCGATGACGTCGAGCGAACCCGGTCCGTTCCGCGCCAGGTCCTGGCAGGACTGGCACTCGCCGCACGGGGTCGGTGTGGGGCCCTGCTCGCAGTTCAGACAGCGGGCGAGGATCCGCGCGCTGGTCGTCTTCCCGCAGCCGCGCGGCCCGCTGAACAGGTACGCGTGATTGACCCGGTTGTTCCGCAGCGCCTGCTGCAGCGGGTCGGTGACATGCTCCTGCCCGATGACCTCGGCGAACGACTCCGGGCGATAGCGGCGGTACAGCGCGAGAGACGACACGCATACGAGGTTATAGGCGTCCACTGACAACCCGGACCGGCGGACGGCCGGTCATCGCCGTCGGACGGGGCGGCCGCCACGGGTGCTCGGGGCGCGGGCCTGTACGCACAACGCGCCCTGTGAAGCACAAGACCCCTCACGCACCCGCCAGAGCCAACCTACCCTTGCTGCCTTCCGGCCCTGGGGGAGTTCAGTCAGATAGCGCCGCGTGAGGGGCTGCCCCCACCCTACCCGATCCCCGACGGCCGCCGCCCCGCCTCCCCGCCCGCCCCTCCGCGTCGATCACCCGCCCCCGAACGAGTTCGCAAGCACCCTCCGACGTCATGTAATGTTCCCGGCGGAGGATTCGCCTAGAGGCCTAGGGCGCACGCTTGGAAAGCGTGTTGGGGGCAACCCCTCACGAGTTCGAATCTCGTATCCTCCGCCAGTGCCTCACCGGGCACGATGTCGAAGGGCCCCACCGTTCGCGGTGGGGCCCTTCGTCGTGCTCCGTCTCACTTTCCGTCTCAGTTGGGTTTCCCGTCCGGCTTCCCGTCGGGTTCGGTGGTCCCGGCAGTCTCGGTAGTCACGCCGACTCCCGGCGGCTCCCAGAGGGCATCGCCGATCTGCTGCGCGACCTTGCGGAGCATGGTCCCCGTCACGTGCATGTACCGGGCGCGCATCCTCGCCGCTCCCCGGGGCTCGCAACCCATGATCGAGTCGATCACGACGTCCGGGACGCCGAAGATCAGGAGGACGGGCGGGGAGGCGGGGCGAGCGTCACGGAGACGGCCGTCCCGTACGCCCGCGTCCCGGAGAAGCCGCTTCCAGACGGGGAAGGTCGGCGGTCGGACTCAGCGGCCCGCCGACCGGTGAAGCCTCCCCTTGATGTTGGACGTGCCGAGACGACCGAGGTGCTGCGAAAAGCGGCGGTCTTCTTCGCGAAGGAGAGCGATCGATGAGCGACGTTTATTCGTTCATTGACGCGAAGAAAGCCGAGGCCGCCTTGAGGAGCTCGTCGGCCCGCCCGAAGCTCGGCGTACTCGTCCTTGAGCCGCTTGATCTCCGCAGCCTCTTCGGAGGTGACGCCAGGTCGCTGGCCGGCGGCGACCTGGGATTTACGAACCGATGTCCGCACAGTTTCCGCGGCGCCGATGACCAGCTTTGCGGCGACCACCTTCATCGCGGCCCACTCGGTCGGGTCGAACCCCCGCAACCATGCGCACCGCACGCTCACGCAGCTCAGCAGGATAGGGGGACGGACGTGCCACAACTCGATTTCGGCAAGAGCGCCCCGGGGGCGAAGGAACCCCTGCACCGAGTCGTCGACGCGAAGAAGATCGACGACAATCGCGAGAAGTCCACCCGCGAATGCAAGAAGGTCTGGGGCGACTACTCCGGCAGCGGCCTGGAGTGTGACGAGTACCCCTTCGCCTCCACGAAGGAAGGGTCCACCAAGGGCGACAACCGCTTCTCTGTCCGGTTGATCACCGGTACGGACAACCGAAAGGGCGGAGAGCGCCTCAACGCGATGTACACCCTGAACCGCGTCCTGAACGACGATCCCTTCTACGTGAAGATCACAGTCAAGGCCCCCTGACCATGGCTCTTCTCGCCGAACACGACATCACCGCCACCCCCGGCCGCCGCGTGCTGGAGGTCTATGACGCGGACGCCTACCTCGGCGACGAAGCAGCCCTGGATGCCGCAGAGACACAGGTGGTGGCCGGCAACGGCTACCACCTGTACCTCCTCAGCCTGCAACCGGACATGAAAGTCCGGGTGACGATCCGCATCTGGGACACCCCACCCACTCCGCCCGCCGAGGCCGAAGGTCACACCAACGTCAGCCTCGAATCCGAGACAGGCACTCTTGTCATCGGTCAACTCGACCGCGGGCCCGCCGACGAAGTCACTCTGCCCCGCCCCGGCGTCTACGAAGGCCACGCCTGGTGGCAAGGGCGCCAAGCAGCAGCCGACTACTACGGCACCGCCCTCGACCAGATCGCTGACGACTCCCCCGAAGACCAGCTCACCGAAGCCTGGAACAACTGCCCCGTCACCGAACGCTACGTCCTCGACCTCGCCTACACCCGCGAACCTGAACCCGTCGATGAAGACGACCTCTGAAAACACCACTGCGACTTGCCGTCATGCCGTCGCCCGACCAGCACCCTGAGCTGGGAGACCAAACGGTTCTCTGGTTGCGGTTCTGGTTGCGTTCACCCCCGTCCGGCAGCGTTCACCGCCTGCGTGACAGCCCTCTCCACCGCAGGTCAGGACGCCTCCGTCCCTCGCCGGACAGCCGGGCGAATATTTGGAAAGCGTGTTGGGGGCAACCCCTCACGAGTTCGAATCTCGTATCCTCCGCCAGTGCCTCACCGGGCACGATGTCGAAGGGCCCCACCGCTTGCGGTGGGGCCCTTCGCCGTTGCCCGTCTCGGTTTCCGTCTCAGCTCGTTCCGACAGCTCCCCGCGAGAGATCCTGGCCAGCGGACCGGGCAGGCCGATGGTGCGCCGCCCCGCGCGGGACGTAGTGGACCCGTGTTCGCGGCGGGTCCGTACCTTCTTGGGGCAGCGGCCCGGCCTCCGCCACAGGGAAGGGCACCACAGCCGTGTGCGTACTTGGGGCGCAACCGGTTCTTGCGGATGCGGCCCTGGGGTCGCCCTGCCGAGCGCGTGCTCTCCGGACGGCCGACGGGGCGACATCCGTCACCCAGGATGCGTCGAGCCGCCGTTCCCCTGAGCGCGGAAGATCCGGTCGACGTGATGGCCCAGGACTGCGGCCGCGCACTCCGGGCTGCGCTGACCGACGAGGATGCTCGTGCCGAGGCCCGCGGACATGGCAAGCAGGCTGACCGCCTCCATCCGCACATCGAGGCCGGGTTCGAGCAGATCCGCCTCCTGCGCCTGCCGGAGCAGTTCGGTGACGGCGTCTTCGGCGGCGTCGGGGTTCTTGATGAAGGGCTGGGCAGCGAGGGCCGGGTCACTCACGGACAGGACGGCGTACGAGGTGTAGAGGTAGTGGAAAGTACGGCTCTCCTCGTCGGTCGGCAGGGCAGCCATCAGCAGTGCCTCGACCACCGCGCGCGGGCTCGGGCCGCCTTCGACGTCACGGACGCGGGCGGAGACCCGCTCCCCGAACCTCTCCGCCAGATGCTCCAGGCCGAAGAGCAGCAGCTTCTCCTTCGTCTCGAAGTAGTACTGCACAAGCCGCAGTGACACACCCGCCTCCGCTGCCACATCGCGCATCCCCACGGTGTGCAAGCCGCGCCGCCCGGCGACCCGGACGAGCGCCTCGGCGATCTCGGTGCGCCGTTTCGCGTGATCGACCCGCTTGGGCATCGTCCGGTCCTCCACTCGTCGGGCTCCCACGACCCTTTTTGATGATACAGCCGTATCAGTTTTCGTGGTACGTTCGTATTACGAAAACGATCCTGGAGGTGGCCATGCCCGCGACCACTGCCCGCGCCCAGGCCGAAGTCGGCCGCTATGTGAGCGACACCTGGCGTGACCGTTACTTCGCCGCCTGCGACGCTGTCTACGCACTGGGCGCAACAGCCCTCGCGGAACAGGACGTGGAGACCTCCTTCGGCACGACCCACGTGTACCGCTACGGTCCCGTCGAGCCGGCGGCCCAGTCCCGCACCCCCGTCGTCCTGGTCCATGGGGCGGGCTCCTGCTCGGCCATGTGGTACCCGAACACCCCCGATCTCAGCGCCGAGCGTCCTGTCTACGCCCTCGACACCCCCGGGGACCCCGGACGCAGCGTCCACCGAGCCCCGCTCCATCAACCCGAGCACGCCGCCCGGTGGCTTGAGGAAACGCTGGCCGGCCTCGGCCTCGACCGTGTCCACCTCGTCGGCACGTCCTACGGCGGCTGGCTCGCCCTGAACCAGGCACACCGCGGTCCGGGCCGCCTCGCCTCGGTCACACTGCTCGATCCCGGTGGCCTGGAGAAGGTGGGGCTGCGCTTCTTCGTCTGGATCTTCGCCAGCCTGTTCGCGACCTTCGCGCCCAAGGCGCTGCGCCCGCGTCTGGCGGCGTGGCTGGAGCAACCGGTCCTCGTCGTGCCGGAACTGCGCACCATGATCAGGACGGCCGTCCGCGCCTACCGCATCCGCCGCCCGGCCCCCCTTCCTCTGTCCGAGGACGAACTGTCCACCATCCGCACCCCGCTCTACCTGATACTCGGCAAGCGCAGCCTCCTGCTGCACCCCCGGCGGCAGGTGGAGCGTGTGCCCCGCCTCGTACCCGGCGCCCGCGCCGAGATCATCTCCGGCACCGGCCACGGCCCGCAGATCGACCACGCGAAAGAGACCAACCGCCGGATGCTGGAGTTCATGACCTCCGTCGGCCGACAGGCCACGAGCGGCTCTCCTGCTCATGAGTGATTCCAGCCCGGCAGCCGAGGAGTTGCGGACCGCCCGGCTGTCACTGCGGCGTCCGACCGAAGCCGATCTCGATGCGATCTTCGAGATCCATCGTGATCCCGGGACCTGCGCGCACAATCCCTCCGATGTGCTCGCCCGTTTCGAGGAGGCGGAAAAGCTGTACCGGCGCTGGCACGACCAGTGGGAGCGGTGCGGGTACGGATACTGGGTCGTCCGACGACACGGTTCGGATCATCAGCTGGGTTTCTGCGGGATCAAGTCCATGGACCTGCACGGGATGCAGGTCCTGAACCTCTTCTACCGCTTCGCCACCTCGGCGTGGGGTCAGGGTTTCGCCGGCGAGGCCGCCACCGAGGTCACGGCATGGACGTCCCGTCACGTTCCCGAACTCCCGCTGATCGCCAGGGTCCGGCCGGCCAACATCGCTTCCCAGCGCGTGGCGATCCGGGCCGGCCTGATCCGAGCGGAGCACCTCGATGCCGTCGGACAGGACGGTCTCGACTGGATCTATGCGGCGAAACCGTCTGGCTGAACGACGCCGGGCGGGCGGGCAGTGCTCCGGCCCGATTCCTTCTGATTGCGCTCCATGCGGCATCCAGGCATCCAGGCGTCTCGGCATCTCGCCACAAGGCCGGGCGCAGGCTCGCACGGCTCCCTGCGGCCTCCGCCGGTGCCCCACCGGGCACGCACGTCGAAGGGCCCCACCGTTCGCGGTGGGGCCCTTCGACGTGCGTGCTCGCCGGCCGCGTCCGCGCGGGGGCCGGTCCGGTCGGCCGGTCTCTCAGGTGTGGGGGGTGATGTCGGTCCAGTGCCAGGCCTGTAAGGACGGGTCCGTGAAGATGTGGTTCAGGGTGGGGGCGAGGTTCGGGGCGGGGGCCGTTCCGGGAGGGGGGGCCAGGCGGACGGTGAAGTGGTCGCCCCTGAAATCCGGTTCGTAGTGCCAGTCTTCGGGGAGCAGGGCCAGGAACCGTACGGCTGCCAGGGCGGGGGCGCCGGCCCTCGCGGTGGGGCGGGGTTCGATCAGGACCACGTGGTCGCCCGTCATGACCGGCGGCGGGAGGTCGGGAGGAACGGCAGGCCGCTGCCCGTGCCGAGTGCCTCGTCCAGGGCGAGCAGGACGCCCGCCGTGCCGGTGGCGAGGTCCGTCGACAGGCGGAGCGTCTGGTCGCCCAGGAAGGCGGGGTGGCCCCCGTGGGGGACCGCGTGCCAGCCGAAGGCGGCCAGGTGGCGGCGCAGCGCCGGCTCCTGGTCCGTACCCGGGTGCGCGTGCAGGTGGCGCAGGGCCAGTGTGGCTCCCGCTCGGCCCTGGAACAGGCCCGCCTGGGCCTGGTAGGGCGCGGCCAGCGCGGTGCGGAGGAGGGGGAGGGAGCCGGTCAGGTCCGGCTCGGGGGAGGTCAGGTGCGGGAGCAGCTCGCTGATGACCATCGCCGTTCCCGCCCCGCCCACCGCCAGATACGGCATCCGGCCGATGCCCGGCCCGTTCGACAATTCGGCGAGGTCGTGGCGCAGGGCCTCCGCCGCCACGTGCGGCAGTTTCCGGTCGCCCGTCTCCTCGTACAGCCGCAGCAGGAACAGCGCGGCGCCCGTCGCGCCGTGGAGCAGGCCCGGCCGGGGGCGGGCCGCGTAGGCGCCCGGGGTGCGGTCCGCCACCAGTTCCGCCAGGCGTTCGGCCGCGTCGAGGTGACCGAAGTGGAGCAGGGAGAGGCCGATGCCGGGGAGGCCGGCGAAGAGGGAGCCGTCGACGTCGTCCAGCGGCAGGGCGAGGGCCCGGTCCAGGACTTCGCGCGCCTCGGCGGTGCGGCCCAGGGCGTCGAGGGCGTACGCGATGCCGTGCAGGCCGTCGTAGAAGCCGGGGCGGGGCTCGGCCCAGCGGCGTACGCGTTCGGTCAGCCAGTCCACATGCGCTGCCCGGACCTGCGTACCGGCACCGCCGAGTGCCCACAGGACGCCGGCGGCGCCGTGGGCGAGGGTGAGACCGCCGCCCGGGGTGGTGAACTGGGCGATGTCGCCGGGGAAGAGGCGGTCGTCGCGGTCCGGGGTCGCGGTGGCCAGGATTCCGGCCGCGAGCGAGTCGCGCAGGGAGGGCCAGGCGGCGGGGGTGAGGGTCCCGGGCCAGACCGGGGCTGTCACTGCCGCTTCGTCGCCGACGGGGGGCTCCGCGCTCACGGCGGCCCCCGTGTGCGCGTCCGGCTTCACGACCGCCGGGTTCTCGGCCGTCAGATCCGCTTCCACCCGCTCCGCGAAGTCCGCCGGTACCGGGAAGTTCTCCGTCACCAGGGTGATCAGTTGCCGTGTCTTCTCCGGGCCCCAGCCCAGCACCACCGTCAGCGGCAGGAACACCGCGAGGCGCAGGCAGCCGAGGGCGTACCGGTCGACCGCCGGGCCCGTGCGGCCCGCCGGGGCGCGGAAGCCGGGCGCACCGATCGCCTGGGGGGCCGCGGCCTCGACCGGGGTCGCCGTCTCCAGATCGATGAAGGCGATCGAGTCGTCCGGCCGGACCAGGACGTTGTTGGGGTGCAGATCGCCGAAGACCACGCCCCGGGCGTGCATGGCCCGCACACCCGCGTCGATCTGGTCGAGGACGGACAGGGCCCAGGAGGTGTACGCCGTGAACGACTCGGGGGAGGTGTCGGCGTCCGGGTTCAGCAGCGGGTTGGACTCGTGGATGCGGGTGTGCAGCGAGGCTCCGGGCACGAACTCCCGTGCCAGGAAGTAGTGTTCGCGGCCCTTGCGGTAGTCGATCAGCGGCGGCACGCAGTCCAGTCCCGCCAGCCGCTCCAGCGCCCAGCGCTCCCGCTCCAGCCGGGCCACCGCGTCCGCGCCCTCCTCGTCGAGGCCGGCCAGCGGGCGGGCCTCCTTGAGGAGCACGGTGGCTTCGGTACCGGAGCCCTGGCGCAGGTCCTGGGCCTCGTAGACGCCGCCGCCGTTGGAGAAGTGCAGCGCCCTGACCGCGCGGAACGGGAAGTCGCCCATCGTGCTCGCGTTACGGGCCGCCAGCGACTCGGCGAGGCAGTCCGGCAGCGTCACCCACGCGGGCGGCCGGAAGCCGGGGCCGCGTACGTCGGGGACCAGGCGGCCGTCCGGATCCTCGATGCAGTGCACCGGGTCGCCCTTCGCGTCCCGGCCGAGGCGGGCGACGAACCCGCCGTAGCGGACGTAGAGCGGGCCGGAGCGCCAGCGCAGGTCGCTGAGGATGTACGGGCCGGGCTCACCGCCCACCTCGGCGTCCAGCGCGACGAGCACCCGCTCCAGCTGGGGCTCGTCCAGCGGGTAGACGGTGATGAACTTGCCGCTCGCACCGCGGTCGCCGTACTTGCTGTTGCGCCGGTTCAGGACCTCGGCGCTGCGGATGTACTTGAAGGTGAGCGTCTCGCGGACGCAGTAGGCGCGTACGGCGTCGAGGACGCGGTCGGCGTTGTCCTGGGTCGCCGAGACATGGATCTTCCAGCCCTGGCCGGGGAGTTCGGTGCCCGGCGGGGTCAGCACCACCCAGTCGCCGTTGACGGTCCGGGTCCAGCCGGCGGGCGGTTCCGCCACGGCGTCGGCGGGCTCGGTGGTCGTGGCGGCGATGGCCGGGTCCTCGTAGAACGCGTTGCCCGCCTGGCAGTAGGTCACGTACCGGAGATCCATGGTCGTCGGTCTCCCTCTCCCTCTTCGTCTCGGCTGCTCGAACGACCGGCTTCCCGGCCGGCGGTCACCAGCGCCAGGCCGGTGCGACGTACTTGGTGTAGAGCCACTCCCAGCCCGGCCGGCTGCCCGCGTCCAGCTGGGCCGCGCCCGAGCCGTCGGCGGGGGCCCGGTCCCGCCCGTCGCCTATCTCCAGCGGCAGGCCGAGTGCGGGGGTCGGCAGGGCCTCGCTGCGGACCGGGATCAGCGCCGACAGCGGGGCCATGGCGTCCGTGCCGTCCGCCCCGTCGACGGCGACCGTGGCGGTGCCGGTCTGCGTGCGGGTCGCGATGCCCGCGCGGTAGAGGCGTACCGGGGCCCCTGAGGTGATCAGCGCACGGTCGGTGGACTGCGGCAGGAGCAGCGTGAGGCGGCCGTCCTCGGCCGTGGTGTAGCCACCGTTGACGGTGTACGGGATCTGGACCAGCTGCCCGAGCACGGCGACGGCGGCCGCGGCGAGGGCGAGCACCGCGCCGAGGCGCAGGGGGCGGCCGCCCGCCGTACGGGCCTCGCGGGCGAAGCGGCGTACGCCTCGCGCCAGGTGGTGGAGGAAGTAGCCGATGCCGCACAGCACGAGGAGCGCGCCCAGGGCGCCCAGGCGCTGGAGACTGTCCGACCACAGGGTGATCGCGCCGGCCACGATGTAGAGCGGGAAGGTCATGCAGAGCAGGCCGAAGGGGACCGCCCAGCGCACACCGGGCAGTTCGCGTCGGTAGCCGGTGCCGCCGGCCAGCAGGCGGGCCAGCCACCTGCGGGCGTCGGTCATCGCCCGGTCGCGCAGATGCGGGATGTCGAGGTGGCTCATCAGCGCGATGTAGCCGTCCAGTTTCACGAACGGCAGGAGGTTGAGGACGCCGGAGAGATAGGTGACGACGGCGTACACGAGGATCCCGTCGCGCGCCGCCGAGGCGCCCATGAAGAGGGTGGCGAGGGCGGCGGCCCCGGCGATGACGGTCTGGGTGGCGATGCCGGCGAGGGCGACCCGTACCCGTTGCTCCTTGCGCGGCAGCCGCCAGCCGTCGGACACGTCGCAGAAGAAGGCCGGCGACATGTAGAAGAGCATCATGCCCATCCGGGTCGGCCGTCCGCCGTAGTACGTGAGGACCGCGCCGTGGCCGATCTCGTGGACGGCGGTGGTGGCGAGCACCGCGCCGATCACGCACAGGTAGAGCAGGGGCGAGAAGGGGCGCCCCAACGCGCCCTGGAGATCGACCGCCCGGAAGGCGAGTGCGAGCAGTCCGCCGATGGTGACAGCCGAGGCGGCCACGGCGGCCCTGCGGTTCGCGGCGGCCGCCACCAGCGGGGCGAGGCGGGCCAGCATCCGGTCCGGCTTGAGGAGGGTGAACTGCAGGGTGAGCGGCGGGACGAACCGGAACCAGGAACTGCGGTCCTTCTTCGGTACGCCGTCGTCCAGCACCTTCGCCCCGGCGAGCGTCCGCACCGCCGAGCCGACGTCGGCCTGGGTCCAGGGCGCGCCCAGGGCCTCGGCCAGGTCGTCGTGGTCGCGTACGCCGTCGACGGCCCGGACGAGGTTGGCCAGGTCCTCCTGGAGGCGGAAGTACTGGTGGCTGCCGCGCTGCACCACCCAGGGCGCGCCCGGCTCGGCCGGCTCGTGGACCACCACGTCGGGGGCGAGGCGGGGACGGGCCAGCCGCTCGGGGGCCAGTAGTACGGCACCGGCGGGTGTGCTGGACATGCCTGGTTCTCTCCTCGGGACGGCGGGACGGCGGGACGGCGGGACGGGGGGACTGCGGGGCAGCGAGGCAGCGGGGGGGGGCGCGGGCGGTGTCGGCGGCTCCGCGTCAGCCGGTCTCGGGGCATGCCGCCGGGCGACGTCGCGGTGGTGTCTGACGCGACGTCGGACGGCGGGCGAGGCGAGGCGGGACGCAGTGAGGCGGGACGAAGTGAGGTGGGGCGAGATGGGGTGAAGGCCGTCGGGTGCCGACGGCCGTCGGGGTCGTCAGACGACGTCGCGGGCGGTGAACAGCTTCCGGGCGAGCAGCGCGGCGGCGGCCAGCCAGCCCGTGATCACCAGCAGCGCGAGCGGCGTGGACAGCAGGTCGGGCTTCTGGTCCCGGTAGACGGAGCTCTGGGCGATCGTCATCAGGTACTTCCCGGCCTCCGGCACCAGCACCTGCACCGCCGGGTCGACGACCAGGGTCAGCGCGACGACGGTCACGACGGCACCCACCTGGTGCCGGACGATCCAGCCGACGAGCGCGCCCCAGGGAGCGGCGAGCGTGTTCACGGCGAAGACGCCCAGCAGGATCAGCCAGGTCTCGCCGTGCCACGCGGGCTCGGTCCCGTTGGCCGCGAGTGCACCCCAGGCGGAGGCGAGGGACAGCACGGCGGTGAGCAGGGCGGCGAGGGCGCCCACGGCGGTGGCGGTCAGCACCTTGGCGGCCAGCAGGCGGGTACGGCCGCCGCTCATCAGGACGGAGCGGCCGATGGCACCCGAGGTGTACTCGCGGGACACGAAGACCGCGCCGAAGAGGGAGGTGAAGAGCGACATCATGAACCAGGAGCGGACGATGTCGTCGGTCACGGCGGCCCGGCTCAGGGTGCCCTCCTCGACGGCCGTGGCCCCCTGGGAGGCGTAACCGAGGGCACCGAGCACGGACATCAGGACGCCGCACCCGGCCAGGATCAGCCAGCCGCGGCCGGTCCACGCCTTGGCCCATTCGCCGGCGAGCAGGTTACGCATGGTTCTGTCCTCCGACAGCGGATGAGGCGGCCGATGCGGTCGAGGCGGCTGCTGTGCCCGAAGAGGCCGACGGGGCCGACGCGGCCGATGCGGACGACGGGGCCGACGAGGCCTTCGCCGGGTCGACCAGGGCGAAGAACCGGTCTTCGAGGCGTTCCCCTTCGCCCGCGCCGACCAGTGCGTCGAGCGGACCGGCGTACCGCAGCGAACTCTGGATGATCACTACGTCGTCCACGGTCTGCTCCACCTCGGCGAGCAGATGGCTGGAGACCAGGACGGTCCGGCCCTCGTCGGCCAGGCCGCGCAGCAGGCCGCGCAGCCAGCGGATGCCGTCCGGGTCGAGGCCGTTGGCGGGCTCGTCCAGGACGAGGAGTTCGGGGTCGGGGAGCAGGGCCGTGGCGAGCGCGAGGCGCTGTTTCATGCCGGTCGAGTAGCCCTTGACCGGGCGGGAGGCCGCGTTGCCGTCGGACAGGCCGACCAGGTCGAGGACCTCTTCGACACGCTGCTCGGGCAGACCCAGGGTCCGGGCCCAGATGGTGAGTTCGCGTCGGGCGCTGGCTCCCGGCAGCGGTCCTACGGCGTCCATGCTGACGCCCACCCGGCGGGCGGCGTGGGGCAGTTCGGCGTACGGGCGGCCGAAGACGGTCGCCTCGCCGGAGGTCGGGCGGCACAGGCCGAGGAGCATCCGCAGCGAGGTGGTCTTGCCGGCTCCGTTGCGGCCGAGGAGGCCGACGATCCGGCCGGGCCGGACCTCGTACGTCAGGTCGTCGACGGCCGTGACCTCGCCGAAGCGCTTGGTCAGGCCGCGCAGGGCGACGACGGGGGCGCCGGCGGTGCTCGACGCGTTCGCGGTGCTCAACGGCGTTCCTTACGGAGGTTGGCGCCGATCCGGACCAGGCAGCTCAGCATGACGGCACCGAGGCCGATCATGACGAAGATCTCCAGGCCGCCCGTCAGTTGCGAGGTGGCGACCGCCATGCCGAGCGGGATGAGAGCGCAGGCGAAGGCGAGGTTCTTGTTCTCGGCCGCTGCCTTGTCTCGGCTGTTGGCCATGCTGGACTCCTTGGTCGGACGGGGTGGGACTGGGGTGGGGGGAGGGAAGGGGAAGCGAAGCGCGGATTCCGCGGTGGCGGCCCGGGGCCCTCTGCGGGCCCGGGGACGCCGCCGCGGAAATCCGTATGCGGTTCGGCTACCGCTGCCGGCCGATCGGCCGGATCAGGTGGCGATGACCGCGCTGGCGACGGTGCTGATCACGACGCCGGTCTTGAAGCCGCTCCAGAAGCCCGGGGCCTCCATGGCCTCCAGCTCCTGCATGCCCAGCTCCAGCGACGCGTCGAAGCCGGTCGGCTCCTGCGTGACGTTGTCCTTCATATCTGTTTCCCTCCCGTTGAGTTGAGACTGGATCAAGTCGAGTGGCAGTCGAGCGGTGTCGATCGCCCTCGAGTGAATCAGGTGATGATCGAGACGGCGACGCCCGTCGAGACACCGACGGCCGACACGACCGTCGCGCCGACGACGACGCCACCGGCGGTCCACCAGCCCGGGGCCTCCATCGCCTCGAGCTCCTGCATGCCGAGCTCCAGGGCGGAGGTGAAGTTGTCGTTCTCGAAGTTCTCCTGCATGGGAACTCCCCCTTTTCTCATGGGTGTCGAGAGCTGTCGCTCTCTTTTCCGCCCGCTCCCGGGACCGGGAGCGGAAGTCTCAGATGTGCGCGGTGCGCACGGTGCGCGCGGTCGCGGCGGTCGCGGTGGTCGCGATCTGCGCGGTGGTCGTGCCGAGCGCCGCGTCCAGCAGGCGGCGTACGTCCTCCGCCCGGAGCCCGCCGAGCATCGGCAGCCCGGCGCCCCAGGCCCGTACCGTCCGCTCGGCCAGCGCCTCGATCCGTCCCGGGCCGTCGGCGGTGAGCCGCCGGCCCACCCGCCAGTCGTCCATCAGGGCGGCGATCCCGTCGGCCGGGTCCTCGGGCAGGGCCCGCGCCCGGTCCGGCGGCGCGGCGTCGCGCAGTCCGGCCCACATCCGGCGCAACCGTGGCGCGGAGCCCAGCCGGGGCTCCCCGTCGAGCACGGCCCGCCACAGGTGCGGCAGCAGTGCGGCGACGGCGGTCATCTTCCGTACGCCGAGGGCCGACGACATCTCGTTGGCGATGAGCCAGCCCTTGACCGCGTACGGGTCGCGGCCCTGGTGCAGCCATTCGCCGTGCGTGAGCCCGCTGAGCTTCGCGATGTCGAGGCGGAGCGCGTCGTCCGGCTCCTCCCCCCGTACCGCCTCGTAGCCCAGCTGGACGAGCCGCCGGGCGACCGTCTCCGTCAGCCGGTCCTCGGTGCGGTGGTCGTCCCGGTGGTCACCGGCGTACGGACTGACCGCCCGGAACAGTGCCTCCAGGACGCCCTCCACGACCAGTTCGCGGGGCAGCGTGGCGGTGGCCGACGGATCGAGCAGGGCCGCCTCCGGCCGCAGTACGCCGCCGAGGATCAGCCGCTTGCCCTGCGGGTACGCCAGGCAGGCGACCGCGCTCAGCTCGCTGCCGGTGCCGAGGGTGGTCGGTACGGCGAGCAGCGGGACGGTACGGGTGACCTCGCCCGGCAGGCCCATCAGGCCGCCGCGCTGGGGCACCGTGAGGCGGGTGTACGCGACCGGGTTGGCCCGCAGCAGAGCCGCGATCTTCGCCAGGTCGAGCACCGATCCCCCGCCGACGGCGACCACCAGTCCGACGCCGGCCGACTCGTCGGCCAGATCTTCGGCGATGGCGGCGGCCGCGGCGAGATCACCGGGGCCGGCGGTCAGGGCGGTCTGTGCCGTCCGCCAGTGGGCGCGGCCGAGGCGGTCGCGTACCAGGGCCGTGATCCCCGCCGTCGCGACAGCGGTGTCCACGAGGAGGGCGGCCGTGCGGCCCGCCCCGTCGGGGAGCCACGCCGTGAGGGCGTCGGGACCGATCAGCGCCCGGGTCGGTCCGCCCCGGCCGTGACTCATGCCGGTACCTCCGCCGGTATCGGCCCGCGGGTGAAGAGGGCGAGTCCGGCGCGGATGCGGTCCATCAGCTCGGTCAGTTCCGCGTCGGTGTAGGTCAGTGCGGGGAAGAGCTGGATGCCGTGGACGCCGGGGTGCACGATGGCGCCCGCCGTACGGATCGCGGCGACCAGCTCGGGTACGCGGGCCTGCGGCAGCGGTTCCCCGTCCGGGGTGGTCAGCCGCAGTGACCGGAAACAGCCCACGCCGGTGGTGCCCGTCACCCAGGGGTGCTCGTCGACCAGCCGGGACAGCTCCGTGTCCAGCCGTTCGCCGAGGGCCCGGCCGAGGGCGACCGCGTCCAGGCGGCGCATCTCGTCGATGGTGGCCAGGATGGCGGCGCAGGTGACGGGGGTGCCGGCCTGCGTCTCGCCGTGGGTCAGCATGGCGCCCGCAGCGTCGAAGGCGTCCGCGACCGTGTGCGCGGCGATGACGGCGGCGGCCGCACCCGTTCCGTTGGTGAGCCCCTTGGAGGTCACCAGGAGGTCGGGCCGGGCGGACCAGCGCTGGGAGGCGAAGAAGTCGCCGGTACGGCCGAAGCCGGTGGCCACTTCGTCGGCGACCAGAAGGAAGCCGTACTCCTCGCGCAGCCGCAGCAGCTCGTCGACGTACTCCTCCGTGAGCGGCACCGCCCCCGAGCCGAGCACCGGCTCGACGACGACGGCCGCGACCATCGTGCCCTGACGTTCCATCAAGGTGCGGATGCCGACCGGGTCGTTGGGGTCGACGTGGCGGATGAGGCGCTGATCGACGCCGTACACCTGCTGTCCGAGGTCCTCGCCGGTCAGCGCGAAACTGCCGTACGTCAGACCGTGGTAGCTGCCGCGCAGCCCGACCACGAGTTTGCGGCGGTCCTCGCCGCGCAGGGCGTGGTAGTGCCGGGCGAGCTTCATGACGAGGTCGTTGGCGGCGCCGCCGGAGGTCGAGAAGAGGACCCGGCCGTAGGTGTCGGTGCCGCACAGCTCGACGAGGGCGGCGGCCGCGGCCCGGGCGTAGGTGTTCTCGTAGCGGAAGACGCTCAGGTACGAGGCGTCGCGGAGCGCGTCGGCGGCGGCCCGGGCGATGGCCTCGTTGCCGTAGCCGATGTTGGTGTTCCACAACCCGCTGGAGGCGTCGAGGAGTTCACTTCCGTCTGCGTACCGGACCCGTACCCCGTGCGCGGAGACCGCGCAGAGCGCGTCCGAGCCGTGCAGGGCGGGGGCCAGCAGGGACGGCCACAGCGCGTTCCTCGTGTTGCCGGGACTCATGGGGTGACCTCCGTTTCGAGCAGTACGTCGTGGTGGCGGGAGCCGACGGCCGGCAGCGGGTGCCGGGCGCGGACGGCGAATCCGGCGGCGCCCAGCTCGGCTTCGAGGAGGGCGGCGGGCAGGACGCCGACGCTGGTCGTGGTGACCTGGACGGGGCTGTCGTCGTCCGGGATCAGTGCGGGGAAGACGGTGACCGTGCGGGCGCTGTCGCCGACCGCCCAGTGCTCGTACATCCGGTAGGCGCGGCCGCCTTCGGCCTCCACCACCAGCTCGGCCTCGGCGGGTTCGCCGGAGTCCGTGTCCATGCCGACGGTCGACAGGAGGAACCGTCCGCCGGGCGCCAGGTGACGGCGTACGGCCCGGTAGAGACCGGTCCGGCCGCGTTCGTCGAGGAGCGAGACGGAGGTGGTGCCGAGGACGATCACCGGGAAGGTGCGGTGGAGCGCGAAGTCGCTCATGTCGGCCTCGACGACCGTGCAGCGCTCGCGCAGGGCGGCGGGCGCGGCGGCCAGCCGGTCCTCCAGGAGCCGCAGCATGTACGGGGAGAGGTCGAGGGCAGTGACCTGTCGGCCCAGCGCGAGCAGCGGCATGGTCAGCCGCCCGGAGCCGGCCGCCAGGTCGAGGACGTCGCCGGGCAGGGTCCGTACGAGACCGGTCAGTTCCCGTACCTCGTGGGTGCTGCAGCCGGCCACGTCGTGGTAGACCTGCGCGCCCGCTTCGGCGTAGAGGTCGCCGGTGACGGCACGGGAGCCGAGCCGGGCGAGCAGTTCCCCGGCCCGTCCGGGAACGGCCGTCGTCGGGGCGGTGGTGGTCGTCGCGGCGGTTGTCGTCGGGGCGGTGGTCGTCGTCGGGGCGGTGGTCATGGTGGTGGTCACACTCCGGCCCGGGCGAGGAACCGCTCGATGCGTACGGTGTGGTCCGGATCGGCGTACTCCGCCGCCGCCTCGGCCGAACCGCAGGCCAGCAGCGCCTCCACCGGCGTGGCCGCCGCCCGTTCCACGCTGAAGGTGCGGCCGGGGGCAGGGGCGTGCACGTACACGTCCTGGTCGGTCCAGAGCAGGAGCGGCGCGTCCGCGTCCCGCAGGTCGGCGTCGGCCCCGGCGGCCAGCGTCTGCGTGATCCGCCCGCCGAAGCCGGAGACCCGGATGTCACCGTCCACGCCCCGGGCCCGCAGGGAGCGGATCGCGCCGAGGGCGGCCAGGTAGCGCCCGAGCCAGGGCCGGGCGGCCAGTGCGGTCTCCCGCAGGCCGGGGTCCACGACCGCGCCCAGGCACACCCCGCATGTCGTCCGTGCGCCGCTGTTGAGCCGCTGCCACTGCGCGTCGAGGAGGTCGGGCCCGTCGCCCGCCGTGCCGAGACGGGTACCGCCCGGCGCGGTGGAGACCGCGCCGTCCGCGTCGACGTACAGCCGGTGCCGGGGTCCGGCGGCCGGTGTGCGGTCGGCGCCGAGACCGGGGAGGTCGGCGAGCTGGATGGCGGGGTGGGTGAGGAAGTCGGGGAAGGTGCCGTCGAGCAGGGCCCGGTCGGCGTCGGCGAGGAAGACGTCGAAGTCCGTGTCGTCGGCGATCCGGACGAGCGTCGGCCCGGCGACGGACATGTACTCGCTGATGCCGTAGCCCTGGATCTGGAGGTAGAAGCCCGCGCCCGGGGAGAACTCCCCGCCGGCCCCGGCCAGCGACCCCTCGTACCCGACGACGCGGCGGCCGTCCGCCGCCGGCTCCTCGCCGGGCGCACCCGGCACGAGGACCAGCGTGTCCGCTCCGACGACTCCGGAACGCAGCACCGCCGTGAGGTGCTCCCGGTTCTCCAGTACGACGGTTTCCACGCCGTCGTACGAGAATTGAGGCCCGCTTTCGGCGGCGGTTCCGGCACGGGCGCCGGACTCACCGGTCCCCCAGTGAATGAGCCGCTCTTTCAGATCAGCCATTGTTTCGTCTTCCCCCACGGTCAGGCGGCCAGGGCGGCCAGAATTCGCTTCGTTTCGTCCAGGGCCGCTTGTGGGCCGTACAGATTGCAGACACCGGTCAGATTCAGGACGACCTCGTCCACCCCCGCGTCCCGGAACGCGCCCAGTTTCGCGACGAGTTCGTCCGGGTCCCCGCTGAGGAACGCCCCGCCGTCGACGAGCGCCTTGGCGTTCGCCGCCGGGTCGTCTCCGGCGACATCCGTGCCGGACCGGCGCAGCATGTCGATGTAGTGGGCGCCCTGGAGATGCGCGGCGTTGCTCGCGAGCGCCAGTTCGGCGGGTTCGCGGTCGGGCCGGGCGAGGGCGAGCGGCACGATGGTGGTGAGCCTCGGGGTCCTACGCCCCTTGCCTCCCACGCCCACCTCGCCGGCTCGGCCTCCCTTTCCGCCCTGGCCGTCCGGCGCGTCGGCCGCGCCCTCGCGCATCGCCGGGAGCACGGTGTCACGCAGGTAGTGCGCCGGAGTCAGCCAGGTCACGGCCACATCGGCGACCTCACCCGCGAGCCGCGCCATGCCGGGCCGCAGCACACCGAGCCCGATCTCCACACCCGGCGCCGGGTAGCGCGGCATCTCGGCCCGGCAGCTGAAGTACTCGCCCCGGACGTCGACGCGGTCCCCCGCCAGCAGGCCGCGGACGATCGAGAGGTACTCGCGGGCCGCCGTGAGCGGACTGCGGTACGGCTCGCCGAGCAGCGACCGCTGCAACGGCCGGCCGCCGGGCCCGAATCCGGCGATCACCGGCTGCCCGGTGGCCATCGCCAGCGAGCGGGCCTGGAGCGCGGCCTCGTACGGGTGGCGGAGCGGCATGAGCGTGACGCCGAGTCCGGTCGGTACGCGGAATCCCGCTCCCGCCGCCGCGACGAAGCCCTGATGCGGTTCGATCATCACGGACTGCCCCTGCCAGAGGCGGCTCGCGTTGCTCCAGTGCACCAGTCCGGCGTACGGAAGGATCTGCTCCGGCCGGCGCGGAAGAAAAGGCAGGAGTACGGAATAAGAAGTCACGCCCTTGTCCCCCGTTTCTCGTCTCTCGTCGTCATTCGTCGATGCCGCTCGGCATCACATGCGCTGCTTTTCTTTTTCTTCTTGTGCTTCTTTTTCTTCTGTCGGCGTTCGTTCGTTCCGACACAGAGAACAATGCCAAACCGGAGCAGCCCATCGGGCAGTTCCGGAGGGCTACTTGCTGCCAGTGACCGTGCAGCTTGTTGCAGGTACTCTCATCGGTGATCAGACGGAGGCACCATGGGGGAATTGTCCGTACTCGGACTCACCGATACGGAAGAGGGCATCTACCGGCACTTTCTGCGGAACCCCGGCACGACGGCCGAGGACATCCAACTGCTGCTGCACGTCCCGTTGGACGAGATCGCGGGAGCGCTGGAGCGTCTGACCGAACTCGGCCTGCTGCACGGAACGGAAGGGACCGGAACCGGAGCGGACGGCGGGCCCGAGGTGATCTCCGCCGCCGATCCCGAGACCGCCGTGGACCGGCTCACCGACCTGCGGCTGCGTGAACTTCACCAGCAGCTCCAGCAGGTCACCCAGTCCCGGCACCTGATAGCCGGCCTGCGCGCCGAGCAGAGCGTGAAGGAGCAGCCCGACTCCGGGAGGATCGAGCGCCTGGAGGATCTCGGCCAGATCCGGGGCCGGATCGACGACCTGGCGTTCTTCGCCCGCGAGGAGATCCTCTCGGTCGAGCCGTACACCGAGCTGACCCCGGCGAACATCGCGCACGCCCGGCCGCTCGACACCCGCTGTCTGCGGCGCGGGGTACGGATACGCAACGTCGTCCTGCGCGAGGCGCTGGACCACGCGCCGACCGTCGGCTACCTGCGCGACCTCACCTCGCTCGGTGCGCAGATCCGGGTCGCGGACACCATCGCGGAACGGCTCCTCGTCTACGACCGCCGCACGGCGCTCGTCCCGGTCGACCCCGCCGACACCCGGCGCGGCGCACTGCTCGCCCGGGAGGCGGGGCTGGTCGCGAACATCCTGGCGCTGTTCGAGAAGATCTGGGACCAGGCCACCGATCTCACCGTGCTCATCGACGAGGGGGCGGGCGCGGAGGACGGTGGGCTCACGGAGATGGAGCAGCAGGTCCTGGAAGCCATGTGCCACGTCGGCAAGGACGAGTCGGGGGCGCGCTCGCTGGGTGTGTCGGTGCGGACGTACCGCCGCCACGTCGCCGACGTCCTGCGCATCCTGGGCGCGAGCAGCAGGGCGCACGCGGCGCTCCTCGCGCGGGAGCGCGGCTGGGTGTGAGGCCGCCAGGCGGAAGCAGCACACGAAGCAGCACATAGGGGGTGCCCCCGGCGATCAGTCGCCGGGGGCACCCCCTATGTGCTGCCGTACTGCCGTACTCCTGCGGTACGGCGGCCGTACGGTTACTGCTTCGGCTTCTCGATCTGCCAGCCGTTGACGGGCTTGTCGGTGCCGGCGCCAGGCTCGCCGCAGAGCGGCAGCCGGATGGGCAGCGGGGTCGCGCAGACCCGCTCGACGATCGGATCGACGACGGGCCCGAGGACGGTCACCCTCTGAACCTGCGCCTGCGCCTGTACCCGAACCTGCGCCTGAGCCTGGGCCTGGGCCGAGCCCTGTCCTCCCACCACGGCGAGCGCGAGCGCCGCACCCGCCACCACCGCGGCCTTCTTGAACCCGGTGAACCCGGTGAACCCGGCGAGACCGGTGAACCCGGCGACCTCAGCGAACCCTGTGCGTCCCTTGAACCTCACGACGTACCCCCGTTTGTTGTCCCCCGCGCGTTCCGGGCCGGTCGTGCCCCCGCGGTGACTCCCACTCTGCCAACGGAAAACCGCAGGCAGGACAGCGATTCGTGTCAGCTTGCTGCACGCGCTCACTCAACTTCATGCCAAGCCCGTTCAGCGGGCCGGGGGCCGGTCCCAGGGGTCGGGCACGGGTGGGGGCGGCTGGGCCGTGGTCAGGCGGCGGTAGGCGGCGCGGGCCTGGAGCAGGCGGGCGAGGACGGTGCCGGTGAGGGCCGCGGTGAGCAGACAGACCAGCCAGAAGGTGTCACGCGGGTTGGTCCAGGTCAGAACACCTGCGGGCGGGATGGCGAACCCGTTGAGGAACAGCCAGCACAGGGCGGCCGTGCCGGGGGCCGCCGTGAAGCGGGCGTACCCGCCCAGGAGCGCGGAGAGCAACGACAGCGCGGCCAGGGCCAGGCCGGGCTGGTCCGTGCCGACCAGCGTGTTGAGGAGCGCCACCAGCGCCATCGCGCCCGCGAAGGCCGTGGCCCACACGAGCGGGGTCGCCACGGGCTGGGGGACGGGGCGGGGGCCGGTCCCCAGGGACACCCACTGGATCACGGGCACGCTCCCGAGGTCCTGGGGGCGCGTACTCCGAAGGTGCCGGAGGCTCCGAAGGCGCCGCGGGCTCCAGCGGTTCCAGGGGCTCCGGAATCTCTGGAGTCTCTGGAGTGTCCGAAGAGAATGGGTATCTCCTCGGCGTAGGGCGTGAGAAGGCCCGCGCCGCAGGTCGTGGGGCCGTCCGCGATCGTTCCGCCGGTCACCGGGGCGCCCGACGCGCGGGGCCGGCGGGCGGCCGCCGCATGGGTTGTGGGGGCACCCGTGACGATCATGGCGGGAATCCTTTCGGTCAGCCCCCGGAGCCGCGCCGGGGGCGGTCCGGGGTCGAAGGGGGATTGTTCCACCGGGGAGCCGGTCCCGGAGTCGGCCGCCGGATTTCCGGGTCTCGTCAGGGTGGCACCGACGGTTGTCCGATGACATACCCGAATCAGACAGGGGCCGGCCGTGGGTGCTCCGCGACTCAGCAGTACGCCGTTGCCGGGGACCGGGGTTCGCCACGACCTCACGACCAGGGAGCAGCGGCGGATCTCGGTGGTCGCCCACAGGGACGGGGCCCGGACGCTGAGCGCCTACCGGCAGGACGATCCGGACGCGTGCGCGCTGTCGATGCGGCTGTCGCCGGGGGAGGCGACCGCCCTCATCGACGCGCTGATGCCGGACCACCACAGCCCCAATCTGCTGTCCACCACGGAGCTGGGGCTGGTCGCGGAACGGATCGAGCTGGCCTCGGCGTCCCACTGGAACGGGCGCGTGCTGGGCGACACCCGGATGCGGACGGAGACGGGCGCGTCCGTCGTGACCGTACTGCGCCGGGCCGAGGCGATCCCGTCGCCGGCACCGGACTTCCGGCTGGCCGGCGGGGACACGCTCATCGTGATCGGCACCCGCGAGGGCGTGGAGACGGCCGCCGCGATCCTCGGGCGGGGGTGACCTCCCTCACCGGCCCGTACGCCTGGCTCTGGTTCTCCCCTGCCCCCTCACTCTCACCTTCCGTCTCACGCTCACCTTTCCTTTCGCTCTCCCCCTCCCCCCTCCCCTTCCCCTTCCGCTTCCCCTTCGTCGAAGCTGGCGAAGTACGCGGCCGCCATGTCCTCGTCGGCGTGCCCCTGGGCTGCGGCGCGGGTGAGGCGGGCGGCACCGGCGGCGGCGATGTCGAGGCGTACGCCGTGTCGTCGGCCGGCCTCGACGATCAGACGGGCGTCCTTCGCGGCGGTCGAGACGGCGAAGGACGGCGGGGAGAGGCGGTCGTCGAGGACGAGCGCGGACTTGGCGTGCAGATAGCCCATGTCGAGCGGGCCGCCCTCGATGATCTCGAAGAAGGACCGCGGATCGACGCCGAGGGCCTGGGACAGGGCCAGCACCTCCCCGGCCGCGTTGGTCGCGGCGAGCACCCAGCTGTTCGTCACCAGCTTGAGCCGGGTCGCGGTGCCCGCCGCACCGTCCTCGCCGGTCCAGACGGTACGGGCGCCCACGGCGTCGAAGACAGGGGTCACCGTCGCCCGCCCTTCGACCGGGCCCGCGGCCAGCACCGTCAGCTGCCCGGCCTCCGCGGGCTGCCGGGTGCCGAGGACCGGGGCGTCGTAGAACACCAGCCCTAGCTCACCGGCCAGCGCGGCCAGTTCGGCGACGCCCTCCACCCCTGCGGTCGTGGACTGGACCCAGGCCGTGCCGGGGCTCAGCGCGGGCGCCGCCTCACGCATCACGTCCCGGGCCGCGGGCCCGTCGTACAGGATCGTGAGCACCACATCGGCCCCGCGCACGGCCTCCGCCGGGCTGTCGACGACCCGCGCTCCGTCGGCGGTGAGCGGCTCGGCCTTCTCCCGGGTGCGGTTCCACGCCCGTACGGTGTGACCCGCGCGGACGAGGCTGCGGGCCATCGCGGCGCCCATGATGCCGGTACCCAGGACGCTTACGGTGAGCTTGTCGGTCATGACGTCAACTTCCTGCCGCGTACAGTGCGTTGGCAGTTTCGCAGTCCGGGGCGGGCCCAGGGGCGGTACGACACCGGACGCGGACCCACTTGGCGGCCTCACCGCACCCGGCTCTCCAGCCGTCCGATCAGGACACTTTCCCGGCCGCACCGCATGCACGGGCGGCCCCGGGGGAAGACCGGGCCTACGACCTGCGTCGAAGGGCGAGCGAGCGATGAGCATCGACACGAACACGTCCTCCGGGGGACCGGAGGACGGCCTGGACGTGCGCCCCGCCTCCGGGCACATCGGCGCCGACATCCACGGCGTGGACCTCGCCGGCCCGCTCGACGACACCATCGTCGCCGGTATCCGGGCCGCGCTGCTCCGCTGGAAGGTCGTGTTCTTCCGGGGGCAGCGGGTGGACCACGCCGGCCAGATCGCATTCGCGCGCCGCTTCGGGGAACCGGTCCGGCTGCGCGCGAGGGGCTCGGTCTCACCGGCCGCGTACCCCGAGATCGAGACGACGGCCGACCGTCAGGAGCTGGGCCGCAAGCACGGGATGGACCAGGCCGAATGGCTGGAGCGCCGCCGCCACTCCACCCTCCGCGGCTGGCACGCCGACCACACCGCGCGCATCGACCCGCCCGCCCTGACCCTGCTCCGCGCCGAACGCGTTCCCCCGTACGGCGGCGACACCACCTGGGCCAACCTCGCCACCGCCTACGCGGGCCTGTCGGAGCCGGTGCGCAGGTTCGCCGACGGGCTGCGCGCCGAACACCGTCTGGGCGTCGGCTATCTCGCCCGCTCGGGCCCCGACCCGTACCTCCGCCATCTCCAGGACCACCAGGTCGCGTCCGTCCACCCGGTGGTCCGCGTCCACCCCGAGACCGGCGAACGGATCCTGTACGTCAACCCGTACTACGTCGAGAACATCGTCGACGTCACCCGGGCCGAGAGCCGGCTCCTCCTGGAGATGTTCGTCGAGCAGATCACGCGTCCCGAGTACACGGTCCGCTTCCGCTGGGAGCCGGGTTCCGTGGTCCTGTGGGACAACCGGGCCACCGTCCATCTCGCCCCCGGCGACGCCGCCCATCTGGACTTCCCGCGCATCATGCACCGCGTGATGATCGCCGGGGACCGGCCCGTCGGCGTCGACGGCACCCCCTCGAAGTCGCTCTGCGGCGGGCCGCTGCACGAGCGAAGCGAGTAGCGGCCGCCCGCCGCAGGGCGGGTCACTCGGGCCGGAGCCGCGCCGCGGGCCACCCGCCGTACGGGACCGGGTGCCGCACCCCGGTCGGCGCCGGCCCGGCTAGCTCACCCGTACCGACTTCTCCACGGTGACCTGGTCGATCTCCGTCGTACGGACCGTGAGCCTCATCGTCCACTTGCCCGGCAGGGGGAGCCGGAGCTCGTCGGTGACCCAGTAGCCGCCACGGTCGGTGATCTTCGCGTCGATCGGGCCGATCTTCTGGGCCTTGAGAGTGAAGGTGAGCCGCAGTTCGGGGACGGTGGCGATGCCGCCGTCGGGGCCGAAGACCACGGCCTGCACGGAGTTCTTGCCGACGCGCCCGGGGCCGAGGTCGATCTGGACCTTGCCGTGCCCGTTCGGGGTGCCGACGTCGAAGGGGATCGTCGTCGAGGAGGCCGTGACCCCTCCGGCCGCCTCGTTCGCGCTCTCCTGCGCGATCTCCGCCGCCGCCCGGCCCGGGAGTGTGCCCGTCAGCACGGTCGTGATCACCAGCACGACGACCGCGACGGTGAACTCCGCGAGCACGGACCGCCGAAGGAGCCGACGCGGCACGTCCGCCGCCGAGGAATCCTCGGCCGACGGGCCTCCACGGTCGCTTCGACCGCCGTCGCTTCGACCGCCGTCGCGGCGTTCATCGGCTCCCTGGTCACGGGAGGGCGTGTCGGCGGCGGCTCCGCCGGAGGGCGCGTCGGCGCCCCTGTCCGACACCTCGCCGCCGACGGCCCCGACGCGCTCGGACACGCGTGCCGCCACCGCCACGGCCGCCCGCTCGGTGACCTCGTCGGTGGCCCCGGCCCGATCGACGGCCTGCACCGACTCCCCGGCGTTCACCGGCTCCTCGGTACTCACCGGCCCCCCGGTACTCACCGACCCCCCGGCCTTCACCGGCTCAGGAGCCTTCGCCGGGGCATCCCCCAGCCGCCCCGTCCAACGCCGGGAGAACGCCGCCGCGACCAGCAGGAGCAGCACGGCGACCAGCTTGGCGACCAGGACCTCCCCGTACGCCGTGGAGGTGAAGGCGGACCAGGAACCGAGGCCGCGCCAGGACTGGTAGACGCCGGTGACGACGAGGACGGTCACCGAGACGAAGGCGAGCCTGGAGAAACGGTTGACCACAGCGGCCGACAGCGTCTCGGGCTCCCGGTACAACACCGTGAGCAGCGCGGTCAGTCCGCCCAGCCAGACGGCCATGGCGAGCAGGTGCAGCACCGAGGAGGTCATCGCGACCGGCACCTGGATACCGGCGGAGGCGTGCTCGGCGGCCGCCCAGGTCCCGGCGAGGCCCACGGACAGCAGCGCACCGGTGACCAGCGCGCCCCTGCCCCACACGTCCCCCTGCCGGCGTACGCGGACGAGCAGGAGGGCCGCCGCCGCGAGCAGCGCCAGCCGGGCCAGCAGGGCGAGGCCCGGCCGGCTCACCAGCGTCTCGCGCAGCACGGAGAGGTCGAGGGCGGCCTCGACACCGGTGCCCCGCTCGTACGGTCCGCGGAGCAGCAGCAGGACCGCCGAGGCGAGCAGCAGTGCCAGCCAGCCGGCCGGAAGCAGCTTGCGCAGCGCCTCGCCGGGGCCCCCGAGCACGACCGCGAGGAAGAAGGTCACGCCGATGAGCAGGGCGAGGGCGCCGTACGCGAAGTAGCGGGTGATGTCGTAGAGGGAGGAGGTGAGCGGGTCCTCGGTGAGGTCCGCGGGGAGAACCGGGGTGGTCGCGGAGGGCTCGCCGATCGAGAAGAGGAGGGCACCCGAGATGGGGTGGCTGTCGGCCGAGACCACCCGCCACGCGATCGTGTACGTGCCGTCGTCGAGGCCGGTGGGCAGGGTGACGCTGGCCGTGTCCGACCGGCCGCCCGCGCGCCCCGGCTTGCCCGTGTCGACCGCCCGGTTCTCCGGGTCGACGACGCGGATGGAGTCCTGCAGGAGGCTCACGGACTCGGTGAAGCGGAGGGTGATGTCCTTGGGGGCGGCGTCGAGGACGCTGCCGTCGACGGGATCGCTCCCCTTGAGGGCGGCGTGCGCGGACGCGTTGCCCGCGCCTGCGAGGAGGAACAGGATCAGAGCGGTGCCCAGCAGCACGAGGCGTCGAACCCTACGGCTCAGGCCGCCTCTCCGGTCCACGGACCGGTCTCCGCCCCTGCCGCTGTTGCCGACCCCGTCCTCGACTGGGTCGCTGTACCTGCGTCGGTCCACGTAGTGCTCCGGATCCACGGTCGCCGGCTGTCGGACTCCTCGAACAGGTACGGATGCCACGAACGCCGCGTTCAACGCGGTCCGCACCGGCCCGGCCCGTGCTCGGGCCGCCGGCCGCCCTCAACCTACGCCCGCCCCAGCTCCCCGATCTCGGCGGCCCGGTCCGGGTACAGCAGCGCCAGCTCCGCCGCGTCGCCGTGCTCGTACCCCTCGAAGGTGAAGCCCGGCGCCATCGTGCACCCGAACAACGTCCAGCCCTCGCCGTCGCCGTCACCGCCGTCACCGTCACCGCCGCCGTCCAGGACCCTCGCCCCCATCCAGGTCCCCGCGGGCACGACGTACTGCACGTGCTGCCCGTCGAGCACCCGGGGCCCGAGGACGACGACCCGCGAGGAGCCGTCCGGGGCTAGGAGCAGCATCCGGAGCGGGTCACCGAGGTGGTAGTGCCAGATCTCGTCGCCGGGCAGCCGGTGCAGCGCGGAGTAGTCGCCGGGTTCGGTGGTGAGCAGGGCGACGATCGCGGTCCCCTCCGGCCGCCCGTCGTCCCGCTCGGGCCCCGCCCACGTCTGCCGGAAACGGCCGCCCTCACGCGGGATGGGCTGCAACTCGTAGTGCGCGATGAGGTCTTCGGGAGTCATCCGACCGAGGCTACGCCCGCCGGCCTCCCCACCGGCCGAGAACACCGCTCCGGCCCACCGGCCGAGAACACCGCTCGGGGCCAGCCGTCCTCGGGGCCACCTGCCCAACGGGCCAACCACCCCTGGGCCTACCACCCCCGGGCCAACTCCCCTGGGCCCCCGGGCCTACCCCCCGAGCACGCTCTCCCTCCGCAGGAACGCCAGCCGCGCCCGCTTCTCGGGCAGATACACCTCCGGCAGGTCGACCTCGGGCAGGACGACGACCGGCCCGCCCTCGAACCCCTGCCGGGCGAACCGCGCGATCGCCCGCTCGTTCCGCTCGTCCGGATCGACGACGACCCGTGGCCGGTCCAGCACGACCAGCACGTACGACGCGAAGACCGCCAGCACCGAGGACGACCACCCCGGCCGCCCTCCGCCGTCCCCGGCCGGCGCCAGCAGCACATGGACGCCGATGTCCCCGGGCTCGACCTCGTAGCACTCACCGACCCGGTCGGCCTCCGGCTCGTACGTCTGCAGCAGCCCTACCGGCTCGCCGTCGTGCACCGCGAGGTAGGCGTGGTGGGTGTCGAACGCCTCCATCCCCTCGTACACCTCCCGGACCTGCTCCTCGGTGAGCCCGTTCATGCCCCAGAACTCGGCCCTCGGCTCACTCACCCAGCCATGCACCACCCCGGCATCGGCCTTCGCGTCCAGCGGCAGGAGCCGCACGGTCCCGAACCCGTCGACCATCTGTTCGTGCACGGCCACCCGGTCGCCGTACGTTTCGACGCTCATCGTGCTTCTCCTCGCTGTCCCGTTCATCACTGTTCTCGTCCGTCCGGTGCCGAGTCGTCCCCGTCCTCCCGGGTGAGGCGGTCCCAGTCGGTGACGACCGGGACGAGCTCTCCCCTGAGCCACAGGGGGAACTGGTCACGGTGGTGGGCCGAACCGCTCACGCCGGACGCCCCGAAGGGCACCACCCAGAGGCTGTCCTCACGCCGGGCCAGGTCCCAGACGTAGCGGGCGGCGGGGCCGCGCGCGCTGAGGTCGGTGATGCCGGGGACGGCACTGGTGCACAGGACACAGTCGTGATCCCCGGCGAGCCCCGGCCCGTCGGGAGCATCCGGGCCGCCGTCCGGGCCGCCGTCCGGGCCGCCGTCCGGGCCGTCGTCCGGGAGCGCGCGCCACGGCACGAGCCGGTGGCTGTCGCCCCAGCGCCCGGTCCTCGCGCCCGCGACCTCCTCCAGCGCCTGCCGCACCAGCGCGTCCCGGTCGATCCCGTACAACTCCTCGGACCTGAGCAGATGTTCGAGCGCGAACCCGATCCTGACGGTGAGCGACAGCCACGGCCGGAAGACCTCGGGGTACGCCGGCGGCACCGCCAGCGCCGCGAACGCGGGCTCCGCCGCGAGCCGCCGTACGACCGCTCCGCGCAGCGCCGCGTACGCACCCGCGTCGACACTGTCGGCCTCCATCCGCCGGTCCCAGCGCAGGAGCCGGTCACGGAGCGCGGCCGCGGCCGGGGTGAGCCCCACGGCCGGCACGGGCCCGTTCTCGCTGGTCAGCGTGCCGTGGGCGGCCCCGTCGAGAGTGGCCAGACGGTCCAACAGGGGCCCGGCGGAGGACAGATGGGTATCCATGTGGAGCGCGGGCATCTCCGCGGCGGACCACACCCGCTTCTCGTCCAGCATCGCGCGGATGCGGTCGGCTCGGTGCGGCGGCGCGAACTCCACGCCCAACGGGGTCGCCGGCCCTCGCTGGTTGGCCATCACCGCCACACCGTCCTCGACCGTCCCGTACGGCATCTCGTGCCACCCCTGCCACTCGTGCCCCGGCTCCCAGGCCGCGACCAGGCGGGTCCGGTTGTCCCGGCTCCGCAGCGGCACCCGCCCCGCCACCCGGTGCAGCACCCCGCCCCGTGTGTCCGCCGCCTGCACGACGTTCACCGGCTCGGCCCACGCGTCGAACGCCCGGTCCACATCGGCGACCTCCCGCGCCCGGAGGAGGGGAAGCAGCGCGCTCAGCCCGAGGTCCCCGGTGACACGCGGGGGACAGCGGAGGCTGAGGGGGCCGACCGCGTCGGGGGCACGCGGGTCGTCCGCCGGACGGGGACGACCGGGGGCACGGACATCATCGGGGGCACCGGGATCCGGGCCGCCCACGACGACCGGCCCCCGGGCGGTCTCGATCACCTCCACCTCCACGGGCTCCCCGCCCGCGACCTCGACGACCTCCACATGCCGGTGGACGGGCCGCCACACCCCGTCGGGATCGAGGGCCTCCACACCGCCCTCATCACCATCCCCGCCCCCACGTCCGTCCCTACCCCCGTCCGCGCGCCGGAGCCGCTCCCGGTACAGGTCCTGGTAGTCGGCCATGGCATTGGTGATGGCCCAGGCCACGTCGCCGGTGTGGCCGAAGTGGGCGATGCCGGGCAGGCCGGGAACGGCGAGGCCGACGACGTCGAACTCGGGGCAGGAGAGGCGGATCTGCTGGTAGACGCCGGGTTCCTCGATGAACCGGTGCGGATCCCCGGCGATGACGGCCTGTCCGGTGGCCGTGCGGGAGCCGTCGACGAGCCACCCGTTGCTGCCGGAGGTGGCGGGCCCGTCGGTGGCGAAGATCCCGACCGCGTCGGCACCGAGATGCCGTACGGCCTCCTCCCGCCAGAGCTTGGCGGGGAACCCGGCGAACAGGATGTGCGTGGCGAGCCACACACCGAGCGGGTGCCAGACCTCCCAGCGCCCGGGCGCGAGCCCGGTGCGCTCGAACTCGGGCGCGCGCCGCCCGCCCTCGGCCAGCCCGGCGTTCACGCCCTTGACGTACGCCCGGACCCAGTCGGCGGTCTCCGGATCCGTTCTCTCCAGCCGGGCGAAGCATCTTCGGGCCGTGTCGGCGAGCCGGGCCCGTCTCGCGAACAGGTCCCAGCCGAGGGAGCCGGCGCCGAGGAAGGCGGCCGAGGTGCCCTGGACGCGGTGGCGTTCGACCTCCAGCTGCCAGGCGCGGTCGAGGGCGGTGACCCGGCCCTGGGCGTGGGCGAGAGCGCGGACATCGGCGGCGCGGAGATGCGGGATGCCCCAGGCGTCGCGATACGTCCCGTAGGGCTCGTCTGCCCCGTGCGCCCCGCTGGCCCCACTCACCGCCCGTGCCCCCTGTGTCCCTTGTACCCCCTGGGATCCGTGCGATCCCTGGCTCAAAACGTTCCCTCGGGCATGCTCCGGCCCGCCGACGTCCCGCATTCTCCTCACCCTCCCCATCCCCACCGCGGTAATGATTTAGGTTAGCCTCACCTAATCAGTCAGTGATCAAAGCGTACTCGAAGGGTGCAGAAGCCATGGGGCAGGGGCACGGTTGGGAGGGAGCGGTCCTCAAGCTGCTCCGCGGCAAGGACTTCGTCCTCACGGTCACCGGTGCGGAACAGGTCACCGAGCACTACCGCCGGGTCCACCTCACCGACGGCGGCATGCTCGCGGTGACCGGTGTCCACCCCACGATGTGGGTACGCCTGTGGTTCGACGCCGCCGGCAAACCGCACCAGCGGGCGTACACCCTGGTCGACCCCGACCCGGCCACCGGCACCTTCAGCCTGGAGTTCGCCCTCCACGACGGCCGTGCCAGCGACTGGGCCCGCACCGCCGAACCCGGCGACACCATCGAGGCCACGGTCCAGGGCACCGCCTTCACCGACCCCGACCCCACCCCGTCCCGCATCCTCGCCATCGGCGACCCGGCCTCCCTCCCGGCCGTCAACTCCCTCCTCGACGCGCTCCCGTCGGCCCCGGCGACGATCTGGTTCGAGATGGCGAAGGAGTTCGGGGCCCCCGCCCCCGACGCGGGCGGGCTCCCCGTCCGCCTCGATCCCGTCCGCCACGACTTCCGCCCGGTCCCCCGCGAGGACGCCGGCGCCGGTCTCCTCACCCGGGTGAGAGCCGACGCCCCCGCCCTCCTGACGGACACCCCCACGCCCTACGTCTGGATCGCCTGCGACACCACGACGACCCGCGCCCTGACGGCGTACTTCCGCAAGGACCTGGGCGTACCGAAGCAGCGGATCCACGCGCTGGGCTACTGGCGCCCGTAGGGGAGCCGGGATCCCCGCCCGCCCGGGGCCGGGCTGCGGCGGGCCGTCCGGCGGGCGATCATCGGGGCATGAACGTGACCCTTCACCTCGCCCAGGACCCCGAGGCGGACGAGCTTCTCGGCCGCAGTCCGCTCGCCGCGCTGGTCGGCATGCTGCTGGACCAGCAGGTGCCGATGGAGTGGGCGTTCAAGGGCCCGTGGACCATCGCCCGGCGACTCGACGCGGACGACCTGGACGCCCACGAGATCGCGGCGGCCGACCCGGAGTCGTTCGTCGCGCTGCTGTCGGCCAAACCGGCGGTACACCGTTACCCCGGCTCCATGGCGAAGCGGATCCAGCAGCTGTGCCAGTACCTCGTCGACCACTACGACGGCGACGCGAGCGCGGTCTGGCGGGACGCGGCGACCGGTGAGGAACTCCTCTCCCGCCTCGAATCCCTCCCCGGCTTCGGTCGCCAGAAGGCCCAGATCTTCCTGGCCCTCCTCGGCAAACAACTCGGCGTCCACCCCACCGGCTGGCGCGAAGCCGCCGGCTCCTACGGCGAACCCGACTCCTTCCGCTCCGTGGCCGACATCAAGGGCCCCGACTCCCTGGCCAAGGTCCGCGCCCACAAACAGGAGATGAAGGCGGCGGCCAAGGCGGCGAAGGCCACCGGCAAGTAACCGGCACCGGGCCACTCCCGGCAGCGCACGGTCCAACCACACGCACCCGGCCTCCCGGCCGTACGCCCGGCCACCCTGCCGTACGCCCGCTCACGCACCACCCGTACGCCCCCGCATGCCCGTACATCCGCCCCCCCCGCACCCACATACCCGTACGCCGAGCGAGCGGATCCCCCGCCCCACCCGGTGCGCCCACCGCTCCCTCGGGAATCCCTCCCCCGTGCACCCCACCCTCACGGAAGCCTTCCGTGCCCGAGCGAGGATGAGAGCCCGGCGCGGAGCCTGGCTGCGGGTGCTCGCCCTGACCGTCGCCCTTCTCATCCCCACCACCCCGGCGACCACCGTCCCCTCCCTCGCGCCCGCCCTGGCGAGCGAACTCCCGGCCGCCGAGTACGACCCACTCGAAAGCGCCCCCCGCCTCACCCCACGCCCCGCGCCCCCGCTCCGCCCGGCCCCGGCCGCCTCCCCCCACCCCTCCCTCCCGGCCCCGCACGGCACCCGCCCCGCCCTCACCTCTCCGCCGCCCCACCCTCCGTACGCCCTGCACACCCTGCGCTCCGTGGTCCTGCGCTGCTGAGAGAGCCCAGCTCACTTACCCACCACCTCAGCACCGCAGAACCAGCCACAGCACAGGACAGGACGGACACCCCCATGCCCGCTGACCCCTACACGGTCCTCCGCGCGCTCCTCCAGGCCGAGGCCCTGCGCAGCACCCCCGAGCCGACCACCCGGACTCCCGAACAGACTCCCGAACGGACTCCCGAACGGCCGGGCGAACGCACGGGCGAGCGGACGGGTGGGCGATCCCCCGCGGACCGCCCGATCCCCGTCACGGACAAGCACCCCTCACACCACCGACCCGCCGACTGACCCCGTCCCACCCCCACCACGAACGCCCTGGAGCCGGCGGGCTCCGGGGCGTTCGCCGTCACCCGCCCCGGACCCACGCCCTCCGCGAAAGAACCCCGCCGGACATCGACGACCACCACCGGCCCCTCGCGGAATCACCGTTTCGCCCCACTTCGCTCACCCTTTTCCGCGCTCACACTCCGCCGCCATGGCTGCGCCCGGAACGTCTCGACCGGTAGGCTTTCCGTGTGATCTTCAAGCGCATCGGAAACGGCCGGCCGTACCCCGACCACGGCCGGGAAAGCACCCGGCAGTGGGCGGACGTCGCGCCGCGCCCGGTCCGCCTCGATCAGCTCGTGACGACCAAGGGGCAGCTGGACCTGGAGACCCTCCTCGCCGAGGACTCCACGTTCTACGGCGACCTCTTCGCGCACGTGGTGAAGTGGCAGGGCGATCTGTACCTGGAGGACGGCCTCCACCGCGCCGTCCGCGCGGCCCTCCAGCAACGCCAGGTGCTGCACGCCCGCGTCCTCGAACTGGACTAGCCCGCACCACCTCCTGCCCGTACCGGTGCCGGTTGGCCCTTTCGGGTTGGACTGCAGCGCGGTGAATGATCATCTAGTAGGCATCGCCGTCCAACGGCACTACGCTGCGCCCATGAGCATGCTGACGCCTCCCGGCATGGGCGGCCAGTACCGGATCACGGGGGACAAGTACCCCAAGCTGCGTCGGCCCAGGAGGCGTCGCAGGCTGGTCCTCGCGGTCGTCGCGTCCGTGACCGCGCTGGGCCTCGTCGGCTGGGGAACCCTGCAGCTCATCGACGTCTTCACCGGCGACGGGGACCAGGCCGCCGCGGCCGGCCCCAAGGCGGACTGCGCGTCCCGGGTGAGCCCGTCCCCGAAGAAGAGCGGGCCGGCCGGGAAGTCGGCGGCGCCCACGAAGGGCTATCCCGCACCCGGCAAGATCACCGTCAACGTCCTCAACGCCACCCCTCGCGCCGGTCTCGCCAAGGAGACCGCCGCCGCGCTGAAGAAGCGCGGCTTCCGCATCGGGAACGTGGGCAACGCGACCGAGGAGTACGACAAGAAGGTCAAGGGCACCGCGATACTGCTCGGCGCGAAGGCCGCCGAGAGCGCGGCACTCCCCGTACTCAACACCCAGCTCGCCGGCGCGCAGCTGAAGACCGACGGCCGGAAGAAGGCCACCGAGGTGGACCTCGTCATCGGCACCGGCTTCAAGGCCCTCAGCAAGCAGAAGGACGCCGACAAGGCCCTGGCCGACCTGACCAGACCCGAGCCGACGCCCTCCACCGCGAAACCCTGCTGAACCGCGGACCCGAGACCTCGTGGACCACGTGGCCAACGTGGCCCACGGACCCGGGGATCTACTCCGCGGCGCCGTAGAGCCGGTCGCCCGCGTCTCCCAGGCCCGGCACGATGTAACCGTGCTCGTTCAGGCGCTCGTCGACGGCGGCGGTCACGACCGTCACCGGTGAGCCCGCCAGCTCCCGCTCCATGACCTCGACACCCTCGGGGGCGGCGAGGAGCACCACGGCGGTCACGTCGTCGGCGCCGCGGGCGATCAGCTCGCGGATCGCGGCGACCAGGGTGCCGCCGGTGGCGAGCATGGGGTCGAGGACGTACACCTGACGCCCGGAGAGGTCCTCCGGCATGCGGGTGGCGTACGTGGAGGCCTCAAGCGTCTCCTCGTTGCGGATCATGCCCAGGAAACCCACCTCGGCGGTCGGCAGCAGCCGGACCATGCCGTCGAGCATGCCGAGGCCCGCCCGGAGGATCGGCACGACGAGCGGGCGCGGGTGGGAGAGCTTGACGCCCGTGGTCGCGGCGACCGGCGTCGTGATGTCGACCAGCTCGGTGCGCACGTCCCGCGTGGCCTCGTAGGCGAGCAGGGTGACCAGTTCGTCGGCGAGGCGCCGGAAGGTCGGGGAGTCGGTGCGCCGGTCGCGCAGCGTGGTGAGCTTGTGGGCGACCAGAGGGTGGTCGACGACGTGGAGACGCATGTCCACAACAGTAACCGGGGCAACACCCCCGAGCGCCCCCTCACCGTCCACCACCCACCGCCCCCTCCGATGGCATCAAACCCGCCATCGGAGGGAAAGTGGGATGAACGGAGCGGCGACGGAACGACCGACGCCTGACGGTGGTGAGCCCATGCCAGACCCGAACAACGTTTCCCCACGCCCACGGGACACCCGCGGGAGGCCCGACCGGGCCGAGCCACGCAGCGCACCCGCCCGGCGGACACGGCTGCCGGGGCGGACGCCCCGCGGTGCGACCGGTACGGCAGACCGTGCGACGCGGACAGCCGAGGAAGCTACGCGGACGGCCGACGGTACGACGCGCACGGCCGACGGTACGACGCGCACGGCCGATGGAGCGGAACGACGGAACCGTCGAGCGCCGCGGGCCTCTGCCGGGACAGCCGGTCGCGGGACGCGGCGGGGAGCGACGGCTCAAGCGCCCGCCACAACGGCGCGAAGGGCCGGTGCGCCGGCGCGAGCGGACGACCGGGCGGCACGCACCGACGGCGGACCGGCACGGACGGCCGGGCGGACGGCACCCCCGGCGGACAGGACGGCGCGCCGAACCGGAGGCGCGGCTCGGGAAGCCGTGGAAGGGGTGCGGGTGGCGGTGCGAGGGGCCGAAGAGGTGGCAGGCATGGCTGATGGGGCGGCGCAGGGAAGCGGGCGGGAGAACGAGGCCGCGCGCCGGCGGCGGCGGGCGCAGTTCCTGCGGGAGCTGACGGAAGCACGGGAGCTGCGCGACCGGGTCCAGCCGCGCCGTGCCAAGGCCGCCCGGCTCCGCCACGCCATGCGTATGCGCACCTTCCGCTGGTGACCTGACACCGGCCTCCCCGCGCCTCTCTCCTCCGCTCCCCTCCACCTCCTCCCCTCTCCGTGAGGGCCATGTGCCGGGTTCGTGGGGTATGTGGGGGCGTTCACGGGGTGGCCGTGCATATGCTGCCGGGAACTCCGCGTACGATCCGCTGGTGGCGGCAACAGGTGCGCAGGTGAACGGCGGACCCACCGGCGATCAAAAGAGCCGGACACAGGGAGCCGAAGACGTCCCCTGAGCGCTCTGTTTCTGCCACGATTCCGAGTGGGTGGGGCTCGGACCGCAAGCCTCCCCATCCACAACGTCCGCCGGGGGGACCCCCGACCGGCACACCTATGACCAGTGGGAGAGTCACGGTGTACTTCGCCGCACTGCTCGCGCGCACCGAAGACGGGTGGGAAGCGAGCGACACAGAGCTCGACGATGTGGAAACCCTGTCGGATCTGGCCGACCTGGCCCGTGAAGCCTCGCCCGGCGACGACACGGTGCTGGTGCTCATCGAGCAGGAGGACGCCTGGTTCGGCGTCGTCCGTATCGATGGCGAGGAGGACCCTCGTATCTACGTGTCGGACGCCGCCGCCGCTGCCCGCAGCAGCTACGGCGAGATCCTGCTCACCGACGAACTGCTCGGAAGGGAGCCCGGCGACGACACCCCCGACCTGGAGTCCCTCGACCTCGACGGCACCGAGGACGGCGAGTCCGACGACGACGATGACGACACGTCCGCCGAGGCCGTGCCGCACAGCCCCGTCGGCGACACCGAGATCCTCGACGACCTGGGGGTGGGTGAGAAGGAGCTGCGCGCTCTCGACGCCGACGACGCCCTCGGTTCGATCGCCGAGGCCCTCGGAGCGTCGGAGGTCCTGGAGACGGTCCGCTGAGTCCATCGGCTGAGGTCCCCCGGTGACCGACGCGACCGATGCGGCGGCACCGGGCGGACCCGATCCCGTGCGTGACCCCTGGCGGGCCGCGATGCGGCTCGCCCTGGCCGAGGCCGGGCGGGCCGCCGAGGGCGGTGACGTCCCGGTCGGCGCGGTCGTCCTGTCCCCGGACGGCACGACCGTGCTGGCCACCGGGCACAACGAACGCGAGGCGACCGGCGACCCGACCGCCCACGCCGAGGTGCTGGCCCTCCGCCGGGCGGCCGCCGCGCTGCGGGATGCGGCGGCACGCGGCACCTCCGCCGGAGAAGGCGGGCGGCGGGCCGGCGAGTGGCGGCTGACCGGCTGCACGCTGGTCGTGACCCTCGAACCCTGCACGATGTGCGCGGGCGCACTCGTGCAGTCCCGGATCGACCGGGTCGTCTACGGCGCCCGCGACGAGAAGGCCGGCGCCACCGGTTCCCTCTGGGACGTCGTCCGCGACCGGCGCCTCAACCACCGTCCCGAGGTCGTCGAAGGCGTCCTCGCCGACGACTGCGCCAGGCTCCTCACCGAGTTCTTCCGCACCCGCTGAGAACCCGGCGATACCGATTTCAAAGCACGCCCCACCTTGCTGTAAGGTCTCCCTCGGTAGCGTGTCCGAGCGGCCGAAGGAGCTCGCCTCGAAAGCGAGTGTGGCGCAAGTCACCGAGGGTTCAAATCCCTCCGCTACCGCTGGAGAAGGGCCCCGTCGTCAGACGGGGCCCTTCCTGCGTTTCACGGACTCTGCGTCTCTCCTGCGAACGCATGATCGGGTTACACTCGCCGCCGACAAAGAGGGACCGACAGGGCCCAAGGGGCGCAAGAGGCGGGGGAGGCCGCGGTGGCGGTGCAGGGGAAGAAGATCGCGCTGTATGTGCTCGTGGTCTTCGTGCTCTACGTGATCATCACGGACCCGGCCCAGGCCGCCGACTACGTCCAGATAGGGTTCGAGGGCGTCTCCAACGCCGCCCAGTCCATCGGCGACTTCTTCACCTGGCTCGCCGACGGGGCCCAGTAGACCCCGCCCCGCGCCCCTGCCCCGTACGACCTCCCCGGAGCACCCATGATCCGCCACCTGGTCCTCTTCAAGCTCAACGAGGGCGTCGAGCGCGACGACCCGCGGGTCGTGCGGGGCGAGAGCGCCTTCCGCGCACTGGACGGCACCATCGCGGAGATCCGCTCCTGGGAACTGGGCTGGAACCTCAGCGACCGCCCCATCGCCTACGACTTCGCGATCAACTCCGCGTTCGACGACCTGGACGACCTGCGCGCCTACGCCGAGCACCCTGACCATCAGGCGGGCGTGGCGCTGTGGCGCGAGTTCGCCACCTGGGTCGTCGCCGACTACGAGTTCTGAGCCGCCGCAGCCCCAGCCGCCGCAGCCGCATCAACCTCATCCATAACAAGTCGTAGCAGTCGCACGTACGCACCGCTCCGCACGCCCCGCACTCGATCGGTGCGGGGTTTTTTACACCCAATTGCCCCTCTCGCTCTCAACTCTTGTTCAACACGGCGATATGCGGTGCTTGATCACAGTGCACATGTCTTGTGATGCTATGACCGCTTTTGACGGTTGAGTTGATGGATGAAGAGGTGGCGTTGACCGTGTCGGCCAGTACTGCGCCTCCCCAGGAAGAAGTCCCGGCTCCCGAGCCCACCTCGGCCCAGGTCACCGCCCAGGCCACCGCACCCGCCCCGGAGAAGCGCCGCGGCGCCGACACCCGGGCCCTCACCCAGGTGCTGTTCGGCGAGCTGAAGCATCTGGCTCCGGGCACCCCGGAGCACAACCGCGTGCGGGGGGCGCTCATCGAGGCGAACCTCCCGCTCGTGCGCTACGCGGCCGCCCGCTTCCGCTCCCGCAACGAGCCCATGGAGGACGTGGTCCAGGTCGGGACCATCGGGCTGATCAACGCCATCGACCGGTTCGACCCGGACCGCGGCGTGCAGTTCCCGACCTTCGCGATGCCGACCGTCATCGGGGAGATCAAGCGGTACTTCCGCGACAACGTCCGCACGGTCCACGTCCCGCGCCGGCTGCACGAGTTGTGGGTCCAGGTGAACAGCGCGACCGAGGACCTCACCACCGCGTTCGGGCGCACCCCCTCCACCGCCGAGATCGCCGAACGGCTGCGCATCACCGAGGAGGAGGTCCTGTCCTGCATCGAGGCGGGCCGCTCCTACCACGCGACCTCGCTGGAGGCCGCTCAGGAGGGCGACGGAATGCCGGGGCTGCTCGACCGCCTCGGCTACGAGGACCCGGAGCTGGACGGCGTCGAACACCGCGACCTCGTACGGCACCTCCTCGTCCAGCTGCCCGAGCGCGAGCAGCGGATCCTGCTGCTGCGCTACTACAGCAACCTGACGCAGTCGCAGATCAGCGCCGAGCTGGGAGTCTCCCAGATGCACGTGTCACGGCTGCTGGCCCGGAGCTTCGCGCGGCTGCGCTCGGCCAACCGGATCGAGGTGTAGGCGCTCCGCTCGGGACGCAGGGTGCCGGGCCGTCAGCCGGGTACGTGCGGGTCGGCCGCGGGATCGACCACAGGGGCGGCCACGGGATCGGCCGCAGGGTCGGCCACAGGGTCGGCCACGGGGGCTTCGTCGTGACCGGTCGCGCAGTTCCCCGCGCCGCCGTCAGGGCGCCGCCCGGGGAGCGGACCGGGTGACCGTCGGTAACCAGAAGTCCTCCGCGGATTCCCGGATGGGCCGTGGGGCACGCGGGGCGCACGAGGGCAGGCGGGGCGCACAGAATCGGCCAGCGGTGCGCGTGCGCAGGCCATGGGCGTGACCGAATGCGCTGTCGAAGGGTCACCGGAGAGAGCGAATCGCTCATTGCGTCTTCTTCTAGCCGAACTGCCATGAAATCCCATCAGACCGCCTGTTTCCAGGGCCTATTCACCCTCTCCATGTCGACATGTCACTACATCGCGTTGCCGACGTGTGACATTCTCTCCCCAGCGCGTTTGCCGTGGCCTCGCCGCCGGTATTCAGGTGGAGGCTGCGTTCCTTACGACGGAGCGTCCGCCGCGACCGTCCGCGACCCAAAGGGGGTGGCATGTCCGCAGACCAGGGCAGCTCGAAGGTGCTCACGCTCGACAAGAGCGAAACCGCGCCCGACGCTATCCAGGCCCCTCAGGACCTTCAGGCGCTTGAGGACCTTCCCGGTCCCCAGGCTCCGCCGGTGACTGACCTTCCGGCCGTGTCGGCCTCGGCGAACATCGACACCCGCACCCTGTCCCGCTCCCTGTTCCTGCGGCTGGCCGCACTGGACGAGAACAGCCCCGAGCGTGCCTATGTCCGGGACACCCTCATCGAGCTCAACCTCCCGCTCGTGCGTTACGCCGCCGCCCGTTTCCGGTCGCGCAACGAGCCGATGGAGGACATCGTCCAGGTCGGCACGATCGGCCTGATCAAGGCGATCGACCGCTTCGACTGCGAACGGGGCGTGGAGTTCCCGACGTTCGCGATGCCGACGGTCGTGGGCGAGATCAAGCGGTTCTTCCGCGACACCTCGTGGTCGGTGCGGGTTCCGCGCCGCCTGCAGGAGCTGCGCCTGGCCCTCACCAAGGCCAGCGACGAGCTGTCCCAGAAGCTCGACCGCTCCCCGACGGTCACCGAACTCGCCGCCGTACTGGGCGTGTCGGAGGAGGACGTCGTCGACGGCCTCGCGGTCGGCAACGCCTACACGGCGTCGTCACTGGACTCGCCGGCCCCCGAGGACGACGGTGGCGAGGGTTCCCTCGCGGACCGTCTCGGCTACGAGGACACGGCGCTGGAGGGCGTGGAGTACCGCGAGTCCCTCAAGCCGCTGCTGGCCAAGCTGCCGCCGCGTGAGCGCCGGATCATCATGCTCCGGTTCTTCGCGAACATGACGCAGTCCCAGATCGGCGAGGAGGTCGGCATCTCCCAGATGCACGTCTCCCGCCTCCTCACCCGGACCCTGGCCCAGCTCCGCGAGGGCCTGATCTCCGACTGAGGTGGCGTCAGCCACACGTTGACACGTGACCCGCCGGGGGGCCGATTCCCAGAAGGCACCCCGGCGGTAGTCGTGTGCGTGGGTATGGGGTGGCTCAGGCAGATGGCCGGGCGCAGGCCCGAGAAGCACGGGGCGCAGCCCCGGCATTTCAGGGGCGCGAGGAACTGCGCGAGCAACCACGACGCACCGGCACCGGCACTCCGCACCCGCACCCGCACCCGCACCCGCACCCGCACCCGCACCCGCACGATCACAGACGCCGGCAGACGGGTGGGCGTGCGGCACACCCCGGCGGCGAGCTACGCCAGCGCCAGCCACACCACCGCGGCGACCACGGCCACCGCCGCGAGAACACCGACGATCACACCGATCCGCGGCCCGGAGCCCCCGGCCGCGGCCGAGGCGGCCTGACGGCCCCCCGAAGGCGTCTCGTCGACGAAGGCGCGGAACATCTGCGTGCTCCCCGCGGGGTCGTAGTTGCCCTGGGGGTTCTGGTTGTCGGCCATGGCCCGAGACCTTAGCGAATCGCCGAGGACGCGCCCAAGCGGGGTTGCCCGCCCACGACCGCGCAACGTTCTCCTTTGCCAAGACTTGGGCCGCACGGAACCCGATTTCATTTGCCTGCAGCAACCATCCAGTCTTATGGTTGCCCTAAGCAACAAACACGGGAGGGACTCCATGGCCGGGCAGGCGCACTACGAGGAGCTGGTCCGCCAGCTCAGTGCCATCGGGGCCGTGAAGCGGGAGCTCACCAGGATGCTGCCGCACGAGTGCCCCGGCGGATCGGCGGGCGTCCTGACCCTGCTCGGCCGGCACGGCGAGATGCGGATGAGCAGGCTCGCCGAGCTGCTCTCGGTGGACATGTCGGTGACCAGCCGTCATGTCGCCCACGTCGCCGAGCGGGGCTGGATCGAACGCCTCCCCGACCCGGTGGACAAGCGCTCACGCATCCTGCGCCTGACCCCCGAGGGCCGGGCCGTGGTCGCGGAGCTGGACCGGCGCAGCACCCGGCTGATGGCCGACCGGCTCAGCGACTGGTCCGACGACGAGATCGCCCAGCTCGCCCGGCTGCTGGCCCGGCTGCGCGAGAGCTTCGACGCCACCGCGACCCGTACCCCCGCCTAGCGGCCGACGCGACGACGCGCGGGCCCCACCCGGCGGCCCCCACCGCGGCCCCACGATCCGTACGCCGTACAGCGGCGTTCACCCCGACCCGTACACCCGCAAAGACCCGTAGGAAAAGGAAGCCCCATGGCAACGACCACACCAGCCGGTGTGCGGGCTCACGCCAAGCACGGAGGAGGCACCGCCAAGGGTGCTCCCCACAGCGGTGGCGACCACGCCCCGATGACGCACCGGCAGATCATGGAAGCGCTGACCGGACTGCTGCTCGGCATGTTCGTGGCGATCCTGTCGTCGACGATCGTGTCGAACGCACTGCCGGACATCATCAAGGACCTGGGCGGCGGACAGAGCGCCTACACCTGGGTCGTGACCGCGTCGCTCCTCGCGATGACCGCGTCCACCCCGCTGTGGGGCAAGCTCGCCGACCTGTTCTCCAAGAAGCTGCTGATCCAGCTCGCGCTCGTGATCTTCGTGCTCGGCTCGGCCGCCGCCGGTCTGTCCCAGAACGCCGGGATGCTCATCACCTTCCGCGCGGTCCAGGGCATCGGCATGGGCGGGCTCTCCTCGCTGGCCCAGATCATCCTCGCGGCGATGATCTCCCCGCGCGAACGCGGCCGGTACAACGGCTACCTCGGCGCCACCTTCGCGACCGCCATGGTCGGCGGCCCGCTGGTCGGCGGTGTCATCACCGACACCGGCTGGCTCGGCTGGCGCTGGTGCTTCTACGTCGGCGTGCCGTTCGCCGTCATCGCCCTGGTCGTGCTCCAGCGGACCCTGCACCTGCCCGTCGTCCGGCGCAAGGTGAAGGTCGACTGGGCCGGCGCCTTCCTCATCACCGCCGCGGTCTGCCTGCTGCTGATCTGGGTCACCTTCGCCGGTGACAAGTACGACTGGGTGTCGTGGCAGACGTACGCGATGGTCGGCGGCACGGTCGCGCTGCTCGCGCTGTTCCTGCTGGTCGAGTCGAAGGCGAGCGAGCCGATCATGCCGTTGCGGCTGTTCCGCAACCGGACGATCGCGCTGGCGTCGCTGGCCTCGCTCTTCGTCGGTGTCGCGATGTTCGCGGGCACGATCTTCTTCAGCCAGTACTTCCAGCTGGCCCGCGACAAGTCGCCGACCATGTCCGGCGTCATGACGATCCCGATGATCGCCGGTCTGTTCGTCTCCTCGACCGTCTCCGGTCAGGTCATCACCCGCACGGGCCGCTGGAAGGCCTGGCTGCTCGCCGGCGGTGTGCTGGTGACCTCGGGCCTCGCCCTGCTGGGCACGCTCCGGTACGACACGGAGTACTGGCACGTGGCGATCTTCATGGCACTGCTCGGGCTCGGCGTCGGCATGATGATGCAGAACCTGGTGCTGTGCACCCAGAACCAGGTGGCCCCCGGCGACCTCGGTGCCGCCAGTTCGGTCGTCACCTTCTTCCGCTCCCTCGGCGGCGCGATCGGCGTCTCGGCGCTGGGCGCGGTCCTGAGCCACCGGATCTCGCACTACGCCCAGGAGGGCCTCGCCAAGCTGGGCGTGTCCGGGTCCGCCACGGGCCACGGCGAGATCCCCGACCTGGACGCCCTGCCCACGCCGATCCGCTCGGTCATCGAGAGCGCCTACGGCCACGGCATCGGAGACGTCTTCCTCTACGCGGCCCCCTTCGCCGTCCTCGCGCTCATCTTCTCCCTCTTCATCAAGGAGGTCCCGCTGCGGACCACCGGGGCGCTCGCCCAGGCGGCCCAGGCGACCGAGACACTCCCGGCCGCGACACCGGCCACGGTGTCCGACGACTCCGCCGAGTCCGCCACGACCGCCGAGCCCCGGGCAGCGGTCACGGCCCCGGCCCAGGTGCCGGGCGGTGGCGGAACTCCCGTACGGGGTCACGTCCGCGGGGCCGAGGGCGCGCCCGTGCCGCGGGCCGCCGTCACCCTGATCTCGCTCGGCGGACGGCAGCTCGGCCGTTCGGTCGCGGGGGCCGACGGAACCTACGCGGTGGACGCGCCCACCCCCGGGTCGTACGTCCTGATCGCGGCCGCCGACGGCTTCCAGCCGCAGGCGTCCACGGTGGTCGTGGGCGGCGAGCCGGTCGCGTACGACATCCTGCTCAGCGGCACGAGCGGGCTGAGCGGTGTGGTGCGGGCCGCCGGGGCCGGGTCGGCCGTCAAGGACGCCATGGTCGTGGTGACCGATGTGCGCGGCGATGTGCTGGCCAGTGGAGTCACCGGTGAGCAGGGCGAGTTCGGCTTCGGCGAGCTGGTGCCGGGCGGGGTGACCGTCGCGGTGAACGCCGCCGGGTTCCGGCCGCGCGCCCTGCCCGTCGAGGTCGGCGGTACCGGGGTCACCCGGATCGAGATCGACCTGGAGGCCGGGGCGCGGCTCCAGGGGGTCGTCCGGGCACCGGAGGGAGCGCTGGCCGACGCCCGGGTGACCCTCGTCGACGCGGCGGGCAACGTGGTCGGCACGGCCACCACCGGCACGGACGGGGCGTACGCCTTCACCGATCTGGACAGCGGCGAGTACACGGTCATCGCTACCGGCTACCCGCCCGTGGCCACGGCGCTGACGATCGCCGGACCCGGCGTCGACGGCCACGACATCGAACTCGCCCACCCCGGCGAGTAGTCGAACCACCGGCCGGTGGAGACACCCCCGCTCCACCGGCCGGCCGCATGCTGAGGAGTTGGACGGACATGGGACTGACCGCGAGGATCCGCACCCGGGACGGATGGGCCGTGTCGCACGCGGTCGTCACGGTGACCGACATGACCGGCACGCAGATGCTGCGGGCCGGGGCGGACGCCGAAGGGCGCGTGCACGACCCGACGGCTCTCGCGCCCGGCGGGTACACGGTGATCGTCACTGCGGTCGGCTACAGCCCCTTCGCCGCCGGCGCCCTGGTGACCGCGAGCGGCCGCGCGGAGGTCGGCACGGTCACCCTCTCCCGGCTCGGCGGCGCGGAACTGCCGCCGCCCGGCCCCTGGAGCGTCGACCCCGCCCATTCCTCCGTCGCCGCCCTGGCCCAGCATCTCGGCATCTCCAGCGTCCACGGCCGCTTCACCGACTTCTCGGCCTCGATCGAGATCGCCCCGGCACCGGACGAGGGCACCAAGTCCCGGGTGGAGGCGGTGATCCGGGCCGCCTCGATCGACACCGGGAACGCGACGCGGGACCAGCACCTGCGGTCGCCGGACTTCCTGGACGCCGAACGGCACCCCGAGATCACCTACGTCTCGACGGGCCTGACCCCGGCCCGCCCGGACCGCTGGACGGTCCACGGCGAGCTGGGCATGCACGGAGTCGTACGGCCGGTGGATCTGGACCTGGCGTACCTGGGCACCGGCGCGGACCCGTGGGGCGGCACCCGCGCGGCCTTCCGCGCCACCACCGAACTCCGCCGCGCGGACTTCGCCATGAACTACAACCAGGTGGTGCAGGCGGGCATCGCGGCGATCGGCACGACGCTCAAGGTCGAACTGGACATCCAGGCGGTCCAGGGCGAGACCCTTCCGCAGGGCTGAGGGGCGCAGGCGCTGGGTCAGGGGCGCGGGCACTGGGCCAGGCGCGTGGGCGCGCACGGCGGGGCGTGTGGGTACGCACGGCAGGGACAGGCTCGTGCGGCGGGTGCGGCCTACGCTGGGCGCCATGGCAAGGAACATCGCGACCAACACCTCGGTCTCCCGCGAAGAGCTGCTCGATTTCGTCCGCCCCCGGCACCGGGCGCTCCTGCTCACCCGCCGGGCCGACGGCAGCCCCCAGGCATCCCCCCTGACCTGTGGCGTCGACGACTCGGGCCGGATCGTGGTCTCCACGTATCCCGAGCGGGCCAAGACACGCAACGCCAAGCGGGACGAGCGCGTGAGCGTCGTCGTGCTGAGCGACGACTGGGACGGCCCCTGGGTCCAGATCGACGGCACTGCGGAGGTCCTCGACTCGCCGGACTCGGTCGAGCCCCTGGTGGAGTACTTCCGCAACATCTCGGGAGAGCACCCGGACTGGGACGAGTACCGGGAGGCGATGGTCAAGCAGGGCAAGTCGATCATCCGGGTCACCCCGGTGAAGTGGGGGCCCGTGGCCACCGGAGGCTTCCCGGCGCGGCTGGCGCAGGAGGGCTGAGGGGCCGAGGGGCGAGGGGCTTGCCGAGGGCTGAGGGGCTTGCCGAGGGCTGAGGAGCTTGGGTCGGAGCGACCGCCGTCCGACGGGCCGCGGTCGGACGGGCCGCGGTCAGACGGGCCGCGGGCGCGTGCTTCAGCCTCTCGTCGCCATCACCTCGATGCCGGCGACGAGGGTCTCCAGGGCGTAGACGAAGTCCCGTTCGCGCATCTCCTCGACGGTGTCGCCGCCGCGGGCCTCCATGAGGTCCGCGGAGTGCCGGATGACCTCGTGCGGGGCGAGGGAGTCGGACACCGCGCTCATGGCCTGGCGGAAGTACTCCTCCTGGGTCACCCCCGCGGCGGCGCAGCGCTGCACGAAGTGGCCCTCGATGGTGCCGAAGCCGTAGACGAACTGGAAGACCGCGGCGATCGCACCGGCCTGGCCACGCGGGGGCAGCCCGGTACGGCCGATCACGCGCTGCACGGCGAGCGAGAAGTCGAGCGAGCGCGGGCCGATGTTGAGGAAGGTGCCGGCGAGGGGTGACACCCAGGGGTGGCGGACCAGGACCGCCCGGTACTCCCCGGCCAGCGTGCGCAGTTGGCTCCGCCAGTCCTCGTCGGAGTCCTCCGGCGGCAGCCGCATCTCGTCGAACGCCTGATCGAGTGCCAGTTCCAGCAGGTCGTCCTTGGTGTCCACGTACCAGTAGACCGACATCGCCGTCACGTTCAGCTCGGCGGCCAGCCGGCGCATCGAGAACCCGCCCAGCCCCTCGGCATCGAGCAGCCGTACGGACGCCGCGGTGATCCGCTCACGGTCCAGCCCCGACGGCTGCCCGCCCCGACGGGCCCTCGCCGTCCCCTCCAGCCAGACACTGGCCCGCACGGCACCTTCGGGCCGACCGGCTCCCTTCACCATGACGCACCTTCCAAGACGTTCCTCCACTGGTGACGATGCTAGGCGGGCAGCGCGCCCGAAGGGGCGCGGAGCTGTTCCGATCTGCGGCTCCGCCGGGTGGGCGCGAACAACCACGTCGGACCCGCTGACCGCCCGACGGCAGAATCCCTGGCTATGAGGCGCGCACCAGCCTCACCGCCTCCTTCTCCGCCCGGCGCAGCAACCCCGCCGCCACCAACCCCCCGAGCAGCACGGCCACCGCCCCCACCAGCAGACTCGTCTCCAGCCCGGAGGAGAACGCGGACAGCACCCGGGCCCGTTCCGCAGCCGTGTCCGCCGCCCCGAGCGCCGCCGGCAGCGACACCGCAGCCACCGGGATCAGCGCCGCGAACCGGGAGTTGAGCACCGCCCCCAGCACCGCCACCCCCAGCCCCGTACCGAACTCCGCCAGCGTGCCGTTGATCCCGGCCCCGACCCCCGCCTTGGCCGGCGGGATCGCGCTCATGATCGCGTGCGCCATCGCGGGGTTGGCGACGGCGCAGCCCACCCCGATCAGCACCAGCCCGAGCAGTGTCCCGGCGTAGCCGCCGGAGGCCATCGTCGCGATGGAGACCAGTCCGCCGGACATCAGCACCATGCCGAGCAGGATCGACACCGGCATCCCGAGTCGGGCGGTCCACTTCGCGGACAGTCCGGAGAAGTTGAGGGCGACGACGACCAGGGCGAGGGGTGCGGTCCGCAGCCCCGCCTCCAACGCGTCGTAGCCGAGCACGAACTGCAGATGCTGGGTGAGGAGGAAGAGCGCGCCGCCCATGCCGAACGTGATCAGGACCGCGCCGGCGACGGCACCCGTGAAGCGCCTGTCGCGGAAGAAGTGCGGGTCGAGCATGGGGAACGGGATGCGGCTCTCCCAGTACGCGAAGGCCGCGAGGACGAGGACGGCGACGGCGGCCGTGGCGAGCACGAGGCCCGACGTCCAGCCGTGCTCGGGGCCCGAGATGATCGCGTAGACGAGGGCGGTCATCCCGATCGTCGACAGCACCGCGCCCAGGACGTCCGGCCGGTCCCCCAGCGGGTTCTTCGACTCCGGGACCAGGGCGATCACGGCCACCACGCCCAGCGCGGCGACCGGCAGGTTGATCAGGAAGATGGCGCCCCACCAGAAGTGGGCGAGCACGAAGCCGCCGAGGAGGGGGCCGGCGGCGAAGCCGAGCGCGTTGACCGCGGCCCAGACGCCGATCGCCCGGGGCTGCTCCTCCGGGGCGAAGATCTGCATCGCGACGGCGAGGGTCGTGGTGAGCAGCAGCGCGCCGCCGACGCCCATCCCGGCCCGCGCGGCGATCAGCTGCCCGGCGGACTGGGCGAGTCCGGCCACCAGCGAACCGATACCGAACAGCACCAGCCCTGTGATCAGCATCTTCTTGCGGCCGTAGCGGTCGGCGGCGCTGCCCGCGGTGAGCAACAGTCCCGACTGCACCAGCGAGTACGCGTTGATCATCCACTGGATGTCCGAGGTGGCCGCGTCCAGTTCCTCGGTGAGGGAGGGGATCGCCACGTTCAGCACGGTGTTGTCCAGCAGCACGGTGAGCTGAGCGAGACAGATGACACCGAGGATCAGCCAGCGCTGGGGGTGGCCTCGGGTGCCGGAGGCGGTGGCGGTGGTGGCGGTCGACATGCCGTACACCGTAGATCAGCTCTTATACAGCGTACAACGCGTGCAGCTCGTACCTTCCCGTGCAGCTCGTACCACCGCGTGCAGCTCGTACCCCCGCGCGCAGTTCGTACCACCGCGTTCGGCTGCGTACGGAAGGGCGGTGGCCCGGGGGTTCGTCCGCACCCCCGGGCCACCGCCCCGCTCACGCCGCGTCGCTCCTCACGCCGCCTGCCTCCTCACTTCGCCTGCGTCAGGTCGTAGAACGTCGTGCCGTCGACCGTCACCGCCTCGAAGTTCTCCTGGACCCAGGAGCTGATCCGCGAGGAGGTGCCGTCGCTGCCGCCGCCCATGCCGCCGCCGGAGCCGCTGGCGATGAAGTAGTGGATCCTGCCGTCCTCCACGTACTTCTTGAACTCCGCGAGGGTCGGGGACGGGTCGGTGCCGTTGAAGCCGCCGATCGCCATGACCGGTTCGCCGGTGGAGAGCTGGTAACTCGCCGCGTTCTGGGCGCCGATGGCCGCGGCGGCCCAGGTGTAGTCACCCACGTTCTTCTCCAGCAGTTCCTTGGCCTCGTCGCTGACGGAGGCGCCGTTGAGCAGGCCGCCCATGCCGCCACCGCCCATGCGGCCGCCGTCCCCGTTCTGGGTCTGGGCGTTGCCCTGGCCCTGCTGCCGGCCGCCCTGGCCGCCGCCGAAGCCACCGGTCGGGGGCTGGCCCAGCTGACCGTTGCCGTTCTGGCCACCCTGCTGGTTCTGGTTGCCCTGCTGGTTGTTCTGGCCCGGCATGCCTCCGCCGCCGGGACCACCGCCCATGCCGCCGCCGGGACCGCCGCCCATGCCGCCGGGGCCGCGGCCCATGCCGCCCTGGACGGACGGCCCGGCCGTGACGATCGAACCGGTGTGCCCCTCGCCCAGCGTGGTGACCGTGTACGCCGTCGGCCCCGCGACCGCGGTGACGACGCTCAGCCCCACGACCGCCAGCGCCAGCTGCCGGCCGAGCCTGGCCGAGAAGACCAGGCCGAGCGCGGCGGCCAGGCCGCCGACGAGCACGACCCACTTGAGCCAGGGCAGGTAGTCGGAGGAGCGGTTGAGCAGGACGTAGCCCCAGGCCGCGGTGGCCGTCATGGCCGCCGCCATCGTGAGCGACGCCCAGAGTTCGGTCCGCCGCTCCCAGAGCAGTGCCGCGCCCATACCGGTCAGTGGCGCGATGTAGGGGGCGAGGGCCACGGTGTAGTACTCGTGGAAGATGCCCTGCATGAAGCTGAAGACCACCATGGTGATCAGCAGCGCACCGCCCCAGAGGAGGAAGGCCGCGCGGGTGGTGTCGGTACGCCGCAGCTTCCTCGTGGCCCAGATCGCGGCGCCGAACAGGATCAGCGCGGCCGGGATCAGCCAGGAGATCTGGCCGCCGATGGAGGAGCCGAACATCCGGTCCCAGCCGGTCTCGCCCCAGTTGCCGCCACCCCCACCACCACCGCCGCCGCCACCGACGCTGCCGGTCTCCTCGCCGTTGAGACGGCCCAGACCGTTGTAGCCGAAGGTGAGTTCGAGGAAGGAGTCGTTCTGCGAGCCGCCGATGTACGGGCGGGAGGACGCGGGCCACAACTCCACGATCGCGACCCACCAGCCGCCGGCGACGACCATCGCGAGCCCGGCGAGCAGCACCTGCCCGACCCGCTTCCTCAGCGTGGCGGGCGCGAGGACGACGTACACGATCGCCAGCGGCGGCAGGATCAGGAAGGCCTGCAAGGTCTTGACCAGGAAGGCGAGGCCGATGGCGACGCCGGCCAGGACCAGCCACTTCGTCCGCGCCTTCTCCATCGCGCGCTGGGTGCAGTAGACCGCGGCGGCCATCAGCAGCGCGAGGGCCGCGTCCGGGTTGTTGAAGCGGAACATCAGCGCGGCGACCGGCGTGAGCGCGAACACCGCCATGGTGAGGAAGCCGGCCGTGGCGCCGAAGCGACGGCGTACGGCCGCCCACAGCACTCCGGCGGTGGCGACGGCCATCAGGACCTGCGGGAACAGGATCGCGAAGGAGTCGAGACCGAACAGCCGCACCGACAGCGCCATCGGCCAGAGCGAGGCCGGGGGCTTGTCGACGGTGATGGCGTTGCCGGAGTCCAGCGAGCCGAAGAAGAAGGCCTTCCAGGACTGGCTGCCCGCCTGCACGGCCGCCGAGTAGAAGGAGTTGGCGTAGCCGGAGGCCGTGAGGTTCCAGGTGTAGAGGCCGCCGATCAGCAGCAGCGCGAACAGGAAACCGGGGCGTATCCAGCGGTTGTCCTCCGGCCGGCCCCGCCACAGCCGCCGGGCGAAGGGCGGCGCGGGCTCACCGGCCCCGGGGGTGGGAGGCTCGGCGGGCGCCTGCGCGACCACCGGTCCCTGCGGGGCCGTCGCCGACGGCTCCCGGCCGACGCCGGGATCCCCCGGCCGGCTCGTCGTCTCGAACTGCGTGCTCATCGTGCGTTCCTCGAATCCTGATCGTGCGGGCGCACCGGCCGCATCCGCATGGTCGGCTCCCCCCAGGTGCGGTCCGCGGCTTCTCCGGCGCGGACCGGGGGCGTGGTGTACGTCGGCCGGAACCGGTCCTGGTGGCCGTACGGCCCCGGCTGTCCCGGCCGTACCGACGCCGCGGTCGCGTGGACCGGCGGGGAGGCGTGCTTCGGGGCGGGGTGGTGGGAGGCGGGGTGGTGGGAGGGGTGGTGGGAGGCGGAGTGGTGCGCGGCGACGACGGTCGAGCCCTCCGCGGGGGAGCCGTCGCGCCGGTCCGGGAACACCCACGCCCGGAACAGCAGGAACCGCAGCACCGTCGCCGCGAGGTTCGCGGCGACCAGGACCGCCAGCTCCGTGGAGTGCGCGGGGTCGGAGGTGGCCGCGTTCAGCGCGGCGAGCGAGCCGCTGGTGAGGGCCAGCCCGATGCCGAACACCACCAGCCCCTGCGCCTGGTGCTTGATGACACCGCCGCGGCCACGGACGCCGAAGGTCAGACGCCGGTTGGCGGCCGTGTTGGCGACGGCCGAGACCAGCAGGGCCAGCGCGTTGGCGGTCTGCGACCCCGAGAAGGTCCGGAAGCCGCTGTAGAGGAGCAGATAGAAGAGGGTGGAGAGGCCGCCGACGACGCAGAAGCCGAGGAGCTGGCGGGCGAGGCCGCGCGGTACGTCCTGGATCTCACGGTCGCGGGGGTCGTCCCCGAAGGGCCGGGCGAGCCGGTCCAGGGCGAGGGACCCGGTGGCCAGCGCCTTCCCCACCCTCCATACCCCCTTGAGATCGTCGGTGGCGGTCTTCACGATGTGGACGGTCGAGTTCGGGTCGTCCACCCAGTCCACCGGCACTTCGTGGATCCTGAGCCCGGCCCGCTCCGCGAGCACCAGCATCTCGGTGTCGAAGAACCACCCGGTGTCCTCGACCAGCGGCAGCAGCACCTGGGCGACATCCCGGCGTATCGCCTTGAACCCGCACTGCGCGTCCGAGAAGCGGGCCTGGAGCGAGCCGCGCAGGATCAGGTTGTAGGCCCGGCTGATGAACTCGCGCTTGGTGCCGCGCACCACCCGCGAGGAGCGGGCGAGCCGGGAGCCGATGGCCAGGTCCGAGTGACCGGAGATCAGGGGGGCGACCAGCGGCAGCAGCGCGTTCAGGTCGGTGGACAGGTCCACGTCCATGTAGGCGAGGACCGGCGCTTCGGACGCGGACCACACCGTCCGCAGGGCTCGCCCGCGCCCCTTCTGCTCCAGCCGGAAGGACCTGACCTCCGCGAGTTCCGCCTCCAGCCGGCGCGCCACCTGCGCGGTGGTGTCCGTGGAGGCGTTGTCCGCGATCGTGATGCGGAACGCGTACGGGAACGTGCGCGCGAGGTGCTCGTGCAGTCTGAGCACACACGGCTGGAGGTCCTTCTCCTCGTTGTAGACGGGGATCACTACGTCCAGGACAGGCGTACCGGCGTTTCCGGCCGGGAGGTGCTCCCGCGCCGGCAGGGTGCCGGGAGAAGAGTCGGTTCGCATGACCACCACATTCGCGAGCCGCTCTGTTATGCCCGTGTGCTCACACTGTGGTGCGCCTGTGAGTCCGGCTGCCGGTTCGTCGCGTTCCCCGTCAAGTTCTTCTGTTCAGTCTCCGTGCGCGAGTAAGACTCACCTCGGTCCGGGACTTGGCCGTGGCTGGCCAGCCTGTCCCTCAAACTGCGGTGCTCGCCGGTTACTGGCGCAGATTGGACTTTCGGCAGTGTCGGACGACTCCCGATGTCCGTACCGTCGCTTCCGTGGACAGCATGGTGATCAATAGTGGGACTCCGACCGGGACGGTTGTTTCCCCGCACACTCTTGCTCCAGGGAGTCTTCTGACAGCGGCTGCGGTGACGGCCGCCGGCCTGAGCATGGTGAACCTGTGGTGGACTGTCCCGACTGCCATCGCCGCGTTCCTGGCCGGACGGTGGCCTGGACGGATGGCGCCCACCGTGCTCGCTCTGGTCGGGCTTCTCGCGGCCGGCGTCGTGGCATTGTCCGTCGTGCCTGCCTGGCTGCCGTTGGCCGGACGGTTTGTCACAGTGGTGGTCGTCGCCACGATGCTGCCCTGGTTCGCGGGCCGGTTCTGGTGCCAGTATCAGCAGCTTGTCCGGGCCGGTTGGGAGCGTGCAGAACAACTGCAACGCGAACAGGAGCTGGTCGCTGAGCAGGCCCGACTGCGCGAGCGAGCGCGTATCGCGCAGGACATGCATGACGTACTGGGCCATGACCTCAGCCTGATCGCCTTATCGGCCGGTGCCCTGAAGCTCGCGCCGGGCCTTGAAGAGCACCATCGAAGGGCCGCAGGTGACATCAGGGCCAAGGCGGCAGGCGCAGTGGAGCGTCTCGGCGAAGTGATCGGTGTCCTGCGCGAAGAGACCGGTGACGTGCCGACGGATCCTAACGGCTCCAGTCTCGCATGCCTGATCGAAGAGGCATCCGGAGCCGGGCTCGCGGTGAAGTTGTACACCGACGGCACGGCAGACGACCTGCCACCGGTGGCGGAGCGGGCGGTGCATCGGGTCGTGCAGGAAGCGCTGACCAACGTTGCCAAGCACGCGCCCGGCGCGACGGCGACCGTCCAAGTGACGCATACGGCAACGGAATCAAGAGTCGCCGTAGTGAACGGCCCGCCATCATCCGTGGCCAACCTGCAGCCCCGGCCTCGGAGTGGGGGGCGTGGCCTCATCGGTCTCGAAGAACGTGTGCGCTTGGCCGGCGGTTCGTTCGACCACGGTCCGCGCGACGGGGGCTTTGCAGTCGCCGCGCGGATCCCGCACGCACCTGCGTCACAGCCGCCTCGGCTCCTCGCGCCCGCGGCCTCCCGGACCGGCGGCCAGTTGCCGCAGGAACATCGCCGTGCTCGGCGCCGTGTCAGCCGAGCCCTGGTCGCTGCGGTCATGGTGCCCCTGGTGACAGGAGCGGTGCTGAGCGGAGCACTCATGGGGTGGGAGATGCTGTCGGCGTCCCGGTCGGTCTTGGAACCTGGTGACTTTTCCCGCCTGCGCGTGGGGCAAGATCGTTCTGAGGTGGAGCGTTTCCTGCCGGACCGGCAGACGAACTACCGACCGCTGGCTGCCGAGCCGACAGGAGACGGCAAAACGTGCGAGTACTACGCGATGACGGCCGACCGGTTCGACGACCGGTCCGGGGACGCGTACCGGCTCTGCTTCCGGGACGGCATCCTGATGTCCCTGGACGCGCTCACCCCGTGAGTGCCCGATGATCCGGGTGCTGATCGCCGACGACGAGCCGATGATCCGGGCGGGAGTACGCGCCGTTCTTGCCTCGGATCCGGACATGGAGATCATCGCCGAGGCCGGTGACGGACACGAGGCCGTGGAACTGGTTCGGCGTCACCGCCCTGCGGTAGCCGTGCTCGACATCCGTATGCCGGGGCTGAACGGCATCGACGCAGCGGCGGAGATCCGCAGCACCGCGCCCAGCACAGGCGTCGTCATGCTGACGACGTTCGGTGAGGACGACTACATCCTGCGAGCACTCGGTGGTGGCGCGACCGGCTTCCTGATCAAATCGGGCGAGCCCGAGGAACTGGTCACCGGGGTCCGGGCGGTGGCCGACGGCGCCGCCTATCTGTCACCGAAGGTCGCGGCCCGGGTCGTCGCGCACCTCGCCGCGACGGGCGCGGGCACCCTGGCTGGCCGGCGCTCCGCCGCCCGCGCCCGAGTCGACTCCCTGACCGCCCGGGAACGGGAGGTACTGGCCTTCCTCGGCAGTGGGCTGTCCAACGGGCAGATCGCCCGGCGGTTGCATGTGGTGGAGGGAACCGTGAAAGCCCATGTGAGTTCCATCCTGGCGAGGCTGGGCGTGGACAACCGCGCTGCTGCCGCGGTCGTTGCCCACGAGGCCGGGATCGTTCCCGCGCCGTCCCAGACGTGATGCCGCCCGCTGAGCCAGCGGCAGCACCATGAGCAGTACGGCCACCACCACGGTGGCGCCGAGGATCGCTCCGGCGAGTACATCGTGCGGATAGTGGACCCCCACCAAGACACGCAGCAGCGCGGCGGCCCCGGCCAGCGGCAGCGTGGCTGCGGCAAGGCGCGGCCGAAGCACGGCAAGGCCGACGGCCAGCCCGGCGGCCAGGGTGGCGTGGTTGCTCGGGAAGGACCAGTCGCCCGCGCCAGGACATTCCGCGACGAGGTCGACCCCCGTGCGCAGCGCGCGGCAAGGTCGCTCCTCGTCCACCACCAGCTTCACTGCTTCGCTCACCGCGTAGGCCGCGACGGTGGCGAGAGCGATCAACACCGATCCGGCGGCACCTCGTAGATCTTTGCGGCGGACTGCTGTCCACCACGTCCAGGCCAGCAACATTCCGAGAAGCACCAGAGTGCCCTCGGTGGCTAATTCCAGGAGCGGGCCCAGCCACGACGGCGCATCTGCCACCGTCCGAGTCACCGACCGGTACGCGGACGCCGATGCTCCTCCAGTGACCTGAACGGCACCGGCTTCACCCAACCCACCCGGGGAAAGCCAGACGACCGCTCCCGCCCCCACACCCAGGACGCCCAAAGCACCAAGCAGCCGGCCAGCTCTGATCTTCTCTCGTGGTTCTTGTTCCATGGGGCCTGAACGTAGAAGCGGGGACAGCCAGGAACCCGAGCCGAACGGCAACAGCGCCCCCTGGCGATCGTCAGGGTTGACGGGTACGGAAACCCCGCCCGCAGCACCGGACAGCCATCCTGATCGAGGCCGAGAAGTCCGCTAACACTCGGTGTGCTGAAGGCGTGTCACGCCCCTTCTCACCCCCCGGTGATCCTCGCCGTCCCAGCCTGAACCACTCCACCGATCGGGTGGATGGCCCAGGGCCTGCTGGTGAGACGGGAGCAGGCCCTGCGGCTTCCGCCCTGTCAGGTTATGGATTCCGGAAACGGGATGACGCTGTCCGAGACAAGAGCCCGTTCTGCTTGCCCGTCGCCTCCGCTGACGCTTGAACACGCCCAATCATCAGGGAAGTCGCGTCGCCCACTGTCCCGGCCGAGTCGAACTCGCCGTCGTACCGCGCATCGTCGAGCTGCCAGTTCGCGGCGTCGTCGAGCGGCGGGACATCCCGCCCGAGGGCCGGCAGATGCACCGTGAACACGGTCCTGCCGGGCACGCTGTCGACGGTCACCGCGCCGCCGTGCGCGTCGGCCACGGCCTGCACGATGGCGAGCCCGAGCCCGGTCGACCCGGACACCCTGGACCGTGACGAGTCGCCCCGCGCGAACCGCTCGAACACGTGCGGCAGCAGCTTGTCCGGTATGCCCTGTCCGTCGTCCTCGACGTCGACGCACATCCACGGCCCGCGCCGCTGGACGCGCGCGGTGACGGTGGTGCCGGGGGGCGTGTGCGTGCGGGCGTTGGCGAGCAGGTTGACGAGCACCTGCTGCAGCCGGGCCGCGTCGGCCGACACGAGGGCGGGCACGTCCGGCAGGTCGAGCCGCCAGCTGTGGCTCCGCCCGGCGACCCGCGCGTCGCTGACGGTGTCCACGACGAGGGGGATGAGGTCGGTCTGCTCGAACTGCAGCGGCCGGCCGGCGTCGAGCCGTGCGAGCAGCAGCAGATCCTCGACCAGCATGGTCATCCGCCCGGACTCGGACTCGATCCGCCCGAGCGCGTGCCGGGTGTCGGGCCCGATCTCCTCCCGGCCGCGCCGGGTCAGCTCGGCGTACCCGCGGATCGACGCGAGGGGCGTCCGCAGCTCGTGACTGGCGTCCGCGACGAACTGCCGTACGCGCGTCTCGCTCTCCTGCCGTGAGTGCAGGGCGCCGTGGATGTGGTCCAACATGCGGTTGAGCGCGGCACCGACCTGCCCGACCTCGGTGTGCGGGTCGGTCTCGGACACCGGGACGCGTTCGTTGAGGGTGACCTCACCGGTGTGCAGGGGCAGTTCGGAGACCCGGGTCGCGGTGGAGGCGACCTTGCGCAGCGGACGCAGGGCGACACCGACGAGGACGGACCCGGCGATCCCGGCGGCGATGAGACCGGCGGCGGTGACACTGAGTTCTACGGCGATGAGGGTGCTGAGGGTACTGGTGACGGATTCGGTGGGGAGGGCGACGTAGAAGCTGCCCTTGCTCCCCTCGGCATAGGTGACCCGGTATTCGCCGAGGCCGGGGATGTCCACGGTGGAGATACCGTTCTTCGACGCCGAGCCGAGGGCGGCCTCCTGCTCCGTGCTGAGAGCGTCGGTGGTCATGCCCTCGAAGCCGTCGCTGTCGGACGTCTTCTCCTTGGCGACCACCGCTTTCGTGACCCCGCCGTCCGTCCCCACCTGGGCGACGACGGTGTACTTTTCAGTGCCCCCCTTGGTGACGAACCCGAAGGGACCGTCCGGCGGAATGTTGATACCGCTCCCGGGGAGCTTTCCTTCCGGCGGACCTGCGGCACGCTTGGCGACCTCTTCGACCTGACTGTTCAACTGCTTGTTGAGGTGCTCGCGCAACGCGACCGCGGTCACCGTCCCGATCACCGCACACACCACCGCGATCAACGCCACCGCGGAGACGACGAGCCGCGTACGCAGCGTGCGCGGCCGTCCTCGCCTCAGCCTCGGCCTCAGCTGCCTCTGCGTACGCGTCCGTCGTCGCCCGCTCATGACGAGGCGGGCTTGATCAGATAGCCCGCCCCACGCCGCGTGTGGATCATCGGCTCCCGCCCGGCGTCGATCTTGCGCCGCAGGTACGAGATGTAGAGCTCGACCACATTGGCCTGGCCACCGAAGTCGTACGACCACACCCGGTCGAGGATCTGCGCCTTGCTGAGCACGCGCCGCGGATTCCGCATGAGGAAGCGCAGCAGTTCGAACTCGGTGGCGGTGAGGTGGATGTTCGCCCCGCCCCGCGACACCTCGTGGCTGTCCTCGTCGAGCATGAGGTCACCGACGACGAGCACGGAGTCGGAGCGGCGGTCGGCGGCGCCGGAGCGGCGGATCAGCCCACGCAGCCGGGCGACGACCTCTTCGAGGCTGAACGGCTTGGTGACGTAGTCGTCACCACCGGCGGTGAGCCCGGCGATCCGGTCCTCGACCGCGTCCTTCGCGGTCAGGAAGAGCACGGGCACGTCCGGCAGGTCGCGCCGCAGCCGGCCGAGGACGGTCAGACCGTCCATGTCGGGCAGCATCATGTCGAGGACGACGGCGTCGGGCCGGAAGTCGCGGGCGGTCTGGAAGGCACCCGTGCCGTCCCCCGCGCTCCGGATCTGCCATCCCTCATAGCGCAGGGCCATGGACAGCAGTTCGGTGATCGACAGCTCGTCGTCCACCACAAGCACGCGGACGGGGCTCCCGTCCGGCCTCAGCAGTTCGGTGCGCCCCTGGGGCGAGGTCGTGGTCATGCTGGACACGTTGTCGGGGCCCCCTGAGAACGCCCTTTCCGGAACCTGTGATTTTTCTGAGAAACGCACAGGTACCTCTCAGGCAACCCCTGGGAAGATCCCCGGCCTCCCGGACATCGCCCCCGCCGACCAGCGCTTTCCTGATCGTTCCCACGGCGTTCCCACGGCGTTCTCCCGGCCGCCGCACCGCGGGCCCACAGCTCCACGAGCGCGGGGACGCGCCCCCGCGCCCCCACCCTGACCCCGCTTTTACGCAAGCGCCGTCATGCTTCGCCCTCGCCGCCGCCCTTGCCCTTGCCCCCGCCCTCCCCCCGCACGAAGCTGTGGCTCCGCTCGACCTTGGCGATGTGCAGGGTGTAGTTCTCGTACCACTCGGCCCGCCCCCGCTCCTGCGCCGCCCGGTGCTCGACGTCGGTCCGCCACTGCTCGATGGCTTCGGCATCCCGGAAGTACCCCACGGTGATCGCCGGCCCGCCGGGCCTCCACGCCTGGTCCATCCCGAGGAACCCCGGCACCCCCTTCACCAGCTCCTCCATCCGCTCGGCGGTCTCCGCGTACCCGCTCTGGTCCCGGGTCCGCGTGGAGGTGAAGACGACGGCGTAGTAGGGGGGTTCATGAGCCGGAACGGGCGCGACGACGGACGTGTCGCGGAGCGCGCCGTCGGGTGCGCTGTCGGGTGCGTTGTCGGGTGTGTCTGCAGGTATGTCGGCAGGTGTGTCGACCGAGGCGCCGGCAGGTACGTCGGCAGGTGCTGTCCGCTGATCATCCATGGCCTCACTGTCGGGCCGGGCCACCAGCGACGTCCACACACTTTCCGAACGGGATCCAAAAGGGATCACACTCTTTACCCCCGCCGCCGGGGCCGGGCCCGCCGCACCCACCACGCCCGCAGGCCCACACCGGCCGGCCACGCTCAGAACAGCCCGTCCTGAACGCCACCCCCGTCCCCTCGGCTCCCCAACTCCCGTACAGGCACGGTGACGGCGTCACGGGCCTCCCGGCCGACGGGCGCGGTCAGTTCCCACCCCGTCATGAGCCGCGTATCGAGGACGACGACACCCCGCCCGGTGGCCAGATGCAGGTCGGGCCCGGCGACGGCGAGCACCTCGCCGCCCACGGCCCCGCCAGCGACCAGCTCACTCACCACACTGTCCGCGGCCGGCAACCCGTCGAGCCCGAACACCCCGAAGTGATCGACCGCCCGGAACGGCACGGGCTCCAGCGACTCGGGCCACCCCGCGAGCTCCAGCGCGCGCCCGTGCAGCACGGCCAGCTCGGAGACGCGCTCCCCGGCGTCCGGCAGGTGGGCCCGTACGGCCCTCTTCTCGGCGTACGGGATCCGGTCCGGCACCCCGAGCGCGGCCCGCAGCACCTCCTCGGCCCGCCGCGCGGCCATCAGCGGCCCCCACCCGAGCCAGCCGAAGGAGACCGCGCCCTGCTCCAGCAGCCGAGCCGAGCCCCGCTCGACCGCGGTGATCCCGACCTTCACCATGCCGGGCCCGAACCATGCGAGGTACACGTGATACGGCCGCGGATCATCGGCGATCGTGTCGGCGGCCACGGAATGCGCCCGGTCCAGCCGCGCGCACTCCTCACACCGGGCCCCGGTAGTGCGCCCCGAGACCCCGGCCCGCAGCGGACACGGGTTCCCCCTGGCCCCGACGCAGGTCCGCCGCCCCTCGGCCACGACCCCGAAAGCCACCGCCTTCCCCCGCGGCAACGGACTCACGCGCCCGCCGGTCCACACCAGCAACGGCCCGTCCGCACCCCACCGCAGCCCCGTACATCTCCACACGCGTGCCATCCCTCGCGACCTTAGAGGGCAGCACTGACAACGCCTCCGCCCTGCCGGGCGTGGGCGGGACAGGCGCCGTGGTGGGGCAGAGCGGCACGGCGGGACGCGCTCCCCGCGGAGCGCAACCTGCCGCCGCTTCAGAGCCTGGCCCCGACCCTGGCCCGGCCCTGGTTTCAGTCTGTGTCTCGGACTACAGCTTGCTCATCTTGGTGTACGGGCTGAGGATCCGCTGTCGCGCCGACCCGAAATCGACGAGCGCGGCAATGCCGTCCTCGATGCCGATCACCCGGCCGAGGCCGTACATGTCGTGCGTGACCTGGTCGCCCACCGCGAAGTGCTTGGGAGGCGGGGCGACCGGGGCCTTGAAGGGACTGGTGGGCAAGTAGCGCTTCGGTGCACCTGGCTTTGTCATCTCGACCAGTATGCGCCCACACGCATCCGGCAGTCCGCCCTCTTCCGCCCCCGGCCTCTCCCCGGCCCCCTCCCCCACCCCGGCGACCGCCTCCTGGCAGGGCCGACGGCCTGCGGTCGGCACACCCGGACAGGCGCGGTCGGAACCCGGGGCGGTCAGAACCCCGGGGCGGTCAGAACCCCGGGGCGGTCAGAACCCCGGGGCGGTCAGAACTTCAGCACCTCGCGGTCGAGCGGATACCGCGCACGGTGACGGCCGTCGTACGGCGAGGGCGTGATCGGCAGGACGCCGGTCGGCTGCAGGCCCAGGTTGTCGTCCCAGATCCGGGGCTCGACCTGCCCGACGACGCGGAACTGCCGGAAGGTGAACGGCGGGCTGTCGGTCGGGAAGAACTCGGGGGTGGTCGTCACCTGGAAGTGCAGGTGCGGCGTGGTCGAGTTGCCGCTGTTGCCGATCAGCCCGAGGACCTGGCCGGATTCGACCCGGTCGCCCTCCCGGACCCTGAGCGAGCCGGGTGTCAGGTGGGCGTAGAGCAGGTAGCGGCCCGGCGCGACCTCCACAGTGACGTGGTTGCCGACCGTGTCCTCGATCGGCGGGACGGGCGGCGTGTTGGGCGGCGTGTTGTCCGGGATGCCGTCCTGGACCTCCACCACTGTGCCGCCGAGCGAGGCCACGACCGGCTGACGGTAGCTCAGGTAACTGGTGAGCTGCGCGGGGTCGCCTTCCCAGGTCTGCCCCTGCCCGCCGACCCGGTACCAGTCGATCGCGAAGCGCTGCGGCACGTAGAAGCGGCCGTTGATCGGGGCGAGGCCGCGCCGGTGGTGGGTGTTGCCGCAGCAGGACTCGCTGGAGTACCAGGTGCCGGGGCGGACCGGTGCGCCCAGGTTCAACGGCGGCCTGTCGGAGGTCCGGGTGACCTGCACCGTCTCCTCGAAGGCGGAGGAGCCGGAGGGCGCCAGGACGGCACCCGCGAGATGGTGTTCGAGGGCCTTGGGCACCCGCTCACCGCGGTCGAGAACCAGGTCGAGCCAGATGATCCACTGCTGGGAGCCCTGGATGACGGTCGGCGTCGGCCCCGGAGGCGCCGGGGTGTATCCGTCCGCACCCGGCAGCGGGTCACCCACCGGGTTGGCGGCGTCGGCCAGCGCCTGCCCGCTCAGCGAGCCGACGACCCGGTGCGTGCGGGCATCGCGGACGTCGACGCGGTCGAGCCGCAACGGCGTGCTGGAGGGCAGGGAACTCGTGGTGAGCAGTTCGTACGAGAGGTGCGTCTTGCCGTCCGTGGCGACGAACGGCGTCGGTTTGGTCAGCACTGCCGCCGTCAACGGCGTGAACTGTGCGCCGGGCGCCGCAGTGGCCGCGCCCGTTCCGTGTCCGTGTCCTTGTCCTTGTCCTTGTCCTTGTCCTTGTCCCGCCGAGGCCACCAGCATGCCGGCCGCGAGCACGGCAGCGGCGAGCCCGCGAAGTAGCGGGCGGCGGCCAGTGCGGTTGCGAGGGTCGCGCTCTGCCATTGCGCTCTTTCATTCGTCGGATCCGGGGCCGTGAAGGACACCGGCACGCCCCGCGCCGAGGCACGGGCCCATGTAATCCGCCGGTGCGTCGCTCCGGACGGAGGCCGCCGGAGTCAGGTGCCGAACTGCACCCGTCCAGCCGCATCGACCACCGCGCACCCGCCTCACGGCAACTCCGCGCCGTCCTTCACTGCCGCACGCCCACGAAACGCGAGAGGCCCCGGATCTCTCCGGGGCCTCTCACCTGTGTGCACTCGGCAGGATTCGAACCTGCAACCTTCTGATCCGTAGTCAGATGCTCTATCCGTTAAGCTACGAGTGCTTGTTCTGTTTTCTGCCGTTCCTGGCCCTTTCGGCCCGCTCGCGGCGACAGGAAGAACATTACATGACTGCCGTCGCCATGTGAAATCCGTTTCCCCTACCCCTTGTGACCTGGGAAAACGGCCCCTGAGGCGGTCTCGGAGCGTGGGCGGGAACGACGAAGCCCCGGTCGGTTGGACCGGGGCTTCGTGATCAAGCGCGGAGGCGGAGGGATTTGAACCCTCGATGGGATTGAAGTCCCAAACCGCATTAGCAGTGCGGCGCCATAGACCGGACTAGGCGACGCCTCCAGCACAACCACCCGCGCGAGCGCGAATGGTGCGTGCAGATGATGACACAGCCTGGTGGGCTGTCACCAATCGCCTCCCACGGTACTAGGCGGAGAGGCCGCAGGGCAAAGCCGTATGGCACGTCGGGAGTGGTGCGGGAGGCCGGCGGGGAAGGGTGGGGACGGGGTGCGGGCCGCCGCAACCGTGGGGCGGGCGTGGCGTTAGTCAGGTCATGTCGCAGAGTCCTCCCGCCGCCCGCCCGCTCGCTCCCACCGCACCCCTCGGCCGCCCCGCCGTCCTGGGCCGGCTGTTCCTCGGCGCCGCCGCCTCGCTGGCCGCGGCCGCCGCCGGCGCGCTCGCACCGGTGGCGCCGGACGCGTACGCCGCCGAGGCGGTGTCACGGGCGCCGCTGCCCCTGCCCACCCTCACCTCCACCCTCACCTCCGCCTTCGGCTCCGCGGACCGGTTGACCGTCACCGTGCGGGATGCCGGCGGCAGGGCGGACGGGACGTTCGTCCTGCGGTGCCATCCGCAGGGCGGCAGTCACCCTGACGCGGGTGAGGCGTGCGGACGGCTCGACCGGCGCACGGTGTGGGGGTCGGATCCGTTCGCGCCGGCGGGGACCGGGACCGTGTGCACGATGCAGTACGGCGGGCCGGCCACCGCCCATGTCACCGGAACCTGGGCCGGACGTCGTGTCGACGCGACGTTCGACCGCCGGAACGGCTGCGAGATCGCCCGCTGGGACGCACTGGTGCCCGTGCTGCCGGACCTCCGCGCCTAGGGGAGACGAAAGAACAACGGAGAAGACGGAGAACACAGAGAAGAAGGAGCAGGGGGAGCAAGGGGAGCAGGGGGAGAGGAAGAGGAGAAGGGAATCGGCCACCCGGCGGGCGGGGCCGGCGGCCCGTTCGACGTCCGCGCACAGCCCGTACATATGTGCCGCCGACAAGGTCCTCCGGCAAAACACACGGTCACGGCATCCCCGTCCGCACAGTCACCGCATCTTCAGATGTTCGGTGTGCGACCTCCCTCTCATCCGGCGTCGCGAGCGCAACCTCTGCCCGTAGACTCCCTCGCGTGACACGTTGCGGGCCGGTTGGCAAGATGGCCACGGGCCCAGCGGTCGGCAAGGTGCGGTAACAGGGAGGAAGCGTCTCGTGAGCAGCAGGCCATCCCGAGGCGCTGCTCGCCTCGCAGCCATACTGGACGCGCTGCCCGACGCGTTGGTGCTGGTCAACGCCAATGGGACCGTCGTCAATGCCAACACGATCGCGCTGGAGGCCTTCGAGACTCCCGGCACCGCGTTGGTCGGGCGCGGTCTGCTGGACCTGCTCCCCGAGTTCGACTCCCGGCTCATCCCGGGCTCCATGCGGCGGCCCGACACCATGGACCCGACCGGGCGGACCAAGCCGACCCGGATGACCGCTCGCCGGACCGACGGCAGCGAGTTCCCGGTCGAGGTCACATCCGCGAATCTGGAGAACGGCCAGCAGGCGTACGACGGTTACGGCTACGCCAACGACGAGCTGCTCATGCTGGTCGTACGGGATCTTTCGGGCACCGTCGACACCGAGGCCGAACTCGCGCGTTCGCAACGGCAGACCGAGATGATCCTGCGGGCCGCGTCCGAGGGCGTGGTCGGGACGGATACGGACGGGCGGATCGTCCTCGTCAATCCGGCCGCCGCGCAGATACTGGGTTACCGGGCCAGTGACCTCGGCGGACGCGAGCTGCACACGCTCGTCCTGCACTCCCGCGAGGACGGCGCCCCCTTCCCGTACGGCGAGTCGCCGCTCGCGGACACCCTGCGGTCCGGGCGCAAGCACCGGGTGCGCGGGCAGGTGCTGTGGGCGAAGAACGGCGAGAAGGTGTCGGTCGACCTGACGACCGCGCCGGTGCGTGACGGGGATCAGCTCGTCGGCGCGGTGATGACGTTCACCGACCGGCGGCCGTACGACAAGCTCGCCGAGGAGAAGGACTCCGAGGCCGAGACGCACGCGGAGGAGCTGGAGCGGCTCGCCAAGGAGCATGCCGAGGAACTCGCGGGCGTCCGGGAGGAGCACGCCGCCGAGCTGGCGGAGCTGAGCGAGCAGCACGCCGAGGAACTCGCCGCCGGTGACGAGCGGTACGCGGCGCTCGGCGAGCGCGAGAAGGACCGGTACGAGGCGCTGGCCGCGCGGCACGAGCAGCTGCTCGCCGTGCTGGGCACCTCGCTGCGCGGCCCGCTGGACCAGCTCCGCAGTGAGCTGGGCACCCTCGCCGCCGACGACGCCGGGCAGCTGTGGCCCGAGGCCAACCAGGTGCTGCATCACCTGACCGCCGGGTACTCACGGATCACGACCCTCATCGACAACGTGCTCGGCTACCAGCGCATCGACGCGGGCGAGGACGGCCTCGTCCGTACGGCCGTGATGCTGGACGCGGTCGTCGCGGCCGGTGTCGACGGGGCCGTGGAGCTGATCGGGCCGGGGCGGGTGCAGTTCGCCGTGCACGCGCCGCCCATCGAGGCCGAGGTGGACCAGGTGCGGCTCGCGACCGCGCTCGCGCACCTCGTCGCGGATGTCGCCGGTGTGGACGCGACGGGCAACACGCCCATGTCCGCCGGCGGGTACATGGACAACACCGTCGTGGTGGCGGCCGCGCAGCGCGGTGAGGTCGTCCGTATCGAGGTGCGCGGGCCGTACGCCGGGGGAGACCCGGTGCACCAGCCGATCGTCCAGGGGATCGTGCGGGCGCACGGCGGTGTGCTGCAGACGGTCGAGGTGCCGGGGATGAGCGGCAGCGCGTATGTGCTGGAGGTGCCGCTGGGTGGCGGCGCCGGTGCCGTGCCCGCCGCCCCGTTGCCCGCGGTGGTGGGTGCCGAGGCCGACTCCGGTGCCCCCGCTGTCGGCGCCGAGGTCGCCCTGCCCGAGCAGGCCGCCGCCGGTGGCGGGCGCAGGCGGGCGCGGCGGTCGTCGGTGGACGCGTTCCTGGAGAGCGAGGATGCCCCCGAGGCCCAGGGGCCCGAGGTCGCCGTCGCTCCCACCGGGCGGCGCAGGCGCAGGGCTGAGGACGCGGCGGGCGCGATCGGTGCGACCGGCGTGGCTGACGGGGGCGCTGAGGGGCCCGTGCCCGTGCAGGACGCCGAAGTCGAGGGTGTCGAGGGGACCGGGCGGCGGCGCGGGCGGGGTGTCGCCGGCGAGGCGGCCGGAGAACTTGTGGCCGCCGAGGGCGCGGTCGTCATGGCGGCCGAGCACGCGGCGGGAGCCGCTGCCGCCGCCAGCGGACTGGGGGGAACGGTGCCGCCGCAGGGTGTGCCCGCGCCCGCCGGGCGGCGCGCGCGCCGGGAGCCCGCCGCCGCGCAGAACGCCCTGCCGGCCGCGCTGCCCGCGGGGCAGAGCCCCGGCAGTGAGGTGAGCGTCGCCGACGCCGGTTCCCGTTCTGGTGCCGCCGGCTCCGATTCCGGTGACGCGGGGGGCGCTCAGCAGCCCACCGGGCGCCGGCGTCGGGCTCTGGCCAGTGCGGAGGAGCGGGCCGCCGCGCCCGAGCCGGGCGCGCGCGCCGTCTTCGCGCTGCCGCCGGCCGAGGCCGACCGGGGACCCGAGTACGCGCAGGCCGCCGGGCTCGGTCCGGTACCTCTGCCCGCTGGGCCGGGTGCGCCCGGCGCGCCGATGCCCATGCCGATGCCGATGCCCGCAGGCACCCCCGCGCCCGTGCAGGGTGAGGGCGGTCCGGGCGCGGGCGGCGGGGTGGTCCCGGCCGCCGGTGGACAGCCGGTTCCCGCTGGGGGACTCGTGCAGGCCGGCGTACCCGTGCAGGCCGGGGGAGTCGCGCCCGCTGGTGGGCCCGCCCTCGCCGGAGGGCCGGTGCCTGCCGCCGGGGTGGGACAGCAGATCGCACCGCAGTCAGGGCCCGTTGCGCCGGGTGGTGTCGTGGGACCGGGCATGGGTCAGGTCCCGGGCGTGGACCAGGGGCAGGTCCCTGGTGTGGGGCAGGCGCCCGGTGTGGGGCAGGCGCCCGGTGTGGGACAGGTTCCCACCGCTGGTCAGGTCCCCACCGTGGGTCAGGTTCCCGCCGCGGGTCAGGTCCCCGCCGCGGGTCAGGTCCCCACCGTGGGTCAGGGCTCAGTCGCGGGTCACGGCTCGGGCACGCCTGCCGGTGGTGTCGACGACGGCCGTCATGACGCCGCCCCGCACCAGGCGGCCGACGACCACACCCCGCCGCAACCGCACCCGATCGCCGCACCGACCGGCCGTCGCCGTGCGGTACGGCAGGCCGCTCCCCAGCAGGGTGACGGCGTGGCCATGCCGGCGCCCGCGCCAGGGGTGCCGGTCCAGGGTGCCCCGGCGCAGGGGATTCCTCCGCAGGCAGGCCCGGCGCAGCAGGTGCCCGCCCAGGGCGTGGCGCCCGCCGCCGCTCAGCCCGTGCCCGCCCAGCCCGTCCCCGCCCAGAACGTCCCGGGCGCCCCGCAGCCCGTCCCCATGCAGGCCGTCCCGCAGCAGGTACCCGGCCAGGGCGTCGCCGCCGCTCCCGGTCAGCCCGCCGCGGTCGCGGCCGGGCAGCCCGTCGCTCCGCAGGGGATGCCGGGGGGCGCGGCCCAGGCGGCCGTGGGACAGGCTCCCGCCGCCCAGGCGGCCACCGGTCAGGCCCCTGCCGGCCAGGCCGCCGCCCCCGGACAACCCGTCGCCGCACTGGGCACCGTCCCGTCGCAAGAGGTCCCCGGCGTCCCGCAGCAGGCGGTCGCGCAGGGTGTACCCGGGGCGCAGCCGGCTCAGGGCATCGCCCAGCCCGTGCCCGCGGCAGGTGTGCCCGGCGCCCAACAGGCCGTCCCCGCTCAGGGCGCGGCTCCCGGCGCGCCCCAGCCGCAGTCCTGGCCCGACGCCCGCCACGAGACCTACGGCGTCGGCATCCCCGTAGCCGCTCCGCAGGCGCCGCTGCCCCCGCAGTCCACCCCCTCCTCGGGCACCCCGCTGCCGCCGGAGGTGGCCGTACAGCAACAGCCGCGCGCCGCGCAGCCGTTGCCCGCCGAAGCCATGGCCCCGCCCCCGGCTCAAGCGCAAGGACAGGTACAGGGGCAAGGGAAGGTGCAGGGGCAAGCTCAGGTCCAAGCGCCAGCCCCGGCCACGCCGGCGGCCCCGGCTCCGGTCCCTGCCGCCGCTCCCCTCGACCCGAACTCCACCCATGGACGGGCGATCAGCGTACGGACACTCGGCCAGGGCGTCCCCTTCTCCCGCCAGGGCGGCCCTCAGGCGCAGCCCCAGAACGGAGCGCAGCCGCAGAGCGGAGCCACGCCCACCTCCAACCAGCCCGGTGGTTCGGGCCGTCGCCGCAAGCTGGGGACACCGCCGCAGCCGACCGGCGACCGCCCCGAGACCACCGCGCGCCCGCACCCGCAGTCCACCCCGACGAACGGCACCGGTTTCCGCATCGGCACCGGCCAGACGCCGCCCCCGGCCCAGCCGCAGCAGGCCGCCGCGCAGGTGTCCCAGCCGTCGCTCGCCGGGCAGGTCCCGCTCCCGCCGCAGCCCTCGCTCGCCGGACAGGTCCCGCTCCCGCCTCAGCCGTCCCTCGCCGGGCAGTCCCGGCTGACGGGCCGTACGGAGGGTGCCGGACGGTCGTACGCCATAGGGGCGCCCGACGAGAACGCGGACGAAGGTCCCGAGCCGCTCGACGGGCCCGGCGGTGCGGTGGAGGTCCCCGACCGGCCGCATCCGCAGCCGATGGACGACGAGTTGCCGCCGGAGCCGCTGGACAACCCGCGCCGGCTGCTGGTGTGGCCCGCGCCGGACGCGGCGACCCACCAGGCACTGAGCGACCGCGGCTACCGGCCCGTGATCGTGAACTCCCGCGAGGACGTGGACGCTCAGATCGCCGCCTACCCGGCCGCCCTGTTCGTCGATCCGCTGACCGGTCCCATCACCCGCACGGCACTGCAGTCCCTGCGCCAGGCCGCCGTTGCCGCCGAGGTCCCCGTGCTCGTGACGGCAGGGCTCGGCCAGGCGACACGGGAGGCGGCGTACGGTGCCGACCCGGCCGTGCTGCTGAAGGCGCTGGCGCCACGCGACTCCGAGCAGCATCCGCCGCGTGTCCTGCTCATCGAGGAGCACGCGGAGATCGCGCTCGCCCTCACCACGACGCTGGAACGGCGTGGCATGCAGGTCGCGCGGGCCGCGTCCGACGCGGACGCCGTCACGCTGGCCGCGCAGATGCGACCCAACCTGGTGGTGATGGACCTGCTGCAGGTACACCGCCGCCAGGCCGGAATCATCGACTGGCTGCGGACGAACGGCCAGCTGAACCGCACGCCGCTCGTCGTCTACACCGCCGCCGTCGACCCGTCCGAACTCCCGCGCCTGGCCTCGGGGGAGACGGTCCTGTTCCTGGCGGAGCGCTCGACGAGCACGGATGTGCAGACCCGGATCGTGGACCTGCTGGCACGAGTCGGCACGAACTGAGCCCGGGTACGGCGGTGGGGGGGGGGTTGGGGGTGAAGGGAGGGCCAAACCAAAGCTCCGGGAGAAGGCCTTTTCTCCCTCTTAGATTTCCACTCCCCTCCACCCCC
>NZ_JBVIYK010000010.1:84603-183152 GCF_055592645.1 Streptomyces sp. NPDC041108 | reverse complement strand
GACTTGGGGGAAGGGGTGGAAAAGGAGTGCTCAGGGGGACGGGGGGGGGCGGTTCTTCCGCGAAAACCCCCCCCCCACCGCCGTCGTACGCACGAGTCCTGGCTTCCCGGCCGGCGCGTCCGGTCCGGCCGATCCGTTCGATCCGGCCAGTCCGGCCGATCCGTCCAGTCCGTCCAGACCTAGATCTGGGTCACGTCCAGCGAGCCCTCCGCGTACTGCCTGCGCAGCACCTTCTTGTCGAACTTGCCCACGCTCGTCTTCGGCACCGACTCGATGATCGTCCAGCGCTCCGGCAGCTGCCACTTGGCGATGTGACCCTCGTCGGCGAGGAAGGTGCGGAGGGCTGCGAAATCGGTGGTGGAGCCTTCCTTCAACACGACCGTGGCGAGGGGTCGTTCACCCCACTTGTCGTCCGGTACGGCGACGACGGCGGCCTCGGCGACGTCAGGGTGGGCCATGAGGGCGTTCTCCAGCTCGACGGAGGAGATCCACTCGCCGCCGGACTTGATGACGTCCTTGGCCCGGTCGGTGAGCGTGAGGAAGCCGTCGGGGCTGATCGTGCCGACGTCGCCCGTCTTCAGCCAGCCGTCCTCGCTGAACTTGTCGTCGGGACGGACGGGCTCGGCGCCCTGGCCGCCGTAGTACGCGCCCGCGATCCAGGGACCGCGCACCTCCAGCTCACCGGCGGACTCGCCGTCCCAGGGCAGGCGTTCGCCGCCGGGGCCGGTGAGACGGGCCTCGACGGAGGCGGGGAAGCGGCCCTGTGTGAGGCGGTACGCGAGCTCCTCCTCGGAGCCGGCCTCGACGTGGGCCGGCGGCCGGGCGATCGTGCCGAGCGGCGAGGTCTCCGTCATGCCCCAGGCGTGGCAGACACGCATGCCCAGCTTGTCGAATGCCTCCATGAGGGCCGGTGGGCAGGCCGAGCCGCCGATGGTGACCTGGTTGAGCGAGGAGACCTCGCGCGGGCGGGCGGTCAGCTCCGCGAGCAGGCCCTGCCAGATGGTGGGGACGGCGGCGGCGTGCGACGGCTTCAGCGTCTCGATCATCTCGGCGAGCGGGCCGGGCTGCAGGAAGCGGTCCGGCATCAGCAGGTTGACGCCGGTCATGAAGGTCGCGTGCGGCAGGCCCCAGGCGTTGACATGGAACTGCGGGACGACGACGAGCGAGAGGTCCGTGTCCGTGAGCCCCATGGACTGGGCCATGTTGACCTGCATGGAGTGCAGGTAGATCGAACGGTGGGAGTAGACGACGCCCTTGGGGTCGCCGGTGGTACCGGAGGTGTAGCACATGGCTGCGGCGGAACGCTCGTCCAGCTCGGGCCAGTCGTACGTGGTCGGCTTGCCGGCGATCAGGTCCTCGTACTCGTGCACCTGGACGCTCGCTCCGGCAAGCAGCGACCGGTCACCGGGTCCGGCGACGACGACGTGCTCCACCGGCTTGAGGTGCGGGAGGAGCGGCGCGAGGAGGGGCAGCAGCGAACCGTTGGCGATGATCACGCGGTCGGCGGCGTGGTTGACGATCCAGGCGAGCTGCTCGGGGGGCAGCCGCAGGTTGAGGGTGTGGAGGACCGCGCCCATGGAGGGGATCGCGAAGTACGCCTCCACGTGTTCCGCGTTGTTCCACATCAGCGTCGCGACCCGCTCGTCGCCGTCGACTCCGAGGTCCTCGCGCAGGGCGTGGGCCAGCTGCGCGGTGCGGGCGCCGATCTCGGCGTAGGAGCGGCGTTCCGGTTCCCCGTCGCCGGTCCATGTGATCACCTGCGACGTCCCGTGGATGACCTGCCCGTGGGTCAGGATCCTGGAGATCAACAGCGGTACGTCCTGCATGGTGCTCAGCACGGCGTCCTCCCGGGGCGGCTCTGCCTACGCGGTGGTAACGGTTGCGCTGATTCTGCTCACATACCGAGCGGTATGTCACTAGGGGACAAGATGATCGATCAGACAGAGTGACCCGTCGCGCCCGAGTTCGAGCCCGCGTTCGAGCCCGGATTCGAGCCCGGATTCGAGTCGAGCCGTCCGGGTCCACAGCCGCAGGCGTCCGACTTCGGGCCGGATTCCTGACAGCCCAACGAACGGCTCAGCGCACGGGTTCCAGTTCGGGATCCTCGCGCAGCTTGCCCAGCGCACGCGAGACCGCCGACTTCACCGTACCGACCGATACGCCGAGAACCTCGGCCGTCTGCACCTCGCTCAGGTCCTCGTAGTACCTGAGGACGACCATGGCCCGCTGCCGCGCCGGCAGCTTCATGATCGCCCGCCACATCGCGTCGTGCAGCGCCTGCTGCTCGGCCGGGTCGGCGGCCTGGGTCCCCTCCGGCTCCGGCAGTTCGTCGCACGCGAACTCGTCCACCTTCCGCTTGCGCCACTGGGACGTGCGGGTGTTGAGCAGCGCGCGGCGCACATAGCCGTCGAGGGCCCGGTGGTCCTCGATGCGCTCCCAGGCGACGTAAGTCTTGGCCAGCGCGGTCTGCAGCAGGTCCTCGGCGTCGCACGGGTTCGCGGTGAGCGAGCGGGCGGTCCGCAGCAGCACCGGCTGGCGGGCCTTCACGTACGCCGAGAACGACGGGTAGGACGCGTACGACGACGAGTGCGGCAGGTTCGTCAGGCCAGGCAGGGCCGACCGCGCCGACGTCGACCGGACGGCCCCAGTCGACCGGACCGCGGCCGGGCGGGCCGCCGTCGTCGAGCGGGGGGCCGCTGCCGGTCGGGCTGCCGCAGTCGATCGGGCCGGGGTCGACAGGGTCCGCGGCCCTGGTGCGGCGGCCGTCGAAGCGCTGGTGCAGACGGGTATGGTCATGGCTCCACGCTAGGAGCGGGCCACGCCCGGCGGATCGGCCGCAGGTCCCGAAGCCGAATCCCTCTCAGGTTGTAGAAGTGGGGCAGACCTCACCTACTGCAGGTGGATGAGCAGCCCCCAGGTACTGAGGGTGTACCCCTGAGAACCACCTGCCCGGGGTGTACGGCATCGACTCCCAAGGCACCCGATAACCCCCTCATCCGTCACATCCCGACCACTCACCCGCCCGTCCCCAGTACCAACCCCGAGGTCGGCACCCCGGTCCCGGCGGTGACGAGGACCCGCTCGGCACCCGCGACCTGGTTCACGGCGGTGCCCCGCACCTGCCGCACCGCCTCCGCGATGCCGTTCATCCCGTGCAGATACGCCTCGCCGAGCTGCCCGCCATGGGTGTTGATCGGCAGCCGCTCCTCGGCGACGAAGTCCCCCGCCTCCCCCGGCCCGCAGAAACCGAACTCCTCCAGCTGCATCAGCACGAACGGCGTGAAGTGGTCGTACAGGATGCCCACGTCGATGTCGTCCGGACCCAGCCCCGAGGTCCGCCGAAGCCGGCGGGCGACCACGCCCATCTCCGGCAGCCCGGTGAGATCCCCGTCGTAGAAGCCGGTCATCTGCTGCTGCGCCCGGCCCGCGCCCTGCGCTGCCGCCACGACCACGGCGGGCGGCTTCGGCAGATCCCGCGCGCGCTCCACCGAGGTCACGACGATCGCCTGACCGCCGTCCGTCTCCTGGCAGCAGTCCAGCAGCCGCAGCGGCTCGACGATCCAGCGCGAGGCCGCGTGCTCGTCGAGGGTGATGGGGCGGCCGTGGAAGTACGCCGCCGGGTTCGTCGCCGCGTACTTCCGGTCGACCACGGCCACGTGCCCGAACACCTCGGGGGTCAGCCCGTACGCGTACAGGTAGCGCTGCGCCGCCATCGCGACCCAGGAGGCGGGCGTGAGCAGCCCGAACGGGAGCGTCCAGCCCAGCGCCACGCCCTCCGCCGACGGCTCGCGATGCCGTACGCCCGAACCGAACCGCCGCCCCGAGCGCTCGTTGAACGCCCGGTAGCAGACCACTACCTCCGCCACACCCGCCGCCACGGCGAGCGCCGCCTGCTGCACGGTCGCGCACGCGGCGCCGCCGCCGTAGTGGACGCGTGAGAAGAAGGACAGCTCACCGATGCCGGCCGCCTGCGCGACCGTGATCTCCGGGCTCGTGTCCATCGTGAACGTCACCATCCCGTCCACGTCCGCCGGCGCCAGCCCCGCGTCGTCGAGCGCTGCCCGCACCGCCTCCACCGCCAGGCGCAGCTCACTGCGTCCCGAGTCCTTGGAGAAGTCGGTCGCACCGATGCCGACGATCGCGGCGCGCCCCCCGAGCCGGTCGATGGTTCGTACGCTCATACGAGGCCCCCGGCCTTGGTGGCGGACGGAGAACCGGGGTCATCCGCACCGGCCTCCGGCGTGGGCAGCGTGACCGTGACCGTGCCGGTGACGTGTCTGCCGATGCCGTTCTCGCCGATGATCCTGACCGTGACGGTGTGGCCGTCGGTCGTCTCGACCCTGCCGGTCAACACCATCGTGTCCCCGGGGTAGTTGGGCGCACCGAGCCGGATGGCCACCTTGCGGAGGACGGCGGACGCACCGAAGTGATCGGTGACATAGCGTCCCACCAGCCCGTTCGTCGTCAGGATGTTCATGAAGACGTCCGGTGATCCGCGCCGCCGCGCCAACTCGGGGTCGTGGTGCACGTCCTGGTAGTCGCGCGAGGCGATCGCCCCCGCGACGACGAGCGTGCGGGTGATCTCGATCTCCAGCGGCGGCAGCACGTCCCCGGCCCGGGCCCTCATACCCGCTCCACCTCCTCCCCCGTCCCGACCGCCCTGCCGTCCGCGCTGCCCGCCTCGTCCGCGCGGAACACCGGCAGCTCCAAGTCCTCGTCGTGGCGCACGAATTCGAGCCGTACGGACATTCCGATCCGCACCTTGTCGTACGGCACCCCGATGACGTTGCTGACGATCCGGACCCCTTCCGCCAGCTCGATCAGCCCGACGGCGTACGGCGGGTCGAAGGCCGGAAAGGGCGGATGATGCATGACGACGTACGAGTACACCGTGCCGTCGCCGCTCGCCTCGACCGTGTCCCACTCGGGGGAACCGCACGCGTTGCAGCCCGGGAGCCAGGGGAGACGGAGCGTGCCGCAGTCGGCGCAGCGCTGGATGAGGAGGCGATGACGCGCGACGCCTTCCCAGAACCCGGCGTTGTCACGATTGACGACGGGGCGGGGGCGCCGGGGCTGCCGTTCCGGCGGTTGCTGATCCTGATGTCGCCGCTCCCGGCCCTGCCCCACTCGATCCTGTTCCACTCGGTTCTGCTGCTCCCGGCTCTGCTGCTCCCGGTTCGGTCGCTCGCGATGTCGCTCGTCGGCCGGGGCGGGTGTCCCGGACGTCCTCGCCGGTGCGTACTTGAGGATGCGGAAGCGATGGGTGCCGACGAGTTCGCCGCCTCCCTCACCGGCCCGGACATCCATGCGGGTCGTGACGAAGTAGCCCGTGCCCAGCCGGGTGGTCTTCCGCTCGGACACCGACTCGACGACCGAGTCGAACGTGATCTCGTCCCCCGGCCGCAGCGCCCGCAGATACTCCTGCTCGCAGTCGGTGGCGACGACGGAGGTGTACCCGGCGTCGTCGAGCAGAGCGAGGAGCTCGTCGTACGCCGCCGAGCGCGTCTCGTGCCCGCTCAGGCCACCCATCGTCCACACCTGGAGCATGGTGGGCGGGGCGATGGCATCGGGTCCGGTGTACGCCGGGTTGGAGTCCCCCATGGCCTCGCACCAGTGCCTGATCATGGGCGCGTTGACGGGATCCTTGCCCCGGCCGCCGAGGACGGCCGCGCGCCCCTCGTACGCCTTGAGCCGTACGGACAGGTCCTCGGTCACCGCCACGGCCCCACCGTCCCCTCCACAGTAATCCGATTCTGACTACCCGTCAGATTGAAGGAACTGCTGCCGGAACTGTCAAGGTCGCCGAGACATCCCCCGCTCACGGGCGGCGCGTTCGTGAACGGCCCGCGAGATCAACGGAGAACGCCGGAACACGCCGGAAAGCGCCGGCACATGCCGGAACATGCCGGAGAACGCAGGAGGTCGCCGGTGCGGCGGCGATCCGGAGACGGCCGTGCGGGGATCCAGGGACACCCCGGCGGGAATCCGGAAAACGCCTGTGCGGCGGCGCTTCGGCACCGCCGCACAGGCGTGTCACACTCCACGAACATGTCCCACATGTCCCATACACTCCGCACCCGAGGGTCGGATCCGGGGCCTCGGAGCCGGGGCGACCTCATCCGCCCGCCCTCGAACCCCCGGCCCGCCCTCGACCGGCTCACCAGAGGTCGGCGAAGTTGACGACGGCGTTCTTCTGGTCGATGGCCGTGAGGCCGAAGCCGTTGACCTGGGCGGTGTTGTTCTGGTCGGAGGCGCCCGAGCCGTTCGCCTGCTGCCGCGAGGTCGACGAGTTGCCGCTGTTGTCGCGACCGACCCCGCTGCCGACGAGGTTCGCCACGCCGGCGTTCGATCCGTTGTCCGCGAACGAGCCGTTGTCGGCCGTCGCCGCACCGGCGAACAGCCCCACGACGACCGAAAGGGCCCGCCGAACCCTCTTCCCATTATCGAACGTACGTACGAATATAGAAGCATGGCCACCATAGACCGGCAGGCCGGAACCCTGGCCCTGGCACACGCCCTCTCCGCCGCCGAACGCGGACTGGCGGTGATCCCCCTCTCCCGCTCGAAACTCCCGGCCCTGCGCTCCCCGCACCGTGACGACCCCCACCCCCACCCCCGCCCCTGCCACGGCGAGTGCGGCCGCTTCGGGCATGGCGTCCACGACGCCTCCACCGACCCCCGCCGCGTTCGCGAACTCTTCTCCGCCGCCCCCTGGGCCACCGGTTACGGCATCGCCTGCGGCCTCCACCCCCACCATCTGATCGGCGTCGACCTCGACACGAAGTCCGGTACGGACTCCTCGACGGCCCTGCGCGAACTGGCCCTGCGGCACCTCTTCACGATCCCTGAGACGGTCGTCGTGCTGACACCCAGCGGCGGACGCCACATCTGGCTCACCGGCCCACCCGACGTCGTCGTCCCCAACTCCGCGAGCCGGCTGGCGCCGGGCATCGACATCCGCGGCGCCGGCGGCTACCTCGTCGGCCCCGGCTCCCGCACGGATCACGGTGTCTACGGCACCGCCCCCGGCACCTCCCACCTCGCCCCGGCCCCTTGCCCACCGGCCCTGCTCCGCCTGCTCTCACCACCGCCACGCACGAACCCCTCCGGCACCACCACCGCTCACGGCCACGGCCACGGCCTGGTCCACTTCGTCCTGACCGCCCAGGAAGGCCAGCGCAACACCCGACTCTTCTGGGCCGCCTGCCGCGCCTACGAGAACGGCCTCGGCCCGGACCTCACGAACGCCCTGGTCGAGGCGGCCGTACGCACGGGCCTCACGGAACGGGAGGCCCGCTCGACGGTGGCGTCGGCGGCGCGGATGTCGGGCCGGAGGCCGTAGCCCGCGGCGACCGCCGAGAACCGGTCGGCAGAGGTGAGGTGAGATCCCGACCGGTTCTCGTCGACCGCCCGGCGCTCCTACCGGCGGGGCGGCTCCTCGCGGCCGGTCTCGCCCTGCCCCGTCTGCTCCGAGCCCATCTGGCGCCTGAGCCTCTCCTGCGCGGAGTCGACCTGACCGCTGTACTTCCCCTGCGTCCTGCCGTCGACGTAGTCGCCGGCCTTGTCGGTGCCCTGCCCGGCCTGATCCTCGTGCCCCTTCAGCATCTGCTTCAGCTTGTCCATCACAGACATGGCGTCTCCTTCCACCGCTTACACGGTCCCCACCAGCATCAGCGCCCCGCCCACACCCCGCATCTCGTGACCCCGGCCGACGAACGGCCCCCGGCCAAGGCCGATGGGAAGCGACGGGCTTCGGTCGGGTGGGCGCTCCGAGATTCGGTACCGCCTGCCTCGCACTCGGCGCGCTGGGCGTGCTCGGCCCCTCAAGGCCGGCCGCGGGGGAGCTGCGTGAGCCTCAGGTGAGTCCGACGGCGTGACAACACGGACGGCCAGCGACGGATTCGGCGCGGACACCGGCCGACCACTGTCACAGCAAGTGGCCCTGAATCCTGGCCGCAGGTCGGCCGCAGGCGCCGGTCAGAAAGAAGGGGTACCGCTCCGGAGAGTGGCACCCCTTCTGACCTGCAAGCTTCTGACCTGCGATGCGGTGGGTGTGGGATTTGAACCCACGGTGACATCGCTGCCACGACGGTTTTCAAGACCGTTCCCTTAGGCCGCTCGGGCAACCCACCCACGCCCCGGCCCACCTGGGGCGGAGCGGGTACAGACTACCCGGCGTGGGCGGTGGTCGGGGGCTTGGTCCGTGTGAGGGTCGGCGGTACGGGGGATCGTGGCGCCGGGCGGGGTCCTTGGCGCAGTTCGGTCGGTGAGCTACCGCCGGGTCGCTGTCGGCCTGACGGTGGAGCCGAGGCGTTCCACTCTGCCGCCAGGGCTGCCGCTGCTCAATGGCACGGAACTTTTGCTGCTCGTCCTGGACGACTACTTCGATCCGGTCGCACCCGAGATGTTCTGGCGCCTCGTCACCGAACGGCTCCGGATCGAGATCCGCTGCGAGTCGTTGTACGGCGGCGAGGACTTCGGGGCTGTGAAGGGCCCCGGCACCGGCAGCAGTAGGGGCCGAGAGGTCACGGCCGCAGTGGTCCACGCCAGCGCGCCCCGGCGCCGAACCACCCCACCGATCAAGGGTGTTCCGGCGCCGGGGCGCGCTGGCGTCGTGGTTGCGCGGGTCAGCTGTCGCCCTCGCGTTCGCCGAGGGTGACATCCGCCGTGCGGGTCTTGCCGTCACGGGTGTACGTGAGGGTGACCTTGTCGCCGGGGAGGTGGGTCCAGATCTCGCCGATGAGGGTGGGGCCGCTGTCGATGACGTGGTCGTCGAGCTTGGTGATGACGTCACCGGGCTTGAGGCCGGCCTTGTCGGCGGGGCCGTTCGCGGTGACGGAGTCGGAGCCTCCCTCACCGGAGGGGGTGATCTTCGCTCCGCCCGTGCCCTCCTCCAGGGAGACCGAGGCGCCGATCACGGGATACACCGGCTTGCCCGTCCTGATCAGCTGCTGGGCCACGTTCTTGGCCTGGTTGATCGGGATGGCGAAGCCGAGGCCGATGGAGCCCGCCTGGCCGGAGCCGAAGCTGCCGCCGCTGCTGGCCGACTGGATGGCCGAGTTGATGCCGATGACATTGCCGCGGGCGTCGAGGAGGGGGCCGCCGGAGTTGCCGGGGTTGATCGACGCGTCGGTCTGCAGGGCGCTCATGTAGGAGGCCTTGCTGCCGGAGGAACCGTCGCTGGAGGCCACCGGGCGGTTCTTGGCGCTGATGATGCCCGTCGTGACCGTGTTGGAGAGGCCGAAGGGCGCGCCGATCGCGATCGTCGAGTCGCCCACCGCGACCTTGTCGGAGTCGCCGAGCGTCAACGGCTGCAGGTTCGACGGGGCGTTCTTGAGCTTGATGACCGCCACGTCGTAGCCCTGCGCGTGGCCGACGACCTCCGCGTCGTACTTCTTGCCGTCCGGGAAGGTGGCCGACACCTTGCCGCCGTCGACGGCCTCCGCCACCACGTGGTTGTTGGTGACGATGTGGCCTTCCTTGTCGAACACGAAGCCGGTGCCCGTGCCGCCGTCGCCGTCGCTGTTCGACGCCTCGATGGTCACCGTGCTCGGCAGCGCGGAGGAGGCCACGGCGGCGACCGTACCGGCGGCGCGCTTGACGTCCCCGCCGTTCTGGGAGGCGGAAACGGTCGTGGAACCCGTGGAGTTGTCGTTGCGGTCGGCCAGTGTGTAACCGATGCCGCCGCCGACACCGCCCGCGACCAGCGCGGCCACGAGGATCGCGGCGATCAGGCCGCCCCGCTTCCTGCCCGCCGGCTTGGGGGCCGGCTGCTGCGTCTGCTGCCACGAGGAGCCCCAGCCGCCGTCACCGGGGCCGCCGGTGCCACCGGCTCCTCCGGCCGCACCCGTGTCCGCGTACGCGCCGCCGCCGTTGTCCGCGTACGACGGGACCGCGGGCGGTGCCGGAGGGGGCCAGGAGGCGTCGGGTGCGGAGGACCCGGTCCCACCGGGAGCGTGTCCGTAACCACCGCCGGGCGCCTGGCCCATGCCGTATCCCTGCCCCGGGGCCGCCGCGTACCCCGGCGCCCCGGCGGACACCAACTCCGGGTGCGGCTGATGAGCCACCGGCTGCTGTGCCGTCGGGTGCTGGGCGGTCTGGTGCTGTGCCGTCGGGTGCGGCATCACCGGCTGCTCGGCCGTCGGGTGCGGCGCCACCGGCTGCTCCGCCTGCGGCACCTGTGGCACCTGCGGCTGCACCGCGGTCGCACCCGGCTCCGGGGCCGTCGGCGGGACCGGCGGGAGCTGGGTCGTCGGCGCGTTGTCGGCGCTCGTTCCGCCTGCGGGCGCCGGGGCGGAGGCGTCCGCCGGGGCCGCGCTCGGCTGTTGCGCCGGGGCCTGCGCGGAGGCAGCGGGAGTTTCCACCGGCACGGGAGGTGCGGACGGGGCCGGGGGTACCGGGGTGCCCTCGTTCTCGGTGCTCACAGCTTTTCTCCTCGATCCACGGCTTCACCTTGTCGGCGGTCGACTGTTCGTTGGTCGCGCATCGGACTGTGCGCAAGTTTTGTATGGGGTCAGCTTTTCCCACGAGCCGTCAGGGCACCATAAGCGGTGCCTGTGGGTCCGGGACCATCCTTTATATAGGATCTATCGGACTATTGACGCGTACCGTGTGTACGAACCCGGTCGTCCAGCGCCACCGCCCCCACACCTACCCCGTCCCGGTGGCACCATGACGCGGTGACCCACGTACGACAGCTCCCGATTCAGGTCGTCGCCCACCGGGGGGCCTCCGAGGCGGCCCCCGAGCACACCCTGGCCGCGTACAAGAAGGCGATCGAGGACGGCGCCGACGCCCTCGAATGCGATGTGCGGCTGACGGCCGACGGCCACCTCGTCTGCGTCCACGACCGGCGCATCAACCGTACGTCGAACGGCCGGGGCGCGGTCTCCGCACTGGAGCTGGCCGATCTGGCGGCCCTGGACTTCGGCTCCTGGAAGAACGGCGACGAGGCCCCCGACTGGGAGGTCACCCCCGAGGACCGGGCCGACACCTCCGTTCTCACTCTCGAACGCCTGCTCGAACTCGTGGCCGACGCGGGGCGCCGGGTGGAGCTGGCCATCGAGACCAAGCACCCCACGCGCTGGGCGGGCCAGGTCGAGGAACGGCTGCTGGTCCTGCTGAAGCGGTTCGGGCTGGACGCCCCGGAGACGGCCACCGAGTCGCCGGTACGGATCATGAGCTTCTCGGCGCGCTCGCTGCAGCGGGTCCGCGTCGCGTCCCCGACACTGCCGACGGTCTACCTGATGCAGTTCGTCTCCCCCCGGCTGCGCGACGGGCGTCTGCCGCACGGTGTCCGGATCGCGGGCCCCTCCATCCGGATCGTGCGCAATCACCCCGCCTACATCGAGCGCCTGAAGAGCGCCGGCCACCAGGTGCACGTGTGGACCGTGAACGAGCCCCAGGACGTCGACCTCTGCGTCGAACTGGGTGTCGACGCCATCATCACCAACCGCCCCCGTGCGGTGCTCCACCAGCTCAGCCGCTGACCGCGCGACGCCCACCGGAACCCACCCGAACCTACCTGAACGCACCCGAACCTGCCGTGGTCTGCCGGGCCCGCCGAACCTGCCGGGCCCGCCGAGCCCGCCGGATCCCCTCGCACCCGCCGCAACCCCTCACGCCCGCCGGGACCCGCCGACCGCACGGCCTCCCACAACCTCGAACACACCGATTCCGACAGCTTCCAACACCACGCCCCGGGACCGTTCCGAACACGCCGCTGTTCACAGCTGCGACCACCGCACCGACCGCTTCACCGCGCCTGCGCGGCACTTGACGGAGGTAAGAATTCCGCCAAGGCGGCCGGTCGACGACCGGGGACAAGTCGGCATATCAGGGACGAAATTCAGCCAGTCGGCTACAGGGAGTGCACCGGCGCGTTCGGTACGTATTCGATTGTCGCGAGTGCGTCAGAGCACATGTTCCGGCCGGTTTCCGGTCCAGTCCCATGGGGCATTCACACCGTGGCGTGGGGCGAAGGAGGTCTCGGGGGTGGCGTTGGTGGTGGCACAGGAGGTGCCCACGTCGTCGAGCATGGCCGTACCCCATGGCCCTGCGGGCGTGGGGGAAGCGAGGCACCGGATGCGCGACCAGTTGCGCGACGGCGGTGTGGCGGACACGGTGATCGACGATGCCCTGCTGATCCTTTCCGAACTGCTCAGCAATGCCTGCAAACACGGCAGGCCGCTGGGCGACGCACTGGCCGGCGACGGTGACGTGCGCTGCGCCTGGCGCATGGATCCCACCGGACGGCTCACGGTCGAGGTGACGGACGGCGGTGGTCCGACCCGTCCGGTTCCGTCCACGCCCTCGGTCACCGCACACGGCGGCCGCGGGCTGAACATCGTCACGGCACTGGCGGACGACTGGGGCGTGCGCGACGACGCCCGCGGCGAGGTCACCGTGTGGGTCGTCGTCCAGGACGACATCTACCGCGCCCACCGCAGGGACGACTTCGCCAGCCGCGTCGCAGCCCCGTCGGTCTCCACCGTTCCCGACCTGGACTTCGCGGACGCGTTCGACGACCTGGACTGACCGGGCGGCCTGGGGCCCAGGCGTACGCAACCTGGCCCGAACCACCGGTTCCGGGACGACTCGGTGCGTTGTCCACAGGGTCCCGTCGGTCGTCGTACGAGCGGCTAGGCTCGCGCCAGTACGAGACGAGCCGTGATCGGGAGACACCCACGATGGCCAAGAAGCGACCCCACACGAAGGCCAAGCGCCCGCAGGGCACCGGCGGAGTCGGCGCCGCAGCCGCCGATGGGCAGGTCCCGGTGGTCGGCGCGCGCGAGCAATGCCCCTGCGGCAGCGGCCGCCGCTACAAGGCCTGCCACGGCCGGGCCGCCGCCCAGGCGGTGACCGAGCTGGTGCAGCGCCCCTTCGAGGGCCTGCCGGGTGAGGGCGACTGGATCGCGCTGCGCGAGCTGGTGCCCGCCGCCACCGTCGAGCTGAAGCTGAAGGACGCGCTCCCGGAGGGCGTCCCGTCGGTGACGCTCGCCACCGTCCTGCCCATGGCGTGGCCCGCGCTGCGCCGCGACGACGGCTCGGTGCTGCTCGGCCTGCAGAACGACACGTCGTCCGGCGACATCAGCCGCGACCTCGCCGACACCCTCCAGCGCGCCCTCGTGGCCGCCCCGGGCACCCCCGTCCAGGGCCGGCGCGCGCCGGCCGACGGACCGCGTCTGCAGGACCTGCTGGACCCCGAAGGAAAGTTCGAGCCAGTTGTGCACACCGGCTTCGAGTTCTGGGTCCCGGACACGGAGAACACGACCCCGGAGGTGACCGCCTCCCTGGAGCGCGCCAACTCCGCGGCGATCCCGACTGTGAAGCTCGCGGGCGTGGACGCGGCGTACTGGTGCGAGACTCCCGAGAAGAACCATTTGCGATGGGTCATGCCGCACGCCGAGGAGCGGCTTCTGGACGCCCTCGCCCGGCTGCACGCGGCGGGGCGCTCCAGCCTCGGCGAGGGCACCCGTCTGGTCGGTTCCTTCCGTGCTCACGGCCTCACCGTGCCGGTCTGGGACCTCCCCAGCGGGGTCGGCGCGGACGATGTCGAGAAGCCGGCGGCCGAGTTCGCCGAGCGGCTCGCCACGGCTCTGGCCGACGAGTCCCCGCTCACCCCGGACGAGCGCCGGGCGCGCGGCGGGCTCACCAACCGGCAGGTGACGCTCAGTTGACCGTCCGGGTCGGCGCCGACCGTGCGGGCGGCTGACCGAATGCGCTCGGGATGTGGTGACTCCTGTCACAACTCCCCTACGTGACAAGCAAATTCGTGTCCGAATAGCCAAGACCGAATTTGCGAAGCGCCGATCTCTTGTTACGGTTTCATTAGCCCGGTTGCTGGTGCATCCCCCGTCGCCAGCAACCGGGTCTTCTTATGCCCGGGGTCCTGGACGCTTCCGCCGCACCGACCCCGCTCGGCCTCAACGCCCTTGCGAACGCCCTGCGTTGCTCCCTGAGCGCAGCAACAGCGGCCCGTCGCCGCCCGGTGCCGCGAACTCCGCCACGGCCGTGTACGCCCCCAATACGCCCCGCGTGCGCTCCCTGGGCGTCTCGCACGCCCCCGGCTCGTCGTGCGCGCCCACGGCGCAGTGCATCCGTACGGTGTGACCGCCGGGCGCCATCATGCTCAGGACCGAACTCAGCTCGCGTCCGGTGGCGTTGCGGTAGTACGTGCGGGCCCAGGTCTGCTCGCCCTGCGTGAGGACACAGGTCTGTGCCTCGATGCCGTCGGGGGAGGTGAGTGCGGGGCCGCAGCGCGTGGCCGTGGCGATGCCGATGTCGAGCAGGCGCCGCGAGGAGCGCGCGGGGTCGTCCTCCGTGCCGGCGGCGCCGCCCGTCGCCTTTCCGGCCGACCCACCCGATCCGCCCGGCCCACTCGGCCCACCCGCCTTCGGATCGACATGCCCGGAGGACTTCTCGGCGGACCCTCCGACCCCGTCGACGGCACGGCCCGGGCCGGGGCCGGGAACCCGCTCGGGCGCGAGGGCTCGGTCGGAGGTCCGGGCAGGCTCGGAGACGGGTACCTCGTCGAGGGGGCCCGCGGAGGCGGCGAGGGGCAGACCGAGCGCGACCGCGACCGCGGCGGTCAGGCCCGCCAGGCGCAGTCGGCGCGGATCGGGCCCGCCGCGCGCCCACTCGGGTGCTCTACGGCTCCAGGGCGGGGGAGCGCTGTGGCGACCGCGCGGAGGGGCCCCGCGGCCCCCGGGAAGACGCTGCATGTCCGGAAGATAACGACCGACCGGGGGCGCCCGGCCCCGTGCGCGCCGGGCGCGCTCAGAACTCGGGCGCGCTCACACCCGTACGAGTGAGGGCGTCGACGACCGCGTCCACGACCGCCTCCACGTCGGGCACCCAGGGCGCGGCCGAACCGGGCAGCGGGGCCCGCTCCCAGCGGATCAGACCGTGACCGGTCTCGGAGGGGGGAAGTGCCAGATAGCCGCCCTCGCTGTGGAAGCGGAGCGAGCCGGGCACGAAGTCCTTGGCGTAGAGCAGCTCGCCCAACTGCTCCATGGAGTACGGCGCGACGAGGATCGCCCAGCGGTGCGGGGCCGCGACCACGGGGCCCAGGCGCATGCCGGTACGGTCCAGCGCGGCGAGGGCGCGGGAGGCGGCCAGGGCCGGCAGGCTCACCGCGCAGGGGGCGCTGCCACCGGTGGCCAGCACGATCGGCGCCGTCGGGCGGTTGCCCCACCACCAGCGGACCATGCGCTCGTCGGTGGTGGCGGCCAGCAGCCCGGGGTCGAAGGGGTGAGCGCCGGGCACCACGCACTCCGGGTCCGGGCAGCCGCAGCGGGCACGCCCCTGCGGATCCGGCGCCACACCCGGGAGTACGGGCCACTGCCATTCCGTCGCGAACGTCAGGGCCTGCTCAAGAAGCTCGGGCCTCCCGCCGCTGCGCCTGGACAGGAGCCTGCGTCGCTTTCCGGGGATCTCGCGCATGAGCGCTCGTCCTTTCCGTTGCACGCATGGCAACACCGTGGGTCACATCACAACATGTGTCGTTCACTGCACTGTGCGTACCTGCTGGCGCATCACACCCCTGTCGCGGACAAGGGGAACCCCTGCGGGCCGGGCTCGGTTACGTCCGCGTCCATCGCTTGCGTCGACTTGCGTCTGTCAAAAGCATGGGCATGGCGTAGGGGTGGCGGCGCCTGGCGTTTTGCCGTCTCGCATGTGCTCGCCGCCTCCGCCACGGGAGGATGGGGCTCGGTCGTCGGTGGATAGGACGCCCGGGTCCGTCGCCAGGTTCCGGGCGACCTCCGCCACCCCTGGCCTTCACCGAGTACGTACCCATCACGACCGCTGTGACGCTCTGTTGAACAAGGCCAGTCGACCTCAATACACCGTTCACCACAACACTTTTTGGCCAACTTTGCTTTACCCGAAGGAATGGACAAGGGGTTGACAGATGTCCAACAGCGCCTCACGGACACCAGATATCCCAGCAGGACAATGCTGGACATCCCCTCACGAGTGCGTGTACATGTGGAGAGACTGCTAGCGGCGCAGAATGACATGGGGGTTTGCGATGCTTTTGAGCAATACGCACCGGTCGGAAAGCCGGACACCATGAACGCCCCTCACCCTCCGAAAGTGGCTGGAATCGATTCAACGGTTCCCTCCCCCGCACACACTGTCGCGCCCGCGCCCGCCGCCCCTGGTTCCCCACCGGCCCCTTCCACCACAGGACCGGCCACCGCTCCCGGGGCCGTTCTGCAGGACAGACTCGCGGGCTGGGTCTCGGATCTCACGACGCTGCACGAACTCACCGAACGCCTGACCCGCACGGACTCACTGGACAGCGCGCTGGAGGAGACCCTGCGCGCCGGAGCCGCCCTGGTCGGCGCCCGCCGCGGTCTCCTCGTCCTGGAACCGGCCGACGGACTCGGCCCGGACACCACCGTGGGGCTCGGTCTCGGCCGGGCCGACCTCGGGCACATCGAGACCGTGCCGCGCAGCTCCCTGGCGTACGGCCGCATCCTCGACGGACTGCCGGGCGGTGACGGCGAGATCGCCCAGCCCGACCTGTTCGCCGAGGACGGGCTCGACCCGCGCCACCGCGAGGTCGCCGCCCGGCTCGGTTACGCGGCGAGCTACGCGCTCCCCCTGTCCGCCGAGAGCGCCGGCCGGCTCGGCGCCGCCGTCTGGCTGTACGACGAGCCCGCGGAGCCGGTCGAGCGGCAGCGGCACCTCGTCGGGCTCTACACCCGGTACGCCGCCGAACATCTGGCCCGGCTCGCCGAGGTCGAACGTACGCGCGCCTCCATGGCGACCATCGCCGAGGAACTGCTGCCCTCCCGGCTGCCCCGGGTCGCCGGCGTCCAGCTCGCCGCCCGGCACCGCACCGGACCGCGCGGCGGCGGCGACTGGTACGACGCGCTGCCGCTGCCGGATGCCGCGCTCGGTCTCGCGGTCGGCTCGGTCACGGGGTCGGGGCCCAGCGCGATCGCCGCGATGGGACGGCTGCGGGCCTCGCTGCGGGCGTACGCCGTGATGGAGGGCGAGGACCCCGTCGCCGTCCTCTCCGACCTGGAACTGCTGCTGCGCCTGACCGAGCCGGCCCGCTCGGCCACCGCGCTCTTCGCCTACGTGGAGCCCGCGCTGCGCAAGATCACGCTGGCCGGGGCGGGGCACAGCCCGCCGCTGGTGATCGGCGAACGGCGCACCGAGTTCGTGGAGACCTCCCTGTCGGCGCCGCTCGGCATGCTCGCCTGCTGGGAGGCGCCGAGCGTGGAGCTGACCGCTCATTCAGGAGAAACCGTCCTGCTGTACACCGACGGCCTCCTCCAGCGCACCGGCGAACCAGTCGACCGCGCCTTCGCCCGCCTGCACGCCGCCGCGGCCGGTGTCCCCCGGGCCCTGCGCACCGATCCCGGCGCCATCGCCGACCACGTCCTGCGCACCGTCCTGCCGGAGCGGCTCGACGCGGCCGACGGCACCGAGGACGTGGTGCTGCTGGCGGCGCGGTTCGAGTAGACCCGGCGGCCCCCTCCTTCGGGCAGGGGTCACCGGTCCCTCCCGGCTGCTTGCCGTGAGGGACCGGTGACCCCTGGTGAGAGGTTCCTGGACCGCCCGGGTCCCCGGCGGTGCGACCGTACGATGGACGCGGTCCAGTGCCGTACCTAGGAGGATGACCGTGGCGGACGAGCTCGAGCCGGTGACCCCGGAGACCGAGGCGACCGAAGCCGAGGAGCCGATCAAGCAGCGCAAGAACGGCCTGTACCCGGGCGTGTCCGACGAGCTGGCCGAGAACATGAAGTCGGGCTGGGCCGACACCGAGCTGCACGGCCTGGAGCCGATCGCCCAGGCCGCGGAGACCGCCGCCCGCCGCGCCGCGCTCTCCGCGCGCTTCCCGGGCGACCGCCTGGTGATCCCCTCGGGCAACCTCAAGACCCGGTCGAACGACACCGAGTACCCCTTCCGGGCATCGGTCGAGTACGCCTACCTCACCGGCAACCAGACGGAGGACGGCGTCCTCGTCCTGGAGCCGACGGGCGCCGAGGGCCACGAGGCGACGATCTACCTCCTGCCCCGCTCCGACCGGGAGAACGGCGAGTTCTGGCTCTCCGGCCAGGGCGAGCTGTGGGTCGGACGGCGGCACTCGCTGACCGAGTCGGCGGAGCTGTACGGCATCCCCGCGAGCGACGTGCGCGAACTCGCCGACAGGCTGCGCGAGGCCACCGGCCCGGTGCGGGTCGTCCGCGGGTACGACGCCGGCATCGAGGCGGCGCTCCACGACAAGGTCACGGCCGAGCGCGACGACGAGCTGCGGGTCTTCCTCTCCGAGGCGCGGCTGGTCAAGGACGCCTTCGAGATCGGCGAGCTGCAGAAGGCGGTCGACTCGACCGTGCGCGGCTTCGAGGACGTCGTCCGTGTGCTGGACAAGGCCGAGGCCACCTCGGAGCGGTACATCGAGGGAACGTTCTTCCTGCGGGCCCGGGTCGAGGGCAACGATGTCGGCTACGGCTCCATCTGCGCCGCCGGCCCGCACGCCACGACGCTGCACTGGGTCCGCAACGACGGTCCGGTGCGCTCCGGCGACCTGCTCCTGCTGGACGCCGGCGTCGAGACGCACACCTACTACACGGCCGACGTGACCCGGACCCTGCCGATCAGCGGCACGTTCAGCGCGATCCAGAAGAAGATCTACGACGCCGTGTACGACGCGCAGGAGGCCGGAATCGCCGCCGTGCGGCCCGGCGGCAAGTACCGCGACTTCCACGACGCCGCGCAGCACGTGCTGGCCGAGCGGCTGGTCGCGTGGGGGCTCGTCGAGGGGCCCGTGGAGCGGGTCCTGGAGCTGGGTCTCCAGCGCCGCTGGACCCTGCACGGCACGGGTCACATGCTCGGCATGGACGTCCACGACTGCGCCGCCGCACGCGTCGAGTCCTACGTCGACGGGACGCTGGAGCCGGGGATGGTGCTCACGGTCGAGCCCGGCCTGTACTTCCAGGCGGACGACCTCACCGTTCCCGAGGAGTACCGGGGCATCGGCGTCCGGATCGAGGACGACATCCTGGTGACGGAGGAGGGCAACCGCAACCTCAGCGCCGGGCTGCCGCGCGGTTCCGACGAGGTCGAGCGGTGGATGGCCTCGCTGCGGGGTTCGCGGGACTGAGCGGGCCGGCCGTTCGGCCGCGGGCGCGTGGGGGCTGGCCCAGGGGCCTAGGGGGCGCAGCCCTTGGGGGACGGGGCGGGCAGGGCGTCCACGAACAGCGCCCCGGCCAGCAGCGACCCACTCCCACGAGGACTCCACCCCCGCTCCTGGAGATCCATGTCGAGCGTGGCCAGCGCCTCCCGCCCCGCGTCCGTCGCCGTACCCCCCGCCTCGATCACCGCCCGCCCCCCGGCCTGCACCTGCCGCAGCCCGTGCGGCCCGGCGGTGTAGAGCAGTTCGGTGTCCTGGAGCGTGGACATCACCGTGAGGAGCGCGTCGAGGCGGGCGTCCCCCTCCGGCGTTCCCGCCACGCGGGCCACGGCCAGGACGTCCAATGCCCGGGGGTGCCAGTTCCAACTGGTGGGTGAGGGCGGCCACCGCGGCCCGGGCCAGCGTCTCGTCCTCGCGGCTGCTCATGCGTGTGCCTACGAGGCCGTCTCGGAGCCGGTGGCGCCGCCCGTGAGGGCGTCCGCCGGGGGCTCGCCGGACGGAGGGGCACCGCCCTCGCCGCCGGCGCCACCGGCGCCGGTGTTCTCGGCGTCGGGGTCGATGCCGAGGGTGAGGAGGCCCGGTAGCCGCGGGCCGGTTGCGCCTTCTTCACGGCCTCGAGGGTGAGCAGGCCGCCGGCGGCGACCGTGCCTCCGGTCACCGCGAGGGCGCGGCAAGCGTGATCGTTTCGCTGTGCTTTCCCGTCATGGCGGCGACGTTGGGGGCGCACCCGCTCAGGGGGCCGAGGTCCGGCTGTGCGCGGGCTGAGAGTGCCCGGACGCCGGCGGCGGCACCGGAACGGGGCCTTCCCCGCTCGGCCCGCCGCGCCGGATCCGGGGGATGAGACGGTTCTCACGTTTGCCGTCCTGTAAACGGACGAGGCTTGTGTTGCCGTTCGAAGCATTCCTCGGCGTCGGCTATGTTCTGGTCGCGACCAGCAGCTGACCGGATATTCGGCGCCGCCGGTCCGACCGGACGCCAACTTCTTCTGCTGCCGACGTTCGAGTGAGAAATTCCTGTCGGCAACCGCTTCATCGAGCCGCAAGACCGCAACCCGTCGGTTTCCACGCACAGATTGATGAGGTCTTCATGAACGCATCCCTCGACCCCACGGCCGAAGAGTCAGGGTCCACGGCCGCCGTCGGTCCGCAGCGGGTGTCCTTGGTGCAGTTGGCGGCGCGGAGCAAGGGCGCGCAGTCGCCCGCTCTGACCCGTGCCGTGTCGAACGGCGTCGAACGGACAGGTCCGGGACGGGTCGCGGTGGCGGCCTTCCAGTCCTCCGTCTGACACCGCCCGTACCGGCCGCACCCCTGTGACCGTCATGGACCGACCGCCCCTGCCTCTGCGCCAGTTCGTGCTGAAGATGCACAGTCGCTGTGATCTCGCGTGCGACCACTGCTACGTGTACGAGCACGCGGACCAGAGCTGGCGCGGTCGGCCCCGGGTGATGTCGGACCTCGTCCTGCGCGCCACGGCGGAACGCGTCGCCGAGCACGCGAAGAACCATGGGCTCACCGCCGTCCACGTCGTGCTGCACGGCGGCGAGCCCCTCCTCGCGGGCCGGACCCGGCTGCGCGCGGCCGCCACGGAACTGCGCGCCGCCCTCGACGGCGTGTGCGAGCTGGATCTGCGGATCCACACCAACGCCGTCACGCTCGACGAGCGGTTCCTGGACCTGTTCGACGAGTTCGGCATCAAGGTCGGCGTCTCGCTGGACGGCGACCGGGCCGCGAACGACCTGCACCGGCGCTACGCCGACGGCCGCAGCAGCCACGACCGGGTCCTCAGGGCCGTCGAGCTGCTCGGCCGGCCGCACTACCGCCACCTCTTCGCCGGCATCCTCTGCACGATCGACCTGCGCAACGACCCGGTCGCCGTCCACGACGCGCTCGCCGAACTCGCCCCGCCCCGCGTCGACTTCCTCCTCCCGCACGCCACCTGGGAGGACCCCCCGCCGCGCCCCGCGGACGACGTCGACGGCACCGCGTACGCGCGCTGGCTGCTGGCCGTCCACGACCGCTGGACCGCGACCGGACGGCCCATGGAGGTCCGGGTCTTCGACTCCGTCCTGCGGACCCTGCGCGGCGAGAGCAGTCTGACCGAGTCGCTGGGGCTGGACCCGGCCGACCTCGCCGTGATCGAGACCGACGGGACCTTCGAACAGGCCGACTCCCTGAAGACCGCCCACGAAGGGGCCCCCGCGACCGGCCTGGACGTGTTCTCCCACTCCCTGGACGAGGTCGCCGCGCATCCCGGGATCGTGGCCCGGCAGCAGGGCCTCGACGGGCTGGCCGAGCGGTGCCGTTCCTGTCCGGTGGTGCGCTCCTGCGGCGGCGGCCTCTACGCCCATCGCTACCGGTCCGACGGCAGCGGGTTCCGCAACCCCTCCGTGTACTGCTCCGACCTGCTGTCCCTCATCACCGACCTCCGGGACCGTCACATGAGCGAGCAGTCCGCACCGCCCGTGCTCGCCGAGGCCCTCCTGGACGAGCTGGCCACGGGGCGCGGCACGGACACGACCGTGGACCTGCTGGCCCGTCACCAACTCGCCCTGGGCCGCGAGCTGCTGGGCCAGGTACGGCACGGGACGACACACGCACCGGCGGGCGAGGACGCCGAGGGCGCCGAGGAGGCGTGGAACACCCTGACCGCCCTCGACGGCGAAGCCCCCGAGGCCGTGGACACGGTCCTCGCCCACCCCTACGTACGGCCCTGGGCACTCGGCTCCCTCGGGGCAGGTCCGCGCTCGGGACCGGCGGAGCCGACCTCGGCGGCCGTCCGCGGCATCGCGGAGATCGCCGCCGCCGCGGCGGTGCGCGCCGGGCGTCCGGCGGCGGTCGTCGTCCCGGTCCACGACGGGCTGCTGCGGCTGCCCTCGCTCGGGACGCTGACGGTGGAGCCGGGCGCCGGGAGGGCCGTGGTGCGCGCGGACACCGACGGCTTCACGGTCCACGCGGACGGCCGGACGTACACCGTGGCCCGCAACGGACCCGGGGACCCGGCCTGGCGGGGGAGCCGGCGGTTCGAGCTGGACGGCTGGTCCGTGACCCTGGAGGACACCGACCCCTGGCGGGCCTGCCACGGGCATGCGGCGCACCCCCGGCTCACCGAGGAGGAGGCCGAGGCGTGGCGGGACGGCCTGGCCGGGGCCTGGGCCTGGATCCGCCGCGAACTGCCCCACCACGCGCCGGGGATCGCCGCGGGGCTCCGGGTGATCACCCCGCTGCTGCCCTCCCCCGAGGCCGCCGACATCAGCTCGGCGGCCCGCGACGCCTTCGGGGCCGTGGCGATCGCCCGCCCCGCCGCGCCGGAGACCCTGGCGCTGCTCCTCGTCCACGAGTTCCAGCATGTGAAGCTGGGCGCGGTCCTGGACCTGGTGGACCTGTACGACCCGGCGTGCGCGGAGCTGTTCTACGCGCCCTGGCGCCCCGACCCGCGCCCGTTGGAGGGGCTGCTGCAGGGGACGTACGCCCATCTCGCGGTGGTCGACTTCTGGCTGGCCCGGTGGCGGGGCGGGGGCGGGCGCCCGGCCGAGATCCGGTTCTCCCGGTGGCGGGACCAGACGGCGGAGGCGGTGGACACCCTGGCGGCGTCGGGGGCGCTGACGGAGGCCGGGGAGCGGTTCGTCGCGGGGCTGCGGCGGGCGCTGCCGGATGACGAGGTGAGCGAGGACGCGCGGCGTGCGGCCCGGCGGGTGGCCCAGAAGCACCGGCGGACGGTTCTGCCGTAGGGGAGTGGTGTGTCTCCTGCTTCCGCCCGCGTGTTCGAGGGTCGGGCAATTCCCGCCCGGCGCCGGGACATTGGGCCCGTTCGTCATATTCCACGTGCCCCTGCCCGCTTCCTACACTGAGGAAAGTCACCGGGCATCGGGGGGCACGGGTGCGAGGAGATGCGGCCAACGGCGGGGGAAGCCCATATTTCTTCCTGAGTTATGCGCACACCCCGCGCAACGACGCCGGTGACACCGATCCGAACATCTGGGTGAAGAAGCTGTACGACGGACTGTGCGCGCACATCATGCAGATGACCGATCTGCCGCGCGGCGCACGGGCCGGGTTCCTGGACCAGGGCATGGCGGTCGGCACCCGCTGGACGGACGAGCTGTCGGAGAACCTCGCGCGCTGCAAGGTGTTCGTGCCGCTGTACTCGCCGCGCTACTTCATCAGCGAACAGTGCGGGCGGGAGTGGTGGGCCTTCTCCCAGCGCCAGATCAGCCACCGGGCACGCGGCGGGGCCGCCCGGGAGCACGCGATCATCCCCGCGTTATGGGTGCCCGTGGAACCCGTGCAGCTGCCGCACGCGGCGAAGGACCTGCAGTTCAACCATGTGTCCTTCGGCCAGGACTACGCGGAGGAGGGATTCTACGGGCTGACCAAACTCCGGTATCTGCGGGACGAGTACGAGCGGGCCCTGTACCGGCTGGCCAAGCAGATCGTGCACGTGGCCAGGGTGACGGAGCTGGACGAGGGGCGGATGTACGACGAGTACGAGTCGCTGCCCAGCGCGTTCGGCGCCTCGGGACATCCCCCGGAGTTCGACATCACGGTCCTGGCGTGCACCCGCTCCGACCTGCCCCCGGGGCGTGAACCCGACTGCTACGGCCCGCTGCCGCGCGACTGGAACCCCTACCACCCGGCGTCGGCCCGGCCGCTCGGCGAACACGCCGCCGACCTGGTGCGCACCATGGACTACAAGGTGAACATCGGGGACTTCGAGAAGGACGCCGACCGGCTGCTCGGGCCCGGCCCGCCCCGGGCGCCCGGACTGCTGCTGCTCGACCGGTGGGCGCTGGGCTCCGCCAGGGGCCGGGAGCTGCTGGAACGGCTGTGCGAGGAACAGCGGCCGTGGATCAGCGTGATGATCCCCAGGTGCGAGGACGACGCCGGTCCGGCCCGGGAGAAGAGACTGACGGCGCTCACCGAGAGGGCCCTGGCCGCCCGCATGACGGAGGGCAGCGGGCACCGCACCCTCAACGGTGGCATCCGCACCCTGGACGCCTTCGGCAACGAACTGCAGACGGCCGTGAAGCAGGCCGTCGCCTCCTACGAGGCACACGCGCGGACCTATCCGCCGGCGGGACCCCGCATCGCACCCCCGCGGCTGAGGGGCCCGGCGGACCTGGGCGGCTAGCGCCCGGTGGCACGGGGACGTACGGGAGCACGGGAGCACGGCAAGGGCGGGTCGCAGAGGGCGGAGGACGGCGGGCCATGACGGAGAACCGCAACGGCACGGTGATCACGTTCTACTCGTACAAGGGCGGCACCGGGCGAACGATGACGCTCGCGAACGTGGCGTGGATCCTGGCCGCGGGCGGACACCGCGTCCTGGCCGTCGACTGGGACCTGGAGGCCCCCGGCCTGCACAAGTTCTTCCACCCCTTCCTGAACCCCGCGATGCTCCGGGCGACGCCCGGACTGAGCAACCTCATCGGCGACTACCGCCGCGAGGCGCTGCGCGACCTGCCCGGCCGCGCCCCGGACTGGCACCGCCGGTACGCCCGCGTCCGGCCGCACGCCCTGACCCTCGACTGGGCGTTCCCCGACGGCGGCAGCCTGGACTTCCTGTCCGCCGGCCGCCGGCACGACGACTACCCGATGATCGGCAACATGGACTGGGACCTCTTCTACTCCAGTTACGGCGGCGGCCGGTTCTTCGAGGCGATGCGCGCGGACATGCGGCGCCACTACGACTACACGCTGATCGACAGCCGTACCGGTCTCAGCGACCTCGCCGACGTCTGCACCGTGCAGATGCCCAACACCCTGGTCGTCTGCTACACCCTCAGCGGCCAGAGCATCGAGGGCGCCGCGGCCGTCGCACAGAGCGTCAGGGAGCGGTTCGGCCACAAGGGCATCCGCATCCTGCCGCTCGCCATGCGCATCGACCTCGGTGAGAAGGACAAGCTCGACGCGGGACGCGCCCTGGCCCGGGAGCGCTTCGCCGGGCTGCCGGCCGGCCTGGACGGCGAGCGGCTCACCGACTACTGGTCGTCGATGGAGGTCCTCTACCAGCCGTACTACGCCTACGAGGAGATCCTCGCGGCCTTCGGCGACCCGCCGAAGACGGCCAACTCCATGCTGAGCGCCTGCGAAAGGGTCACCTCCGTCGTCTCCGAGGGCAGGGTCACCCGGCTGCCCGTGATCGGCGAGGAGAAGCGGGCCCGGTACAAGGCCGCGTACACCCGCAGGCGGCCGCTGCCCGTCTCCCGGCTGGTGCTGTACTACGTCTCCGAGGACCGGATGTGGGTGGACTGGCTGGAGTCGGTGCTGCGCGGCGCGGGCTTCGAGGTGGTGCCGATGGACGTCCGGGAACTGCCGCAGCACGCCGACGGGATGCCCGGGGAGGAGGGCCGCACCGGGACCGGCACGGGCGGTGAGGACACGGACGCGGACGCGGACGGCGACTCGGAACGGCTGCTCGCCGTGGTCTCCCCCGCGTTCCTCAACTCCCGGCGGGCCCGCCGGGCCTGGGACGACGCGGTGCGCGCCGGGGGGCGCAAGCCCCGCAACCGGCCGGTCGCGGTGCGGGTCGACGACGTCCGGCTCAGCCTGCCGCACTCCGGCCGGGGTGCCATCGACCTGACCCGGCTGGACGAGGAGCGGGCGTACACCACACTGCTGACCGGCCTCGACCATCCGGACATCCTGCCCGCGCCGCCCGGCGGCACCGCCCGCTTCCCCAACACCGGCACGCGGATCTCCAACGTCCAGCCCCGCTACCCGTGGTTCACCGGTCGCTCACCGATCCTGGACCGCCTGCGTGAACGCCTGGTCAGCGGCCGCTCCGGACAGCGGCTGCCGCAGGTGCTGCACGGCTTGGGCGGGGTGGGCAAGTCACAGCTGGCCCGCGAGTACGCGCACCGGTTCAAGGCGGACTACGACCTGGTCTGGTGGATCGACGCCGAGCAGCCGGACCTGGTCCTGCCGAAGGTCGCCGCGCTCGCCCAGGAGCTGGACCTGCCCGTCGGCGACGACGTCGCCGAGGCGGCCGAGGCGGCGATGGCGGCGCTGCGGCACGGGGACCCGTGCCAGCGCTGGCTGCTGATCTTCGACAACGTCCCCGACCTGGACAAGGCGTTGCACCTCTTCCCGGAGCGTTCCGCGCCCCTGCCCGACCACGTCTACGGCCATGTCCTGGTCACCACCCGGGCCCGGCCCGCCTCGACCGCCGTCCAGTCCCTGGAGATGGAGGTCTTCACCCGCGAGGAGAGTGTGGAGCACCTGTGCCGCCGGGTGCCGGGACTGCGCGAGGACGACGCGGACCGGGTCGCCGACGCGCTGGGCGACCTGCCGCTCGCCGTGGAGGTCGCGGCGGCCTGGCTGGAGACGACGGCCACCCCGGTGCAGGAGTACATCGAGCAGCTGCGGGAGCAGTCCACGCGGGTGCTGTCCGTGCAGGAGGCTGTGGACGCGGTCGAGTACCCGTCCTCCGTGGGCGCCACCTGGAACATCTCCATCGCCCGGCTGCGCGAGGAGTCACCGGCCGCCGCCCGGCTCCTGGAACTGTGCGCCTTCTTCGCCGCCGAGCCCATCTCGATGTCCCTGATCAGCAGCGACGCGATGATCGACGCGCTCCTCCCGTACGACCGCGACCTGCGGGCGCGTTACATGCTCGGCCGGGTCACCCAGGCCCTGAACCGCCTCGCGCTCGCCAAGGTCGACTCGGCCGACAACTCGATCCAGGTGCACCGGCTGGTGCAGGCGGCGGTGCGCGACAGCCTGGACGACCAGCGGCACCTGGAGACCATGCACGAGGTGCACCGCATCCTCGCCGCCGCACGGCCCAGCGAGGGCGCCGTGGACGATCCGGCGCAGTGGCCCGGTCTGGAGGTGATCTGGCCCCATCTGACCCCGTCGAACATCCGTTCCTGCACCAAGGACGAGCCGCGTCAGCTGATGGTGGACCGCGTCCGCTATCTGGGCAGGCGCGGCGAGCTGCAGGCCGCGCGGACCCTGGCCACCCAGCTGCACGAACTGTGGACCGACGCGTTCGGGGACCGGGACGACGAGCAGATCCTGAACCTGCGCTTCCAGCTGGCCAACGTGCTGCGGGCCCAGGGCGACTACCAGGCCGCCGTCGCCATGGACGAGAGCACCCGGGACGGCAGGAGGCGGCTGTTCGGCGAGGCCCATCCGACCGTGCTCATCGCCTCCGGCAGCGTCGCCGCCGACTACCGGGCCCTGGGCCGGTTCAAGGAGGCCCTGGAGCTGGACACACGGATCCACCAGGGCTTCGCGGCCGTCTTCGGCGAGGACCATCCGCGGACCCTGTCCGCCGCCAACAACCTCGCCATCGACTTCCGGCTGGCCGGCGACAGCGAGGCCGCGCGCCGGCTCGACGAGGACACGGTCCGCCGCCGCACCGCGCTGCTGGGCCCGACGCACCCGTACACCCTGGCCACCAAGGGGCTCCACGCGCGCGATCTGCGCGACCTCGGCGACTACCGGACCTCCGCCGAGTTCCTGCGCGAGGTCCGCGAGGGGTTCGAGCAGGTGTTCAACCCGGGCGTACCGGAGGTCCTCCAGGCCGACAAGAGCCTCGCCGTCTCCCTGCGCAAGGCGGGCCGCACCGCCGAGGCGCTGCGGATCACGGAGGAGACCTGGAAGACGTACGCCCGCTACCACGACCGCTACGGCAGCACGATCCCCGAGGTCCTCGCCTGCGGGCTCAACCTCGCCGCCGACTACTACGCCACGGACGCCGAGGACGGTCCCGCGCGGGCCGTCCGCCAGGTCGAGGAGGTGCTCGACGGGTACCGGGACTCGTTCGGCGCCGAGCACCCGTTCACCATGTACTGCTTCAACAACCTCGCCATGTACCACCGGGCCCTCGGCAACACGGAGACGGCCGAGGAGCTGAGCCGCCACGCCCGCGACTGTCTGGCCGCCACCCTCGGGGACGACCATCCGTCCGTCCTGTCCGCCGGCCTCAACCTGGCCAACACCTACGGCGACCGCGGGCTGCACGACCGGGCGGAGCACTGGGAACGCCGGGCCGTGGACGGACTGCGCCGGCGGTTCGGCCCGGACCACCCCGATGTGCTGGTCGGCATGGGCAATCTGGCGGTCACCCTGCGGGACACCGGCCGGGAGGAGGCCGTGCAGCTCCAGGAGAAGGCGGTGACCCGGCTGACCCATCTGCTGGGCAGAGCCCACCCGGTCACCACGCTGGTCCGGTCCTGGCAGCGCGTCGGACGGGACCTGGAGCCGCACCAGATCTGACGCGGGCCGGGGGTGGGTACGAGGGCGTTACACCGCCACCAGCGGGGCGTCCTCGCGCCACTTCAGGATCTTGTCGAAGCTGACGACCGCGCCGCCGTGATCCGGTTTGTTGCCGATGTGGACGTGGTCGGCGAGTTCGCGGATGAGACACAGTCCGCGGCCGTTCTCGGCGTCGGCGTGGGCCTGGGCCGGGCGGACCGGCGGGCGGTGCGGGAAGCCGGGTCCGGAGTCCGCGACCTCGATACGGCACTTCTCGCCGTCGAGGTAGGCGGTGACCCGGTACGCCTCGGTGGTGGCGCCGGCCGAGATCCCACCGCCGTGCTCGACAGCGTTGGCGCAGGCTTCACTGAGGGCGACGGAGAGGTCGTAGGAGACGTCCGGGTCGACGCCCGCCGTCTCCATCGTGCCGATCAGCAGCCGCCGGGCGAGCGGCACGCTCGCAGCCTCACGCCGCAGATGGAGTGACCACCAGATGCTCATGCTCCAGCCTCCAGGCCGCGGCTCGACATACCGTTACGTATTGCCGCCGAGAGCACCGCGCAATCGCCCGGGCGCGGTCTGTCCGCCCATACGGCGGATGCGCACCCCGCGCATTCGGTGTATGCGGACGAAACTCTTCCGAATCACCTGCCCCTCCGTGCACACCAGGCCATGGCTTGGCAGCCGGGGGGCGACGTTCTCAGGTACCTGGAGAGCCTGGCATTCCAGGGGTACGTAGGCGGCGCTGCCCCGGAGGCACGAGCCCTGCCGTGGCCTCCGGGTACCTTCCAGGCCGCCGGACATCCCTGCCCCCAGGCGCGCGGGGAACTGCGCGACCAGCCCCCACCCGCCCCGCACCCACCCGCCGACCGACCGCCTGCCGCCCCCCTCAGCCCGCCCGGCCTCCGACCGACCCCTCACCCGCCGACCGACCGTCGGCCGACCCCCCACTCAGCCCGCGCCCGAGCCCCCACCTGAACACCGCCCCCCTCACCCCCGTACCTCCCGCCGTGAACCCGCCGAACCCAGCGGAGCGCCCCGGTGCGATGATGGGCCCGCCATGACTGCCCCCCGCCCACAGCGGCCGACCACCCCGCGCCCCGCGCGCGCCGGAGGTGAACTCCGGGTCCTTCGGGCCGCGGTGTTCGCCGCGGTCTGTGTCGCGCTGGCCGCGGCCGGCCACGCCCTCGCCTCGTGCGCGGCGATCCCGCTGTGGACCCTGGGCGTCGGTTTCGTCGGCGTCTTCTCCGTCGCGGCCGCTCTGGCCGGACGGGAACGCTCCCTGCCGGGCATCGCGGCGACGCTGGCGGTGGGCCAGACCCTGCTGCACAGTCTGTTCGGACTGGGCCAGCACGGGCCGACGGCCGCCTCACGGACCGCGGAGGCCATGGACGCGGCGCTCGTGGAGCGCGCCGCCCGCTTCGTGTGCGGTACGACCGCGGCGGCCCTGAGCCCCGCCCAGGCCCAGCGGATCCTGGTCGACGCCGGGGTCGGCGGCGCGCACGCCGCGCACACGCCGGCGGACATGACGACCGCGACGGGCTCCTCCGCCACCCTGCTGCCGTCGCTGCCCATGATGCTCGGCCATGTGCTCGCGGCCGTGGCCGCCGGATGGCTGCTCCGCCACGGCGACTTGGCGCTGCTGCGCCTGGCCCGCCTGTCGGCCCAGGAGCCGCCCGTACGGTCCCTGCGCGGCGCGTTCGCGCTGGCGCGGGTCCTGCGGACCGGGCTTCCGAGTGCGCCGGAGGCCGCGCCTCGCGCTCCGCGCGCCGGGTACGCGGCGCCCGCGACCCTGCGGACGACCGCCCTCCAGCACACGCTCGTCCGGCGCGGCCCCCCGCCCGCCGCCCCCTTCTTCGCCCTCGCCGCCTGACACGACGCCCGCTCACTCCACACCTGGGAGAGGGAGTCCGTCGTACGGCGTCGACGCACGCGCGCATCCGCCTCGGCCCCGGGCTCGGTCCCGGCAGCCGTCCACAGCGCGCGCACCCCTCGTCCTCCTCTCTCCTCTTCCTCACTCACTGTGGAGTGTCACCAGTCATGAAGGCTTCTCGTGTCGCCGCCGTCGGCGCCCTCGCCGGTTCCGCCGTCCTCCTCCTGTCCGGTCCCGCGTTCGCGCACGTCAGCGTCGCGGCGGAAGGCGCCGCGGCCAAGGGCGGATACGCGACCGTCAACTTCAAGGTCCCCAACGAGCGCGACGACGCCACGACCACCAAGCTCGAGGTGAACTTCCCGACCGACCACCCGCTCGCCTCGGCCCAGCCGGAGGCCGTCCCGGGCTGGGACATCAAGGTCACCAAGGCCAAGCTCGACAAGCCCCTCGAACTGCACGGCGAACAGATCGACGAGGCCATCTCCAAGATCACGTGGACCGCCGACGGGGCCGGCATCAAGGCCGGCTTCTTCCAGAAGTTCCCGGTCTCCGTCGGCCAGCTCCCCGAGAACACCGACGAACTGGTCTTCAAGGCGATCCAGACGTACTCCAACAAGGAGGTCGTCCGCTGGATCGAGGTGCCCAAGGACGGCGAGGAGGAGCCCGAGAACCCGGCCCCCGTGCTCGCGCTGTCGGCCGCCACCGGAGACCACCACGGCTCGTCCGCCTCCACCGCCTCCGACGAGTCCGAGGACGCCGACGACGCCAAGGCCGCGTCGAACGAGACCGCCGCCGAGCCCGCCGCCACGAGCGACACCACCGCCCGTGTCCTCGGCGTCGTCGGCATCGTCGTCGGCGCCGCGGGTGTCGCCTACGGCGTCCTGGCCGGCCGCCGGCGCACGAACGCCTGAGTCTCCGGCTTCCCGGCCCTCCCCCTCGGCGCGCACGTGTACGTCCCCGTGCGCGCCGGGGCTCGAACCAACTGGACATCCTCCATGCACACGAACACGAAGAAGAAGACGTTCGCGGCCGGCGCCCTGCTGGTCGCGGCCGTCCTGAGCCTCTCGGCCTGCGGCACGGGCGACGCCTCCACGACGTCGGTCGCCGAGGTCTCCGACACCGGCCCCCAGAAGCCCTTCACGGTCCTCGACCAGCCGTTCACCAAGCCGGATCTGGTCCTCACCGACACCCACGGCAAGCCGTACGACCTCCGCAAGGAGACCGAGGGCAAGCCGACGCTGATCTACTTCGGCTACACCAACTGCCCCGACGTCTGCCCGCTGACCATGAACAACCTGGCGGTCGCGAAGAAGGAGGTGGCGAAGAAGGTGCCGAAGTCGGAGCTGGCGAACCTCCGGCTGGTCTTCGTCACCACCGACCCCGAGCGGGACACCGCGGCGGAACTCGGCAAGTGGCTCAAGGGCATCGACCCCGAGATCGTCGGCCTGACCGGCGACTTCGACGACATCCAGCAGGGCGCCCTCCGCCTCGGCATCTCCATCGACGCACCCGCCAAGAAGAACGGCAAGATCGTCTCCCAGCACGGCACCCAGGTCATCGCGTTCTCGCCGAAGACCGACGGGGGCTATGTGCTGTACGACGACGACGCCACCGTGCAGGACTACGAGAAGGACCTGCCGAAGCTGCTCAAGGGCGAGAACCCGTGAGGTCTCGACTCGCCGGCCCCGTCCTGGTCACGACCGCGCTCGTCCTGGCCGGGTGCGGTTCGAGCGGCTCCTCTTCCGACTCCTCCGCCGCGAAGCTGGCCGTGAAGTCCGCCTACATGCCCCAACCCGTCACGGACTCCCTGGCGGCCGGCTATCTCGTCATCGAGAACGACGGCGGCAAGGCGGACGAGCTGACCTCCGTCACCAGCGACATCGCCCAGGACGTCACCGTGCACGAGACCACCGGGCAGTCGATGCAGGAGGTCACCGGCCTGAAGGTCCCCGCCGACGGCGAACTCGTGCTCAAGAGCGGCGGAAACCACCTGATGTTCGAGAACCTGAAGCGCAAGCCGAAGGAGGGCGAGACGGTGTCCCTGCGCTTGAACTTCACCGAGTCCAAGGCCATCACGGTCGAGATGCCCGTGAAGTCGGCGACGTACCAGCCGACCAACGGGCGCTGAGGGAGGGAGCACCGTGAGCCGGTTGAGGCCGTTGCTGTTGCTGTTGTTCGCCGCCGTCGGGGTGCTGCTCTCCGGCGCCGTGCCCGTCTCCGCGCACGCCGCGCTGACCGGCAGCGACCCTCAGCAGGGGTCGGTGGTCCAGGACGCGCCCGACCAGGTGTCGCTCACCTTCTCCGAGAAGGTCGCGATGTCCGACGGCGCGGTGCGCGTGTACGACCCCAAGGGCAAGGAGGCCGACACCGGCAAGGTCACCGAACTGGGCGGCAACAGCTACTCGGTCGGTCTGCACTCGGGCCTGCCCGACGGCACCTTCACCGTCACCTACCAGGTCGTCTCGGCGGACAGCCACCCCGTCTCCGGAGCCTTCACCTTCTCCGTGGGGGCACCCTCCAAGACGACGGTGGCGGTACCCGAGCAGCAGGCCGGCGGCGGGGTCGTCGGCGGTCTCTACGGGTTCGCGCGCTACCTGTCGTACGCCGGTTTCATCGTGCTGGTCGGCGGCGCGGCCTTCGTGCTGGCCTGCTGGCAGCGCGGTGCCGGGGTGCGGCCCGTGCAGCGGCTCGTGGTCTCCGGCTGGCTCACACTGACCACCGCCACCCTCTCCATGCTGCTGCTGCGCGGCTCCTACACCGGCTCCGGCAAGCTGGGCGACGTCTTCGACCTCGACCTTCTGAGCCAGGTCCTCCAGACGAAGACGGGCGCCGCCCTCGTCTCCCGCCTGCTGCTGCTCGCCGCGGCGGCCCTGTTCATCGCGGTGCTGTTCGGCGCGTACGCACGGCGGGACGAAGAGGTCGAGGAGGTCGAGCAGGTCGAGGAGGTCGAGCAAGGACCCACGGGGCTCGGGAAGGCCAGAGAGCTCGGCGAGACCGGGGAAGCCGACTCCGCACCCGAGAGCCAGGACGAGGAGGAGGAAGAGGACGGGGACGAGGACGAGGACGACGGCTCCTTCCGACGGGACCTCACCCTCGGGCTGGCCATCGGCGGAGGCGTGGTCTCCACAGGTCTCGCCGCGAGCTGGGCGATGGCCGAACACGCCTCGACGGGAATCCAGACCGGCATCTCGATGCCCGTCGACATCCTGCACCTGCTGGCGGTCGCCGCCTGGCTGGGCGGCCTGGCGACACTGCTCGTGGCACTGTTCCGGGCACCGGCGGACGCACAGGTCGAGACCGAGGCCGTACGACGGTTCTCACGGGTCGCGTTCGCGAGTGTGCTGGTTCTGACCGCGACCGGCATCTACCAGTCGTGGCGCCAGGTCGGCACCTGGTCCGCGCTGACCGGCACCTCGTACGGGCAGTTGCTGCTCGTGAAGATCGGCCTGGTCGCCCTGCTGGTCGGGATCGCGTGGGTCTCCCGCCGGTGGACCGCGCAGCTGGCCGAAGCACCGGAGGCGGCGGAGACGGATGCCTCCGAGGCCGCGGCGAAGACGCGGGGCGCACAGGACACGGAAGCCGTGGTGGAGAAGGAGCCGGCGGCTGCGCATGCCACCGGTGGGTCCGCGGGGGGCACGGGCGGTGGTTCCGGAAACCGGGCCGACGAGGGTTCCGAGCGGGCCGCCCAGCTCGCCCGGCAGCGGGCGGCCGTGGCGAGCACCAGGGAGAAGCGCCTGCGGGACGCCGATCCCGGCCGTAGGGGACTTCGCCGGTCGGTACTGGCGGAGGCGGGTGTCGCCGTCGTCCTGCTCGCCGTCACGACGGCGCTGACCGCCGCGGAACCCGGCCGCACCGTGGAGGAGGCCAAGGCGGCGAACGCCGCCGTGCGGCAGGAGAACGAGACGTCGGGAGCCCTGGCGCTGGACATGTCGTTCGACACGGGCGGCAAGAACGGCAAGGGCGTGGCCCGGCTGCAGATCGACCCCGCGCGCGTGGGCGCCAACGAGATGCACGTCTACGTCCAGGGCCCGGACGGCAAACCCTTCGACGTCCCCGAAGTGAAGGTGGCCTTCACCCTGAAGGCCAAGGAGATCGGCCCCCTGCCCGTCGTCCCCGAGCGCGTCACCACCGGTCACTGGACGGCGAACGGCGTGCAGATCCCCATGGCGGGCGACTGGAACATCGAGATCACCGTACGGACATCTGAGATCGACCAGGTGACCGTCAGCAAGAACGCGAAGATCGGCTGAAACACACCATGGCTGACCAGGACCTTGTCCAAGGCGACTCCGTCACACCGGACGGGGCGCGCGGCAGTGACGGGAAGGCGGCCGGCGCCGGCGCCGGTGACAGCGTCGGTGCCGGACACGCGGCAGGCCCCGGAGGCGCGGTCGGTGCCGGACGCGCGGTCGGTGCCGGACGCGCCGTCGGTGCTGCACGCGCGGTCGATGCCGCACGGTCGCGCGCGGCCGAGGACGGCTCGCGGCCTCCGTCCGGCCCTTCGGGCACGGAGGGGAGCGGCGACACCTCAGCCGCCGGTGGCGCGATCTCGCGTCGCCTGCTGCTGGGCACCGCCGGCGCGACCGGACTAGCGCTGGGCACGGCAGGCGCCGCCGCAGGCTACGCGGCCGGGTCCTCCTCCTCGTCCTCCTCTGGCGAGAAGATCACGCCGCTCTCCTCCATCGGCGCGGGGGAGGAGAGGTTTCACGTGAAACATCAGCCGGGCATCACCACTCCCCTCCAGGCCCGTGGCCACCTCGTCGCGTTCGACCTGGCCGCCGGGGCGGGGCGCAAGGAGGCAGCCGCTCTGCTGCGCCGCTGGTCGGACACGGCCCGGCGACTGATGGCGGGCGAGCCCACGGCTCAGGACGACACCGATATCGCCCGTGACGCGGGACCGTCGTCGCTGACGGTCACCTTCGGGTTCGGACACAGCTTCTTCGCCCGTACCGGTCTGGAGAAGCAACGCCCCGACTCCCTGGATCCGCTGCCCGACTTCTCCTCGGACCAGCTCGACCGGACGCGCAGCAACGGCGACCTGTGGGTACAGATCGGGGCCGACGACGCGCTCGTCGCCTTCCACGCCCTGCGCGCGATCCAGAAGGACGCGGGCAGCGCGGCCCGGGTGCGCTGGCAGATGAACGGCTTCAACCGTTCGCCGGGCGCCACGGCCCACCCCATGACGGCACGCAACCTGATGGGTCAGATCGACGGCACCCGCAACCCGAAGCCGGCCGAGTCCGACTTCGACGAGCGGATCTTCGTGCCCGCGTCCGCCTCCCCGTCCACCTCCGGCGACCCGGCGTGGATGGCGAACGGCTCCTACGCCGTCGTACGCCGCATCCGCATGCTCCTGGACGACTGGGAACAGCTCTCGGTCAAGGCGCAGGAGGACGTCATCGGGCGGCGCAAGTCCGACGGCGCGCCTTTGAGCGGCGGCGAGAAGGCGACCGAGACGACCGCGATGGACCTGGAGAAGACCGACGCCCAGGGCAATCTGCTCGTGCCGATCAACGCGCACGCCCGTATCACCCGCCCCGATCAGAACGGCGGGGCGGCCATGCTCCGCCGCCCGTTCTCCTTCCACGACGGCATCGACGCGAAGGGGGTCCCCGACGCCGGCCTCCTCTTCGTCTGCTGGCAGGCCGACCCCCTCCGCGGCTTCGTCACCGTCCAACGCAAACTCGACCGCGGCGACGCGCTCTCCAAGTTCATCCGCCACGAGTCGAGCGGCCTCTTCGCGGTACCGGGGGGCGCGGCGGAGGGGGAGTACGTGGGGCAGCGGCTGCTGGAGAGCTGACCGGCCGGGCAAGCCACCCATTGACCGGTGGACGACCGGCCGGTGACCCGGCCGGGGGGTGGTGACCCGGCCGGGGGGGTGATGACCCGGCCGGTGGTTGGCGACCCAGTCGGTGGTTGGTGACCCGGCCGGTGGGTGCGGCCGCCCTCGGGACCTGGGGGACCGGGGCCCGGCGCCGGGCCCCGAGGAGGTGTGCGGGTGTCTCCGAGGGCTCTACGTCGCTCGCAGGAGTGGTGGGGCGACATGCGTGCGCTGGGGCCCCGCGAGGCCCATTAGGGTGAGCCCATGCCAGCCAGCTACGTGTACCTCGGCCCCGAGGGCACCTTCACCGAGGTCGCCCTGCGCACGCTGCCGGAGGCCGCGACCCGCGAGCTCGTCCCGATGGTGTCCGTTCCCGCAGCGCTCGACGCCGTCCGCAACGGCGAGGCCGAGGCAGCGTTCGTCCCGATCGAGAACTCCGTCGAGGGCGGCATCACGACCACCCTCGACGAGCTGGTCGCCGGTGCCCCGCTGATGATCTACCGCGAGGTGCTCCTCTCGATCACCTTCGCGCTGCTGGTCCGGCCGGGCACCAAGCTGTCGGAGATCAAGACGGTCACCGCGCATCCGGCCGCCCAGCCGCAGGTCCGCAACTGGATGAAGGCCAACCTCTCCCCGGACGTCGTCTGGGAATCCGCCGCCTCGAACGCCGACGGCGCCCGCCTCGTCCAGGAGGGCCGTTACGACGCCGCCTTCGCCGGGGAGTTCGCGGCCGCGCGGTACGGCCTGGAGGCGCTGCAGACCGAGATCCACGACGCGGAGAACGCCCAGACCCGGTTCGTCCTGGTCGGCCGCCCCGCCCGGCCCGCCGCACCGACGGGCTCCGACAAGACGTCCGTCGTCATCTGGCAGCGCGACGACCACCCCGGCGGGCTGCGCGATCTCCTCGGCGAATTCGCCGTCCGCGGCGTCAACCTCATGCTGCTGCAGTCCCGCCCGACCGGCGAGGGCATCGGCAACTACTGCTTCGCCATAGACGCCGAGGGCCATATCTCCGACCGCCGGGTGGCCGAGGCCCTGATGGGGCTCAAGCGGATCTGCCTCCAGGTCCGCTTCCTCGGTTCGTACCCGCGTGCGGACGCCGCCACCGCGAAGATCCGCCCCACGCTGCCGGGCACCTCGGAAGCCGAGTTCGTGGCGGCGGCGGACTGGGTGGCACGCTGCCAGGACGGCCGGTTCTAGCCGCGGGCTTCGGGACGGCGGGCCCCGAGCGGCCCGTCCGAGGGGCCCCTCTGAGCGGCCCCTGAGGCGGTCCCTCACCGACGTGAATCCAGGAGAGCACCTTCCCGGGGCCAGACCTGTGCGCCTGCCGCCGGTCCTACCTGCCTATTTTCTTTGTCCACAGAAGTTATCCACAGGGCGGCTTCTCGACCTGGGGACAAGTCGACAACACACCGCCACACAGTCGACAAATCCCCTTGGTGGCATCCAGTGCGTCCACAACCCCGTAGGTCACCCTTCGTCCATGCGTCTCCCCCCGTCAATCCTTTAGAGCGACCCATTTACCCACGAATCCACTCGAAAGTGGGCGTGAAGGCGGTTTGAGCCGGGAATCCTCAAGTCGGCCTCCGGCCCCCCTGACGACCCTCCCCGTAGTCCACAGATCTTTCGCACAGCCTGTGGATAACTCTGCGGCATTGTGGACCACTGTGGACGGCCCAACCTCAAGTCCCCTACGCACCAAGGGAGTCGAGTCAACCAGGCGCCGCGATCACCCCCTCTTTCAGGGGTTCACGCTCACCTCATTGACTTTCCCCGCCTCGACAGCCGGTTCCCCTCGGCGCCGACTCCCCCTCTCTTCCTCATCGACATTCGGTGCGAAAACCTGCATAAGGGTCATGCGGTGAATTCGATTCGTGGGCCGGAACCACGCACCGGTAGCCTTGGAGGGTGATTGACCTTCGCCTGCTCCGTGAGGACCCCGACCGTGTGCGCGCGTCCCAGCGCGCCCGTGGAGAGGACGTCGCGCTCGTCGACTCCCTCCTGTCCGCCGACGAGCGGCGCAGGTCCTCCGGCGTCCGCTTCGACGAGCTCCGCGCCGAGCAGAGGTCGCTCGGCAAGCTGATCCCCAAGGCGTCCGCCGAGGAGAAGGCCGAGCTGCTCAAGCGCGCGGAACAGCTCAAGGCCGACGTCAAGGCCGCCGCCGCCGAGCGTGACGCGGCCGACACCGAGACCCAGGAGCTCCTCCTGCAGCTCGGCAACCTCGTCCACCCCGACGTCCCCGTCGGCGGCGAGGAGGACTTCGTCACGCTGGAGACGCACGGCGAGATCCGTGACTTCGCGGCCGAGGGCTTCGAGCCGAAGGACCACCTGGAACTCGGCACGATCCTCGGCGCCATCGACACCGAGCGCGGTGCCAAGGTCTCCGGCTCGCGCTTCTACTTCCTGACGGGTGTCGGGGCCCTACTCGAACTCGCCCTGGTCAACGCGGCGATCGCCCAGGCCACCGCCGCCGGCTTCACCCCGATGCTGACCCCGGCGCTGGTCCGTCCGCAGTCGATGGCCGGCACCGGCTTCCTCGGCCAGGCCGCCCAGGACGTGTACCACCTCGACAAGGACGACCTCTACCTGGTCGGCACCTCCGAGGTCGCGCTGGCGGCGTACCACATGGACGAGATCATCGACGCCGACCGCCTCCCCCTGCGCTACGCCGGCTTCTCCCCCTGCTTCCGCCGCGAGGCCGGTTCGCACGGCAAGGACACCCGGGGCATCTTCCGCGTCCACCAGTTCGACAAGGTCGAGATGTTCTCGTACGTCGCGCCGGAGGACTCCCAGGCCGAGCACCAGCGCCTGCTGGACTGGGAGAAGCAGTGGCTGACGTCGCTGGAACTGCCCTTCCGCGTCATCGACGTCGCCTCCGCCGACCTCGGCTCCTCGGCCTCGCGCAAGTTCGACTGCGAGGCGTGGATCCCGACCCAGGGCAAGTACCGCGAGCTGACCTCGACCTCCGACTGCACCGAGTTCCAGTCGCGCCGTCTGCAGATCCGCGTCCGTGACGGCAAGCAGGTCAAGCCGCTGGCCACGCTCAACGGCACGCTCTGCGCCGTCCCGCGCACGATCGTGGCCATCCTGGAGAACCACCAGCAGGCCGACGGCTCCGTCCGCGTCCCCGAGGTCCTGCGGCCGTACCTGGGCGGCCGCGAGGTACTGGAGCCGGTGGCCAAGTGAGCGAGGCGGCTGCCGCCGGAGGTACCACGGACTCCGGGACGACCGCGGCGTCCGGAACGACGGAGACGCCCGAGGTCCGCACATCTTCCGTGCGGCCCTCGGGCTTCCCGTACAAGCTGATCGCCACCGACCTCGACGGAACGCTTCTGCGCTCCGACGACTCCATCTCCCGACGCACCCGTGAGGCGCTCACCGCGGCCACCGCCGTGGGCGCCGCCCACATCGTCGTCACAGGCCGGGCCGTCCCGTGGACTCGCCACATCCTCGACGACCTCGGCTACACGGGCCTGGCCGTCTGCGGCCAGGGTGCCCAGGTCTACGATGCCGGAGAGCACCGTCTGCTCACGGCCGTCACCCTGGACCGGCAGCTCGCCGCCGTGGCCCTCGCCAAGATCGAGGCGGCGGTGGGCCCTCTGCATCTGGCGGCCAGCCGGGCCGGCCTGGAAGGCGAGGTACTCGTCGGCCCCGGTTACGCCCTGCACGGTTCCCTCCCCACCACCCCGCTCACGGACGTGTCCGACCTCTGGGCGGCCCCGCTGAACAAGATCTACATACAGCACCCCACCCTGACCACCGACGAACTCGCCGAAGCCTCCCGCCAGACCGCCGGCGGCTTCGTCACGGTCGCCATGGCCGGCGAGGGCATCGTCGAACTCCTCCCTCTCGGCCTCACCAAGGCCACCGGTCTCTCCCTCGCCGCCCGCCGCCTCGGCACGAAGCGCACCGACACCATCGCCTTCGGCGACATGCCCAACGACATCCCCATGTTCACCTGGTCCACCCACGGCGTGGCCATGGCCAACGCTCATGCCGACCTCAAGGCCGTCGCCGACGAGGTGACCACCTCCAACGACGACGACGGCATCGCCGAGGTACTGGACCGCCTGCTCGGCTAGCCACCGCCCGACCTCACGGCGCCCAGCCGGAACACACCGAGGACGGGCCGGCCGCACGGGCGTCGGCGCCGGACGTCGGCACGGGGCGCGCTCGCCGTACGAGCCACCGGCCCACCGGGAGGCCGACGCCACCGGCACCAGGTGGCCGCTGGAGCGAACGGCGGTGAGACCGCGCGGTAGCGGACGGCGGTGCGAGCGTGTGCCGGGGACGGAGCCGACGATGCCGGGCGCCGCGACATGTGGGGTGGCAGCCGAGCCCTCTGGTGGGACGGGTACGCGGCGCGCGTGCCCCGGCGTCTCTGCAGGGTGGCACAGCGGGCTGCACCAGCGCTCCCCAAGCTCTGTCGCGCCACCGACCCCGCAGGCACAACCTGGCCCCAGCGCGACCGGGGTGCTCGACACATACACCGGCCCAGCAGTCCGGCCAGGTCACAGCGACAGCAAAACGGCGGAGGATGCACGGATCGAACGTGCGCGGGCAAAACCCGACCACGGCTTAGCAAGCCGGTGCCTTACCACTCGGCCAATCCTCCGGGTGGGCGGCCCACGCGAAGCGATTCGCGCGCTCGAAGCGGCCGCCCCGGGCAACCCCCCGCTGGGGGCGCGGACTCGACGGAGGGGTAACTACTCCGGAACCCGCCGTGGGCTGCCCTGCAGGGAACTCGACGTACTGCGCCTGAAGGACAGCATCGCCGGGCTCCTCTCCCAGAACGTGACGCCGACTCGATCCGGCGACCTGGACATCAACCACTGTGCCCGGCAGCCGAGTTGTCCGCCACCGAATATCCCTCGCCCGGGCCGCCGCCCCACGGGGACGGTCACCGTCGGCGCCACCTGCGGCGCCGTGCCTTGCTGAAGAACCACCCGGCGGGCGGCTCGTCCGAACGCCAGGGCTGAGGATCAGGGGCCTCCTGCCGCCAACGCGCCGCGAGCATCCGGGCCCGCGCCGACGGCTCGGCGGTCTCGGCGTCCCGTACGAAGTCCTCGTCCAGCACGACGTCGTCCCAAGCGCCCTGCCCTGCGACCGCTCCTCGCCCGGATCCCTCCGTGGCACCCGGTACCCCGCCGGAGCCGGAACCCGGGCCGTCCCAGAGGCGCGCGCCTGCCGTGACTCCGCCTTCGGAGCCCTCCGCGGACAAGGAGCCCGCGCCGTCCTCGCCCGCGCCGACGGTCGTCGTCCTCGGTGCGTCGCCGTCCTCGGGCGCCACCTCTGTCGCCATCCCCGTGCCTCCTGCCTCCGGGCCGCCCCTTCCGGCCGCGTATGCCCCCGTGTTTCCGCTCGCCCGGTCTGCCCGGACGAGCGTGAAGCCCTGGTCAAGATCAGAAAGGTGGGTCTCCGGGGCTGAGCGCCCCGGAGGGTGCCGTCACTCCTCGCCGGCCAGCTTCAGTGTCCGCAGCTTCTGCCCCGCGTACCAGGTCGCTCCCGCCGTGACCACCGTCAGCAGAACCACCGCGGTCGGCAGCCCCACATCGGACGTCACCAGACCGCCATCGGTGACTTTCTGAGCGACGGCGAGTGCCCACTGCTGAACACTGAGCGTGCGGGCCCCCTCCACCAGGGACCCGAAGAGCGTCTCCCAGACGAGTGCGTACACCAGCCCGAAGACGACCGCGTGCCGCGTGACCGTACCCAGGAGCAGGAACATCGCCGCGTACGCGATCGAGGCGACCAGCGCCGCCACCGTGTAGGCGACCGCGACCTGTTGTCCGTTGCCGTTCAGGATCAGGCCCGCGACGAGTGTCGGAACGGCCGAGAACGCCATGGTCACCGCGATGGCCACGATCAGCTTGGTGAAGATGATCGTCGGGCGCTTCACCGGCTTCGCCAGCAGATACACCACGGAGCCGTCGTCGATCTCCGGCCCGATCGCACCGGTCCCGGCGATGACGCCGATGATCGGGACCATCGTGGCGAGGGCGAACCCGCCGAGGAGGTCCGCGGCCACTTGGTCGTCGGCTCCGCTCAGGGCGCGTACGGCCACCGAGAGCACGATCAGCAGGGCGGGAAGCGCACTGAGAATGAGGGCCCGACGGCGGCCGAGCAGAGCCCGGTAGGTGAGCCGGGCGACTGTGGGGTCGTACATTTTCGGCCTCCTACGCCGCGACGAGATACGAGAAGACGGACTCGAGCGACTCGTCCGACGGCGACACCGTGAGCAGACGGATGCCGTGGTCCCGGGCCACCCTCGGCAGCAGCGTCGTGAACCTGCCGAAGTCGACGGCCTGGATACGCAACGCACCCTCGGCCAGGTCCACTTCGATCCCGGCGGTCGACGGATCTGCGATCAGTGCGGCGGCCAGCGCACGGTCGTCGCTGGAGCGCACCAGATAGCGGTGCGGGCGGTCGGTCATCAGGCGGCGGATGCGCCGGAAGTCACCGCTCGCCGCGTGCCGTCCGGCGACGATCACCTCGATGTGGGCCGCCAACTGCTCGACCTCTTCGAGGATGTGCGACGAGAACAGCACCGTGCGGCCCTCGTCGCCCATGCGCCGCAGCAGATCCATGAGCTGCATGCGCTGGCGTGGGTCCATGCCGTTGAACGGCTCGTCCAGCAGGAGCAGCGACGGCTCGTGGACCAGGGCGGACGCCATCTTCACGCGCTGGCGCATGCCTTTGGAGTACGTCGAGATCTTGCGGTCCTGCGCGTACTCCATCTCCACCGTGGCGAGTGCCCGCTGGGCGGCCTTGGCCCCGAGTCCGTGCAGCTCGGCGTTGGCGACGACGAACTCGCGGCCGGTGAGGAAGTCGTACATCGCCTCGCGCTCGGGGACGATGCCGATGTGCTTGTAGATCTGCTCGTTGCGCCACACCGGCGTCCCGTCGAGGGTGACGGAGCCCGTGGAGGGGGCGAGGAATCCGCCCATCATGTTGATGAGGGTGGACTTGCCGGCGCCGTTCGGGCCGAGCAGGCCGGTGACACCGGGGCCGATCGTCATCGTGACGTCGTTGACCGCCACCACGTTGCCGAACCAGCGTGAGACGTGGTCGATGTTGAGGGTGGTCACAGCCCGACCTTCCGGTAGCGGCGCATCAGCAGGCCGTAGGAGCCGGCGATGAGACCCAGGACGACGAAGAGGTAGAGGACTCCCTGCCCGCTGGAGGGCCCGTGTCCGCCGGGGAAGGCGGAGGCGGCGCCCAGGAAGGCGGTCTGTACGCCGTCTATCAGGGTGATCGGCGAGAAGAGGCCGAGCCAGGGCACCGCGTCGGCGCTGGACTGCTCGTCGGCGATGGCCTGGATGACGGACACGGCCCCGTAGGAGATGGTCAGAACGGCGATGACGGCCGCGATGCCGAATCCGCGGCGCGGGGTGACCGCCGAGATCACCAGGCCGATGCCGGCGAAGAGGAGCGAGAGCAGTGCCACGGACACCAGCCCCTGAGCGAGTCCCTTGGTCTGGTCGGTGAAGTCGAGCTTGGCCAGGAGTGCGCCCACGTACAGCACGAGCAGGGGCACCGCGGTCAGGATGAAGAGGGCCGAGGTCAGGGCCGCGAACTTCGCGCGGACGTAGTCGGCGGTCTCGATCGGGCGCGAGAAGTACAGCGGGACGGTCTTGAAGCGCAGGTCGCGCGAGACGGACTGCGGTGCCTGGGAGGCGACGTACAGGCCGATGACGGCCTGCATGATGACCGCGTAGTCCGTGTACTTGACGGGCAGGTCGTTGGCCTTGGTGGCGACCGCGACCGCCACCATGATGGCCGCCGGCACGCACATCACCGCGAACAGCAGCATGGGCAGCACCTTGGACTTGGCCGAACGGCCCAGTCCGTAGGCACCGCGCAGGGACTGTGAGTACAGCGAGCGGCGGGCGTAGGCGCGGCCCAGGCGAGGGCCGTCGTACGAGCGGTATCCGATGTTGTGGATACGGCTCTGCTCGCCCGTGCGAGCGGGCTGTCCGGTGAGGGCCGATGCTGGTGCACCGTGCTGCTCAACCGCCATGGCCGACCGCCTCCTTCCCTGCGTCCTGGGCGCTGCGAGTGCCCGTCTGCTCGTCGTTGTCCTGGAAGACCTCGGCGATCTGGTGTCTGCGCTGCTCCATGCGGACGAGGCCGAGACCCAGGTCGGCGACCAGGTCGCGGACCAGGTCGTAGGTCTCGTCCCCCTGGGCGGTGATCAGCAGGATGTGCCCGGCGCCGGGAAGGCCGCTTCCTTCGGACACGGTCACCCCGCGCGCGTGGAGCGCCTCGCGCAGAGCATCGGTGCCGTCGGGGTGCTCGTCGCTGTCGGTGACCTCGATCGCGAGGGTCGCCGTGCTCTGGGTGAAGTCCCTGGTGGAACTGGACCGCAGCAGCTTGCCACCGTCGACCACGACGACGTGATCGCAGGTGCGCTCCAGCTCGCCGAGCAGATGCGAGGTGACGAGCACCGAGATGCCGAAGTCGGTGTGGATGCGGCGGATCAGGCCGAGCATCTCGTCCCGGCCGACCGGGTCCAGGCCATTGGTCGGCTCGTCCAGGAAGACCAGCTGCGGGTCGTGCACCAGGGCCTGGGCGAGTTTCACCCGCTGTTTCATGCCCGTGGAGTAGCCGCCTATGGGGCGGTACCGCTCCTCGTACAGGCCGACGTGGCGCAGGGTGTCCGCGGTGCGCTCGCGCGCGGCCGTCGGGGGGAGTCCCGACATGCGAGCCATGTGCACGACGAACTCGGTGGCCGAGACGTCGGGCGGCAGGCAGTCGTGCTCCGGCATGTACCCCACGCGCTCGCGGATGGTGCCGCCCTTGGTGGCGACGTCCAGCCCGAGCACCTCGGCACGGCCCTCCGAAGCGGGGGACAGACCCAGCAGGATTTTGATCAGTGTGGACTTGCCGGCGCCATTGGCACCGACGAGTCCCGTCACACCGGGTCCGATGTCCACGGAGAGCCGGTCAAGAGCGGTAACCCTCGGGAACCGCTTGCTCAGGCTTTCGGTCGCGATCACAGTCACGATCTAGACATTAGGACCACGGACCGACGCCGTCGTCACCCCGCAGAGCTGTCTCCCCATCACCCTCGAGTCGTACGGGCCCGTAGGGGGCATCCACCACCGGGCCCCCTAGGGGTCCCCCTGAGGTCGAACGGGCCCGTCGGGACGTGCCCTGTGGCAGTGGCCGTCAAGCGTTGAACGGCCGGCGTCCCCGTTTCGTGCCCGGGGCCGCGTGCCGTGTTCACGCTCAGGGTCCCGAGCCTCTTGCCCTCGTCGGTCATGCACAGCCGCCGCCCCGACCCATTGACGCAGCCGCCGATCACTGTCACATTCATTGATGTCACATGACGAACACGGACCGTAGTCGAGAGAGACGGGTGGGCTGTGAGTGACACGACCTCTGCACCGAACGGCGGACTCACCGCGGACCTGCGAGGTTTCAGGCAGGTCCAGACGCTCGCGTACGAGTGCGCCGAAGCGGTCGCGGCCCAGCTGAAGCCCGGCGTGACCGAGCGCGAAGCGGCACGGATGCAGCGTCGCTGGCTGAGCGAGCGCGGTGTGCGGGACTGGTTCCACCTGCCGTTCGCATGGTTCGGGGACCGCACGGCATTCGTGAACTTCCGTGTACCGCTGCAGTTCTTCCCCACCGACCGCCGCCTCGAAGCCGGAATGCCCTTCATCCTCGACATGGCCCCCATATACAAGGGGTACACGGCGGACATCGGCTACTCGGGCTGCCTCGGGCCGAGCCCGCTGCACGACAGGCTGATGACGGACCTTCGAGCACACCGCGAGCTGATCCTGCGCGAGGTGCGCGAGCGCCGGTCGCTGCGCGAGATCTACGAGGACGTGGATCGCCTCATGGTCCGTCAGGGATACGCCAACCGGCATCGTGCCTACCCCTTCGGCGTCATCGCGCACAAGGTGGACCGGGTGCGGGAACGCCGTTGGTCACCGCATGTGTTCGGGTTCGGCACGCAGGCGTTGAAGGGGCTCGCGTCCGACGCGCTGCGCGGGCACCGCGAGGGCTGGTCACCGCTGTGGTCGCCGTACCGGTTCTCCGATCACCCGCCGCGGCCGGGGCTCTGGGCGGTCGAGCCCCACATCGGCTTCCGGGGCACGGGCGCGAAGTTCGAGGAGATCCTCGTCGTCACCGACTCCAGAGAGTTCGAGGAGAGCGCGTTCTGGCTCGACGACGACCTCCCGCACGTGCGGCGGTGGGCGGAGGGGACGTGCCGATGACCGAAAAGGGAGACATGGAAGACGCGGGAGCACTCGAAGGCGCGCGCGTGCGCCGGGTGCGCGCGGACGGGGTCGAGCTGTGCGTGGCCGAGCTGGGCGACCCCGAGCAGCCGACCGTGCTGCTCGTGCACGGTTATCCCGACACCAAGGAGGTCTGGTCCGAGGTCGCCGCACGGCTGGCGGAGCGCTTCCACGTGGTGCTGTACGACGTGCGCGGGCACGGCGGGTCGACGGCACCCGAGCCGCTGCGCGGCGGATTCACCCTGGAGAAGCTGACGGACGACTTCCTGGCGGTGGCGGACGCGGTCAGCCCGGGCCGCCCCGTCCACCTCGTGGGGCACGACTGGGGCTCGGTACAGGGCTGGGAGTTCGTGACGGTCGAGCGGACCGAGGGGCGCATCGCGTCCTTCACCTCGATGTCAGGCCCTTCCCTCGACCACATGGGGCACTGGATCAAGCGGCGGGTGAAGCGCCCGACCCCGCGCCGGATCGGCCAACTCCTCGGCCAGGGAGCAAAATCCTGGTACGTCTACGTACTGCACACGCCCGTACTGCCCGAGCTCGCCTGGCGCGGCCCTCTCGGCAGGCATTGGCCCGGCCTGGTCCGGTGGGCCGAGAGACTGCCTCGCGGCGACTACCCCAGCCCGTCGCTGCCCACGGACGCCGCGAACGGGGCGTGGCTGTACCGGGACAACATGCGGCCCCGGCTGTCCCGCCCCCGTGACGACGCATACGCCCACGCGCCCGTGCAGCTCATCACGCCCCTGGGCGACCAGTTCCTCTCCGAGCAACTCCACGACGACCTGGAATCGTGGACTCCGCAGCTCACCCGCCGCACCCTGCCCGCCAAGCACTGGATCCCACGCACGCGTCCCGATCAACTCGCCTCGTGGATAACCGAGTTCGTCACGGCGACCGAAGGCGGCCGCCCCGCACCGGTGGTCACCGGGAAGTACACGGACCGGTTCGGTGGGCAGTTGGTGCTGGTGACGGGTGCGGCCGCGGGTATCGGTCGTGCCACGGCCTTCGCGTTCGCCGAGGCCGGGGCACGCGTCATCGCCGTCGACCTCGACGCCGAAGGAGCGGCGCGTACCGCGGAGTTGTCCCGGCTGATCGGCGCACCTGAAGCCTGGGCCGAGGTGGTCGACGTCTCGGACGAGCAGGCCATGGTGAAGCTCGCCGAGAAGGCCGCCGCCGAGTACGGCGTGGTCGACGTGCTGGTGAACAACGCGGGAATCGGGCTGTCGGGGTCCTTCCTCGACACCACCGCGGAGGACTGGCGGAAGGTCCTCGACGTGAACCTGTGGGGTGTGATCCACGGCTGCCGGCTGTTCGGCAGGCAGATGGTGGAGCGGGGCCAGGGCGGTCACATCGTCAACATCGCCTCGGCCGCCGCGTATCTGCCCTCCAGGTCGCTGCCCGCGTACAGCACCTCCAAGGCGGCCGTGCTGATGCTGAGCGAGTGCCTGCGCGCGGAGCTGGCCGGACGGGGCATCGGGGTGTCGGCGATCTGCCCCGGCATCGTCAACACCAACATCACCTCGACCGCGCGATTCGCCGGCGTCGGACCCGAGGAGGAGAAGCGCCGACAGCGGAGGACCTCGAGGCTGTACGGGCTGCGGAACTACCCGCCGGAGAAGGTCGCGGACGCCGTTCTGCGCGCGGTCGCCCACGATCAGGCGGTCGTGCCCGTCACCCCCGAGGCCCGCGGGGGTCGCTTCATGTCCCGGTTCGCCCCGCGGGCGCTGCGCGCACTCGCCCGGCTGGAGCCACCACTGTGAGCCCCGGAACGGTAGGGAGCGGAAACAGGCGCCCCGGGGGCAGCCCGCGTCGCGTCTCCCTCGACCGGGACAGGAAGGAACGCGGCACGGCCGTCACCCGCCGCCCGCGCGCATCCTCCCGCCCCTCGTGGGAGGGATCGCCGCGCAAGAGAGCCGAGCGTCGGCACAGTGCACCCGCGGCGTCGCGACGCGCCGCGGCGGGTGCGGACGCACGCGCGGGGACCCGGCGCTGTCACGGGCGGCAGCCGGACGCCCTCCGGCAGGAAGAGGCACGAGGATGGTGAACGACGAAGCAGCCGGGGCCTCTTATCGCATCGAGGACCTGGCCCACCGCAGCGGTGCCACGGTCAGAACTATCCGCGCCTATCAGGACCGAGGGCTGCTCCCCCGCCCCGAGCGGCACGGCCGGGCCAACGTGTACGCGGACGCGCATCTGACCAGACTGCGCCAGATCGCCGACCTCCTCGACCGCGGCTACACCCTGGCCTCCATCAAGGAACTTCTGGATGCCTGGGACGCGGGCCGCGGCCTCGGCGGGGTCCTGGGTCTGGCCGCGGAGGTCGACGGGCCGTGGACCGACGAGAAGGCGGTACGGATGTCACGCGCCGAGTTGGTCGAGCGGTTCGGCGGCGTTCAGGACGAGGCGGCGGTCGCGGACGCCATCCGGCTGGGCGTGCTGGAGCGGGTGCCCGGCGAGGAGGACCTCTTCATCGTGCCGAGCCCTCAGGAGCTGGCCGTGGCTGCGGAGTTGCACGAGGCGGGAGTGCCGCTGTCCGCGATCGCCGGTCATCTGCGGGAGTTGAGGGAACAGGTCGAACACATCGCCACCCGCTTCCTGGAGTTCACCACCGAGCACGTCTTCGCCCGCTACATCGGGGCGCACCAGCCACCGTCCGAGGACGACGCGGTCGAGGCGGCGGCACTCGTCCGACGGCTGCGGCCGCTCGCACAGCAGACGGTGGACGTCGAACTCGCTCGCGCTATGCGGCTGTTCGCAACGCGCCGACTGCGCCGGCACCCCGACCCGGGAGCCACCGCCGAACCTGTCGACGAGTCGTGTTCCGTGCGGATACCGGCCTCCACAATGCGAGCCGTCCAGAAGCTGGTTGGGCCCGCGCGGGCAGCGGCTTTCGTCGCCGCGGCGACCGAACGAGAGGTACAGTCACGCACCTTGGATACTCTGGCCGCAAATATGCCTGAAAGCAACAAACTTGACTAATTACCCTATATTCAACGGCGAGTTGTCCACAGAATCTGCAATTCCCCTGTGGATAACCGCACTTCGCTGTGGATCAAACATCGGGTTCAAAATCAAGTGCGTGACGCGGGTCTCGCCAGGCACGCTGACGGCATGAACGAACGACGCACCGTGAGAGTGTCCAAGTACCTCTCCAAACACCTGCGACACCAGCCGGAGCGGATCGGGCTCACCCTCGACGAGGGTGGCTGGATCGGGATCGACATTCTCATCGAGGCGGCCGCCGCCCATGGCTTCCCCTTCACCAGGGCGGAGCTCGATCACGTGGTCGAGGCCAACGACAAGCAGCGCTTCGCCGTCCAGGGCGACCGGATCCGCGCCAGCCAGGGGCACACCGTCGACATCGACCTCGGCCTCCCGCCGGCGACCCCGCCGCCGTACCTCTACCACGGAACCGTGTCGGCCTTCCTCGGTGCGATCCGCGCCGAGGGTCTGCGCCCCATGAACCGCCACGACGTGCACCTATCACCCGATCGCGAGACCGCCACACGCGTCGGTGCCCGTCGCGGCCGCCCCGTCGTGCTCTCGGTGGACGCGGGTGCCATGCACCGGGACGGCCACGTCTTCCGCGTCAGCGCCAACGGGGTGTGGCTGACCGAGGCGGTTCCACCCCGGTACCTGCGGTTCCCGGAGACGTGCTGAGCGGAACCATCCGACGGCCGGCCTTAGGCTCGTCGCATGAGTCTGCGCCTGAGCACCGTGATCCTCCCGCACCTCCGCTGGCACGAGGGAGGCCGCGACAACTGGCAGCGGGCCGAGCAACTCGGGTTCCACACGGCGTTCACCTACGACCACCTGTCGTGGCGCACCTTCCGGGACGGGCCCTGGTTCGGCGCCGTGCCCACCCTCACCGCGGCAGCCGCCGTCACCGAACGTATCCGCCTCGGCACGCTCGTGTCCTCGCCGAACTTCCGGCACCCGGTGACCCTCGCCAAGGAACTGATCTCCCTCGACGACATCTCGGGCGGCCGGATCACCCTCGGCGTCGGTGCGGGCGGCACCGGCTTCGACGCCACCGCGCTCGGGCAGGAGCCGTGGACACCGCGTGAGCGCGCCGACCGTCTGGCCGAGTTCATCCCACTGCTCGACCGCCTGCTCACCGAGGACTCCGTCTCCTACGAGGGCGACCACTACTCCGCCCACGAGGCCCGCAACATCCCCGGCTGCGTCCAGCGCCCCCGGCTGCCCTTCGCGGTGGCCGCCAACGGCCCGCGCGGCATGCGGCTGGCCGCACGGTACGGGCAGGCGTGGGTGACCACCGGAGACCCGAAGCTGTTCGAGTCGGGCACCCCCGAGCAGTCGGTCCAGGCCATTCGCGGCCAGATCGAGAAGCTGGCCGACACGGCCGCCTCGCTCGGCCGGGACGCCGTCCGGCTCGACAAGATCCTCCTCACGGGCTTCACCCCGGACCGCGGCAGGCCGCTGGAGTCACTGGACGCGTTCGTGGACTTCGCGGGCCGCCACGCGGAACTGGGCATCACGGACATCGTGGTCCACTGGCCGATCCCGGACTCGGACTTCGCCGCGGACGAGAAGGTCTTCGAGCGGATCGCCATGGAGGCTCCGGCGCAGCTGGCCTGAGAGCGGCACGCAGCGGTCGCGGAGGACGGGTGCCCTACCGGTCGCGACCACTCGTAGCGGCCCGCCGAGGGCTGCCGCAACAGCATGGGCAGCGGGCGGTCCGGACCGGCGATCACTCACCTGTGCGACCGCCCGCACGACCGTGCGCGCATATGCGCGACAATGGGGCCCGTGACCTCAGCGACGCGACAGCCCGAGACCCCGGCCCCGACCGTCCCGCTCCGGCTGATAGCCACGGATCTCGACGGCACCCTGCTCCGTGACGACAAGTCGGTCTCCCCCCGCACCGTCGCCGCCCTCGCGGCCGCGGAGGAGGCAGGCGTCGAGGTCTTCTTCGTGACCGGCCGACCCGCCCGCTGGATGGACGTCGTCAGCGAACACGTGCACGGCCACGGCCTGGCGATCTGCGGAAACGGCGCCGCGGTGGTCGACCTGCACGGCGGCCCCGGCGCCCACCGCTTCGTGAAGGTCCGCGAGCTGGCGAGGGAGAACGCGCTCGACGCCGTCCGGCTGCTGCGCGAGGCCGCGCCGGGCACGGTCTATGCGGTAGAGCAGACGTTCGGCTTCAATCAGGAGCCCGAGTATCCGAAGCTCCACATGGAGATCCCCGACATTCTCGCGCCCGCGGAGAAACTGCTGGCCCCGGGGGGTGTGGCCGACGACGAACCGGTACTGAAGATCCTCGCGTACCACCCGTCGATCGACCCCGACGACTTCCTCGCCACCGCCCGCATCGCTGTCGGCGACCGTGCCACCATCACCCGCTCCAGCCCGAGCGCGCTGCTGGAGATCAGCGGGCCCGGCGTCTCCAAGGCCAGCACCCTCGCCCTGTGCTGCGCCGAGCGCGGCATCTCCCACGAGGAGGTCGTCGCCTTCGGCGACATGCCGAACGACGTCGAGATGCTCACCTGGGCCGGCCGGTCGTACGCCATGGGCAACGCGCACCCGGACGTCCTCGCCGCGGCCTCGGGCAGGACCGTGGCGAACAACGAGGACGGGGTGGCGGTCGTCATCGAACGACTGCTGGCGGGACGCCTGTAGTTCGACGACCACCCCGCCCCACTCCATACCCACGGCCGTCACGCCCCGGCCGACCGCCGCCCCGCCTGGCGCCCGCGGCGGTCGGCGGTCGGCGGTCGGCGGTCGGCTACAACTCCACCCCGTGGTCCCGCAGCCACGGCGCGGGGTCCACGCCCGACCCCAGCTCCGGGGTGACGCGTACCTCGAAGTGCAGGTGGGGCCCGGTGGAGTTGCCAGTGGTGCCCGACTGCCCGATCCACTGGCCCGCCGTCACCCGATCGCCCTGGTCGACGGTGACGGCGGCAAGATGCGCGTACTGCGTGTAGTAGCCGTCCGCGTGCTCGACCACGATCTGGATGCCGAAGGCGCCCCCGCACGAGACCTTGACCACCCGTCCCTCCCCGACGGCCCGCACGGGCGTGCCGATCGGCACCGCGAAGTCCTGCCCGGTGTGCTGACTGACCCAGCGCTCACCACCCCTGCCGTACCCCGCGGAGAGTTCGTACCGGTCCACGGGCGTGACCCACGCGCTCGCAGGCCCGCGGTCCGGCTGGTCGAGCCGGACCGCTCCCCGGCAGGCACCGGCCGCGACCGCCGCGTCGGCCTCTCCCTGAAGCGTCCACCGGGCCTCCTCGAGCTTCTGGTGGATCGCCTGTTTGATCTCGGCGAGCCCGGTCCTCCACTCCTCCAGCGCCCGCCACGCCGCAGCAGCCTTCGCCTCGTCCCGGGCGAGCCTCGCCTCCGCGCGACGATTCCTGCTCACGGCGTTGTTGACCGCCAGATCGGCCTGCCAGACGGCCCGTCGGCCGCGCATCAACTCCTCCGGGTTCTCCGCGAGCAGCATCTGCGCGGTGTACGGCACGCCGCCTCCCTCCCGGTACTGGGCGCGCGCGATCCGGCCGAGATCGGCGTTCTGCACCGCGATGTTCTTCCGCTCCCGCGCGAGCAGCTTCTCCAGCCGCCGCGCCTTCGTCCTCTGGGCCGCCGCGGTCCGTCGCCCCGCCTCGTACCGCTGTGTCGCCACCGCCGCCTCGTCGAACAGCCGCGCCACTCGGGCACTGGTCCCTGCCTCTCCGGGTGAGCCCGCGGCCTCGCCGCCGTCGCTGTCGGCCGCCGTCGGCCCGGCCTGGAGAACCGCCGCCGCGCACAGCAGCACCACGGTGAACAGCGGGTTCCGACGAGAGAAGCGCATGTCAGCGATCGTGACCCGACCCGGCGCCGCAGTCCCGTTCGAGTCGTACGCCTGGGGGAAACGGTGCCCCGGACGGGTCAAGGAGCTGGGCCGAACAGGGGCCCGGCTGCGGCGCGTTCAGCACGGAGGCCAGCGAACGGTCCCGGCGCCCGTGGCAGGCCGGGCAGATCCACCGCCCCCACAGTCCTCGCGGCGGTGGCCAGGACTTCGGCGACGCGCTCAGACCAGCGCCAACAGCTCTCCCGCGGCCTCCCGTTCGGCCATCGCCCGCAAGGGCCCCTCCACCGTGACCAGTTCCGCGTAGGACCCGCGTTGCACGACGCTCCCTTCCGCCAGCACGACGACCTCGTCCACGGCCTCCAGTCCGGCCAGCCGATGGGTGATCAGGACAGTCGTCCGGCCCTCGGTCGCGGCCAGGAGGTCCGCGGTGAGCGCGTCGGCGGTCGGCAGGTCCAGGTGTTCCGCGGGCTCGTCGAGGACGAGGACGGGGAAGTCGGCCAACAGCGCGCGGGCGAGGGCGAGTCGCTGACGCTGACCGCCCGACAGCCGCGCCCCGTGTTCACCGGTGAGGGTGTCCAGCCCGTCCGGCAGACCATCGACCCAGTCGAGCAGCCGCGCCCGGGCGAGCGCGTCCCGCAGCTCCGCCTCACCCGCGTCCTTCCGAGCGAGCAGCAGGTTCTCCCGCACCGAGCTGTCGAAGAGGTGCGCGTCCTGGGCGCACAGCCCCACGAACCGCCGTACGGCGTCCCCTTCGAGCGCGTGCGCGTCCACACCACCCAGCGTGTACGTCCCTTCCCGCGCGTCCAGGAACCGCAGCAGTACCTGTGCGAGCGTGGTCTTGCCGGCTCCCGAGACACCGACCACGGCGACCCTGCGCCCTTGCTCCAGGGTGAGATCCAGGCCGGCGAGCGCGTCACGGTCCTGCCCGGCGTACCGCGCGCCGAGCCCTGCCAGCCGCAGGGGGAACGGCGACACCGGCGCCCCGGCCGGCTCCACCGGTTCGCGTACGGGTTCGGGGGCGTCCAGCACCTCGTACACCCGCTCCGCGCTCCTGCGCACCCGCTGGCGGAACTGCACGGCCGACGGCATCCCCAGCACCGCCTCGAACGAGGCCAGCGGGGTGAGCACGACGACGGCCATGGCCACACCGCTCAATCGCCCGGCGGAGACGGCCTGTGCCCCGAGAAACGCGGTGACGGCGACGGTGAGACCGGAGACGAGCGCGGTGAGACCGTCGCCGAGCGCGGTGGCGGTGGCGGCGCGGGACGCGATCCGGGTGAGCACCTGGTCGGCCTTCCGTGCCCCGGCCGTGCGCGCCGGCAGGGCACCCGCGACCGTCAACTCGGCGGTGCCGGTGAGCAGATCGGCCACACGGGTGGCGAGGACCCCGCGGGCCGGCGCCAGCCGGTTCTCCGCCCGCCTGGCCACGGCCCCCGTGACGAGGGGCACCCCGGCCCCGGCTGCGAGCAGCCCGACGGCGAGTGCGGCTCCGGCCTCGGGCAGCAGCCAGGCCGTGAACCCGACCGACGCCGCGGAGACCGCCGCGGCGGCCCCCGCCGGAAGCAGCCAGCGCACCCAGTAGTCCTGCAGGGCGTCCACATCCGCGACCAGTCGCGAGAGCAGGTCGCCCCGCCGGGTCGTCCGCAGCCCGGCGGGCGCCAGCCGCTCCAGCCGGCGGTAGACGGCCACCCTGGTGTCGGCCAGCATCCGCAGCACGGTGTCGTGCGAGACCAGCCGCTCCGCGTACCGGAACACCGCCCGTCCGATGCCGAACGCCCGCGTCGCCGTCACCGCGACCATCAGATACAGCACCGGAGGCTGCTGAGAGGCCCGTGAGATCAGCCACCCCGACGTCGCCATCAGACCCACGGCACTGCCCAGCGCGAGGCTGCCCAGCAACAGGGCCATGGCGAGCCGGCCACGGCGCGGCCCGGCCATGGCGCGGACACGGCCGAGCACGGACGGCCGGGAAGCGGCGGACGTCACACCGGAGCGAGCCACCACGCTCCCATCTGTCCCGACCCCTGCCTCAGCCCCGGCTCCGGCCCTCGGTCCTACGCCTGTCCCCGCCGCATCCAGGGAGTCACGCTCGGCGGCCGCTTTCGCGCCCGCCCCCGCACCGACGGCAGCCACGACCGCGGCACCGGAGAGGCCGGATTCCGACGACCTCTCCACCGCCCGCCCCTCCAGCCGCACCACGCGGTCCGCCACCTCCAGCAGCGCCGGCCGGTGGACCACCAACAACACGGTCCGTCCCACCGAAAGCCGCCGTACCGCCTCCACGACCTCGGCCTCGGTCTCTCCGTCCAGCGAGGCCGTCGGTTCGTCGAGCAGCAGCACGGGCCGGTCGGCGAGGAACGCACGGGCGAGAGCGAGCCGCTGGCGCTGTCCGGCGGAGAGACCGGCGCCGTCCTCACCGAGGACAGTCCCGGCCCCGGCGGGCAGCGCGTCCACGAACCCCAGCGCCCCCGCATCACCGAGCGCCCGCCGTACGGCCGCGTCGTCGGCGTCAGGACGGGCCAGCCGTACGTTCTCGGCGATCGACCCGGCGAACAGATGCGGCCGCTGCGGCACCCAGGCGATCCGTGAACGCCATGCGTCCAGGTCGAGCGAGGAGAGGTCGGTCCCCCCGACCCGCACCTCGCCCGCCGCGACCTGCGTGAACCCCAGAAGCACGTTCAGCAGCGTCGACTTGCCCGCGCCACTCGGCCCGACGAGGGCCACCGTCTCACCTGAGCCCACGGTGAAGGACACGTCCGAGACGGCGTCGTACGGCCGCTCGGGGTAGCGGACGGTCACCCCGTCGAAGTGGAGATCACCGGCGGGCGGCACCGCCCCGGTCCCGGACGACGGCACCGGCGTCTCCAGGACCTCGAAGATCTCCTCCGCGGCCGCGAGCCCCTCGGCCGCCGCGTGGAACTGGGCACCCACCTGCCGGACCGGCAGATACGCCTCGGGGGCCAGCACCAGGACGACCAGCCCGATGTAGAGGTCCATCTCGCCGTGCACGAGCCGCATGCCGATGGTGACCGCGACCAGCGCGACCGAGATCGTCGCGAGCAGTTCCAGGGCGAAGGACGACAGGAAGGCGATCCGCAGCGTCCGCATGGTCGCCTGCCGGTACTCGCCGGTGATCCGTTTGATCGACTCGGCCTGGGCCTTGGCCCGACCGAACACCTTCAGTGTCGGCAGCCCGGCGACGACGTCCAGGAAGTGGCCCGACAGCTGTGACAGCAGCCGCCACTGGCGGTCCATCTGTGCACGGGTGGCCCAGCCGATGAGCACCATGAAGACCGGGATCAGCGGCAGAGTGCCGACGATGATCGCCGCCGACACCCAGTCCTCGGTGACGATCCGCGCCAGCACCGCGACGGGCACGACGACGGCGAGGCCCAGCTGGGGGAGATAGCGCGAGAAGTAGTCGTCGAGCGCGTCGACGCCCCGGGTGGCGAGGGCGACCAGGGAGCCGGTGCGCTGCCCACTCAGCCAGCCGGGCCCCAGCGCGGTGGAGCGCTCCAGCAGCCGCCCTCGCAGCTCCGACTTCACCGCCGCACTCGCACGATGAGCCGCCAGCTCGGTGAGCCAGGAGACCAGGGCCCGCCCCAGCGCGACCGACGCCAGGAGCAGCAAGGGAGTGCGGAGTGCACTGACCGACATCCCCTGCTGGAAGGCGCCGACCACCACTTCCGCGATGAGCATGGCCTGCGCGATGACCAGCGCCGCCCCGACGACACCCAGGCCGACGACCACCATCAGGAACCCGCGGGTGGCGCGCGCGTACCGCAGCAGTCGTGGGTCGATCGGTTTCACGTGAAACACCCTCTTCTTCGCAGGCATGTTTCACGTGAAACATGCCCCTTCAGCCCGAAGGGGGTGTGTTTCACGTGAAACATCACCGAACACACCCCCGACCGTGAATCGGGACACCCCGACTCGGTGCGCAAACTCAGTGCGCCGACTCGGCGATGTGCTGCGTACCGATCCGCTTGCGGAACACCCAGTACGTCCACCCCTGGTAGAGCATCACGACCGGTGTGGCGATGGCCGCACACCACGTCATGATCTTCAGGGTGTACGGGCTGGACGAGGCGTTGGTGACCGTGAGGCTCCAGGCCGAGTTCAGCGAGGACGGCATGACGTTCGGGAAGAGCGTCAGGAAGAGCATCGCCACGGCAGCCACAATCGTGACCCCCGACAGGGCGAAGGCCCAGCCCTCACGTCCGGCTCGCACCGCCGCCAGCGCGGTCAGAAGTGCCGCGACTGCCACGGCCGCCGCGACCAGAGACACACCGTCGCCCTTTTCGATCTGGGTCCAGAGCAGGAAGACCAGCGCGAGCCCTGCCGTCACGACTCCGACGCGCAGCGCCAGTTTCCGTGCCCGTTCCCGGATCTCCCCCACGGTCTTGAGGCCGACGAACACCGTTCCGTGGAAGGTGAACAGCGTCAGTGTGACGAGACCGCCCAGCAGGGCGTAGGGGTTCAGCAGGTCGGTGAGACCACCCACGTACTCGAAGTCCCGGTCGATCTTCACGCCACGCACGATGTTGGCGAAGGCCACACCCCACAGGAACGCCGGGAGCAGCGAGGTCCAGAAGATCGCCGTCTCCCAGTTGCGCTGCCAGTTCTCCTCGGGCCGCTTCACCCGGTACTCGAAGGCGACACCGCGGACGATCAGGCAGACCAGGATGAGCAGAAGCGGGAGGTAGAAGCCGGAGAACAGGGTGGCGTACCACTCGGGAAAGGCAGCGAAGGTCGCGCCGCCCGCCGACAGCAGCCATACCTCGTTGCCGTCCCAGACGGGCCCGATGGTGTTGATGAGGACCCGCTTCTCCGGACGGTTGCGGGCCAGCAGTTTGGTGAGGACACCGACCCCGAAGTCGAAGCCCTCCAGGAAGAAGTAGCCGATCCACAGGACGGCGATGAGGACGAACCAGACGTCGTGAAGTTCCATGACTGTGCTCCCTTGGCCCGGTGCGGCCTAGTACGAGAAGGCCATCGGCTTGTCGGCGTCACGGGAGTCGCCGCCGATCTTCGTGGGCGGGTTGAGGTCGGCCTCCGTCAGCTCCGGCGGCCCCGCCTTGACGTACTTCACGAGCAGCTTCACCTCGACGACGGCGAGGACGGCGTACAGGGCCGTGAAGACGAGCATCGAGGTGATGATCTCGCCCTGGGAGACACCGGGGGAGACTGCGTCCTCGGTGCGCAGCACGCCGTAGACGACCCACGGCTGGCGCCCCATCTCGGTGAAGATCCAGCCCCAGGAGCTGGCGATCAGCGGGAAGCCCAGGGTCAGGACCGCGATGCGCCAGTACCACTTGGTGAGGGTCGGGCCGAGTGCCTTGCCCGGCTGCAGCACCAGATGGGGGACCTCGTCGTCGCCGACCCGCAGGTGCTGAGGCAGCAGGAACTTCCGGCGGGTGAGCCAGAGGCCGACCGCGCCGATCGCGACGGACGCCATGCCGAAGCCGATCATCCAGCGGAAGCCCCAGTAGGCGACGGGGATGTTGGGCCGGTAGTCGCCGGGCCCGAACTTCTCCTGCTCGGACTTGTTGACGTCGTTGATGCCGGGGACGTACGAGTCGAAGTCGTCGTTGGCGAGGAAGGACAGCAGTCCGGGGATCTCGATGGCGACCTTGTTGTGTCCCTCGTCGACGTCGCCGTAGGCGAAGACGGAGAAGGGCGCGGGCGCCTCGCCGTCCCACAGGGCCTCGGCGGCGGCCATCTTCATCGGCTGCTGCTTGAACATGACCTTTCCGAGCAGGTCGCCGCTGATCGCGGTGAGCATGCCGGCGATCACCACGGTGACCAGGCCGAGTCGCAGTGAGGTCTTCATCACCGGGATGTGCTTCTTGCGGGCCAGATGGAAGGCGGCGATGCCGACCATGAAGGCACCACCGGCGAGGAAGGCCGCCGAGAGGGTGTGGAAGACCTGGGTGAGGGTGGTGTTCTGGGTCAGGACGAGCCAGAAGTCGGTCAGCTCGGCCCGGCCCTTGGCCTCGTTGATCCGGTAGCCGACGGGGTGCTGCATCCAGGAGTTGGCCGCGAGGATGAAGTAAGCCGACAGGATCGTGCCGATGGAGACCATCCAGATGCAGGCCAGATGGATCTTCTGCGGCAGCTTGTCCCAGCCGAAGATCCACAGGCCGATGAAGGTGGACTCGAAGAAGAAGGCGATCAGCGCCTCGAAGGCGAGCGGGGCCCCGAAGACATCGCCGACGAAGCGGGAGTAGTCCGACCAGTTCATGCCGAACTGGAACTCCTGCACGATGCCGGTGACGACACCCATCGCGATGTTGATCAGGAAGAGCTTGCCCCAGAACTTGGTGGCCTTGAGGTACTTCTCGTTCCCCGAGCGCACCCAGGCGGTCTGCAGGCCGGCGGTGAGCGCGGCGAGCGAGATCGTGAGGGGGACGAAGAGGAAGTGGTAGACGGTCGTGATACCGAACTGCCAGCGCGCCAGGGTCTCCGGCGCCAGAGCGAGGTCCACGTCTTCTCCTTCCGAACCGTGGCACTGCCGCAGCCGTCCCGCCTGTCACGTACATCTCAGGACAACCGGAACCGCGCTTGTGAATGCATTCACATTCACAAGCAAGTATGACGCATGCCCGTTCGAGGCGGGAGCGGGGGTCCCCATAAGCAGGGGGTCCGGAGAAGAATCTCCGAACCCCCTGGTCAGAAGCTTCTGGACCGTCAGAGCTCCTTGCGGAACTCCTCCGTCACCTTCAGGAAGATGTCGTTCGCCTCGGTCTCGCCGATCGTCACGCGCACACCCTCCCCCGGGAAGGGCCGTACGACGACACCCGCCTGCTCGCACGCACCGGCGAACGCGACCGTGCGCTCCCCCAGTCGCAGCCACACGAAGTTGGCCTGGGTCTCCGGCACCGTCCACCCCTGGCCGCGCAGCGCCTCGACGACCCGCTTCCGCTCGCAGACCAGCGAGCCGACCCGGCCGATCAGCTCGTCCTCCGCGCGCAGCGAGGCGACCGCGGCGTCCTGTGCGAGCTGGCTCACACCGAACGGCACGGCCGTCTTACGCAGGGCGGCCGCCACCGGCTCATGAGCGATCGCGAAGCCCACCCGGAGACCCGCGAGGCCGTACGCCTTGGAGAAGGTGCGCAGCACACAGACGTTCGGCCGCTCGCGGTAGAACTCGACGCCGTCCGGTACCTCGACATCCCTGACGAACTCCCGGTACGCCTCGTCCAGCACCACCAGCACATCGCCGGGCACCCGGTCGAGGAAGCGCTCCAGTTCGGCACGACGGACCGCCGTACCCGTCGGGTTGTTCGGGTTGCAGACGAAAATCAGCCGGGTCCGGTCGGTGATCGCGTCCGCCATCGCGTCCAGGTCGTGCACGTCGCCCGGCGTCAGCGGCACCTGTACGGACGTGGCCCCGCTGATCTGCGTGATGATCGGGTACGCCTCGAACGAACGCCAGGCGTAGATCACCTCGTCGCCCGGCCCCGAGGTCGCCTGCAGCAGCTGCTGGGCGACGCCGACCGAGCCGGTGCCCGTCGCCAGGTCCGTGACCGGCACACCGAAGCGGTCCGCGAGTTCGCTCACGAGCCCCGTGCACGCCATGTCCGGGTACCGGTTGAAGGACGCGGCCGACCCCGTCACGGTCTCCAGCACGCCGGGCAGCGGCGGATAGGGGTTCTCGTTGGAGGACAGCTTGTACGCCACCGGGCCGCCCGCCGCGGCCGGCTTGCCGGGCTTGTAGGTGGGGATACCCTCCAGCTCGGCTCGCAGCTTGGGGCTCGTCTCGCTCACCGCAGTCCTCCTCGTCGACGTAATGCTTCTCACCCTATGAGGATTCGGCGCCGCTGCGAATGGCCCGTGGACAACCGCGTGTGCCCGGTCTCCACGTCCCTGTCGCCCCACCCGCCCCACGGGCATCACCGCACGAAGGTGTACGAAATGGGGGGCGCACTGCTTCCGAGCGCACGCGCCGGTGGCTCACGCCGTAGCGCGCATCACCCGTGCAGGTGAGTTGAGACCTCTTCGAGACATGAGCTACTTGGCAGGCCCATGCGCGTCGACAAGTCACGTACTGGCATTGGATCGTTCAACTCCCTTGCAATAAAAGGAATTTACCCCCAAACGACCATGCAGAAACGTGCCTGTCAACGACTGCATATGCGTCCGCACTACCCCACCGCATGAGCCCTACTATCGGCTCGCCATGACAGCAGCAGGGAAGCACCAGGTGAGCCGCGCGGAAACTCCCCGCCGAGGCAGCCGGTCGGGCCGGGCGGGCATCCGGGACGTGGCCGCCGCCGCCGGAGTGTCCATCACGACCGTTTCCGACGCCCTCAACGGCAAGGGCCGGCTCCCGGACGCCACCCGACGCCATGTACGCGAGGTCGCCGACCGACTTGGCTACCGCCCCTCGGCGGCGGCCCGAACCCTCAGAACCGGCAAGTCCGGCCTCATCGGCCTGACCGTGACCACGTACGGGGATGAACCTTTCACCTTCACCGAGTTCGCGTACTTCGCGGAGATGGCGCGAGCCGCCACGTCGGCCGCGCTGGCCCGGGGCTACGCCCTGGTCATCCTCCCCGCCACCTCGCGACACGACGTGTGGTCGAACGTCGCCCTGGACGGCACGGTGGTCATCGACCCGTCCGACCACGACCCGGTCGTCAGCGAACTGGTCCGCCAGGGCTTACCCGTGGTCTCCGACGGCCGTCCGGGCGGCACCCTGCCGGTCACCGCGTGGGTCGACAACGACCACGAGGCCGCCGTCCTCGGCATCCTCGACCACCTGGCCGACGCGGGCGCCCGCCGGATCGGACTCCTCACGGGCACGACGACGGACACGTACACGCATCTGTCCACCACCGCATACCTGCGCTGGTGCGAGCGCGTGGGCCAGGATCCGGTGTACGAGTCCTATCCGGCGCACGATCCGTGCGCGGGGGCCGTGGCCGCCGACCGGCTGCTGGCCCGCCCCGACCGCCCGGACGCGGTCTACGGTCTCTTCGATCCGAACGGCACCGATCTGCTGGCCGCCGCCCGGCGGTACGGTCTGCGCGTCCCGGACGACCTGCTGCTCGTCTGCTGCAGCGAGTCCGCCGTGTACGCGACCACGGAACCCCCGATCACCACGCTCTCGCTCAAGCCGCGCAGAATCGGCACCGCCGTGGTCCAGCTCCTCATCGACGCCATCGAAGGGGTCGAATCGGACCAACCGGTGGAGCAGGTGATACCGACGGAACTGATCGTGCGGACCTCGTCCGAGCGGCGCCCACCGCGTACGACGGTCAGTCCGCCACGGTCACCCGAACAGGGTTGACGCCCGAACTGAGGATCCGAACGGGATTTGGGCGGGGAGAGCCCCGCCCAATTCGGGAGAAAACCGCGGTGAACTGGGGCCCTGCGCCATTTCACCACCCCTGGGTCATCACATGGCGCGATCCGCATTCCTATGATGGGCGCACACACCGGCGGGCAGCTGCGACCAGGCAGTCCGATGCGGTGCAGATGCGGGCGATGGTGGTGGAGGGGTCGATGACTCAGGGGGCCGGTCAGGGACCCGAGGTGCGGACGCCGACGGTGCGCGATTTCCGTGTGCCCGCGTACGTTCACGAGGCCGGTCCGTACGGACAGACCACAGAGCCGGGTGAGGTCTCCGGGCCCGCCGAGGAATCAGAGGGTTACCCCGAGGGGTACACCCCGACGCAGCGCGACCTGCCGGTGATCAACCGGGGTGACACGCTGCAGGTCGTGATCGACCCGGAGGCCACGCCGGCCGAGCAGTCCTCCGCCCGGCCGGGCCCCCTCTTCGTCGTCGGCGACGTCCACGGGTACCTCGACGAGCTCCTCGCCGCGCTCCACGAGAAGGGGCTCGTGGACGACGCGGGCAACTGGTCGGCGGGCACCGCCCGGCTCTGGTTCCTCGGTGACTTCACCGACCGGGGCCCGGACGGCATCGGCGTCATCGACCTCGTGATGCGCCTGTCCGCCGAGGCGGCCGCCGCCGGCGGCTACTGCAAGGCCCTCATGGGCAACCACGAGCTGCTGCTGCTCGGCGCCAAGCGGTTCGGGGACACCCCCGTCAACTCCGGCGCGGGCACCGCCACGTTCCAGGCCGCCTGGCTGCTCAACGGCGGCCAGAAGACCGACATGGACCGCCTCCAGGACCACCACCTCCAGTGGATGGCCCGCCTGGACGCCATGGAGGAGGTCGACGGCCACCTCCTGGTGCACTCCGACACCACCGCCTACCGCGACTACGGCGACTCCATCGAGGCCGTCAACGACACCGTCCGCGAGACGATCACGCGCAACGACCCGGACGAGGTCTGGGACCTCTTCCGCAAGTTCACCCGGCGCTTCTCCTTCCGCGACGAGGGCGGCGCCGATGCGGTGCGCTCGCTGCTGGAGACCTACGGCGGCACCCGCATCGTGCACGGCCACAGCCCCATCCCCTACCTGCTGGGCGAGGTCGGCTCGGAGGACGGCGAGGACGGCACGGGTCCCTCGGTCGACGGCCCGTACACCTATGCGGACGGCCTGGCCGTTGCCATGGACGGCGGCGTGACCATGGCAGGAAAGCTGCTGGTCCAGGAACTCCCGCTGCGTATCTGAGCCGACGGCGGGCAGGCGTGAGACGTCGGAAAGACTTCGTCGGCCAGGGGCCAATTTCTTCAAACCCCCTGTCACCGCCTGCCGTCACCGCTCTACCATCGGCTTATCCGTAGCAGGCTCCCCTCCGTTTCTGCCCGACGGCTCGTCAGCATGCCGAGCCACAAGCCCTACGGAGCATCGGGGGATGCACATGAACAGCGTTCCGCAGCACCTGCTCAGTGAGGACCGCCAGGAGTTCGAGCGGATCCTCGGCGAGGTGCTGCGCTCCGCACCACACCGCCCGGAATTCGCCGCCGGCCTCCAGCGGCTCAACACCGAACAGCTGCGCACCATGGCGCTCAACGCCACGGCGATCATCACGGCCGCCGCGGCGACCGAGTACCAGTACTACGTGAAGGTCCGCGACGAGTTCCGCAGCCCTTCGTCGTCCACCGTGCCCGCCCATGAGCAGGCTGCGTCCGGCACCGGCGAACCGGACGGCACCGCCGTGAGCCTCGCAGCCACCGTCGGCGAGGTCACCGAGGCGGCCGGCGCGGGCGCCGGTGCCATCGCCGCGGTACTCGCTCCCGTCCTCGCCGGGACCGCCGCGGTGCTCTTCCTGCTCGTGGGGTACGTCATGAAGGCGCTCGACCCCGAGCGGGCGATCGCCGAGACCCTGCTCACCACCGGGTGGGTCTTCGGCGCGGTCACCGCGGCCGCCATCCTGGTGGCCGCTGTCGGCCTCCTGCTCACGGCCCTGCGGAACAACGCCACCGCCCTCCTGGACGACGGAGCCCGCAGCGAACTGAACGAAGAAGTGGCCCGGGCCAGGGAAGCCTGGCGCGACACGCTTCTGGAGCGCGGCATCCTGCCGTTCCTCCGCGACGCCCTCGCCAACCCGAGCCCGGCGCTGCTCAACGAACCGGACCGGCCGGCTCCGCCCAGCCGTATGCCGCACCTCGGCTACAACCGCCCGAGCTTCAGCAGCAGCCCGGACAGTGGCAGCTCACGCTCCCGCCCCAGCTTCAGCAGCCCGGACTTCTCCAGCCCGGACTTCGGCGGACCGGAACACCAGCCCGAATAGGACCGGCGCTCCGGCCGCCGCCCCGGACACCGAAAGGGCCCGGACTGTCGCCGCCCGCCCCTGACCTGCCGGGGCCAGACCGGACGGCACCCACCCGCCCAGGCGGCGCGTACTGCTGTCCGGCGACCGGACCGGAGGCGTCCTCGTTGCACGGCCTGGGAGCGCCGTGGTCCGAGCCGCGTCCGCAGTACACGCGTTCCCGGCATCGACACGATCCGCTCCAGGCCCGCCGCATGCCGGAGAGAGTGCCGGGACAGCGCCGGGAGAAGCCCGAGATCATCGGATCAGATGATGCCCGCCCGGCCGGCAGCAGTCACCCATGACGGGAACTCGGACAGGAGGCGGTCGTACAGTTCCTGGTCGGGGACGGTACCGATGTCGTCCACGGCGAAGAAGCCGACGTTGTCCACACGACGGCCGGGCAGCGTGTCGAAGCGTTCCAGCACTCCGTAGTTGGCCCGCCCCAGCCCCACGAACTGCCAGAAGATCGGCTCCTCGACGGCATCCCGCAGCTCTCGCTCGATCAGGGCGTCGCGGTAGACACCTCCGTCGGAGAAGAACAGGACCAACGTGGGGGCATCGGCCGGATTCTCCCGGACGTATGTACGAACTTGGGCGATCGCCTTCTGCTCCTCGTTCTGGATGCCGACCGTCCGCATGTCGATCTGGCCGTCCACCAGTCCTCTGCCCGGCTTCTTGCCACGGCGGAAGAGGCTGATCTGTCCTACCCGCACATGCAGCTGCAACCACGCCGGAAGATCCCCGATGCGCAGGTCGGGCAGCCGCGCCGCGTTCGAAGCGAAGGTCCAGGCCTGCATCTGACCGTCGTCGTCCAGCTGCGCGGCAACCGCTGCCATGCGCTCCACGACATCGGCGACGATGCCCTTGGAGTAGAGGAAGGACATGGATCCGGAGGCATCCAGGACCAGAACGACGCGGGCGGTGACTCCCTCCGCACCATGCTTTCTGAGGCTGACGGCCACCTGCTCCTTGCGCAGCGACAGACGCTTGCGCATGTCGACGGGCAACCGTTCCTCGTCCTTGTCGAGACGCGGGCCTGCCGGCGCTGGTGCTGGTGGCGGTCCCGGTGCCGGTGTTGGTGCCGGTGCTGCAAGAGGTGGCGCGGCGGCCGGAACAGCCGGTGCCGTGGCCGGAACAGCCGGTGCCGTGGCCGGGACAGGGGGCGCGGAAGTCGGCGAGGGAACGGACGAGTCCGAGGGCGCGTCGTCGACGGTGATGCCGAAATCGGAAGCCAGCCCCGCAAGCCCGGAGGCATAACCCTGGCCGACCGCGCGGAACTTCCACTGCCCCGCCCGCAGATACAGCTCGCCGCCGATGAACGCGGTCTCCGTCCCCGCCTCCATGGCGAACCGCGCGATCTCGGTGCGTGTCCCCGCGTCCCAGAGCCGCAGGGTCAGTCCGGGCACCTGTCCGAACGTTCCGCCGTCGGCCGACGCACACAGCAGGACCCGCTCGACCACGGGTTCGAGCGCACGCAGGTCCACCTCGACCGTGTCGGTCAGGACACCGCCGGCACTCTGCTTCCCACGATGAGCCACAGCGTTCGACGCGTGCCGAGGCTGGTTGTAGAAGACGAAGTCACCGTCGTCACGAACGCGTCCGACACCGGTGAGCAGCAGTGCCGAGGCGTCGACATCGGGTACGCCGGGGCCTTCGGACCACGTCAGCTCGACATGTACCGAGGAGGAATCGACGGGAAGGTTGGCACCCTTGCTCAGTGCTCTCGCTGTCATGGAGGCAGTCTGCCCGCCGAAGGCACGGGAGGGCAGACCTGCCGCAGTCCGCAAGGGTGCGATGCCCCGGAGCGCCGGGGCATCGCACGCCGGATCTCACTCCGCCAGCGGCAGATACACCCGGTTCCCGCCCTGCGCGAACTCCTTGGACTTCTGGAGCATCCCCTCGGCGATCTCCTCCTGGGAGGCTCCCTCGGCCGCCGCGCCACCGAACCGCTCCGTGATGCTGCGGCTGATCTTCATCGAGCAGAACTTCGGCCCGCACATGGAGCAGAAGTGGGCCGTCTTGGCCGGCTCCGCCGGGAGCGTCTCGTCGTGGAACGCACGAGCCGTGTCGGGATCGAGCGCCAGGTTGAACTGGTCCTCCCAGCGGAACTCAAAGCGGGCGTCCGACAACGCGTCGTCCCACGCCTGTGCACCCGGGTGTCCCTTGGCCAGGTCCGCCGCATGAGCCGCGATCTTGTAGGTGATGACGCCGGTCTTCACGTCGTCACGGTCAGGCAGCCCCAGGTGCTCCTTGGGGGTGACGTAGCAGAGCATCGCGGTGCCCCACCAGGCGATCATAGCGGCACCGATGCCCGAGGTGATGTGGTCGTACGCCGGGGCGACGTCCGTGGTCAGCGGACCGAGCGTATAGAACGGAGCCTCATCGCAGATCTCCTGCTGCAGATCGATGTTCTCCTTGATCTTGTGCATCGGGACATGTCCCGGGCCCTCGATCATCGTCTGTACGTGGAAACTCTTGGCGATCGTGTTGAGTTCCCCGAGCGTGCGCAACTCCGCGAACTGCGCCTCGTCGTTGGCGTCCGCGATGGACCCCGGCCGCAGGCCGTCGCCGAGCGAGTACGTCACGTCGTAGGCGGCGAGGATCTCGCACAGTTCCGCGAAGTTCTCGTAGAGGAACGACTCCTTGTGGTGGGCCAGGCACCAGGCCGCCATGATCGAGCCGCCGCGCGAGACGATGCCGGTCTTGCGGTTCGCGGTGAGCGGTACATACGCCAGGCGCACGCCCGCGTGGACCGTCATGTAGTCGACGCCCTGCTCGGCCTGTTCGATGACCGTGTCCTTGTAGATCTCCCAGGTCAGCTCCTCGGCCCTGCCGTCGACCTTCTCCAGCGCCTGGTAGAGCGGCACGGTGCCGATGGGGACGGGGGAGTTGCGCAGCACCCACTCGCGGGTGGTGTGGATGTTCCGGCCCGTGGACAGGTCCATGACCGTGTCCGCGCCCCAGCGGGTCGCCCAGGTCATCTTCTCGACCTCCTCCTCGATGGAGGAGGTGACCGCGGAGTTGCCGATGTTGGCGTTGACCTTCACCAGGAACCGCTTGCCGATGATCATCGGCTCGATCTCCGGGTGGTTCACGTTGGCGGGCAGTACGGCCCTGCCCGCGGCGATCTCCTCACGGACGACCTCGGGCGAGACGTTCTCCCGTACGGCCACGTACTCCATCTCGGGGGTGATCTCCCCGCGCCGTGCGTACGCGAGCTGGGTCACCGCCCGGCCGTCGCGGCTCCGGCGTGGCTGACGTGGCCGCCCCGGGAACACCGCGTCGAGGTTGCGCAGTCCGCCACGTGGCGAGGTGTGCTTGATCCCGTCGTCCTCGGGGCGCACGGGTCGGCCCGCGTACTCCTCGGTGTCTCCCCGGGAGATGATCCAGTTCTCGCGCACGGGGAGCAGTCCCCGCCGCACGTCGGTCTCCACCGCCGGATCGGTGTACGGGCCGGAGGTGTCGTACAGGGTGACGGACTGCCCGTTGGTCAGGTGCACCTGGCGGACCGGCACCCGCAGATCGGGGCGAGAGCCCTCGATGTACGCCTTGTGCCAGCCGATGGACTTCCCGGCCTCCAAGGGCTGTTGACTCACGGTTTCTTCGCCCTCGGGCGACGCGGATGCCCCGTCCGTCCGGCTGACGGATGTCGCGTCCGTCTGGTTGGAGGCAGGCGTGCGTGTGTCCTCGATGGTCATGAGACCTACTCCCTACGCCGGCATTACCCGGTAACAGGTTCAGCGGTCGACGCAGCGATTTCCGCCCGGCGATGTTCCACGTGAAACATCGCGTCTGCGGAGGTCAGCGCCCTCTCAGCCCGGTGCTCCGAGCTCCCGCGTGTGCAAAGGTGCCTCCACGCTAGCGGCAGATGTGGCGCGGTGAACAGTGGGCACCGCTCGTTCTTGCGATGATCGGTCGGTGACCACGACGCAGCAGCCTCCGCCTCCGCCCCCCGAGCCGCCCCACGGCCATGGCCCCGGAAACGGTCATGGGCATGGATCCGACGGCGGCCACGGCTACGGCCCGGGGGGCGGTCGCGGCTCCGGCGGCGGCCAGGGGCCCGGCGATGGGCACGGCCACGGCCCGTCCTCCGGCGGCCACGGCCACTCCCACAGTCACGGCCCGGCCGCTCCCGTTTCGCAGCACCTGCGCAAGGTCATCGCGGCGGTGCTGATCCCCTTCGCGACCGCGGTCGTCGTGGGCCTCGTCGTCCTCTGGCCCGGCGGCGCCCCCGCGCACGAGCGCACCGGCGTGGGCTTCGACCGGCAGACGCAGCAGGCCACCGTCACGAAGGTCGACGAGGTCGACTGCTCGTCGGTGAACGCCTCGGGCGATTCCCCGACCGGCGACACCTCCACCGCCGAGGGGTCGTCCGCCCAGCAGCAGGCCAGCGGCACCTGCAGGAAGGCCACGGTCCGCGTCGACACGGGCGACGACAAGGGCCGTACGTTCACGGAGATCGTGCAGCCGGACCAGTCACGGCAGTTGGAGCAGGGCCAGGAGGTCGTGGTCGCGTACGAGCCCGCCGCGCCCAAGGACCTGCAGTACTCGGTCACCGACGTGAACCGGAAGCTCCCGATGGCGCTGCTCGCCGGGATCTTCGCCCTCGCCGTCGTCGTGGTGGGCCGGATGCGCGGTGTCATGGCCCTGGTGGCGCTGGCCATCAGCTTCATGGTGCTGACTCTCTTCATCCTGCCGGCCATCCTGCAGGGCTCGAACCCGCTGGTGGTGGCGGTCGTCGGGGCCAGCGCCATCATGCTGATCGCCCTCTACATGTGCCACGGGCTCTCGGCCCGGACATCCGTGGCGGTGATCGGCACCCTGATCTCGCTGTTGCTGATCGGCCTGCTGGGTTCGGGGTTCATCGACTGGGCCTATCTGACCGGCAACACCGACGACAACACCGGTCTGATCCATGGGCTGTACCCGACGATCGACATGAGCGGCCTGCTGCTCGCGGGCGTCATCATCGGCTCGCTCGGCGTGCTCGACGACGTGACGGTCACCCAGACCTCGGCGGTCTGGGAACTGCACGAGGCCAATCCGGCGATGGGCTGGCGGGGGCTGTACCGCGCCGGCATCCGGATCGGCAGGGACCACATCGCTTCGGTGGTCAACACCCTCGTCCTCGCCTACGCCGGTGCCGCGCTGCCCCTGCTGCTGCTCTTCTCGATCGCGCAGAGCAGTGTCGGTACGGTCGCCAACAGCGAGCTCGTCGCCGAGGAGATCGTGCGCACGCTCGTCGGCTCGATCGGCCTGGTGGCTTCGGTGCCGGTGACCACCGCACTGGCCGCCCTGGTCGTCTCGGCCGACCGCCCGGGTACCCCCGAAGCGGCCGCCGTGCCCGCGCCGGCCCGGGGGGGACGTGGCCGCCGCCGCAAGCGCTGAAGCGTTACGGCACCCCGGCGCCGTAACGGTTCACCCCGCGCTCTGTTCCTCCGCCAGGATGCGGTCCAGAGCCTCGTCGAGCAGCGTGTCGAAGTCGGCGAGGGAGCGCTCCTGCCCCAGCGGCACGAGCTTGTCCGTACGGTCCAGGAAGGCAACCAGCGGCGCCGTGCCGACCCGGAACATGGCCTGGTCGGTGCCCACCTGAAGCCGGATCAGGACCTCGCCGAACGTCTCCGGATCGGCGGGCGCGATGTGCACGTCCCCGTCCCCGCACGGCCGCCCGACACCGTCGATGAGCAGCTCCCGCCCGAAGGCCCAGGTCACCGGGGCGTCGCCGGGCAGGTGGAAGGTCAGGCGCACGGCATAGGGATCGCAGGTCTCATAACGGAGCTCCACCGGGATGCGGAAGGAGAGCTCCTCCGAGACGAGGAAGCTCATCATGACCTCTGCCTGTACCGACTCGCGCATCGCCTACCCCGCCGTGTTCGTCGACTGGCCAGGAATCATCCGCCTGACACCTCTGGAAGTTTGCTGAAAGTACACGGGAGATCACAAGGAGTGATTTTTCAGATGCTGATAGAGATCGCGAGTGTCCCTAGCAGGTTTCCGATCTCGGTCTGCAACTGGCGGGCGAGGGGCAGCAGTCGGTCCGCCTGGTGCGAGGGCAGCGAGATGGCGAGGGTCCCGGCGGTCGGCCCCACGGTGACGGGGAGCGCGGCGCAGACCGTGCCCAGGGCGTACTCCTGCCGCTCCACGACCGGTTCCATCCGTCCCATGCGGTCCAGGCGCCGTAGCAGCGTCTCGTCGTCACGGACGGTGTACGGGGTGAGGGACCGCACCGGATAGCGGTCCAGGTGGTCGCGGCGGGCCTCGTGGCTCAACTGGGACAGCAGACACTGCCCGATGGCGTGGGCGTGACCGGTCTCGCGGAAGTCGGCCCACTCCTCGACCGCCGGGGCGTTCGGGCTGTCGGCGACGCACTTGACCTCGATCTCGCCGTCCCGGTAGATCGCGAAGTACACCGGCACGCCCAGGGTGTCCCGCCAGTGCGCCAGAGCCTCACCCACCGTGCTGCGACGTTTCTGCTGCGCTCCGCTGCTGCCCAGCCGCTCGGCCGCCTCACCCAGGAAGAACAGCCCCTTCTCACGGCGCAGATAGCCCTCATGCACCAAGGTACGGAGCAGGTGGTACGCCGTGGGCAGCGCGAGCCCGGCGTCCCGTGCCAACTGCTTGGCGGGCGCTCCGTGCTCGCGCTCGGCCACCGCCTCCAACAGCCGCATCGCGCGCTGCACGGAGCCGATCAGGGTGCCGGAGTTCGCCTCTGCCGCTGAGGGCGGCGCGGGGGACGGGATACGGGCTCCCCGCACCGACCCGTACCCGGGCCGCGCCCCGGGGCGTACGGGCCCCGCCGGCGGCCGGGTCCTGGTCGGCGGCGCCGGTGGCTGCGCCTGCGCGCGGACCGTCGGAGCAGACGATTGCGTCCGCGGCTGTGTCTGTGTCCGCGTCTCTGTCGGTGTCCGCGACTGCGTCTGCGTCGCCGAAGGGTCGGGGCATCGCACCTGCTCCTCGCCCGGTGACGTACGTGGCTGGACGGGGGGAGCCGGGGTCTTCGACGTCGTACGCGGCGGAGGCTGCGGGAGGAGGGCGTCCGCCTCCCGGACCCGCGCGTGCTCGGCGGCGACCGCCGGTGTCGACCGAGGGCCCGGCTGTGTGGGCGGAACCGCGCTCTGTGCCGCCCGGGAGCGAGGCCGGGCGGAGGCGGAAAGGGGTTCTGCGGATGCCGTGTCAGCCATGGCCGAGGGTCACTCCCGAAGCGCGAGGAGGGCCGCCCGTGCGGGGGACACGGGAGGAGATGCGCCGCCCGCGGGGTCGAACCCGCGGCGAGTTCCCGGACTCTAGCCGCCCGTCACCGCTCGTCGACGGCCTCGCCGGGAAACTTCCCCCTGGCGAGGGAACCTCACGTTCCTGTTACCGCCGTGCCCTGACCGGCCTCACCCACTCACGCCTCATCTGTTGCGCGACGCTGACGCCTCACCAGTCGCCGCGCGAGGAGGAGCCCGCCGTGAACTTCTTGACGACGTAGATCAGTCCGCCGACCAGCGCCACGAAGACCAGCACCTTGAAGAGCAGGCTCACCACGACCTGGACGACGCTGACTATCAGCCCTCCGAACACCAACAGGGCGATGACCGGCACCGCGATCCACTTCACCCACCACGGCATCCCCGCGAAGATCTCCCGCATCGCCCCTGCTCCTTGTGTCTCCACCCGTCGCCCCGCCAACGGGGCACTCGTTCCGGGCCTTCTGCTGTCCTGCCGTCGATGCTAGGGCCACGCGGGGGCCGTCCGGGGGCTTCGCACCCCTTGTCCGTCCCTGATCGTCCCCCTAGGGAACACCGCGGCGGACGTCAGCCCTCCGGCGGAGAGAACACCACCACGACCCTCAGGTCCTCGGTGATGTGATGGAACTTGTGGGCGACCCCGGCAGGCACGTACACGACACTGCCGCGGGCGACCTGGGTGGTCTCCAGACCCACCGTGAGCGCCGCTCGGCCGCTCACCACGAGGTACACCTCGTCCTGGCCGTGCGGCTTCTGCGGATCGAGTTCGCCGGCATCGAGCGCGTACAGGCCGACCGACATGTTCCGCTCGCGCAGGAACTGCAGATAGGCACCGTCATTGGCGGCGCGTTCCGCCTCCAGTTCGTCCAACCGGAATGCCTTCATCGACTTAGTCGCCCCTGCCCAGTGCTCGTACCGATCGCTTCTGCCACGATCAGACACATGATGAATTTCCTAGTCAAGACGATCGCCAACGCGGGCGCTCTGGCGGTCGCCGTCTGGCTGCTCGACAAGATCACACTGACCGGCGACAGCACGGGCAAGGAGATCGCCACCCTGCTGCTGGTCGCGCTCGTGTTCGGCCTGGTCAACGCCGTGGTCAAGCCGCTCGTCAAGCTGCTGACCCTTCCGCTGTTCATAGTGACGCTCGGGCTCTTCACACTGGTCGTGAACGCCCTGATGCTGCTGCTCACCTCCTGGCTGGCCGACGTCCTCGACCTGAGCTTCCACGTGGAGGGCTTCTGGACCGCCGTCCTCGGTGGGCTGATCATCTCGATCGTCTCCTGGGCGCTCTCGCTCGTCCTGCCCGACGGGGACTGAGGTCCGGCATGACCTATCGAGTCTGTTTCGTCTGTACCGGCAACATCTGCCGCTCCCCGATGGCCGAGTCCGTCTTCCGCGCCCGGCTGGAGGAGGCCGGGCTGGAGGACCTGGTCGAGGTCGACAGTGCGGGCACCGGCGGCTGGCACGAGGGCGATGCCGCCGATCCACGCACCGTCTCCGTCCTGGAGGCGAACGGATACGCGGGCGCCCACACGGCACGGCAGTTCCAGGTTTCCTGGTTCTCCCGCCTCGATCTCGTCATCGCCCTCGACGAGGGCCATCTCAAGGCGCTGCGGCGCCTCGCGCCGACCGCGGCGGACGCGGACAAGGTCCGGCTGCTGCGTTCCTACGACCCCGCCGCCGGTGACGACCTCGACGTCCCGGATCCCTACTACGGGGGCGCGGACGGCTTCGAGGAGTGCCTGGAGCTGGTGGAGGCGGCGTGCCCCGGCCTGCTGGCCGGCGTACGCGACAAGGTGGAGGGACGGGCCGCATGAGCGCGGAGAACCCCGCCGCGGGCCCCGGAGACGGCACCCGCGCGGTGAGGGCGGGCCTGCCCGAGCCCGTCAAGCACGAACCGACCCTGCCAGGACCGGTCTTCGCCGCGCACTACCACCTGCCGGGCGAACCCACCGGCCCGTACGCCTACGGGCGCGACCAGAACCCCACCTGGACACTTCTGGAGCGCGCCATCGGAGAACTGGAGGCACCCGGACAGGACGACGCCGAGACGCTCACCTTCTCCTCGGGCATGGCCGCCATCTCGGCGGTCCTCTTCTCCCAGCTTCGCTCCGGCGACGTGCTCGTCCTCCCGAGCGACGGCTACAACGTGCTGCCGTTGGCAGGTGAACAACTGCGGTCGTACGGCATCGAGGTGCGCAGCGCGCCGACGGGCGCCGACGCCCAGCTCGACGCCCTCGACGGCGCCGGGCTGCTCTGGCTGGAGACACCGTCGAACCCGGGGCTGGACGTCTGCGACGTGCGGCGGCTCACCGAGGCGGCACACGCGCGCGGCTGTCTCGTGGCCGTCGACAACACCCTGGCGACCCCGCTCGGGCAGCGGCCGCTGGAGCTGGGCGCCGACTTCGCCGTGGCCAGCGGCACCAAGCAGCTGACCGGGCACGGGGATGTCCTCCTCGGGTACGTCGTCGGGCGTGACGCCTCGCTGATGGCCTCGGTGCGGCGCTGGCGCAAGATCGTCGGCGCGATCCCAGGCCCGATGGAGGCCTGGCTCGCGCACCGCTCGCTCGCCACACTCCAGCTGCGCGCCGACCGGCAGAGCATCAACGCCCTCGCCGTGGCCGAGGCGCTCAGGGAACGGCCGGAGGTGACCGGGCTGCGCTACCCGGGGCTCCCCGACGACCCCTCGCACAGGATCGCCTCGCAGCAGATGAGGCGCTACGGCTGCGTGGTGTCGTTCGCGTTGCCCACACGCGCGCGTGCCGATCGTTTCCTCGACGCGCTCCGCCTGGTGGACGACGCCACGAGTTTCGGAGGGGTGCGTTCCACCGCGGAGCGGCGCGGCCGGTGGGGAGGCGACGCGGTTCCGGAGGGTTTCATCCGCTTCTCGGCCGGCGCGGAGGACACGGCCGATCTGGTGGCCGATGTCCTGCGGGCGCTGTCGGTGGCCGGCGGCTAGCTGTATTGACCTGCGGCGTCGCTCCGCACGACGGACGGTCCGAGCCTCCCCCCTCGTGGCTCGGACCGTCCCCGGTTCCGCGCGCGAAGAACCGCGCGAACAAGGCTAGTTGACTCTGTGTCAGTGTCCAATCACAGTAGCGACAGGGGCCTATCGACTTATTTATGGTTGGTCACTCCGGGCGGCGAGGGGAGGACAAGCATGGATCTGGCCTTACTGCGCACGTTCGTGACCGTGCACCGGGCCGGTTCCTTCACCCGTGCCGCCGCCCTGCTCGGCCTCTCGCAGCCGGCCGTCACCTCGCAGATACGCACCCTGGAACGGCAGCTGGGCCGCCCGCTCTTCCTTCGCCAGGCCCGCGGGGTGACCCCGACGACCATCGGCGACGAACTGGCCCACAAGGCGGCTCCACATCTCGACGCGCTGGTGGAGATCGCCGAGACCGGCCTCGACGACGACTCCTCCTTACGCACCCTGCACCTCGCCGGACCGCCGGAGTTCACCGCCGAGCGGGCCCTTCCCACCCTCGCCGAGCTGACCGGGGCCGATGGCCTGGGCTTCGCGCTGCGGGTGTCCTTCGGCAACTCCGACAAGGCGTTGGAGGGCCTCGCCGCCGGGCACCACGACCTGGCCATCACCACGGCCCAGCCTCGCGGCGCGCTGCTGACCGCGACCCCTCTCTGCGACGAGGAGCACGTCCTGATCGCCGCCCCGCGCTGGGCGGACGAGATCGGACCCGAGAAACTGCGCCGCACAGGAACACAAGCGCTGCGGGGCCTTCCTGTCGTCGAGGTACACGAGTCAATGCCGTTCGTCGCCCGATACTGGGCGACCGTCTTCGACACCCGGCCCGCCGCCTCCGGCACCGTCGTGGTCCCCGACCTGCGGGCAGTGCTCGCCTGTGCCGTCTCGGGCGCCGGTCTCGCCGTACTGCCGCGCTATCTGTGCGCCGCCGCACTGGACCGCGGTGACCTCGTCGCGCTCCTCGACCCCGCGGTGCCGCCGCTGCGCACCTACTTCCTGGTGATCCGAACCGGAACCCTGGCCATGCCGCACATCGCACGGGCGCACGAGTGGCTGCTGGCGGCCGCTGCGAGCTGGTCCTGAGGCAGCGCCGCAGCCACTCGGTCGGGACGAGCGCCCACGCAGGGCCGCCCGTCGGCTCGGGGCATCCACTCTTCCCCTCCGGCGATGTTTCACGTGGAACATGCAGGGCCACATTTCTCCCATGACCGTACGACCCGTGGTCAAGCGCACCGCGCGCGCCGTTCTGCTCGACGGCGACGACCTGATCCTGATCAAGCGGACCAAGCCGGGCGTGGACCCCTACTGGCTCACGCCCGGTGGCGGTGTCGAGCCGGAGGACACCACCGTCGTCGACGCGCTCCACCGCGAGGTGCACGAGGAACTCGGCGCGAAGATCACCGATGTGGTGCCCTGTTTCGTGGACACCGTCGAGCACATCGGGGAGGACGGCGGCGCCACCGGTGTGAAGGTCCAGCACTTCTTCGTCTGCCGTCTGGAGTCCATGGACCCCTCCAAGCGGCACGGTCCGGAGATGGACGAGCCTCTGGGCGAGTACGAGATCGTGCGCATCCCCTTCACCCGGGTCGGCATCGCCTCCGTGCACCTCGTCCCGCTCTCCCTGCGGCACTACCTGGACGGGAACATCGAGGGCGTGCGGGCGATGCACGCGCCGGACCTGGGCTGAGGCAGCGGCCGCAGAAGCATGCGGCACGGCGTCCCCAGGCGGTCAGTCTCCGGCCGCCACCAGTTCCTCGACCGAGTCGTGCCGTATGCGGTCCGAGGGGATGCCCGCGTCCCTCAACGCGTCGACACCGCTGCGGATCATGCCGGGCGGACCGGACAGATACGCGTCGTACCCGTTCCAGGGCCCGTGGTCACGTATCGCGTCGGGCAGCTGGAGCAGCCCGTGCCGGTCCACGACAGGGCGGACCTCCAGCCACGAATTGCTCTGCTGCAGCCGCAGCAGAGTGTCGAGATCGTAGAGATCCTGGCCGGTGCGGGCCCCGTAGAAGACCTCCACCGGACGGTTCCGCCCATGTTCGGCGACGTCCTCCACCATGGCCTTGATGGGTGCGATCCCGGTGCCGCCGCCCAGACAGAGCAGCCCGCTGTCGGTGGTGTGGTCGACCGTCATCGCGCCGGCGGGCGGTCCCAGTCGCAGAACGTCGCCGGGCCGGGCGCGGTGCACGAGCGCGTTGGAGACCCAGCCCGCGGAGATCGCCTTCACATGGAACGTCAGCAGCCCGTCCGAGCGGGGCGCCGAGGCGAACGAGTAGTGCCGCCAGATCCGCGGCCACCAGGGGGTCTCCAGGCTCGTGTACTGCCCGGCGAGGAAGGGATACGGCTGGTTCGGACGGACGGTGATCACCGCTATGTCCGGGGTTTTCGGATCGTGCGAGACGACCTCGGCCAGCCACCAGGGCGGGGCCCGCAACTCGTCCGCCGCCGCCGCGTCGATCATCACCTGGGAGATGGTCGTGTACGCCCGGACCCAGGCCGCCTCGGTCTCGTCGTTCCAGCTCGCCTTGGCGTACCGGCTCAGCGCGCCGATCAGGCACTCACCGACGGCCGGATAGTGATCGGCCTGCGTGCCGTACTTGCGGTGACCGCGACCGAGATTCTGCAGGTAGTCGACGAGAACCGGCGTGTTGTCGATGTGCTCGGCAGCGGTCAGCAGCGCCTTGAGCAGGCGGTCGCGCTGGGCGTCCATCGCCGGAGGGAACATCGAGCGCAGGTCCGGGTGCTGGACGAAGAGCAGCGCGTAGAAGTACGAGGTGACCTTGTCGGCGACGGGCCCGACCTCGGCCATCGTCCGCTGGATGAGAACGGCGTCGGGGGAGGCTGTGGGGCCGCCCGACCGGGCGGGCACGCGGGCGTCGAAGACGGCACGCTCGGCAGCGTGCTCCTCGGCGGGCTGCGCGGGCGGGGAGTGCGGCGGAAGACCGGGGGGAAGGTCCGCGGAGCTCTGTATTCGCTCCCGTACCGCGCCTGCCCGGTCCTGTTCGGCGCCGCTCGGCGGCTCCGGGGAACGGCCGACGGGCCGCAGACCGGCGAGGCGGTACCCCTCGGGCTCCTGGTCCTCACCGAGGGACGGCGGAGAGGTGCGCGGTGTGAACCAGCCGCCTCCGTCACTGCCCCCCGAAGTACCGTTGCCGGCCGACGCGGTGGTCGGAGCGTCCATGGTCTGCCTCGCCTCGAACATCTTTCGGTCGATCTACGTACGCCCCCCGCTCGGAAGTCGCACGCTTTCCCCCGCGGACGGCCTTGCTTTTCCCCGTTCGTTCCCCGTCGGCCAATGCGGCCACATTCAATCCGGTTCACTCCGTACAGACACGTAGGCGAGAGTGTGACGTGCGCCGCAGCACTCACCGCAGGGTCCCACGGCGCGCGAACGCCCCCAGCTCGTAACGGTAAACGCGGGTCCCCGATCCCCCTGTCCGGTTAGGCTGCATTGAGCTGCGTTCGTACCCCCGCCATGAGACGGCTGCATCTCGCTTCGGACACGAACCGGACTCGACCCTACCGGCAGGACCGCCGCACACAAGTCCCCCCATCGCGCGCCGAGAATTCCACGGGGGCGAATGAGCGATTCCTTCAATTACCGGGCTTGGGACACCAATTCACAGATATCCCACAGATCCCGCCTGTGCACGAGTGGGTGTCCGGCCTCGCTCCTGGCCATCGTGTCCCAAATGATTCGCGGCCGCGGCAGGCCGGTGCCTCCTCCCCCGGAGACGGGATGTTTCACGTGAAACATCGACCCGCTCCCTGTGCGGCGGCGCGCGGCATGGCCAAAAGGGTGTGCGTCCGCCCGCAAACCGGTGGACGCCAAGGGCCCATGTCGGACAGCCTGACCTGCGTGCCGACACCTTCCCCCGCCGCTCTGCCCATCCGCCGTCTGACGCCTCGCGACCGCGCCGCCTGCGCCGATCTGTCCGAGGACCGGGGCTGGCCCCGGGAGGAGCACAAATGGGGGCTCCTCCTCGCGGCCGGCACCGGCTATGGCGTCGACGCTCCCGAGGGCGGTCTCGTCACCGCGTGCGTGGTGACCGAGTACGGCCCCGCGGGCCACCCTGAACTGGGGGCGATCGGCATGGTTCTGGTCGCCGAGCGGTACGCCCGCCAGGGCGTCGGGCGCCGTTTGATGCGCCATGTGCTCGCGGAGATGGGAACGACTCCGCTGACCCTGCACGCGACTCCGTACGGACGCCCGCTCTACGAGGAACTGGGTTTCAAGGTCACCGGACAGGCCGAGATGATTCGCGGGCACTTCACCCCCGCGGAACCTGATCCCGGGGTCCGTACGCGTCCGGCCACGGCCGAGGACTTGAGCACCATCCTCGGACTCGACGGTGAGGTATTCGGCACGGACCGCACCCACATCCTCACCCGGCTCCCCGCCTTCGCCGATCAGCTGCGCGTGGCCGAGGAGAACGGCAGGATCATCGGATACGCGGCTGCCTGGCCCAACACGGACGACCACGTCGTCGGCCCCCTGATCGCCCGTGACACTCGTACGGCGAAGGCGCTCATCGCTTCCCTGGCCGCCCACACCGACCGGCCGTTGCGCACCGACATCGACGTACGTCACGAGGAACTGCTGGCGTGGGCCAAGGAACGAGGCCTGGCATCAATCGCCTTCAACTCGGTGATGACCTACGGGCTCTCCGAACTGCCGGGCGACTGGACCCGGCGGTACGCCCCGCTGACCGTGGCCGCGGGCTGAGGCACGAACCCGGCGGTCTCGTCGGCGGTCAGTGGTGAACGACAGCCCGCGGTGCGCTCGCTCCGGCACCCTCGACGTCGGTGCCGGTGGCGTTCCCCCCGCGTTCCAGCATCGACGCGACGAGCGCCAGAACGAGCGCGCTCCCGGCGAGGGCTGCGCCGACCCAGTTGGGAGCCGAGTAGCCGAGACCGGCGTCGATGACGAGCCCGCCGAGCCAGGCGGCGAGGGCGTTGCCGAGGTTGAAGGCACCGATGTTCACAGCCGAGGCCAGCGTAGGGGCGCCTTGCGCCTGGTCGAGGACCCGCTTCTGCAGCGGCGGCACGGTCGCGAAGCCCAGAGCGCCGAACTGGCCCCCCCTGGTCCGCGTCGTGGAGTCGCGGAACGTGTCCGCCTAGGGTGTGCACATGGGAGATCTCGACATCCGTCCGGCAACCGAGAACGACATTCCGGAGATCGTCGCGATGCTGGCCGACGACCCCTTGGGCGCCCAGCGTGAATCGCCGGACGACCTCACTCCGTACCTCTCAGCGCTGAGGCGCCTCAGCGGCGACCCTCATCAGCATGTGGTGGTCGCCGTCCGCGAGAACCGCGTCGTCGGCACACTCCAGCTGACGATCATCCCCGGCCTGTCCCGGCGCGGCTCCACCCGTTCGGTCATCGAAGGAGTGCGGGTGCATGCCGACGAGCGCGGCAGCGGTCTCGGCACGCAGCTCATCGAGTGGGCCGTCGACTCCTCGCGGCGCCTGGGCTGCCAGTTGGTGCAGCTGACGTCCGACGCCACGCGCGCCGACGCCCATCGCTTCTACGAACGCCTCGGCTTCCAAGCGACCCACGTGGGCTTCAAACTGCCGCTCTGAACAGTGAGGTGGACGAGGGCGGGATCCCGTTTCACGTGAAACACCGCGGGCGTGACCCCGGCCCGTCGCCTGAGCCACGCCTACGAGATGCCGCGCCACCCCTCGGGATCCACTCCACCGGGCACCGGAGCCCCCTCCTCGTACGGCTGGCGCGTGAACACGAACGACCCGAGGTCCAGGTGGCTCACGGTCCCGTCCGGCCTTCGTACGGCCCGCAGGAGCTCTCCGGCGAAGTAGCCGTTGAGCCCGGTCCAGCTGCCGTCGTCATTGGCGTGGAAGCGAGCGCCGCGCAGGGTGGCGGAGAGGGGGTCCAGTGAGAGCCCGCCGTCGCCCGTGAGACGCAAGGCGAAGCTGTGGGTTCCCCAGTACCAAGGTCCGGCCAGCTCCAGGACCGCAGCGTCCACGTCGGGTAGCGGCCGCCACGGCTCGGGGATCCGCGGCTCGGCTTCCGCCACGATGCGTACGAGGTCGGCGGCCACGTCCGACACCACGGGCCCCGAGGTGCAGTTGGTCAGCACCACGGCCGCCACATCGTCCTCGACACTGAGGGTGAGCTGCGCGAGGAAGCCGGGTACCGAACCGCCGTGACCGACCAGGAACCGGCCGCCCCGGTGCTGCAGCTGCATGCCGAGCCCGTACGCCACACCGGCCGACACATCGGCGGCCTCCCCCGGCGCGGCCGGCGTACGCATCTCCCGGACGGACTCCGCGCACAGCACCCGGTCGTCCCCCCTGGCCAGGAAGACCGCGAAACGCGCCAGGTCGGACGCGGTCGACCAGAGCTGCCCGGCGGGCCCCATACGGCCCAGATCCTCGACCTTCTCCGGCAGCATCACGTCCGCCCAGGGATGGACGGCCCAGCCGCCGGCGTGCGGTGCCTCCGGGTGCCACGACGTACGGCTCAGCCCGAGCGGTTCGAGCACCTCGCGCCGCAGGACGTCCTCCCAGGCCGCGCCCCGCACCTGCTCGACCAACGCGCCGAGGAGGGTGAAGCCCGGGTTGGAGTAGTGGAAGCGGCGGCCGACGGGGTGCCGGTGGGGCTGTTCTCCGAGCACGTCGGCGAGTTCCGGCCGCAGGGCGCCCGGGGTGCGTTCCCACCAGGGCGACGGCGACTCGGCGGCCAGTCCGCCCGTGTGCGCGAGCAGTTCGGCGATGGTCGCCTCTCCCGCTCCGGTGCCCGGAAGATGCTTCTCCAGCGGATCGCCGAGGTCCAGCACACCCTCGTCGCGCAGCCGCAGGACCAGGACCGCCGTGAAGGTCTTGGTGATCGAGCCGATCCGGTACTGCACGTTCTCGTCCGGCGCGTGCCCCTCCATCGAGGTCCGTGCCCCGCTCCACACCGTCTCCCCGCCCCTGACCACCGCCGCGACCAGTGACGGCGTGCGCCCCTCGGCCTGGGCGACGGCGATGCGGTGCAGCAGAGCCCGGCGTGTGGCGGGGAGCAGCTCTTCCTGAGGTGTTGTCATGCGCCCAGTCCATCGGGCCCGACACCGCGCGTCGAGCGCATTTCCCCGCGTCAGGTCTGTGCCATGTCCACGAATCGTGAGTAGTGGCCCTGGAAGGCGACCGTGATGGTCGCCGTCGGGCCGTTACGGTGCTTGCCCACGATGATGTCGGCCTCACCCGCGCGCGGCGATTCCTTCTCGTAGGCGTCCTCGCGGTGCAGCAGGATCACCATGTCCGCGTCCTGCTCGATCGATCCCGACTCACGCAGGTCGGACACCATGGGCTTCTTGTCCGTACGCTGCTCAGGTCCACGGTTGAGCTGCGACAGCGCGATCACCGGCAGCTCCAGCTCCTTGGCCAGCAGCTTCAGGTTTCGCGACATGTCGGAGACCTCCTGCTGGCGGCTCTCGGACCGCTTTCCACCGGACTGCATGAGCTGCAGATAGTCGATGATGACGAGCTTCAGGTCGTTGCGCTGCTTCAGCCGCCGGCACTTGGCGCGGATCTCCATCATCGACAGGTTCGGGGAGTCGTCGATGTAGAGCGGTGCGGCCGAGACGTCCGGCATCCGGCGGGCCAGGCGCGTCCAGTCCTCGTCCGTCATCGTGCCGGACCGCATGTGGTGCAGGGCGACACGTGCCTCGGCCGACAGCAGACGCATCGCGATCTCGTTGCGTCCCATTTCGAGCGAGAAGATCACGCTCGGCATGTTGTGCTTGATCGAACAGGCGCGCGCGAAGTCCAGCGCCAGGGTCGACTTACCCATGGCGGGACGGGCCGCGATGATGATCATCTGGCCGGGATGCAGACCGTTGGTGAGCTGGTCGAGGTCGGTGAAACCGGTCGGCACACCGGTCATCTCGCCCGACCGCGAACCGATCGCCTCGATCTCGTCGAGCGCGCCCTCCATGATGTCGCCGAGCGGCAGGTAGTCCTCGGTGGTGCGCTGCTCGGTGACCGCGAAGATCTCGGCCTGCGCCCTGTTGACGATCTCGTCGACGTCGTCGTCGGCCGCGTATCCCATCTGCGTGATGCGGGTGCCGGCTTCGACCAGACGGCGCAGGACGGCTCGCTCGTGGACGATCTCCGCGTAGTACTCGGCGTTGGCCGCCGTCGGCACCGTCTGGACGAGGGTGTGCAGATAGGAGGCACCGCCGACCTTGGTGATCTCCCCGCGCTTGGTCAGCTCGGCGGCGATGGTGATGGGGTCGGCCGGCTCACCCTTGGCATAGATGTCGAGAATCGCCTGGTAGATGGTCTCGTGAGCCGGCTTGTAGAAGTCGGGGCCCTTGAGGATCTCTACCACGTCGGCAATGGCGTCCTTGGACAGCAGCATGCCGCCGAGGACGGACTGTTCGGCGTCGAGGTCCTGCGGGGGGACGCGCTCGAAGGCCGAACCCCCGCCGTCCCATTCCCCGTTGTCCCTGCCGCGGTCGTGCCGCTCCTCCCTGCCGCGGCCTCCGTCGTCCGGACGTCGTCGGGAAGGGGGCAGACGATCACCAGGCCCGCTGTCGGCCCACGGGTCGTCCAAGGGCTCGGAAATGCTCACCGAGCGACCTCCTCCCGTCCGCCGAGCGGACCTCGCCGTGCTTCTCATTTCTACGGCACGACACTGACAAATGAGAGGCCCAACTCCGGTTCTGGCGCGTCGGTTTTGCGAGGTTTTCGTGATCTGCCGAGGAGCGGGCGCCGCACCACCGTAGGCCCGTCGGCACCGTCAGCCAATCTGGTTATCCACAGGCCATGTGGACGACGGCCCAGATGCTGTGGAGAACCCCGCGAAACCTGTGCACGACTCGGTGGACAGCCCTGTGAACAAGACCTCGCCTCTTCTGATGAAAACGCCCTGAGCTGCACCTTTGCCGTCCACCGGCTGTGCAGGAGAAAAACTTTCCCGACCGGATCAAGATCATCACGATCTCCGCGCGAGACCGCGCTCGACCAGGCGCATCGTAATAGTCACTAGTGCATTGCATCTCTTACCTGTGGAAGATTAGATTGATGGTCATGACACAGGCTTCCGCGCCCCCCAAGGCCACCCGGCGTCGGCACGATCGCGAGATCATCACGCTGGCCGTTCCGGCCTTCGGCGCACTCGTCGCCGAGCCGCTCTTCCTGATGGTCGACACCGCCGTCGTCGGCCATCTCGGTACCGCACAACTGGCCGGCCTCGGTGTCGCTTCGGCCCTGCTCGTCACCGCGGTGAGCGTCTTCGTCTTTCTCGCGTACGCCACCACGGCCGCCGTCGCCCGACGCGTCGGAGCCGGAGACCTCCGGGCCGCCATCCGGCAAGGCATCGACGGCATCTGGCTCGCCGTGCTGCTGGGCGTCGCAGTCGTGGCCGTCGTCATGCCGACAGCACCCACGCTCGTCGCCCTCTTCGGTTCCTCGGACACAGCGGCTCCCTATGCCACGACCTATCTGCGGATCTCGGCGCTCGGTATCCCCGCCATGCTCGTCGTGCTCGCCGCCACCGGTGTGCTGCGCGGACTCCAGGACACGAAGACACCTCTGTACGTCGCCGTCGCAGGCTTCGTGGCCAACGGCGCGCTGAACGCCTTCCTCGTCTACGGCGCCGATCTCGGCATCGCAGGATCGGCCTGGGGAACGGTCATCGCCCAACTCGGCATGGCGGTCGCCTACCTCTGGGTCGTGATCCGCGGTGCCCGGAGACACGGTGCCTCTCTGCGGCCGGACGCCGACGGGATACGCACCTCGGCTCAGACAGGGATGCCCTTGCTGGTCCGCACGCTCTCCCTCCGCGCTGTCCTCATGATTGCCACCGCGGTCGCCGCCCGGCTCGGGGACGAGGACATCGCCGCGCACCAGATCATCCTCTCGCTCTGGAGCCTGCTCGCCTTCGCCCTGGACGCGATCGCCATCGCCGGGCAGGCCATCATCGGCCGATACCTCGGTGCGGGCGACGCCCAGGGAGCCCGCGAAGCCTGCCGCCGGATGGTGCAGTGGGGGATCGCCACCGGCTCGGTGCTCGGGTTGCTGGTGCTGCTCGCCCGGCCCGTGTTCATTCCGCTCTTCACGGACGACCCGGCCGTGCAGAAAGCCGCGCTCCCCGCTCTGATCGTGGTGGCGCTGGCCCAGCCGATCTCCGGCATCGTCTTCGTGCTGGACGGTGTGCTCATGGGCGCGGGAGACGGGCCTTACCTCGCCCGGGCCATGCTGCTGACGCTGGCGGTGTTCATCCCTGCCGCTCTGCTCGTCCCCGCCCTCGGTGCAGGTCTGACCGCCCTCTGGTGCGCCATGACGTTGATGATGGCGACGCGCATGCTGACTCTGTGGCTCCGCTCCCGTTCCGGCCTCTGGATCGTCACAGGAGCGACCCGCTGACAGAGCAGGGCATGAAGCCGGCGATGTTTCACGTGAAACATCGCCACCTCACGCTGTGCCTCGTGAATCAGTCGCTTCGCCGATGGCCTGGACCGATTGACCGATGGACGCCGGGCGGCACAGAACGTCCGGGCACGCGTATGGGGCCGCACCCTTCGCAGGATGCGGCCCCATACGTCGCTTGAGCGAGAACGACCCTTAGGCCGCGATGACCTCGATGTTGACCTTGGCGGCAACCTCGGGGTGCAGACGCACGGACGTCTCGTGGGCGCCCAGCGTCTTGATCGGAGAGGTCAGCTCGATACGGCGCTTGTCGACCTCGGGGCCACCGGAAGCCTTGATCGCGGAAGCGATGTCGGCCGGGGTGACGGAACCGAACAGCCGACCGGCGTCGCCGGAGCGGACAGCCAGACGAACCTTGACGGCCTCGAGCTGGCCCTTGACCTGGTTGGCCTGCTCGATGGTCTGGATCTCGTGGATCTTGCGAGCGCGACGGATCTGCTCGACGTCCTTCTCGCCGCCCTTGGTCCAGCGGATCGCGAACTTCCGCGGGATCAGGTAGTTGCGAGCGTAGCCGTCCTTGACGTCGACGACGTCGCCGGCAGCGCCGAGGCCGGAGACCTCGTGGGTAAGGATGATCTTCATTGTTCGGTCACCCTTTCCTTAGCGCGCGGTGGACGTGTAGGGCAGCAGCGCCATCTCACGGCTGTTCTTGACGGCCGTGGCGACGTCACGCTGGTGCTGCGTGCAGTTGCCGGTCACGCGGCGGGCACGGATCTTGCCGCGGTCGGAAATGAACTTCCGCAGCATGTTCGTGTCCTTGTAGTCCACGTACGTGACCTTGTCCTTGCAGAATGCGCAGACCTTCTTCTTAGGCTTGCGCACAGGCGGCTTCGCCATGGTGTTTCTCCTGTGTGATCAAGAAGTTTGGGGATGCGCCCCCGTCTTCGCCCTCCAAGGCCGGTGATCCGACCCGGGAGGCCTTAGAAGGGGGGCTCGTCCGAGTAGCCGCCACCGCCGCCGGAGCTACCGCCCCAGCCGCCGCCACCGCCGCCCTGGTTGCCACCGGCGGGTGCGCCGCTGGCCCACGGGTCGTCGGCGGGAGCACCGCCGCCCTGCTGACCGCCGCCGGAGCCTCCGCCCCAGCCGCCGCCACCTTGGCCGCCGCCGTTACCGCCGCCACCGCCGTAACCACCCTGGCCACCGCGGCCGCCGCCGGCGGTCTTGGTGACCTTGGCCGTGGCACTGCGAAGGCTGGCGCCGACTTCCTCGACGTCCAGCTCGTAGACCGTGCGCTTGACGCCCTCACGGTCCTCGTAGGACCGCTGCTTCAGCCGGCCCTGCACGATGACGCGCATGCCTCGCTGGAGCGACTCGGCGACGTTCTCCGCCGCCTGACGCCAGACCGAGCAGGTCAGGAACAGGCTCTCGCCGTCCTTCCACTCGTTGGTCTGACGGTCGAAGGTGCGGGGGGTGGACGCGACACGGAACTTCGCGACCGCCGCACCGGAAGGGGTGAAGCGCAGCTCGGGGTCATCGACAAGATTGCCGACGACCGTGATGACGGTCTCGCCTGCCATGGGGGTACCTCTCGGCGGGTTTGCTGCTGGCTGCTTGTGCTGCTACTCGAATCCCGGGATCGACTGAGCGGAAGCTCAGTGGGTCTCGGGGCGGAGGACCTTGGTCCGGAGGACCGACTCGTTCAGGTTCATCTGGCGGTCGAGCTCCTTGACGACCGCAGGCTCGGCCTGCAGGTCGATGACCGAGTAGATGCCCTCAGGCTTCTTCTTGATCTCGTACGAGAGACGACGACGGCCCCAGGTGTCGACCTTCTCGACCTTTCCGTTGCCCTCACGGACGACGGAGAGGAAGTTCTCGATCAGGGGGGCGACAGCGCGCTCCTCCAGATCGGGGTCGAGGATGACCATCACCTCGTAGTGACGCATGTGGAACCCACCTCCTTCGGACTCAGCGGCCACGGTCGTTCCGTGGCAGGAGGGTTGTGATGCGTACGCAACGGTATCGGCCACCACTGACAATCGAACTTCCCGCGGGAAGCTCTGTCATGGTCTGGGCAGACACCGGTGCAGACGGTACAGACTACCTGCACCCCCGCTTCCGGTTGAAATTGGGGGGCGGTGACCGTCAATCTGTACACATCGGGTGTGTATGGCGCTACGATGCGCCGCCTTCCGCAGGAGGTGCCCTATGGCACAGACATTGCGACCCACCATCGCCGGCTCCCTGTTCGCCACCGACGACAAGCCTCATCCCGTGCAGGACACCCTGCTGGCCGTGACGCTCGTACTCGGGGCGGTCTCCTTCATCACGGCGATGTTCCACCATCTGCACCTGCTCAGCTCCTGGACGGGGCTGGTGGGCATTCTGACCGGCGCGTACGGGCAGTTCATCTCGGAGACGACCCGTGAGCGCTTCGGCCTGATCGTGGGTCTCGGTGCCTCGGCGGTCGGTTTCTTCCTCGGTATGGCCCATGGAGGCCTCTTCGGTGGAGTGATCGGCTGACTTCGCACACCCGGCCGCTCGGGCGGCGCGCCGTGTTCCTTGCTGTCCGCCGCCTTACATCGGACCAAGCGGCCGAATAACACCGCCTGGCGTCCCGGCCGCGTACCGGCCGGGCCCCAGGTTCCATACGGCCATTCGAGGCGCCCGCAGGGCGCAGTAGGCTTCGGCGCGAGAGCCGGAGCCCCTGTACCCATGGGGACACACCAGCCCGAGGAGCGCCCTGAATGAGCCTGACCCTGAGGACGATCAGCCGTGAGCAGCATCTGGCATACATCCAGAGCCTGCCCTCGGCTAGCCACATGCAGGTCCCGGCCTGGGCCGACGTGAAGGCCGAGTGGCGCTCCGAGAACCTCGGGTGGTTCGACGACAGGACCGGTGAGATGGTCGGGGCCGGCCTGGTGCTGTACCGCCAGCTTCCCAAGATCAAGCGCTACCTCGCCTACCTGCCCGAGGGCCCGGTCATCAACTGGTTCGCTCCGAACCTCACCGACTGGCTGGAGCCGATGCTCGCCCATCTGAAGCAGCAGGGCGCCTTCTCGGTGAAGATGGGCCCGCCGGTGATCATCCGGCGCTGGGAGGCCACCTCCATCAAGGCGGGTATCCAGAACCCCGATGTAAAGCGCCTGCGCGACATCGAGGCCGACTTCATCGAGCCGCGGGCCTTCGAGGTCGCCGACAAACTGCGTCGTATGGGCTGGCAGCAGGGCGAGGACGGCGGGGCCGGCTTCGGTGACGTGCAACCCCGCTACGTCTACCAGGTGCCACTGGCCAACCGCTCCCTGGAAGAGGTCCACAAGAACTTCAACCAGCTGTGGCGCCGCAACATCAAGAAGGCCGAGAAGGCCGGCGTCGAGGTCGTCCAGGGCGGTTACCAGGATCTGGAGGAGTGGCAGCGGCTGTACGAGATCACGGCCCTGCGCGACCGTTTCCGGCCGCGCCCGCTGTCGTACTTCCAGCGCATGTGGACGGCCCTCAACACCGAGGACCCCAACCGCATGCGGCTCTACTTCGCCCGCCACAACGGCGTGAACCTGTCCGCCGCCACCATGCTGGTCGTCGGCGGACACGTCTGGTACTCCTACGGCGCCTCGGACAACATCGGCCGTGAGGTCCGGCCCTCGAACGCGATGCAGTGGCGCATGCTGCGCGACTCCTACGCGCTCGGAGCGACCGTCTACGACCTGCGCGGCATCTCCGACTCGCTGGACGAGACGGATCACCTGTTCGGCCTGATCCAGTTCAAGGTGGGCACGGGCGGACAGGCCGCCGAGTACCTCGGCGAATGGGACTTCCCGCTGAACAAGCTGCTCCACAAGGCGCTCGACATCTACATGTCGCGCCGCTGACGCCCCCGTTTTTGTTTCCATACCTCTGATACACCGCAGCCACCAGAAAGGTTCCGGGACCGTCCATGGCGCTCACGCTGTACGTCGACACCGCGCGCTGGCGGGCACACCACAAGCATGTTCAGGAGCAGTTCCCGGGACTCGTGCCCGTCTGCAAGGGCAACGGCTACGGCTTCGGTCACGAGAAGCTGGCGGAAGAGGCCACACGCCTCGGGTCGGACATCCTCGCCGTCGGCACCACGTACGAGGCGGCCCGGATCAAGGACTGGTTCAGCGGCGACCTGCTGGTGCTGACGCCCTACCGCCGCGCTGAGGAGCCCGTTCCCCTGCCCGACCGCGTCATCCGCTCCGTGTCGTCGGTCGACGGCGTGTACGGCCTTGTGGGCGCCCGTGTCGTCATCGAGGTCATGTCCTCGATGAAGCGGCACGGAGTGAGCGAGCAGGAGCTGTCCCAGCTCCACGCGGCCATAGAGAACGTGCGCCTGGAGGGCTTCGCCATCCACCTGCCGCTGGACCGCACAGACGGCTCTGACGCCGTCGAGGAGGTCATCGGCTGGATGGACCGCCTGCGCGCGGCCCGCCTGCCGCTGCACACCATGTTCGTGAGCCACCTCAAGTCCGAGGACCTCATCCGTCTGCAGCAGCAGTTCCCGCAGACCCGTTTCCGGGCCCGCATCGGCACGCGGCTGTGGCTGGGCGACCACGAGGCGACCGAGTACCGCGGGGCGGTGCTGGACGTCACCCGCGTCGCCAAGGGCGACCGCTTCGGTTACCGGCAGCAGAAGGCCGCCTCCGACGGCTTCCTGGTGGTGGTGGCGGGCGGTACATCGCACGGCGTGGGTCTGGAGGCGCCGAAGGCGCTGCACGGTGTCATGCCGCGTGCCAAGGGAGTGGCCCGGGCGGGGCTCGCCACGGTCAACCGGAACCTTTCTCCGTTCGTCTGGGCCGGCAAGCAGCGCTGGTTCGCCGAACCGCCGCACATGCAGGTGTCGATCCTCTTCGTCCCGTCGGACGCCCCGGAGCCGAAGGTCGGCGAGGAACTGGTGGCCCATCTACGGCACACCACCACGCAGTTCGACCGGTCGGTCGACCGCTGAGGGCCCTGCCTCTCGAGAGCTGGGCGAACGAATCGCCGAACGGATCGCCCCCAGCATCACGCGGAGGGCCGTACACGACACCTCGTGTACGGCCCTCCGCGCTACCCGCTCACACTCTGTTCGCTCAGAGCGAACTGCCCTCTTGGTCGCGGTTGCCCCAGTCCACCGGGGGTCCTTCGAAGTGCATCGCGTGCCGCGGAGGGCGGGCCGCCGCACCGTACACGTGAACGTCCTCCGCGCCGTCGAGCACTCCTCCGGAGGGATCGTCGTCACCCGCCCGGCGCACCGGGTCTCGATCGGGCATGAGGATGTCCCGGACGACGATGACGCACAGGAACAGCGTCCCCAGCAGATGGGCCATGATCGCGAGGTGGTAACCCTCGGCAGGCAGGCCCTTGTGGGCGTCTCCACTGGTCGTGTAGGCGAGGTACATCCAGATGCCCAGGAAATACGCCACTTCGCACGCCTGCCAGATGAGGAAGTCCCGCCAGCGGGGCCGCGCCAGCGCGGCGAGGGGGACCAGCCAGAGCACGTACTGCGGTGAGTAGACCTTGTTGGTGAGGATGAAGGCCGCGACGATCAGGAAGGCGAGCTGCGCGAAGCGCGGGCGGCGCGGCGCGGTCAGCGCGAGCACGGCGATACCTCCGCAGACGAGCACCATCGAGACCATCGCGTACGCGTTCGCCGTCTCGGCCGTGATCTGAATGTTCAGCCGCTGCGAGATGACCAGGAAGAAGGAGCCGAAGTCGACGCCGCGTTCCTGACTGAAGCGGTAGAACTTCGCCCATCCGTCGGGGGCCAGGAGCATCACCGGCAGGTTGACCGCGAGCCAGGCCCCGACGGCACCGAGCAGCGCGGTCACGAACCCACGCCACTTGCCCGCCCGCCAGCACAGCACGAAGAGCGGTCCGAGCAGCAGGAACGGATAGAACTTGGCAGCCGTGGCGAGTCCGAGAAGCACGCCGAAGGCGAGAGGCCGACCACGCGACCACATCAGCGTGGCGGCGGCCAGCATGGCTACGGCGAGCAGATCCCAGTTGATGGTGGCAGTCAGAGCGAAGGCGGGCGCCAGCGCCATCAGGAGGCCGTCCCAGGGGCGCCGACGGTGGATGCGTGCGCAGCAGACGGCGATGACGGCCGCGCACGCCATCAGCATCCCGGCATTGACCATCCAGTACCACTGCTCTTGGTCCTGAATGGTGCCGCTACCGGGAGTGAGCCAGGCAGCGACCTCCATGAACACACCCGTCAGCACCGGGTACTCGAGGTACTCCATGTCGCCGGGGATCTTGTCGAAGTACGGCACGAGCCCGTCGGCGAAGCCACGCCCCTGGTAGAGGTGCGGGATGTCCGAGTAGCAGGCATGCGTGTACTGGGAGCTGGCCCCGAAGAACCAGGCGCCGTCGTAGCAGGGCAGCTTCTGCACCATGCCCAGCGCGAACATGCCGATCGCCACGAGCGCGACGACTCGTACCGGCGTCCACCAGGACGTGCCGAGCAGCGCCCGCCGCCCGATCGGGCCGCCGATCAGCTCACTGCCGGTCGCGGCGACCTCGTCCTCCTTGGTCGGCCGTACGGGCTCCGGCTCGTCCACGCTCACTCGCGTCGTCTCTGCACTGGGCATGCCGCACATCCTGCCGTACCTGTCTGGGAATCCGCCCAAGGCCGCCGCATCCCGTCGCGGGCCAGGGCGGATGTTTCACGTGAAACACAGCCCCTGACGCTCTCCGGAACCCCAGGGACGCTCAAGGGCCACCGCACCTGATCGGTGCGGTGGCCCTTGTTTCACGTGAAACACCTTCTGCCGGGCGAGGAGCTACCCGTTGGGGCCTCCGAAGAGTCCTCCCCCGTTCTGATTGCCTCTCGTATCGTCCTCCGACTCCGACGGTGTCGCCGTCGCCCCGCCATCGGTTCCCCCGACGTCCGTACCACCCGCGTCCGTACCACCCGGGTCCTCACAGGTGGGGTCGAACGGGTTGTCGCAGATCTCGCTGGGCGTCGGTGACGGCGTGGGCTCGCTCTCGGAGGGCGTCGGGCTCGGCTCGGGGATCTCCTCCTCCGACTCGCTCGGCGTCGGGGTCGGAGTCGGGTCCGGGTCGTCGTTCACGATCACACCGATCGGCTGGGGTTCCGGGAAGTCCACAGCCGGCTGCCCCTCGAGGGCGTCCTCCATGTAGTCGTGCCAGATCTCGGCCGGGAACGAGGCACCGTGGATCGTCTCCTGACCACCCGTGCCGTACATCTCCAGGAACTTCCGGTTCTTGTTGGACTCGTCGTCGTCCATGCGGTACATGCTGATCGCGGTCGACAACTGCGGGGTGTAGCCGACGAACCAGGCCGACTTGTTGCCGTCGGTGGTACCGGTCTTGCCCGCCACCTCACGGCCGGTGAGCCGGGCCGACGTACCGGTTCCCTCCTCGACGACGGTCTTGAGCACGTCGGTGACGTTGTCGGCGACCTCCGCCGTGAAGGCCCGCTTGGGTTCGGCGATGTCGTCGTGGTCGAACATGGTCAGACCCTCGTGCTCCACCGTCTTCACGGAGAACGGGTCGTTCTGCTTGCCGCTGGCGGCGAAGGTCGCGTAGGAGCCCGCCATACGGATCGCACTGGGATCGGAGATGCCGATCGAGAAGGACGGGAAGCTGGTGCCGGTCAGGCTGCCCTCCTTGAGGCCTGCCGCGACGGCGGCCTCCTTCACTCGATCCAGACCGACGTCCATGCCCAGCTGCACGAAGGCCGAGTTCGCGGAGACCCGCATCGCCTCACGGAGGTCGATCTGGTACTTCGGCGCACTGCCGTACGACGCGTCATCGTCGTTGGCCTGCAGCCACTCCTCACCCTTCTCGTTGGTCCAGACCTGCCCGTCGTAGTCCTTGATCTTGAGGTTGTTCTTGCCGCTGTACAGGCTCTTCGGCGAGACGATGGTGCGTTCGTCCTGCGCTTGGTCCCCGTCGAGGTCGGGATCGCGCTTGCCCCAGGTCATGGCTGCCGCGAGCACGTACGTCTTGAACGTCGAACCGACCTGCGCACCGGTGACGTCGGCGTTGTTGGTGAAGTGCTTGGTGGCGTCCTCACCACCGTAGATCGCCTCGATGGCACCCGACTTCGGATTCACGGACGCGCCGCCGAACTGCACATGCGTGTCGGTCTTCGGGCGCTGGCCGGGCTTGATGTTCTCCTTGCGGACCTTCACCACGGCCTTCTCGAGTTCCTTGACCTTCTTCCTGTCGAAGGTCGTGTGGATCTCGTAGCCGCCCTGCTCCAGCTGCTTCTGGGTGATGTCCGTGTTGTTGAGGATGTAGCCCTTGGCGGTGTCGACGAGGTAGCCGATCTGACCGCCCAGCTGCGCGTTGGACCGAGGACTCTGAATCTTGGGGAAGTCGGGGTACTTGGCCAGCTCGGCCGCGGGCAGGTGCTTGTCCTTGACCATTTCGGTGAGGATCCAGCGCCAGCGGTCCGTGGCCCGCTTGCGGTTGTTCTCCGGTGAGGCCTCCGGGTCGATCGACGGCGCGCCGGCCGGGTCGTAGTACGTCGCGCCCTTGAGGACAGCGGCCAGGAAGGCGCACTGGCTCGGGTTGAGCTTCGCGGCGTCCTTGCCGAAGTACGTGCGGGCGGCCGCCTGGATGCCGTACGCACCGCGACCGTAGTACGCGGTGTTCAGGTACCCCGACATGATCTCTTCCTTCTCGACCGAGGTTCCCACCTTGACCGAGATGAAGAGTTCCTTGACCTTCCGCGACAGGGTCTGCGACTGGTCGTCGAGCATGGCGTTCTTCACGTACTGCTGGGTGATGGTCGAGCCACCCTGCGTCTGACCGCCCTTGGCCATGTTGACGACGGCTCGCGCGATACCCATCGGGTCGACGCCACTGTCGGTCTCGAACGTCTTGTTCTCGGCCGACATGACGGCGTAGCGCATCGCCTTGGGGATCTTCTCGTACGCGATGATCTGGCGGTTGACCTCGCCACCCGTCGCGACCATCTGCGAGCCGTCCGACCAGTAGTAGACGTTGTTCTGCGCCGTCGCGGCCTGGGCAGGGTTGGGCACCGCCACGACCGCGTATCCGATGCCGGCCGCCGCCACCAGACTGCCGAAGAAGCCGATGAGCAACCCGGTCACCTGACGCCACGACGGCACCCAGCGCATCACTCCGTACGTGCCGGCACGCGGGTAATCGATGAAGCGCTTCTTGCCGGGCGGAGCCGCGCGCCCACGGCCGCGTCCTGGTCCGCGCCCCGCGGGCTCGGCGGCTCTGCGACGGCTCGCGCCGACGCCGCTGTCGGCGCTTCTCTGCGACGCCCGACGCGTGGCGGCACGGCCCTCGTACTGGGTCTCCTCACCTCCCGAGCCATAGGTCTCGGAAAGTGACCCGGTGGCGCCCCGCGGTGCCGCGCGGCGGCCGGCGGACGCCGACTGGCCGCGTCGGGCCGCGGCACGTCCGCCTCCCTGCGGCTGCGGCGGTTTGCGACGGTGCTCGCTCATCGAACGACTACTCCTCGGGCAGGCGCACCCGTGCGCGCCTGGAAACGGCGGCTGGTTTCCGGTCCCCCCGAAGTACGGATGCGGTCGTGCTGGCATTCATCCGTACCGCACCCAGGACGGCGACGTGCTCAAACGTCACTCGGCTCCCGGTGATGTGCATGCCGCACAGACTACGCACCGCCAAAACCCACTGAGGACCGAACTTCACCCCAAATCAGGCAACTTGCTTCCTACTAATCGGTGATGTGACCCCGTTCACCGAATCCCCACTTGTCGCATCCGTAGGGGCGTTCTATCGTCTGGATGTATCGAGTCGATACATCAGCTCGGCATAAAACGTGTCGACGGGGCAAGCGGGAGAGGGGAGGCGACGATGAGCCGGCGCTCCGGGATACTCGAGTTCGCCGTCCTCGGTCTGCTCCGCGAAGCCCCGATGCACGGCTACGAGCTGCGCAAACGACTCAACACGTCGTTGGGTGTGTTCCGTGCGTTCAGCTACGGGACCCTGTACCCCTGCCTCAAGACGCTGGTCGCGAACGGCTGGTTGATCGAGGAACCGGGTGGTACCCCGGAAGATGCTGCCGCCGCCCCGCTGACGGGCCGCCGCGCCAAAATCGTCTACCGGTTGACGGCGGAAGGTAAGGAGCACTTCGAGGAGCTGCTCTCGCAGACGGGTCCCGATGCCTACGAGGACGAGCACTTCGCTGCTCGCTTCGCGTTCTTCGGGCAGACCTCCCGTGATGTGCGTATGCGCGTCCTGGAGGGCCGTCGCAGCCGTTTGGAGGAACGGTTGGAGAAGATGCGGGCCTCGCTGGCGCGCACCCGAGAACGCCTCGACGACTACACGCTCGAGCTCCAGCGCCACGGGATGGAGTCCGTGGAGCGCGAAGTGCGCTGGCTGAACGAGCTCATCGAGAGCGAGCGGGCAGGCCGGGACCTGAAGGGTCCCGGTGACGCAGAGCCCGCTCGCGACACCACAGAGGGAGCGCCGGGCGCCCTGCCCCGGCCCGGGGATCTCCCCGGGCCGGATGCGCCCGGCGACACCACCACGTGAGGTCCCTGCCAGGACCTCACTCGTACACACAGGGAGCAGCCGGAATGGGTTCGGTTCGCGTAGCCGTCGTCGGTGTGGGCAACTGCGCCGCGTCGCTGGTGCAGGGAGTCGAGTACTACAAGGACGCCGACCCGGCGTCGAAGGTCCCGGGCCTCATGCACGTCCAGTTCGGCGACTATCACGTCCGTGACGTGGAGTTCGTCGCCGCCTTCGATGTCGACGCCAAGAAGGTCGGTCTCGACCTCGCGGACGCCATCGGCGCCTCCGAGAACAACACGATCAAGATCTGTGACGTGCCCGCCACCGGTGTGACCGTGCAGCGCGGCCACACCCTCGACGGTCTCGGCAAGTACTACCGCGAGACCATCGAGGAGTCGGCCGAGGCCCCGGTGGACGTGGTCCAGGTACTGAAGGACAAGCAGGTCGACGTTCTCGTCTGCTACCTGCCCGTCGGTTCCGAGGCCGCGGCGAAGTTCTACGCCCAGTGCGCCATCGACGCCAAGGTCGCCTTCGTCAACGCCCTTCCGGTCTTCATCGCCGGTACCAAGGAGTGGGCGGACAAGTTCGTCGAGGCGGGCGTCCCGATCGTCGGTGACGACATCAAGTCGCAGGTGGGTGCCACCATCACGCACCGCGTCATGGCGAAGCTGTTCGAGGACCGGGGTGTTGTCCTGGACCGCACGATGCAGCTGAACGTCGGCGGCAACATGGACTTCAAGAACATGCTCGAGCGTGAGCGTCTGGAGTCCAAGAAGATCTCCAAGACCCAGGCCGTCACCTCGCAGATCCCTGACCGGGAGCTCGGCGAGAAGAACGTCCACATCGGTCCGTCCGACTACGTCGCCTGGCTCGACGACCGCAAGTGGGCGTACGTCCGCCTCGAGGGCCGCGCGTTCGGAGACGTCCCGCTGAACCTGGAGTACAAGCTCGAGGTCTGGGACTCCCCGAACTCCGCCGGCGTCATCATCGACGCCGTGCGTGCCGCGAAGATCGCCAAGGACCGCGGCATCGGGGGCCCGATCCTTTCGGCGTCCTCGTACTTCATGAAGTCCCCGCCGGTGCAGTACTTCGACGACGAGGCCCGCGAGAACGTCGAGAAGTTCATCAAGGGCGAGGTCGAGCGCTGACCCAAGCGTTCGTAGTGGGCTGTTGAGGGTCTCCGGGGCGCGTCCCCGGGGGCCCTCCCCTATAGGTGAGGTTGGGCCCCATGTCCGTCGTGCGCGACCTGCGCCTCCTGCTCCGCCTCCGCGACTTCCGGCGTCTGCTGGCCGTCCGTCTGCTGTCCCAGGGAGCCGACGGCGTCTTCCAGGTCGCTCTCGCCACCTACGTGGTCTTCTCTCCCGAGAAGCAGACGTCAGCGGCCGCCATCGCCTCCGCCATGGCGATCCTGCTCCTTCCGTACTCCCTCGTCGGCCCCTTCGCGGGCGTGCTGTTGGATCGCTGGCGGCGTCGCCAGGTACTGCTGTACGGAAACCTGCTGCGTGCCCTGCTGGCGTCCGTGACGGCCGTCCTGATCCTGAGCCATGTGCCCGACTGGCTCTTCTACGTCTCCGCCCTGTGTGTCACCGCGGTCAATCGTTTCGTGCTGGCGGGGCTCTCCGCCGCGTTGCCCCGAGTGGTGGACGCCGACCGCCTGGTGGTCGCCAACTCGCTCTCCCCGACAGCCGGAACGCTGGCCGCGACCGCCGGCGGCGGGCTCGCCTTCGTCGTCCGGCTCGTGGGCTCGGACTCCGACGCGGCGGTGGTGCTGCTCGGCTCGGCCCTCTACCTGTGTGCGGCCCTCGCCTCACTGCGTATCGCCCGCGACCTGCTGGGCCCGGAGCCGGAGTCGGTGCAGCTTCAGCTGCGTGCCGCGCTCGCCGGGACCGCACGCGGCCTGGCAGCGGGCGTGCGGCATCTCGCCGAGCCCGGGCGGCGGGCGGCAGCCTGGGCACTGGCGTCGATGACGCTGATGCGCTTCTGCTACGGCGCCCTGACGGTCATGGTGCTCATGCTCTGCCGGTACGCCTGGCCCTCCGGCAGTTCCGACGCGTCCGGCTCCGAGGAGGGCCTGGCCCTACTGGGTCTTGCCGTGGGGATCTCGGGAGCGGGATTCTTCACCGCGGCGGTGATCACGCCCTGGGCTGCCGGAAGGCTGGGGCCGAGCCGCTGGATCGTCGGCTGCTCCGTTGCCGCGGGCCTGCTTACCCCGCCCCTCAGTCTGCCCTTCGCGCAGGTGCCGCTGTTGATCGCGGCGTTCGTTCTGGGTCTGGTCACCCAGGGAGCGAAGATCGCCACGGACACGATCGTGCAGTCCTCCGTCGAGGACGGCTACCGGGGGCGGATCTTCTCCCTCTACGACGTCCTGTTCAACGTCGCCTTCGTCGGTGCCGCCGCCGTTGCGGCCCTGATGCTCCCGCCGGACGGCCGCTCGGCCGCTCTGGTGATCGTCGTAGCCGTGGCCTACGGGCTGATCGCTGCCGCCATGGTCCGCTTCGGCATGACTGAGCAACGGCGAGCCGGAAGCGTCGATGTTTCACGTGAAACATCGACCCCTCAGTGACGGCGGCCCTGTCGACGTAGAAACAGCGCGGCGGGGGGGGGGGGGTGGTGTTGGGGAGGGAAGCGAGAACCGCGCCACCCCACGCCCCCCCTACCAACAACCCACCACTCACAAAAAACCCAACTCCCCACACAAC
>NZ_JBVIYK010000010.1:0-84593 GCF_055592645.1 Streptomyces sp. NPDC041108 | reverse complement strand
TTTTAACGTAAAAAGTCGACCCCTCAGGGACGGTGGCCCTGTCGACGGGGAACCAGCGTGTCGTGGTGTGGTGTTTCACGGAAAACCTCGGCCTGCGCCGCCGTCCGCGTCCACTGTCGACGGACAGTCCGTCGTCAGGACACCCGCGGTGTCCGAGCCCACCACTCCTTGAGCGCGGTCACGGCCTCGTCGTGCGGCATCGGGCCGTTCTCCAGGCGCAGCTCCAGCAGGAACTTGTAGGCCTGCCCGATCGCCGGCCCGGGCCCGACACCCAGGATCTCCATGATCTGGTTGCCGTCGAGGTCCGGGCGGATGGCGTCCAGTTCCTCCTGCTCCTGGAGCTGGGCGATCCGATCCTCCAGACCGTCGTACGCGCGGGACAGAGCGTTCGCCTTGCGCTTGTTCCGTGTCGTGCAGTCGGAACGGGTCAGCTTGTGGAGCCGGTCCAGCAGCGGGCCGGCGTCTCGTACATAGCGGCGGACCGCGGAGTCCGTCCATTCACCCATGCCGTATCCGTGGAAGCGCAGGTGGAGTTCGACCAGGCGCGAGACATCCCTGACGAGTTCGTTGGAGTACTTGAGGGCGGTCATGCGCTTCTTGGTCATCTTGGCGCCGACCACCTCGTGGTGGTGGAAGGAGACCCTGCCATCCTGCTCGAATCGACGAGTGCGGGGCTTACCGATGTCGTGCAGCAGGGCGGCGAGCCGCAGAGTGAGGTCCGGTCCGGCGTCCTCGAGCGCGATCGCCTGCTCCAGGACGATCAGCGTGTGGTCGTAGACGTCCTTGTGCCGGTGGTGCTCGTCCCGTTCCAGCCGCAGCGCCGGCAGCTCGGGCAGAACATGCTCGGCGAGGCCCGTCTCGACCAGCAGGCTCAGGCCCTCACGGGGATGAGCGGAAAGGATCAGCTTGTTCAGCTCGTCCCGTACCCGTTCCGCCGAGACGATCTCAATACGCCCGGCCATGGCAGTCATCGCCGAAACAACCTCGGGGGCCACCTCGAAGCCCAGCTGGGCGGCGAAACGCGCGGCCCGCATCATGCGCAGCGGATCGTCGGAGAAGGAGGCCTCGGGGGTGCCGGGAGTACGCAGCACGCGAGCCGAGAGGTCCTCGAGCCCGCCATGGGGGTCGATGAACTCCTTCTCGGGAAGAGCCACCGCCATCGCGTTCACAGTGAAGTCCCGGCGCACGAGGTCTTCCTCGATCGAGTCGCCGTACGACACCTCGGGCTTGCGCGAGGTCCGGTCGTACGCCTCGGAGCGGTAGGTGGTGACCTCGATCTGGTAGCCGTCCTTCTGCGCCCCCACCGTGCCGAAGGCGATCCCGACCTCCCAGAGGGCGTCCGCCCAGGGACGCACGATCTTCAGCACGTCCTCGGGGCGAGCGTCCGTCGTGAAGTCCAGGTCGTTGCCGAGGCGGCCGAGCAGAGCGTCCCTGACCGAACCCCCGACCAGGGCGAGCGAGAATCCCGCCTGCTGGAAACGGCGTGCGAGGTCGTCGGCGACAGGGGACACCCGCAGCAGTTCACTCACCGCGCGGCGCTGCACCTGACTCAGGGCACTGATGTCTTCGTTGGCGTTCGGCACAACAGAAAAGGGTACGTGCCGCCGGTGGCCGCGGTCGCCTCCATTGAACGTGCACCAGGCCACGCACAGGTGCACCTTTCACCGACCCCATTGATACGTGCACAAACAGGGACAGCACGGCCTCGGGCCCGATCTTGTGGAGCGGACCGCGGCACTTCCCCTCAGCGCACATCGTTACCATGCGTGGACGCACATTCCGACGACCACTGACGACGACGAGGGACGGGCGAGCGCGTGGCCGAGGCGGCAGACTTCCAGGGGACCAGTCCCTCACCTGCCCGCCGGTGGCTGCTGCGCACCGGAGCGCTGTTCGCCGGGGCACCCCTGCTCGCCGGCCTGTTCCAGGTGCCCGCGGCCCCGTCCGCACAGGCGTCGCCGAAGACCTCCCTGACGGAGGCCACGGGATCGAAAACCGTCGAGGTCTCCGTCGACTCGCTCAGCCCCAGCGTGCCCACCGACGGCGACACCGTCACCGTCTCCGGCACGGTCACGAACAAGGGCAAGCAGACGGTCACGGACGCCCACGTGGGCTTGCGGGTGGCATCAGCGGCCGTGACGGGCCGCTCGGCCATCGACGCCGCGGCCAGGCGCAGTGGTTTCGACCAGTTCACCGACGGCACGGAGGTCGGCGGGAAATACGTGGAGAAGTTCCCCGCACTCGCCTCCGGTGTGGCTCAGCCCTTCACCATCTCAGTGCCCGTCAAGGAGCTCGATCTCGGCTCGGACGGGGTCTATCAGCTGGGCGTCTCGCTCTCGGGCAGAACCGCGTCCGCTCAGTACGACCAGGTTCTCGGCATCCAGCGCACGTTCCTGCCGTGGCAGCCCGACGAGGCGGGCACCAAGACGAAGACGACGTACCTCTGGCCGCTGATCTCCACCCCCCATCTGACGGCCGAGACGGGCCCCGGTGAGCAGCAGACGCCCGTCTTCCTGAACGACGACCTCGCCAAGGAGATCTCGGCGGGCGGACGCCTGGAACAGATGCTGACGCTGGGCAAGGACCTGGACATCACCTGGGTGATCGATCCGGATCTCCTGGCGTCGCTGGTCGCGATGACGGGGAACTACCGGGTCCGGAGCGGGGACACCACCGTCGCCGGCAAGAACCAGGCCGTTGCAAAGGGCTGGCTGGCGGAGCTGGAGACAGCGGTCCAGGGCGAGGAGGTGATCGCTCTGCCCTTCGCCGATCCCGACCTCGCCGCGCTGGCCCACAACGGCAGGACGGTCGCCGGCTCCCTCAGCCGGCTGAAGGGCGCCACCGATGTGGCCTCGGACACAGTCGAGAACATCCTCCGGGTGGTGCCGGAGACGGACTTCGCCTGGCCCGTCAACGGCACCGTCGACCCGTCGATCGTCAAGGTCGCCATCTCCGCGGGCGCCGACAAGGTGATCGCCCGCAGCGACAGCCTGCAGGAGAGGAGCAGTCTCTCCTACACGCCCAACGCGGCCCGGCCCATCGGCGGCGGCACCACGGCGGTGGTCGCGGACGCCCGGCTGTCGACAGCCTTCCAGGGCGACATGACGAAGGCCGAGAGCTCGACGCTGGCGGTGCAGAGGTTCCTGGCCCAGAGCCTGGTGACCGACCTCCAGAACAACAAGCAGCGCAGCGTCGTGATCGCCCCCCAGCGGATGCCGTCGGCGAGCCAGGCCCAGACGATGGCCCAAGCCCTGACGGCACTCCAAGGGGGCAACTGGTCGCAGCCCCAGGAACTGTCCGAGGCCGCCGCGGCGAAGCCCGACCCACGCGCCAGCACGAGGATTCCGTCCGCCTCGGCCTACCCCAAGTCGCTGCGGAAGCAGGCGCTGCCCAAGTCGGCATTCGAGGAGATCCAGGGCACTCAGGCCGACCTCGACCGCTTCAAAGTGATCCTCACCGACCAGTCCCGTGTGGTGACGCCGTTCGGCAGGACCATGGACCGGGAGATGTCGACGTCCTGGCGGGGCCGCTCCATGGATGGAGCGATCTACCGCAACGACGTGCAGTCGTACCTCAACTCGCTCACCGGCCAGGTCCGGCTGATCGAGAAGTCCGAGACGAAGCTCTCCGGCCGCAGCGCCACGATCCCCGTGACCGTGCAGAACAACCTCGTGCAGGGCGTCGGCAACCTCACGCTGCGCCTCGAGTCGAAGGCACCGAAGCGCCTGAAGATCGGTGACAAGGGCTTCGGGGTGCAGTCCGTCGACATCTCCGGCGGCCACAGCGAGTCCGTGAAGTTCACCACCAACGCCGAGGCCAACGGCAAGGCCGATGTCGTGGCCCAGCTCTACACGGCGGACGGCGAGAAGTATGGTGACGAGGTCAGATTCACGGTGAACGTCACCGAGATCACGCCCACGGTCATGCTGGTCATCGCTGGTGGTGTCCTGCTCCTCGTCCTCGCCGGCTTCCGGATGTACACGCAGCGCAAGCGTGCGGCCGCCCGGCTGGAGGGGGAGGAAGCCCCGACGGACGACGACTCGCCGGAAGGCGTTCCGACGGACGAGGACGCGAACATCGAGGCGGCCCCAGTCGTACACACTGCCGAGGAGGATTCCCCGGCGAAGTCCGGGACGGATGAGCCGGAGCACGCGAGTGACCCGGCACCGGACACCGCTCCGGAAAGCGCCGACCCGTCCGGCACGGGTGAGAGAGTGGACCGTTGAGCGATTGTCGTGGCCGGTTGGCCCGGGGACGATGAGGTGGGGTAAGCATGAACGCGCCGTACGACGGTGACCGCGGCCAGGGCGCGGCCGACTCGGGGTATCCCGACGACGGCCAGCTGCCCGGGCCGGGCCAGGTGCCGCCGCAGCCTCCCGCGGACATGTACCTCCAGGACGCCTACGACCAGGACCCCTACCGCGCGCGTGATCTCTCCGCCCAGGATCCGGTGGCCGAGGCGCTCTACGACCGTGCCGCACACCCCCCGCCCGCCCCGGGCACCTATCAGCCGCAGCAGCCTCTCTACGCGCAGCCGTCGTCGCCGCAGTACGCGCCCGACCCGCGTGTGTGGGCCCAGACACCGGCTCCCGAGCCCGAAGGACCGACCCGGCATCTGCCATACGGCGACGACGCCCGTACGACCCAGTTCGTCGGCGTGGACGACCTGGTGACCCAGGCAGGCGAGGAGCGCCACGAGCCGGACGCGTTCGCGCATCTCTTCCGCGACCAGCAACAGAGTGGCCCCGCCCCCGTGGGCCAGCCGTCCGTGCCCGGACCGACCCCCGCCCCCTCGCCCGGCCCCGGCCCCGGCCGTCCGTCGTACCAGGAGCCCGCTCCGACGGCCGCCCCGGCATCTACACCTGCACCTGCCCCGAAGAAGGGCGGACGTTCCTCGGGCCTGCTGAAGTCGAGCGCCGTGATGGCGGCGGGCACCATGGTGTCGCGCCTCACCGGCTTCATCCGGTCGGCGATGATCGTCTCGGCGCTGGGCCTGGCTCTTCTCGGTGAGTCGTTCCAGGTCGCCTACCAGCTGCCGACGATGATCTACATCCTGACCGTCGGCGGTGGTCTCAACTCGGTCTTCGTACCGCAGCTCGTCCGTGCCATGAAGGACGACGAGGACGGCGGAGAGGCGTACGCCAACAGGCTGCTGACCCTGGTCATGGTGATCCTGGGCCTCCTCACCGCGCTCGCCATGCTCGGTGCACCTCTGCTCGTGCGCGCGCTGTCGACCCCTCTCGCCACCGACCCCGCGGCCAATGACGTAGCTGTCACCTTCACCCGGTACTTCCTGCCCTCGATCTTCTTCATGGGCATCCATGTGGTGATGGGACAGATCCTCAACGCGCGCGGCCGCTTCGGCGCGATGATGTGGACTCCGGTCCTGAACAACATCGTCATCATCGTCACCCTCGGCGCGTTCCTCTGGGTCTACGGCAGCGCGGCGAACTCCCACATGACGGTCGAGAACATCCCGCCGGAGGGCGAGCGTCTTCTCGGTATCGGCATCCTCCTGGGTCTCGTGGTCCAAGCACTGGCGATGATCCCGTACCTGCGGGAGACCGGTTTCCGGATGCGGCTGCGCTTCGACTGGAAGGGCCACGGCCTCGGCAAGGCCGCGATGCTCGCCAAGTGGACGATCCTGTTCGTCCTGGCGAACCAGGCGGGCGCCCTCGTGGTCACCCAGTTGGCGACCGCGGCGGTCACCGAGACGAAGATTGCCGGAACGGGTTTCAGCGCCTACGCCAACGCCCAACTCATCTGGGGCCTGCCGCAGGCCATCATCACCGTCTCGCTCATGGCCGCCCTTCTGCCGCGCATCTCCCGCTCGGCCGCCGAGGACGACACGGGCGCCGTCCGTGACGACATCTCGCAGGGCCTGCGCACCACAGCGGTCGCCATCGTGCCGATCGCCTTCGGCTTCGTCGCACTCGGCATCCCGATGTGCACGCTGATCTTCGGCTCCTCCGGCACCGGTGCGGCCACCAACATGGGCTTCATGCTGATGGCCTTCGGTCTCGGCCTGATCCCGTACTCCGTGCAGTACGTGGTCCTGCGCGCCTTCTATGCGTACGAGGACACCCGGACCCCGTTCTACAACACGGTCATCGTGGCCGCCGTCAACGCGAGCGCTTCCGCGGTCTGCTTCTTCGTGATCCCGGCCCGCTGGGCCGTGGTCGGTATGGCGGCGTCGTACGGTCTGGCCTACATGATCGGTGTCGGCATCGCCTGGCGCCGGCTCAAGAAGCGGCTGGGCGGCGACCTGGACGGATCCAGGGTCATGCGGACGTACGCGCGGCTGTCCATCGCCTCGCTGCCTGCGGCGCTGCTCAGTGGAGCCGCCTGCTACGGCATCAGCCGAACCCTGGGACAGGGCGTCGGCGGCTCGATGCTCGCGCTCGCAGGGGGAGGAATCGTGCTGCTCGGTGTCTTCTACGTCGCCGCGCGACGCATGCGCATCGAAGAGCTCAACTCGATGGTCGGCATGGTCCGCGGACGGCTGGGGCGCTGAGGTCGGGGTACGCGCACAACCATCGTCCGCCGCCGCGTGTCGCTCATAGCGGCGGACTGTGGGCACAATTGGCTTTGGCGTGTCAGAGCGCTCAACGGATGGGGAGGCAGGAACGACGGTGGCGGAACGGAGCACGGCTGCCGTCGACGTGGCAGACAACAGCGGCGACGAGCCGCTGACCGCACATGCGGACCAGTCCACGGCCGACGGGGAGGCCCAGAACCGGGAGCGGGACACGGAGAGCTCGGCGAGCGAAGAGGCACAGGGACACGGCGATACCGGGAGCCCTTCGCAGACGACACCGCCCGAACTGCACAGCGGCCACAAACTCGCCAGGCGATACCGCCTGGAGGAGTGCGTCACCCGTCTGGACGGTTTCAGCAGTTGGCGTGCCGTGGACGAGAAGCTGCGTCGCGCGGTCGGAGTGCACGTACTGCCCGCCGACCACACGCGCGCCCGCTCCGTGTTGGCGGCGGCCCGGTCCTCGGCGTTGCTGGGGGACCCCCGCTTCGTCCAGGTACTCGACGCCGTCGAGGAGAACGACCTCGTCTACGTGGTGCACGAATGGCTGCCCGACGCCACGGAGTTGACGGCGCTGCTGGCCTCCGGGCCCCTGGAGCCGCACGACGCGTACCAGATGGTCACGCAGGTCTCGCACGCCATGGCCGCCGCACACCGCGAGGGCCTCGCACACCTGCGGCTGAACCCGAGCGCCGTGCTGCGTTCCGCCTCCGGGCAGTGGCGCATCCGCGGTCTCGCGGTGAACGCCGCGTTGCGCGGCATCAGCTCGGACACCCCGCAGCGGGCGGACACGGAGGCGATCGGCGCACTGCTGTACGCCGCCCTCACCCAGCGCTGGCCGTACGAGAACGACGCGCATGGCCTCTCCGGCCTCCCCAAGGGCGTCGGGCTCATCGCACCCGACCAGGTCCGTGCGGGCGTCCACAGGGGGCTGTCGGAGCTTTCCATGCGCGCGCTCGTCAACGACGGTGCCACCGCCTCCCGCCACGAGACTCCGTGCACCACGCCGGAGGAACTGGTGAAGGCTGTCGGGGAGATGCCGCGCATCCGCCCGCCGGAGCCCGCGTTCACCGCGCCGCCCGACTATCAGCGCACGACGTACCAGCAGGGGAACTACGGCCGTCAGGCACCGCACCCGGGTCTCACCCAGCCGATCCAGACCCCGCCGCCTCCGCTGCAGAGCCGAACCGGCAAGGCTCTGAAGTGGGCCGTCTCGGCGCTGCTGATCGCCGCACTGGGTCTCGGCAGCTGGCAGCTGGCCGACGCCCTCATGAACAGCAGGGGCCAGTCCGGCGAACCGGACACCAGCCAGACGACCGACGGCAACGACAAGGGCACCGACAAGGCCAAGCCCGTCACGACGCTCAGCATCAAGGGCGCCGCGGAGTACTACCCGGACGGCAAGCCGCAGCATGCCAACGACGCGAGTCTGACGTACGACAACAGCTCGTCGACGTACTGGCGGACGTACTCCTACAACGACGGCCCCACGCTGGCGCCGTTCAAGCAGGGCGTGGGCATCGTCTACGACCTGGGCGCGGTCAAGGAGGTGTCGGCCGCCTCGATAGGGCTCTACTACACCGGCGACCACACGACGGCCACGCTGTACGCGGCCGACTCCCTGTCGTCGTCCGCTCCCCTCAGCTCCATGACGAAGATCGCCACGAACAGAACGAGTGGCGCGGACCTCAAGATCTCCGCCAAGAAGTCGGTGAAGACCCGGTACGTTCTCGTCTGGCTCACGGATGTGCCCTACGCGAACCGTGACCAGTTCAGTGGTTCCGGTTACAAGCAGGCGATCACCGATGTGAAGTTCACGGGCTGAGAGCTCACCGAGGGAGGGGGGTCCGATGGCGCACAGCGCTGATCACAGCGAGGTAAGCGATCAGGATCTCCTGGCCCGGCACGTGGAGGGCGACCCCGACGCCTTCGGTGAGCTCGTACGGCGGCACCGGGACCGGTTGTGGGCGGTGGCCCTGCGGACGCTGGGCGACCGCGAGGAGGCCGCCGACGCCGTCCAGGACGCGCTGGTGTCCGCCTATCGGGCAGCGCATACCTTCCGTGGCCAGGCGGCCGTCACGACCTGGCTGCACCGCATCACGGTGAACGCCTGCCTGGACCGTGCCCGCAAGGCCGCCTCGCGCAAGACGTCGCCCGTCGACGACACCGAGCGCCTGGAGCAGCTCTTGGAGCCGCACGAGTCCGCTTCCGCTCCGGCCGAGCGCAATGATCTGCACCGCCAGCTGCTGGAAGCCCTCGGCACCCTGCCGCTGGATCAGCGGGCGGCGCTCGTCCTGGTGGACATGCAGGGCTATCCGGTCGCTGAGGCCGCGCGGATCCTCGACGTGCCGACCGGCACGGTGAAAAGCCGTTGTGCCCGAGGCAGAGCCAGACTCCTGCCGCTGCTGACCCATCTGCGTGCGGATGGTGAGGGCGGCGGCAGAAAGTCGGGGCACGGAAGGAACCGGACGCAGGGGACATCCGTCCCACCCGCAGCGGGACCACATGATGCAGGGCCAAGCGATTCAGCTGCTGTGAAGGGCGGAGGTGGGCGAGCGTGACATCCACGACCGACACGGCCGGACACCCCGATGTCACGGAGATCTCCGACCTCAGCGAAGGTCTGCTCCCTGTGCCCCGGACGACGCACATCCGGCAGCATCTGGACGAGTGCACCCTCTGCGCCGATGTCTATGCCTCACTGCAGGAGATCCGTGGTCTGCTCGGCACCCTGCCGGGCCCTCCCCGTATGCCCGACGACGTGGCAGGACGGATCGACGCGGCCCTGGCAGCCGAGGCCCTTCTCAACACGGGGGCGCAGGGGCAGGAGGCCGCCGAGGAACCTGCCTCCGTCGGCGTCTCCCGCACGGCACGGGAAGACGACACCTCGCATGTTTCACGTGAAACATCGCCGACCGTAGATCGCCCTGCCGGTCGTCCACGCGCGTCCACCGGCCCCGGACGCACCGGCACGAGGCGCTTCAGGCGTCGTACGACGGTCATCGGCGCAGTCTTCGCCATCGCGGCTCTGGGCTTCGGTACGGTCATCGTCCAGTCGGGCAGTGAGAGCGACGGTCCCGGGCGGGGGACCGCGACAGCGGCCTCCACGACCTTCTCCGGCATGAAGCTGGAGAAGCGGGTCCAGGAACTCCTGGGTGAGAACAGGACCGGGCACGAGAGCTCGCCCAGCAAGGACACCTTCGGGACCGCGACGTCGCCCGACAAGAGCAGGAACACGGTCCTCAAGGCCGAGGTTCCCGTCTGTATCGCCAAGGGCATCGGCGACGTCACCGGTGTGATCGCTTCCGAGCCCGGTACCTACCGGGGAGCTGACGCATACCTCGTGCTGCTGCCCGACCGCTCCGACGACGCGCGCGTCACCGCGTATGTCGTCGACGCCTCCTGTTTGGACGAGGCCGCGGAATCCGCCGGCGACGTTTTCTTGAAGCAGTCCTACCCTCGCTCCTGAGGACTGCCTCGCGCGTCGCGCCTTCCAGGCTCCCCGTGCGGTGCGCTGTCTCCGTGTGCCCGGACACAGTGGGAATGCGCGCCCCTTAGGATCCGTTGGGTGGGGTGAGAGTTTCGAGAGCAGCTCCCACCGGCACTACGCAGCAGTCTCCAGAGACGAGGAATCAAGCCGTGAGCGACGTCCGTAACGTGATCATCATCGGCTCCGGGCCCGCCGGCTACACGGCGGCGCTCTACACCGCGCGCGCGTCGCTGAAGCCGCTGGTGTTCGAGGGCGCCGTCACCGCAGGCGGCGCACTGATGAACACCACCGAGGTGGAGAACTTCCCCGGCTTCCGGGACGGCATCATGGGTCCCGACCTCATGGACAACATGCGTGGTCAGGCCGAACGATTCGGTGCCGAGCTGATTCCGGACGACATCGTCGCCGTGGACCTCAGCGGCGAGATCAAGACCGTCACGGACACGGGCGGCACAGTGCACCGAGCCAAGGCCGTCATCATCACCACGGGCTCCCAGCACCGCAAGCTCGGGCTGCCCAACGAGGACGCACTCTCCGGTCGTGGTGTCTCCTGGTGTGCCACCTGTGACGGGTTCTTCTTCAAGGACCAGGACATCGCTGTGATCGGCGGCGGGGACACGGCGATGGAAGAGGCCACCTTCCTCTCCCGGTTCGCCAAGTCCGTGACCGTTGTGCACCGCCGGGACACACTGCGGGCCTCCAAGGCGATGCAGGATCGCGCGATCGCCGACCCGAAGATCTCCTTCGTGTGGGACAGCGAGGTCGCCGAGATCCAGGGCGACCAGAAGCTCGCCGGGCTGAAGCTGCGCAACCTCAAGACGGGCGAGACGTCGGAGCTGCCGGTGACGGGCCTGTTCATCGCGATCGGCCACGACCCGCGCACGGAACTCTTCAAGGGTCAGCTCGATCTGGACGACGAGGGCTATCTGAAGGTGGCCTCCCCGTCGACCCGGACGAACCTGACCGGTGTCTTCGGCGCTGGTGACGTCGTCGACCACACGTACCGCCAGGCGATCACCGCGGCCGGCACCGGCTGTTCCGCGGCCCTCGACGCCGAGCGGTACCTCGCCGCCCTCGCCGACGGCGACCAGGCCGCCGAGCCCGAGAAGACCACCGTCTGACCCCCGTCCGCCCCACCGCACCAACCAGTTAGGAGCCCTCAGTGGCCGGCACTCTGAAGAACGTGACCGACGACTCCTTCGAGCAGGACGTCCTCAAGAACGACAAGCCCGTCCTGGTGGACTTCTGGGCCGCCTGGTGCGGCCCGTGCCGCCAGATCGCGCCCTCCCTCGAAGCGATCGCCCAGGAGTACGGCGACAAGATCGAGATCGTCAAGCTCAACATCGACGAGAACCCGGCCACGGCTGCCAAGTACGGCGTCATGTCCATCCCGACGCTGAACGTCTACCAGGCCGGTGAAGTCGCCAAGACGATCGTCGGTGCCAAGCCCAAGGCAGCGATCGTGCGCGACCTCGAGGACTTCATCGCCGAGTGATGTTTCACGTGAAACATGAAGAGGCCGACCCACTCGGGTCGGCCTCTTCGCTTTACAGCGGCCGCAACGCCGGCTCCTTCTGCACGGCGCCCAGAAGCCGGTCCAGTGCCAGCTCGACGTCCTCCTTCCAGGAGAGCGTCGTTCTCAGCTCCAACCGCAGGCGTGGATAGGTGGGGTGGGGACGGACCGTCTTGAAGCCCACCGCCGTCAGGTGATCAGCGGGGAGGACACACGCGGGCTCCTTCCAACGGGCGTCCCCGAAGGCCTCGATCGCCTTGAAGCCCCGCCGCAGGAGGTCCTTGGCAACCGTCTGCACCATCACGCGGCCGAGCCCCTGGCCCTGATAGCCCGGCGTGATGAAGGCCGTCATCAACTGAACCGCGTCCGGAGACACCGGACTTGTGGGGAACGCCAGGGCGCGGGGCACATAGGCCGGAGGCGCGTACAGCACGAACCCCACCGGTACCTCGTCCACGTAGACGACCCGGCCGCACGATCCCCAGTCCAGCAGGACGGCGGAGATCCACGCCTCTTTCTCCAGAGCGGGAGTGCCCGCTCTTACCGCGGCCTCGCCGCTGACTGGGTCGAGCTCCCAGAAGACACACGAGCGACAACGCTTGGGAATGTCCTGAAGGTTGTCCAGCGTGAGCGGTACGAGCCGACGCCCCATGAAGGCTGTTCCTCGCTTCCTTCGCCCGCAGCGCCGCGGGCGGCTGTCAGAGCGCTTCGCTCCCGGAGCAGACTGCCGATGAATCCGCCGACCGCCCCCAGTCCCAGACCTGCCGTCACCAGTCCGGAACGGCTCACGGTTCGCATGGCTCCGCCTCTCCACAGAAGACCCGCCAGGTCGATGCGCCCTACCCGAACGCATCGTATCCACGATGTGATTGCCTAGATACCGCCTCAAAGCAAAGAGCGGGCAGTGTCCGGTATACATCGGACACAGCCCGCTCAGGCGGTCGACGGGCCGAAGGCGAGCCCATCCCTCAGGAGGCTCAGGTCTCCGTCTCCTCCGCGTCGTCGTCCAGCAGGCTCTTCTGCAGTGCCAGCTTCTCGCCCGGCGCGAGCGTGCTCAGAATCCGCTCGAGATCCTCCGTCGACGCGAACTCAACAGTGATCTTGCCCTTCTTCTGGCCAAGATCGATCTTCACCCGGGTCTCGAAGCGATCCGAGAGGCGGGTCGCGAGTTCACCCAGCGCCGGAGAAGGCACCGAGCCGGCACGTGGGCCCTTCGACCGCGTGGCGGCCTTCGGGTGCGATCCCATGAGGGTGACGATCTCTTCCACGGCTCGGACCGAGAGTCCCTCGGCCACGATCCGGTGAGCCAGCTTGTCCTGCTCCTCCGAGTCCTCGACGGAGAGCAGCGCCCGAGCGTGCCCTGCGGAGAGAACACCGGCGGCCACCCGACGTTGGACGGCCGGCGAGAGCTTCAGCAGACGCAGTGTGTTGGAGACCTGCGGGCGGGACCGACCGATACGGTCCGCCAGTTGATCGTGCGTGCAATGGAAGTCCTTGAGCAACTGGTCGTACGCGAACGCTTCTTCCAGCGGGTTCAGCTGCGCACGGTGGAGGTTCTCCAGAAGCGCGTCCAGAAGCAGCTTCTCGTCGTCCGTCGCCCGCACGATCGCCGGGATCGCTTCCAACTCGGCCTCATGGCAGGCTCGCCAGCGCCGCTCACCCATGATCAGCTCGTAGCGGGCCGGGCCCACCTGACGAACGACGATGGGCTGGAGAAGACCGACCTCCTTGATGGAGGTGACGAGCTCCTGAAGAAGATCCTCGTCGAACACCTCGCGCGGCTGACGCGGGTTCGGGGTGATGGAGTCGAGAGGCAGCTCGGCGAAGTAGGCACCTACGGGGGCGGCGGGCAGCTCCGCCGCGCCGTCCGGAGACGCTTCCTCTGTTTCACGTGAAACAGGCGGGAGGGTTGCCACCTTCGCGGCCCCCATCCCACGCTCTGGGGTGAAGACAGATGGCACCGCCGATGGCGTGGGTGCGGACGCTCCCGCTGCGGGAGAATCCTTCTCTCCTGTCGCCGCCGCTGGGATCAGTGCGGCGAGACCACGGCCCAACCCCCTCCGTCGATCACTCACTGGACGCCCTCCACCACACTCGGATTGTTCTGAGCACCGATGTGGGCCTGCGTCGGGTCGTACCCCACGCCCACGCCCTTCAGTGCGATTTCTCGTGCCGCCTCAAGATAGGAGAGGGCACCGCTCGATCCTGGATCGTAGGTCAGCACCGTCTGCCCATAGCTCGGCGCCTCGGAGATACGGACCGAGCGGGGAATGCTCGTCCGCAGCACCTCCTCGCCGAAGTGGGTGCGCACCTCGTCGGCAACCTGGGACGCCAGGCGCGTCCGGCCGTCGTACATGGTGAGCAGAATGGTCGACACATGCAGAATGGGGTTGAGGTGCCCCCGTACCAGGTCGACGTTGCGGAGTAGCTGGCCGAGGCCCTCCAGCGCGTAGTACTCGCACTGGATCGGGATGAGTACTTCCTGGCCGGCGACCATCGCGTTCACCGTCAGCAGGCCGAGCGAGGGCGGGCAGTCGATGAGGATGTAGTCCAAGGGCTGCTCGTACGCCTGAATCGCTCGCTGCAGTCGACTCTCCCGTGCCACGAGGGACACCAGCTCAATCTCCGCACCGGCGAGATCGATCGTGGCGGGAGCGCAGAAGAGGCCCTCTACATCGGCAACGGGCTGGACGACTTCCGCCAGGGGCTTGCTGTCGATCAGCACGTCGTAGATGGAGGGCACCTCGGCATGATGATCGATCCCCAGCGCGGTGGACGCGTTGCCCTGGGGGTCGAGGTCGATCACCAGGACACGGGCGCCGTGCAGAGCCAGCGAAGCGGCGAGGTTGACCGTCGTCGTGGTCTTGCCCACCCCGCCCTTCTGATTGGCGACGACCATGACTCTGGTCTGCTCGGGCCGGGGCAGGCCTTCGCCGGCCCGGCCCAGAGCCTCTACCGCCAGCTGGGCAGCACGACCGATGGGAGTGTCGTCCATCGGGGGCGGTGTTTCACGTGAAACATCGTCCCCCATCGACTCGGTACGGGGACCGGGGACCGGATCGGTCATCGGTCCCGCGATGTTGGCGTCGGACCGCAAGGATTCACTCTCCTCGACTTCAGGCTCGCAATGAACAGAGCCTCCCATGCCTTCGGGGTGGTGAACCAGTGAGGCCTGGTCTTCTGTGGAGAATTCCACCTCTGTGGATAACTCCGTTACCTCTCCGAGTGACCCGAGAGGCTTCCGGTCGCGCGGTTCGGCCGCGGCGCGGCCACGGCTGATGATGCCGTGCAGCAATGAGCGACGTTTCACGTGAAACACGATGCCCAGCGGCACAGGCCACACTGACGCGACACTCCGGAACGCGGAGGTTTGGCAGCTTGTGTGGAGTAGGGACGCGTCGTCAGGACGGATCAGCGAAGGTCCAGGACCGGCACCTAGCGGCGCCGGCGGGCACGACCCGTCCGGGCCGCCTTGGCCCTCTTCGCGGCGAAGCGCACGCCACCCGGGCTCTCCCCGACCTCGACACGGACGACCGTGGACAGAGGATCGACCACGCCCTCGCCGACATGAAGGACCGAGGTCTCCACCGCGCCGAGCTTGCTGAGAGCCGAGGCGGCGCTCTTCAGCTCCTCCTCCGCGGTGTCTCCCTTGAGGGCGAGCATCTCTCCGTAGGGACGCAGCAGAGGAATGCCCCAGGCGGCCAATCGGTCCAATGGAGCCACGGCCCTGGCCGTCACCACGTGAACCGGCTGAAGGGTCCCGAGGACCTCCTCGGCCCGGCCGCGGACGACGGTCACATGATCGAGGCCCAGGAGCTCGACGACCTCGGTCAGGAAGTTCGTGCGCCTCAGCAGTGGTTCCAGCAGCGTGATCTTCAGGTCCTGCCGGACGAGGGCCAGCGGAATACCGGGGAGTCCGGCACCGGACCCGACATCGCACACCGTGACGCCTTCGGGTACGACCTCGGAGAGCACCGCACAGTTCAGCAGATGCCTCTCCCACAGGCGGGGCACCTCACGCGGGCCGATGAGCCCACGCTGCACTCCCGCCTCGGCCAGGAGCTCGGCGTACCGGACCGCGTCCGCGTAGCGATCACCGAATACGTCGCGTGCCTGCTCGGGCGCAGGGGGGAGCTCCGCTGACTCCGTCACGGGGACCGTCCTTCCGTACCGCAAGAGCGCACTGGGCGCTGACATCAGAACAACAGGCTGACAAAGTTCGGCCCCGCCTGCGGGCAGACGGGGCCGGAGAGACGTACGTACCGAATCAGGCGGGCAGCACGACGACGAAGCGCTGCGGCTCCTCGCCCTCGGACTCGCTGCGCAGGCCGGCCGACTTGACCGCGTCGTGCACGACCTTGCGCTCGAACGGCGTCATCGGCTTCAGCTTCACGGGCTCGCCGCTGCTCTTGGCCTCGGCCGCCGCCTTGGCGCCCAGCTCGGAGAGCTCGGCGCGCTTCTGGGCGCGGTAACCCGCGATGTCCAGCATCAGACGGCTGCGGTCACCGGTCTCGCGGTGCACGGCCAGGCGCGTCAGCTCCTGAAGCGCCTCGAGCACCTCGCCCTCGCGGCCGACGAGCTTGTTCAGGTCGCGGCCACCGGAGTCGCTGATGATCGAGACAGAGGCACGGTCGGCCTCGACGTCCATGTCGATGTCGCCGTCGAGGTCTGCGATGTCCAGCAGACCTTCCAGATAGTCCGCCGCGATCTCACCCTCCTGCTCCAGGCGGGTCAGGGTGTCGCCACCCTCGGAGGCGGTGGAGGTGGTGCCTTCCGTCACGGGAGGAACTCCTTCTTACTTCTTGGACGGGGACTTGGGGCGCTGCTGCCCCTTGCGCTGACCGGACTGGGCCTTGCTGCGGCCACCGGTGCCGGGCTTGGGCGCGGCCTTCTTGGCTGCGGCCGCCGGCTTGGCGTCCTCCGGCTGGTCGGACTTGCTCAGCGACGTGGGCTCGGTCTTCGGCTCGTCGTCGTCGGCGCTCCGCGCACCGCCGGACTGACGCTGGGCCTTGCTCTGGCGCTTGGGCTGCTGGCGCCTGGGCGTGCCGGGGGTGGGCGTACCGTCCTCGGCCGTGGCGACCGCGACCTCGCTCTTGATCACGGTGCCGTCGCTCTGGGCCGCGAGGCCCTCCTTGCCCAGGCCGGTGATGAACTTCCGCTCGTGCTCGTTGCGGTCGCGGCCCTTGACGACGATGGCCTTGACGATGGCGCGCTCGCGGCGGTTGCGGGTCTTGCCGTGCCGCGTGACGTGCTTGAAGAGACGCTCCAGATAGGCGGCCTGCGCCTTGGAACCCGGGGTCGGGTTGTTGTGGATGACGTACATCTGCTGGCCCATGGTCCACACGTTGGTGGTCAGCCAGTAGACGAGGACACCGACCGGGAAGTTGATGCCGAAGACCGCGAACATGACGGGGAAGACGTACATCAGCATCTTCTGCTGCTGCATGAACGGCGTCTTCACCGTGGTGTCGACGTTCTTCGTCATCAGCTGACGCTGCGTGTAGAACTGCGACGCGGACATCAGGACGATCATGACCGCGGTGACGATGCGGACCGTGGTCAGCGAGGCGTCGAGCGCGACGACGTCGGCGGTGCTGTCGGTGAACTTCGCCGCCAGCGGGGCTCCGAAGATGTGCGCCTTCTGCGCGCTCTCCAGCAGGCTCTGGTTGATGACACCGATGGTGTCGTTGTTCGCGATGCTGTTGAGCACGTGATACAGCGCGAAGAAGAACGGGGACTGCGCCAGGATGGGAAGGCACGAGGAGAGCGGGTTGGTACCCGTCTCCTTGTACAGCTTCATCATCTCTTCGGACTGGCGCTGCTTGTCGTTCTTGTAGCGCTCCTGGATCTTCTTCATCTCGGGCTGGAGCGTCTGCATCGCCCGGGTCGCCTTGATCTGCTTCACGAAGAGCGGGATCAGGCAGATACGGATCAGGATCACCAGGGACACGATGGACAGGCCCCAGGCCCACCCGGTGTCCGGGCCGAAGACGGCGCCGTACACCGTGTGGAACTGGACGATGACCCAGGAGACAGGTGTCGTGATGAAGCTGAAGAGGCTGGCAATCGTGTCCACTAATCATGCTCCTTGGGCATGGGACGGGCTCTCGGCGGCCGGGCTCGAAGGAACGTGCCCTTCGGTGGCCGGTTCGGCGGCGGAGGACCCGCCCTTGCGTGCGCGCCACGTGCCACGCAACAACTCGTGCCACCGTGGGCGCTTGCGCGGCGGGACGTGGTCCACACCGCCGAGCGACCACGGATTGCACCGCAGGATGCGCCAGGCGGTGAGTGCCGTTCCCTTGATCGCACCGTGCCGGTCGATGGCCGTGTAGCCGTAGTGGGAGCACGACGGGTAGTACTTGCACACCGGCCCGAGCAGCGGACTGATCGTCCACTGGTACAGCTTGATCAGCGCCAGCAGCGGGTACTTCATCGTGCGCCCCCTCCCAGCAGCCGCCCCAGGGCGGCATCCAGGTCTTGGGCCAGTTGTACGTGGTCGGCGTCACCCGCTCCGGGCAGCGCTCGTACTACTACCAGGCTACCGGGGGGCAACAGGGCGACTCGATCGCGCATCAGATGGCGAAGCCTGCGCTTCACCTTGTTACGGACGACCGAGCCACCGACGGCTTTGCTCACGACGAAACCCGCACGCGTCGGGGGAGCGCTCTCCCCAGGCGCGTGCGGGTCCGTGGCACCGCTACGTAGGTGAACGACGAGGAGCGGGCGGCCGGCCCGGCGTCCTCGTCGTACCGCGGTCGCGAAGTCCTCGCGCCGCCTCAGCCGATGCTCGGTAGGCAGCACGACGTCATGACCTGATCGGGATCAGGCGGACAGGCTGGCGCGACCCTTGCTGCGACGGTTCGCGAGAATCGCGCGACCGGCACGGGTACGCATCCGCAGGCGGAAGCCGTGGGTCTTCGCGCGACGACGGTTGTTCGGCTGGAAGGTGCGCTTGCTCACTCGGGGGCTCCAGAAAGAAATCGGTGTTTGCGGGTGCCGTCCTGGCTGTCACCGTGCGCCCACGAGTAGCTCGTATAAACGCCCGAGTGCACCGCTGTCCGATCACCTGACGCGATCTGTGCCCATCGGAGGCAGGCGGCAGCAGCCATCGACAACTCGACCTGGTTACGGTACGCGCGGCTACGCCATCCGGTCAAACCGGAGGTCACAGGGAGACACTATCCACAGGCTGGGGACAACAACTTGAACCGTACCCGTCGCCGTGACTACCGTGACTGAACTCTGATTCGTTCCTTTTCCTTTGGCTGCTGGGACCCGACCCACCCATCAGCGCCTCGTTCCGAGTGCCCCACCCGAGTTTCGAACCGACCTGTCCCAGAACCACACGTTCGTGGGACCTGTGAGAGAGCGTGCCCTGTGGCTGACGTACCTGCCGATCTTGCCGCAGTGTGGCCACGAGTACTGGAGAAGCTCCTCGGCGAGGGCCACGGTCAGGGCGTCGAGGTGAAGGACGAGCGCTGGATCAAGCGCTGTCAGCCCCTCGCGCTGGTCGCGGACACGGCTCTGCTCGCCGTCCCGAACGAGTTCGCCAAGGGCGTACTGGAGGGTCGTCTCGCGCCGATCGTCAGCGAGACCCTGAGCCGGGAGTGCGGCCGCCCGATCCGTATCGCGATCACCGTCGACAGCTCCGTCGGCGAGCCTCCGCCCCCGCCGGTCCAGCACCGCTTCGAGGAGCAGGAGCTGCCCTCCGTCCCGGCCCAGAGCCGCGACGGCTACGACGGCAGAACCCCGTACGACGGGCAGGGGCGCGACGCGCGCGGTGGGTACGAGAACCAGAACGCGTACGAGACCAAGAACACGTACGAGACACAGAACGGATACGACGGCCAGGCCCGCGACCCCTACGAGGGATACGGCCGCCACCGGGCCGACGACCGCGGCCCGGGGCGCGGCGACCAGCTGGGCGGCGGGGCCGGCGAGCAGTTGCCGCCCCCTCGCTCGGAACACCCCCGCCCGGACCAGCTTCCGACCGCGCGCCCCGCGTATCCGTCCGAGTACCAGCGGCCCGAGCCGGGAGCCTGGCCGCGGCCGTCGCAGGACGACTACGGCTGGCAGCAGCAGCGGCTCGGTTTCCCGGAGCGGGATCCCTACGCCTCGCCGTCCTCGGACTACCGCTCGCAGTCGCGGGACCGGTCGCCCTACGACCAGCAACGTTCCGAGTACGACCAGCACCGCGGCGACTACGACCGGCCGGGTGCCGACTCCGACTACCCGCGCCAGGACCGGCGCGAGCTTCCCGAGCCGCCGCCGGGCTCCGGGCACGTGCACCGGGGCGGGCCGGCGAGCAGCGCGCCCGGCCCGCTGGCGGCGCAGCCCGCGCCGGCGCCCGGCCCGGGTGAGCCGACGGCACGCCTGAACCCGAAGTACCTCTTCGACACCTTCGTCATCGGTGCCTCGAACCGTTTCGCGCACGCGGCCGCGGTGGCCGTCGCCGAGGCACCCGCCAAGGCGTACAACCCCCTCTTCATCTACGGGGAGTCCGGACTCGGCAAGACGCACCTGCTGCACGCGATCGGGCACTACGCGCGCAGCCTCTATCCGGGCACGCGGGTGCGGTACGTGAGCTCGGAGGAGTTCACCAACGAGTTCATCAACTCCATCCGCGACGGCAAGGGCGACAGCTTCCGCAAGCGGTACCGGGAGATGGACATCCTGCTGGTGGACGACATCCAGTTCCTGGCGGACAAGGAGTCGACGCAGGAGGAGTTCTTCCACACCTTCAACACGCTCCACAACGCGAACAAGCAGATCGTGCTCTCCAGCGACCGGCCGCCGAAGCAGCTGGTGACGCTGGAGGACCGGCTGCGGAACCGTTTCGAGTGGGGTCTGATCACCGACGTCCAGCCGCCCGAGCTGGAGACGCGGATCGCGATCCTGCGCAAGAAGGCGGTGCAGGAACAGCTCAACGCCCCGCCGGAGGTGCTGGAGTTCATCGCGTCCCGCATCTCGCGCAATATCCGCGAGCTGGAGGGCGCCCTGATCCGGGTGACGGCGTTCGCCTCGCTCAACCGGCAGCCGGTGGACCTCGGTCTGACCGAGATCGTCCTCAAGGACCTGATCCCCGGCGGCGAGAACGCGTCCCCCGAGATCACGGCCACCGCGATCATGGGCGCGACGGCCGACTACTTCGGGCTCACGGTCGAGGACCTCTGCGGCACCTCGCGCGGCCGCGCCCTGGTGACCGCCCGGCAGATCGCCATGTACCTGTGCCGGGAGCTGACCGACCTGTCGCTGCCCAAGATCGGCGCACAGTTCGGCAACCGTGACCACACCACCGTCATGCACGCCGACCGCAAGATCCGCGCGCTCATGGCCGAGCGGCGCTCCATCTACAACCAGGTGACGGAGCTGACGAACCGCATCAAGAACGGCTGACGAAGGGCCGTCGTACGCCGCCGAAGGCGCCCCGGGACGTGTTCCCGAGGGCGCCTTCGTCGTTCCGGGGCGGCTTCGGCCGTCGTCGGTCCGACATCGGGTGTTCGATTACCAGCCGAGTTACGGCCTCCCTCCACAGATTCGGGGACTTTCTTCCGTCCACACCCTGGGGACCGGGAAGTTATGCAGATCGTGTCCACAGGGCCGCTTGCTGAGGGATCATCAGGCCAGGTCAGTCCCCTGTGGATTCGTGGACGAAAGATCTCCACAGGCTGTGGACGAAGCGGTGATCCACAGACTGTGGACGAGGTTGTCCACCGACGGCCCACAGGCAGCGCCCGGTTGTCCCCAGTGATCGACGGCTTCTCCACATGCCTGTCCACTGTTCGGCAAGCCGACGCGTCTCCTCACCATGCCGAGTGAAAGGCGTCACACGAAGTTGCCCGGTTGGGCTGTGGGAAAGACGGGTAAACCTGGGGACGCCGTTGGGGAGAAGTGCCCCGGGGCTGTGCACGGTGTGTGCAGAACTTTCCGTTCTCCACAGAGACCCCCGGTTGTCCACCGCCTCCGCCCACAGGCCCGGTGGACAAAATTTGCCTCCTGAGCTGCGAAAACGGGGTTATCCACGGTTTCCACAGGCCCTACTACTACTCCCAACTAGAGAGAGCTGGGAATCCGTTTCGAAGTGGGTCCTGTGCACAACTCGCTCTTGGCTGCCCGACCGCGCCCCGTCACGACTTGACCCCGAGAGGCTCCGAGTGTCAGTGGTGTGCGTCAGACTGGTCCCCGGTGTCCTTCCCGTCACAGGGACCACCGACACCGAGACAGACGACGAAGCCAGGCAGGGCGAGAAGCGCCGGCAACAGCAGGAGGCGGCAACAGTGAAGATCCGGGTGGAACGCGACGTACTCGCGGAGGCCGTGGCCTGGGCGGCGCGCAGCCTCCCGGCCCGGCCGCCGGCGCCTGTCCTCGCCGGCCTCCTTCTGAAGGCCGAGGAAGGCCAGCTGAGCCTCTCCAGCTTCGACTACGAGGTCTCCGCCCGGGTCTCCGTGGAGGCGGAGGTCGACGAGGAAGGCACGGTGCTCGTCTCCGGCCGGCTGCTCGCCGACATCTGCCGGGCCCTGCCGAACCGGCCGGTGGAGATCTCCACAGACGGTGTACGGGCCACGGTGGTCTGCGGCTCCTCGCGGTTCACCCTCCACACACTGCCTGTGGAGGAGTACCCGACCCTGCCGCAGATGCCGAACGCCACGGGCACGGTCCCCGGCGAGGTCTTCGCCTCCGCCGCCGCCCAGGTGGCCATCGCCGCCGGGCGCGACGACACGCTGCCCGTCCTCACCGGTGTGCGCATCGAGATCGAGGGCGACACGGTCACGCTGGCCTCCACCGACCGCTACCGCTTCGCGGTCCGCGAGTTCCTGTGGAAGCCGGAGAACCCCGAGGCGTCCGCGGTCGCCCTGGTGCCCGCCAAGACCCTCCTGGACACCGCCAAGGCCCTCACGAGCGGCGACAGCGTCATCCTGGCGCTCTCCGGATCGGGCTCGGGCGAAGGGCTGATCGGTTTCGAGGGCGCGGGCCGTCGTACGACCACGCGGCTGCTGGAGGGCGACCTCCCGAAGTACCGCACGCTGTTCCCGACGGAGTTCAACAGCGTGGCCGTCATCGAGACCGCCCCCTTCGTCGAGGCCGTCAAGCGCGTGGCCCTGGTCGCCGAGCGGAACACCCCGGTGCGGCTCAGCTTCGAGCAGGGCGTGCTGATCCTGGAGGCCGGCTCCAGCGACGACGCACAGGCTGTGGAAAGGGTCGACGCCCAGCTTGAGGGCGACGACATCTCGATCGCCTTCAACCCCACGTTCCTGCTGGACGGCCTGAGCGCCATCGACTCCCCGGTCGCCCAGCTGTCGTTCACCACGTCCACCAAGCCCGCGCTGCTCAGCGGCAAGCCGGCTGTGGACGCCGAGGCGGACGAGGCCTACAAGTACCTGATCATGCCGGTGCGGCTCAGCGGCTGACCGGCCTGGCACCGCCGCGGCCGTGCCGTCGGCGGTGCCCACAAGGCCGTGGGGCCCGGTGGAGCACCGGGACCTCGGTGCGAAGCCGCAGGTCGGGGGCTACTTATGAGCGGGTATGCCCACAGGTGTGCGTGAGCGTCCGGGTCTAGGCTCGTGGGTGGGTACGCAAGTGCCCTCATGCACACGTCGCAACCTAAGGAACCACTGATGGAGCTCGGTCTCGTCGGCCTCGGCAAGATGGGCGGGAACATGCGCGAGCGGATCCGCCGCGCAGGCCACACCGTCATCGGATACGACCGGAACCCGGATCTCGCCGATGTCCACAGCCTGGAAGAGCTTGTGGGCAAGCTCAACGGCCCGCGGGTCGTGTGGGTGATGGTCCCGGCCGGTGCGGCCACCCAGTCGACCGTCGACGAGCTGGCCGAACTGCTCCAGCCCGGGGACGTCGTCGTGGACGGCGGGAACTCCCGGTGGACGGACGACGAGAAGCACGCCGAGCAGCTGGCCGCCAAGGGCATCGGCTTCGTCGACTGCGGTGTCTCCGGCGGCGTCTGGGGGCTGGAGAACGGCTACGCGCTGATGTACGGCGGTGACGCGGAGAACGTCGCCAAGGTGCAGCCGGTCCTCGACGCGCTGAAGCCCGAGGGCGACCTCGGGGCGGTGCACGCCGGCAAGGTCGGTGCCGGGCACTTCGCGAAGATGGTCCACAACGGCATCGAGTACGCGATGATGCAGGCGTACGCCGAGGGCTGGGAGCTCCTGGAGAAGGCCGACTCGGTGACGGACGTCCGTGAGGTCTTCCGTTCCTGGCAGGACGGCACGGTCATCCGCTCCTGGCTGCTCGACCTGGCGGTGAACGCCCTCGACGAGGACGAGCACCTGGACCGGCTGAAGGGGTACGCACAGGACTCCGGCGAGGGCCGGTGGACCGTGGAGGCCGCCATCGACCACGCCGTGCCGCTGCCCGCGATCACGGCCTCGCTCTTCGCGCGGTTCGCGTCGCGCCAGGAGGACTCCCCGCAGATGAAGATGATCGCGGCGCTGCGGAACCAGTTCGGCGGCCACGCGGTCGAGACGAAGTAGCCCGTGACCGGCGCGACCGAGGACGAGTACGAACACGCCAACGGTCGGCACACGGTCGTCCACAGGGCCGCACGGCGGTCCACAACCCTGGGGGAGGTCGGCACCCGACCATGCACGTCACGCATCTGTCGCTGGCCGACTTCCGCTCGTACGCCCGGGTCGAGGTCCCGCTCGACCCGGGCGTCACCGCCTTCGTGGGGCCCAACGGGCAGGGCAAGACGAACCTGGTCGAGGCGGTCGGCTACCTCGCGACCCTCGGCAGCCACCGGGTGTCGTCGGACGCTCCCCTGGTCCGCATGGGCGCCGACCGCGCGGTGGTCCGGGCGCAGGTGCGGCAGGGCGAGCGGCAGCAGCTGGTCGAGCTGGAGCTGAACCCCGGCAAGGCCAACCGAGCCCGCATCAACAGGTCGTCGCAGGTCAGGCCGCGTGACGTGCTCGGCATCGTGCGGACGGTGCTGTTCGCGCCGGAGGACCTCGCCCTGGTCAAGGGCGACCCCGGCGAGCGACGGCGCTTCCTCGACGAGTTGATCACAGCGCGGTCCCCGCGCATGGCGGGTGTGCGCTCCGACTACGAGCGGGTCCTCAAACAGCGCAACACGCTCCTGAAGTCGGCCGCGCTGGCCCGCCGGCACGGCGGCCGCACCATGGACCTGTCCACGCTCGACGTGTGGGACCAGCACCTCGCGCGCGTGGGCGCCGAGCTGCTCGCCCAGCGTCTGGACCTGGTCGCCGCGATCCAGCCGCTCGCCGACAAGGCGTACGAGCAGCTGGCACCCGGGGGCGGTCCGGTGGGTCTGGATTACCGGCCCTCGTCTCCCGGGCTCGTCGGGCACGCGCGCGAGGAGCTGTACGAGCAGCTGACGGCTGCCCTCGCGGAGAGCCGCAAGCAGGAGATCGAGCGGGGCGTCACCCTCGTGGGACCCCACCGGGACGATGTGACCCTCAAGCTCGGTCAGCTGCCCGCCAAGGGCTACGCCTCCCACGGCGAGTCCTGGTCCTATGCCTTGGCCCTGCGGCTGGCCTCGTACGATCTGCTGCGGGCCGAGGGGAACGAGCCGGTGCTGATCCTCGACGACGTCTTCGCCGAGCTGGACAGCCGCCGGCGGGAGCGGCTGGCGGAACTGGTCGCGCCGGGCGAGCAGGTCCTGGTGACCGCCGCGGTCGACGACGACGTACCGGACGTACTGACTGGGGCGCGCTACGTCGTGTCCGACGGGACGGTGGAGCGGGTATGAGCGGATCCGAGGCGACCCCGACACCTCCCGAGCCCTCCGGTGTGGACCTCGCGCGCGTGGCACTGCGCGCGGCTAAGGAGGCCGCACGCGCGCGGGGTGAGGCCACGCAGCAGAAGAAGCAGGCCAGGCGCGGTGGCGGGTTGCGGTCCGGCGCCCGTGCCGACGGCCGCGATCCCATGCCGCTGGGCCCCGCGATCAACCGTCTGATCACCGAGCGCGGCTGGGAGACCCCGGCGGCCGTCGGCGGTGTCATGGGCCGGTGGCCGCAGATCGTCGGCGACGACCTGGCCAGACGGTGCGTGCCGGAGCGGTACGACGAGGACGAGCGGGTCCTGCACGTGCGGTGCGACTCGACGGCGTGGGCGACGAACGTGCGGCTGCTGGCTCCGCAACTGGTCGCCCGGCTGAACGAGGATCTCGGGCACGGCACCGTACGGCTGCTGAAGGTCCACGGTCCCGCGGGGGCCGCCCGTCGCTACGGGCCCCTGCGGGCCCCGGGAAGCACGGGTCCCGGCGATACCTACGGGTGACCGTAGTCACATTTTCGGGTGCTGTCGCGCCTGTCACCGGGGGGTCCGCGCGGCCTCGCGCCCAGCCGTGCGCTCCGGCGCGCGCCGCCGCGTGCGGTTGCGAACGTGGACGTGACCCGGGAGTAGCAAAGGGTTGACACCCGGAAGCGCTGAGTGCCGCTGTGAGCCTCTTGGAGCCCCGTTCCCCATATGGGGAGTCGGGAGAGACCGGTTCAGGGCGGCACATGCGGACTCAGGTACCGGCAAACCCCCATCACTGTCGGCGCTACCGGTAGACTGGAAGAGAATCCCGCCCCATCCGTGGGGACCGCTTCGGAAACACCGTTCACCCCAGACAAAGGCTTCCACCGCAACGCCGCAGCCGGCCCGGCAAACCCGCCGGGAGCCTGGCTTGTGCTGTGCCAGAAAGGGCGCTTCGTGGCCGATTCCGGCAACCCCAACGAGAACATCCTGTCCACCGAGGCCCCGGCCGGAGTCGCCGAGGCCTCGACCACGGCGTACGACGCCAGCGCCATCACCGTCCTCGAAGGCCTGGACGCGGTCCGCAAGCGGCCCGGTATGTACATCGGTTCCACCGGTGAGCGCGGACTTCACCACCTGGTGCAAGAGGTCGTCGACAACTCGGTCGACGAGGCGCTGGCCGGCCACGCGGACACCATCGACGTCACGATCCTCGCCGACGGCGGCGTGCGGGTCGTCGACAACGGCCGTGGCATCCCGGTCGGCATCGTTCCCTCCGAGGGCAAGCCGGCCGTCGAGGTCGTGCTGACGGTCCTGCACGCGGGCGGCAAGTTCGGGGGCGGCGGCTACGCGGTCTCCGGCGGTCTGCACGGCGTGGGTGTCTCCGTCGTGAACGCCCTGTCGACCAGGGTGTCCGTCGAGATCAAGACCGACGGTCACCGCTGGACCCAGGACTACAAGTTGGGCGTCCCGACGGCCCCGCTTGCCCAGCACGAGGCCACGGACGAGCACGGCACCACGGTCACCTTCTGGGCCGACCCGGACATCTTCGAGACCACCGAGTACTCCTTCGAGACGCTCTCGCGGCGCTTCCAGGAGATGGCGTTCCTCAACAAGGGTCTGCGGATCAACCTCACCGACGAGCGTGAGTCGGCGAAGGCGACGGCCGGGGCGGACGAGGCGGGTGAGGACGAGAAGCACGAGGTCAGGAGCGTCTCGTACCACTACGAGGGCGGCATCGTCGACTTCGTGAAGTACCTCAACTCCCGCAAGGGGGACGTGGTGCACCCCACCGTGATCGACCTGGAGGCCGAGGACAAGGACAGGAGCCTGTCCCTCGAACTCGCGATGCAGTGGAACGGTGGCTACACCGAGGGTGTCTACTCCTTCGCGAACATCATCCACACGCACGAGGGCGGTACGCACGAAGAGGGCTTCCGCGCGGCGCTGACGAACCTGGTCAACAAGTACGCGCGCGAGAAGAAGCTTCTGCGTGAGAAGGACGACAACCTCACGGGCGACGACATCCGCGAGGGTCTGACGGCGATCATCTCGGTGAAGCTGAGCGAGCCGCAGTTCGAGGGCCAGACCAAGACCAAGCTGGGCAACACCGAGGTGAAGACCTTCGTCCAGAAGGTCGTCTACGAGCACCTGAACGACTGGCTGGACCGCAACCCGGTCGAGGCGGCGGACATCGTCCGCAAGGGCATCCAGGCGGCCACCGCGCGCGTGGCGGCCCGCAAGGCCCGGGACCTCACCCGCCGCAAGGGCCTGTTGGAGACGGCGTCGCTGCCGGGCAAGCTCTCCGACTGCCAGTCGAACGACCCCATCAAGTGCGAGATCTTCATCGTCGAGGGTGACTCCGCCGGTGGCTCGGCCAAGTCCGGCCGGAACCCCGAGTACCAGGCGATCCTCCCGATCCGCGGCAAGATCCTCAACGTGGAGAAGGCCAGGATCGACAAGATCCTGCAGAACCAGGAGATCCAGGCGCTGATCTCGGCCTTCGGTACCGGAGTCCACGAGGACTTCGACATCGAGAAGCTGCGCTATCACAAGATCATCCTGATGGCGGACGCCGACGTCGACGGCCAGCACATCAACACCCTGCTGCTGACCTTCCTGTTCCGCTTCATGCGGCCGCTGGTCGAGGCCGGGCACGTGTTCCTGTCCCGCCCGCCGCTCTACAAGATCAAGTGGGGACGCGAGGACATCGAGTACGCGTACTCCGACCGCGAGCGCGACGCGCTGATCGAGATGGGCCGGCAGCGCGGCAAGCGCATCCGGGAGGACTCGATCCAGCGCTTCAAGGGTCTCGGCGAGATGAACGCCGAGGAACTGCGCATCACGACGATGGACCAGGAGCACCGCGTCCTCGGCCAGGTCACACTCGACGACGCAGCCCAGGCCGACGACCTGTTCTCGGTCCTGATGGGTGAGGACGTCGAGGCCCGTCGCGCGTTCATCCAGCGCAACGCCAAGGACGTCCGCTTCCTCGACATCTGAGTCGGTCTCAGCTGACCGCACCAGGAAGGATCTTCACCGGCCATGGCCGACCAGAACACTCCAGTGACGCCCGAAGAGGGCGGCGAGATCGTCATGCGCGTCGAGCCCGTCGGGCTCGAGACCGAGATGCAGCGCTCGTACCTCGACTACGCGATGTCCGTCATCGTGTCCCGCGCGCTGCCCGACGTACGCGACGGTCTCAAGCCCGTCCACCGCCGCGTCCTGTACGCGATGTACGACGGTGGCTACCGGCCCGAGAAGGGCTTCTACAAGTGCGCCCGTGTCGTCGGCGACGTCATGGGCAACTACCACCCGCACGGTGACTCCTCGATCTACGACGCGCTGGTCCGCCTCGCGCAGCCGTGGTCGATGCGGATGCCGCTGGTGGACTCCAACGGCAACTTCGGTTCTCCGGGCAACGACCCGGCGGCGGCCATGCGCTACACCGAGTGCAAGATGGCGCCGCTGTCGATGGAGATGGTCCGTGACATCGACGAGGACACCGTCGACTTCACGGACAACTACGACGGCCGCTCCCAGGAGCCGACCGTCCTGCCCGCCCGCTTCCCGAACCTGCTGATCAACGGCTCGGCCGGTATCGCGGTCGGCATGGCCACCAACATCCCGCCGCACAACCTCCGCGAGGTCGCGGCCGGCGCCCAGTGGTACCTGGAGAACCCCGAAGCCTCCCACGAGGACCTCCTGGACGCGCTGATCGAGCGCATCAAGGGCCCCGACTTCCCGACCGGCGCCCTGGTGGTCGGCCGCAAGGGCATCGAGGAGGCGTACCGCACGGGCCGTGGCTCCATCACGATGCGCGCGGTCGTCGAGGTCGAGGAGATCCAGAACCGTCAGTGCCTGGTGGTCACGGAGCTTCCCTACCAGGTCAACCCGGACAACCTCGCGCAGAAGATCGCCGACCTCGTGAAGGACGGAAAGATCGGCGGCATCGCGGACGTCCGTGACGAGACGTCGTCCCGTACGGGGCAGCGCCTGGTCATCGTCCTGAAGCGCGACGCGGTCGCCAAGGTCGTGCTGAACAACCTGTACAAGCACACGGACCTCCAGACGAACTTCGGCGCCAACATGCTGGCGCTGGTCGACGGCGTGCCCCGCACGCTCTCCCTGGACGCGTTCATCCGCCACTGGGTGACGCACCAGATCGAGGTCATCGTCCGCCGTACGAAGTTCCGGCTGCGCAAGGCCGAGGAGCGGGCGCACATCCTGCGCGGTCTGCTGAAGGCCCTGGACGCCATCGACGAGGTCATCGCGCTGATCCGGCGCAGCGACACCGTCGACATCGCGCGCACGGGCCTGATGGACCTCCTGGAGATCGACGAGATCCAGGCCAACGCCATCCTCGAGATGCAGCTGCGCCGCCTCGCCGCCCTGGAGCGTCAGAAGATCATCCAGGAGCACGACGAACTTCAGGCCAAGATCCGCGAGTACAACGAGATCCTCGCCTCGCCGGTCCGCCAGCGCGGCATCGTCAGCGCGGAACTCGCCGCGATCGTGGAGAAGTTCGGCGACGACCGCAAGACGATGCTGGTGCCCTACGACGGTGACATGTCCATCGAGGACCTCATCGCCGAGGAGGACATCGTCGTCACCGTCTCGCGCGGTGGTTACGTCAAGCGGACCAAGACGGTGGACTACCGCGCGCAGAAGCGTGGTGGCAAGGGCGTGCGCGGTACGAAGCTCAAGGAAGACGACATCGTCGACCACTTCTTCGTGTCCACGACCCACCACTGGCTGCTGTTCTTCACCAACAAGGGCCGTGTCTACCGGGCCAAGGCCTACGAGCTGCCGGACGCCGGACGTGACGCGCGTGGACAGCACGTCGCCAACCTGCTGGCCTTCCAGCCGGACGAGGCGATCGCCGAGATCCTCGCGATCCGCGACTACGAGGCCGCGCCCTACCTGGTGCTCGCCACCAAGGGCGGACTTGTGAAGAAGACGCCTCTGAAAGATTACGATTCGCCCCGTTCCGGTGGTGTCATCGCAATCAACCTCCGTGAAAAGGAGGACGGTTCGGACGATGAACTGATCGGAGCCGAACTCGTATCATCAGAAGATGACATGCTTCTGATCAGCAAGAAGGCGCAATCGATCCGCTTCACGGCGACGGACGAGGCACTGCGGCCCATGGGCCGTGCCACCTCGGGTGTCAAGGGCATGAGTTTCCGCGAGGGCGACGAGCTGCTCTCGATGAATGTTGTTCGACCCGGTACGTTCGTGTTCACTGCCACAGACGGCGGGTACGCGAAGCGGACCGGCGTCGACGAGTACCGCGTCCAGGGTCGCGGCGGCCTCGGTATCAAGGCCGCCAAGATCGTCGAGGACCGCGGTTCGCTCGTCGGCGCGCTGGTGGTCGAGGAGACCGACGAGATCCTCGCCATCACGTTGTCGGGCGGTGTGATTCGTACGCGAGTCAACGAGATCAGGGAAACCGGCCGTGACACCATGGGCGTCCAACTGATCAACCTGGGCAAGCGCGATGCCGTGGTCGGCATCGCTCGTAACGCCGAGGCGGGGCGGGAGGCGGAGGAGGTCGACGGCGACGAGGCCGTGGACGAGACCGCCGAGGGTGCCGCGACGACCGGTACGGACGAGGGTGAGGCGCCCTCGTCCGAGTAGCACGAGGAGTGAGTCAGCGTGAGCGGAGCCACGGGCGCGGGATCGTCCGGTACTTCGGCCGGCACTTCGACCGGGTCGGAGGCGGACGGCGGCGGCCGTGGCTCCGCCGCGCGTGCGATGGACACGCACACGACCCAACTGAAAGCGATCAAGGGCGCGACCGACTCGGCTCCGCCCGCGCCGTCGCTCGACAAGGCTGAACCCAAGGGGGGAACCGTGACGGGCACCCGTGGTCCGCAGGCCCACCAGCCCGCGCCGGGCAGCACGGCCGCGGCTGCGGGCGGGTCCCCCCGCCCGGCTCCCTCGCAGGCCGGTGGCTCGGCACTGCCCGGTGAGCGGCAGTCGCAACAGCAGGCCGGCCCGTACCACCCGCCGCAGGCGTACCAGCCGGTGCCGGACGGTGCGTCCCGCAACCCGCGTCCGGGAGCGCGCACGACGCCGCGGACGCGCAAGGCGCGGCTGAGAGTGGCCAAGGCCGACCCGTGGTCCGTGATGAAGGTCAGCTTCCTGCTCTCCATCGCCCTCGGTATCTGCACGGTCGTCGCGGCCGCGGTGCTGTGGATGGTCATGAACGCGATGGGCGTGTTCTCCACTGTCGGTGCCACCATCTCCGAGGCCACCGGCTCGAACGAGTCCAACGGCTTCGACCTGCAGTCGTTCCTGTCGCTGCCCAATGTGCTCGTGTTCACCACGATCATCGCGGTCATCGACGTCGTCCTCGCGACCGCCCTCGCCACGCTCGGCGCCTTCATCTACAACATCTCCGCGGCCTTCGTCGGCGGCATCGAGCTGACGCTCGCCGAGGACGAGTGAGCACGGCGACCACTTAGGAACGGCCCCCGGGGACGGCGTCGAACGCCGTCCCCGCCAGGGTGCCCGACCGCGTCGCGGCTCCCCTCCGGGTATCGATTTTGGGACTCCCCACGTCGTGCGCTAATCTTCAGGAGTCAGCGCGCGGGATACACACCGCACAGCGCGGCGGGGCTATAGCTCAGTTGGTTAGAGCGCATCCCTGATAAGGATGAGGCCACAGGTTCAAATCCTGTTAGCCCCACCAGCATGAAGACCCTCGACCGATGACGGTTGAGGGTCTTCGTCGTTCCGGGCGTCGACTGATGACCGATGAGTACTGACGCAGGAACCCCCGGCCATTCCGGCCGGGGGTTCCTGTTGTTCTGTCGCGGTTGTTCTCTGCCGTCGTTCTCTTTGGCCGTTCGTCCTGGCCGTTCTTCTGGCCGTTCTTCTGGTCGTGCTCTGTGGTTGTTCCGTGTGTCTGTTCAACGGGGCGTCGTACGCAAGATCGCCACGGTGGTCGTGCGGGTCTGCTGCCTGGGGCGAATCAGCGCTGGAGGGGTGGGGCGAGTCGCTCGGCCTGCGGGAGAGAGGGCCGCAGGGCGGTGGCGTCCGTGGCGTCCGTGGCGTTCGTGGCTTCCGATTCCAGGAGCGCGCGGTGGCGGCAGGAGGGCGAGGAGCCGTGGGCCTCGGCGCGGATGCGTTGTTTCATCGTGGGGGGCAGAGCGCGATCGTGGGGCCGGACCGGCAGGGCCGTCGCCGGCAGCGTCGTGGGGGCCGCGCAGTTGCGGGTGGTGCCGGTCTGCGGTACCGCGGCCGATGCCGTGGTCGTGATCAGTCCGAGTGCCGTGCACAGCGCCAGGACGGCGGTGACGACGACGGTCCACAGCTTCATGACCTTGTTCTGGGCCACGGCCCCTCACTTTCGGGTTGGGCGATTTGCGTACTTTCCCCATGATGTGTATGTGGGCTCTGGAATCGTGTACCGACGCCCGTGGCGTGTGGATCGTCGGATCAACACCACTCGGATGGCCGCAAGGGGCTCGGAAAGCTCCCGGATGCCCGTACGGGGCCGTGGGGGTCCTGGGGGGTCCTCGAGGCCGTGGGGGGCCGTGAGGGCAGGCGGGTGGACGGGGTGGAGGTCTGCGGCGACCGGAGTCCTGCGGGTTCGCGTCGCATGCGGGAGAAGTGTGGGACCTGTGTGATGAACCTGCGATCGGAACAGTCGCATCCGGTTCTACTGCGGCCTTCCCGGCGGCAGTTGAGGGGCGGGACGCAGGTCACCGATCGGTATCGGTCGGTGTGTATAGTCGGGCGCCAGAGGTCCCCTACGTCAAGGAAAGACGAGGTCGCGCGGTGAAGAAGCTTCTCCTGGTCGCACTGGCCGCCATCGGCGGGCTCCTCGTGTACCGCCAGATCCAGGCGGATCGCGCCGAGCAGGACCTGTGGACGGAGGCTACTGACTCCGTGCCCACGGGTTCGTGAACATCGACATCAGTCTCAGAGCAGACCCCGGCCGCGCTCGCGGTCGGGGTTTTGTGTCGCTCGGGCGTCTCGCCCGCATCCGCCCTGACAGTCATGAGGGTTTTGCCGGCACCGGATTCGCTCTGGCGAACGATGTGCTTGCCGAAGCAAAGCAGGGGGTCGGGTAGAGGCCGTTTTCGGCCGCTCCTTGCCAGGAACGAGGGCACCGGCGGGCACGGCCCGGCAGGATGGGCGCATTCACTCCAGGCTTTCTTCCACGCTTTCTTCCGGGCGGTTCTTCCGGGCTTTTCCGCGGGCTTCGACTCCGGAGCCGCGACTTCGGTCTACGACGAGGGGTGGCGCTAGATGGGGCGGCGCACGGGCCGGTGGCGAACTGTGGCAGCCGTGGGAGCGGCTCTGTGCACGGCGATCACGGCGGCCGGACCCGTGGCTGCCGCCGACGACCCCACGCCGTACGCCTATGCCGAGGGCGCGAGGACGGTCGAGGGCGCCACGAGCAGCACGGGTGCCGCGCGGCTGGTGGCCGGCGGGATCTACCGCGGCTCCATCGGCTCGGGCGGGAAGCTCTACTACCGCCTCGACCTCGATGCCGCCGCGAACGCGTACGTCTCGGCCACCGTCGTACCCGACGCCGGAGCGGCGGTCGCCTCCACGGACGGCATCAGGGTCTCTGTGCAGGACGCCGACGCGCATCGCTGCTCGTACGAGACCGCCCGCTTCGGCCCGACCCGCAGCGCGCACCCCGTGACCGCCTGGGCCTCGCGTGAGATCGGCAGCGACGAGTACATGTGTCAGGAGGCGGGGACCTACTACGTCGTCGTCGAACGGGTCGGCGTCGGCGTCGGAGGAGGCGCGGGAGCGGGAACGGGCGCGGGCTCGGTTGCCGGATCCGCTTCCGGATCGGTGTCGGGCTCGTCCTCGGAGGGCTCGTCGGAGAAGTGGGGGCTGGAGCTCGGCTTCGTGTCTGAGCCCGCCGTGACGAAGGGGGGTTCGACCAGTGCCCCCGAGAGCTTCGACTCCGCACCGCCGGAAGATCTGTCCGGTGACCCCGAGCGGCGGCGCGGAGGGAGCGGTTTCGCCTCGGCGAGTCCTGTGGCGCAGGGGGTATGGCGGGACGAGGCCGGGATCAGGGCCGGGGAGACGCTGTTCTACAAAGTGCCCGTCGGCTGGGGACAGCAGCTCCACGTCACCGCCGATCTGGGCAGCGCGACAGGCGGCGACGGGTACGTGGGGAACGCGTTCGCCATGTCGCTCTACAACCCCGTACGTGGCCTCGTGGACGACAGAACCGCCAACTACGGGGGCGAACAACGGTCCACCGCCCTCGACCCGCTCCCGCCCGTCGCCTACGAGAACCGTTTCTCCCTCGCCGGCGAAGTGAGCGGGATGCGGTTCGCCGGCTGGTACTACCTGGCCCTGCATCTCGGGACCTCGGTCGCGGACCGGTACGGCGAGGAGCCTCTCGGGCTGACCCTGAGGGTGCGGCTGGAGGGCCGGGCCGGGGCCGGGCCGGGATATCTCGGTACCTCCGAGCCACGCGGCGTCTTCGAGGTCACCACGCAGGACAAGGAGGCCGCTGAGAAGGGGATCACGGGGGAGACGCTGGACGGTGCGGGGACCGGTGGCGGTGGGGACGACGCGGACGCTTCCGACGGTGGGGAGGATTCCGCCGACTCCTCCGGCGGGAAGCGGCGTCTTGCCATGACGGTCGTCGCGGCGGGTGGCATCGGTACGGGAAGCCTTCTGGTGTTCGGACTCGTGGTGTGGACCCTCGTGGCGCGCAGGCGGGCATCCGCCGACGCGAAGGGGAAGGCGAGGCCGACAGCGGTGGCGGGCGCGGGCGCGGAGGCCGGGCGGCCAGAGGCGGGTGCGGTACCGCGGGGGCGGCACGGGGCATCCCGGGGGCGGTGAGGCGGGGCCGGGCCCTAAACGGTGCTGGTCAGGAGGGGGGTCAGAGTTGACCCAGAGCCCAGAACCCCACCGCGAAGCAGGCCAGCGCCAGCAGCAGGACCGGGAGCACCACCTTGAGGGGAGGACCCGTGCGGCGTCGGGGAAGCGCCCTCGAACGCCGCCCGGGAACCTGAGGCGGTCGAGCGGTGTATGAACCAGTAGAGGCGTAAGCGTGCTGCTGCACCGCCGCGGTCGGGGCCTGAGCGAGGCCCAGCGGCGAGTGGGTCTGGGGGGAGGGGACATGCGTGGGTTCGACGTACTGCGCCGGGGCGGCTTGTACGGGCGTCGCGCCGGGGGGCGTGGCCTGCTGCTCGGGCTGGTGCTCCGGGTAGCCCGGGTCGTGGCTGCGCTGTTGTTCCGTCTGGAGCGCGGACGTGCGGGCGGCGAGTACGTGGGGCGGCGGCAGATGGAAGCTGCCGGTGTCCGACATCGTGGACGGCCGCGAGGGAGCGGGGTCGCGCTCGGGCCGCGGAGGTACGGGGGTGAGGGGCGCCCCGGGTGCTGTGTGACCGGTGGGCGCCGAAGGCGCCGAAGATGCCGCTGGAGAGGGGGCCCCGTCGTGCGGCCGATGCCCTGTGTCGCTGCCGGCACCGGGGCCGGGGCCGGACGTGGTGGGGCCGGCCGGGGGCGGAGCGGTCGTGGGCATGGGCGGGGGCGGGGGCGGGGGCGGGGGCGGGGGCGGTATGAGGCCCCTGTGCTGGGGCTGGGGTCCGGAAGCCGCGGACGGTGGGGGTGGTGCGGTGCCCGCGCCAGGCGGGAGCGGCGGGCCCTGGAAGGTCGGGTTGTGGGCAGGTGGGTTGTGGGGCGGCGGAGGTGTCACCTCCGCACCGGACGGTGAGACACCTCCCACGACCGGTCCCGCGTGGGAGGGCGAGGTCGAGGGCGCCGACGGAGACGAAGCCGAAGATGAAGCCGAGAACGGGGGCGAGGACGCAGACGAAGCCGAGGACGGAGGCCCGGACAGAGAGGGAGGTGCCGCGGCCGACGGAAAGTGGCCAGGAGCCGAGGAGGCGGCGGAAGCCGAAGGAGACGCAGGGGTCTGTCGGCCGAGCGGGCTGAGAGCGGCGGCGTCCGTACCCTGGCCGGGAATCGGCGAGGACATGCCACTGTCCGTCCCCGTGCCGCCGGTGTGCGTGCCTGTTCCGGTCTTGTCCAGACCGGATGCCCTGTGCAGGGGCCCTTGGGGGGCGAAACCGGACGGCAGTGGGCCGAGTTGGTCGAAGACCTCCACCAACTCTTCGTCGGGCCCGGGTTCGGGGAGGAGCTCCGTGGCGGCGGCGAGGGCCTTTCGGGCGCCTGTGGCGGTGCGGAAGCGGGAGTCGGGGTCGGGCTGGAGCAATGTGGCGATGACCTGCCACAGCGGCTCGGGGATGCCTCGCGGGGCCTTCGGAGTGCCGTGGGCGGCGAAGTGCTCGATGAGGGCCTTGGAGTCGGGTTTCGCGCCTTCGAGGAGGTACAGGGCGACGAGGCCCACCGCGAAGAGGTCGGCCGGGAAGTCCGGGTCGGCTCCCAGCATCTGCTCGGGGGCGAAGTAACCCGGCGTCCCCACCACGTAGTTGGTCTCGGTCAGACGGGGCTCGCCCAAGCGCATGGCGATGCCGAAGTCGGACAGGCGCAGGCGGGGCCGGGCCGTGCCGGTGGCCTCAAGCAGCACGTTGGCGGGCTTGATGTCGCGGTGGATGATGCCCTCGGCGTGCACGGCGGCGAGGCCGGACAGAAGCTGATCGAGCAGGCCGCACACGTAGACGGGCGGGAGGGGGCCGTAGTCGTTGATGAGGTTGACCAGGGAGCCTCCGGCCACCAGGTCCATGGTGAACAGGACCTTGTCGTCGTCGGCGGCCCAGCTGGCGGGCGCGAGCACATGAGGATGGTCGATCCGCACGGCCTGCTCGCGGACGAAGCGCAGCAGGGCGTGCGCGTCGCGCTGTTGCAGGACCTTGGCGGCCACATAGCGGCGGCGGCGGTGGTCCCAGGTGCGCCAGACCGCGCCGACTCCCCCGCGTCCGATCGGGTCGACCAGTTCGTACCGGCCGGCGAAGACCTCACCCATGGCTGTGCGTCGTTCCCCCTTCGGCTCCCCCGTGGCTGCCCGCCGACGGAGGACACGGCGTTCCTGCCGCCCATTGCGGAGCCGGCTCGCACGTGCCCCGGCTTCCCCGCAGCTCGATGTCCCGCCTCGGTATCCCTTGTTCCCCGTCGCCTTCCGCTTGTGTCCACCGGCTTGCCTGGAGCCTACGTCCACGTCTCCAGGGCTCAAGAGGGGCCTACAGAACCCTCGTTCCCATTTCGGCCTCGGCCCGGCCGCCGAACCCCCTTCCGGGGACCGGGCCTCGGGCTCAGCTCTGGTGGGACTGGTAGTGCGCCACCGCGTCCGAGGTGCGGCCCGCGCCGTACACCCGGAGGAACTCTGCCAGTTCCGGGTGGGTCGGGGCGAGGGTGTCCGCCGCCTCGATGATGTCGCCCGCGGCCGCCACCGAGCGAAGCAGCGACTGGATCTCGCGGACCACCCGCTTGACCGTGGGCGCCCCCGAACTCGTCGTCGACTGCGTGGTGTTGCTGAGCACCGATCCCCCCTGTGACTTCTTGATCTCGTCCATGCGCTCGGTCGCCTCGGCGGCGCTCACGCTGCCGTCCGCGACCTGACCCGCCAGGTCCTGCAGCAGCTGCACCCGCTGGACCACTGCCGGATTGCCGATCTTGGCACGCTGACCGCTCATCAGCTGCGACAGCATCGGTGCGGACAGGCCCAGCACCCCCGCGAGACGGGCCTGGTTGAGCCCCAGGTCCTCGATGAGCCTACGGAAGAGCGCCCCCAGCGGCTCTCCGTACCAGTTCCGCTGCAGCTCCCGGGCTCTTGCGGTCGCTTCCTGCTGTGCGGCGTCCATTGCGTCTCCCCATCGCTTCCCCAAATACCGTGGTTCGCTGTAGCGAACCACGACGAGCATCTTACGGAGAGTGGTCGTTCACGGGGACCCCCAATCTTTTTGCGAGATCCCGGGGGTGACCCGGTACTCTGGTCTGCGAAGCCCCCCGGTGGTCGGTTGTTCCGGGTGGATGCTTCGCCTCCGGGGCCTTAGCTCAGTTGGTAGAGCGCTGTCTTTGCATGGCAGATGTCAGGGGTTCGACTCCCCTAGGCTCCACAGCGGATCGGCCGGGCCGGATGTCGTACGACATCCGGCCCGGCCCTTTTCGTGCTCCAGGTGTCGATTCGCCGGAGCCGCGTCGGACGAGGTTCGTCGCGATCGCTACGTGTGCACTTTGCGGAGAAGGGGCCGTTGGTGCGGGGTGACGTGCGGTGGCGTATGCCGGTGTGCGCATATGCGAAACGGTGTTCTGCGTCACAGGCGAGGGCGGCGGAATGTGTGCCTCACTCTTTGCAACCGGATCAATACATTCCAGTCTGCGTGTGAACGAGTCCGAGCGGGCCCGCCGTTTCACGTGAAACAGCCCGGTGGGGCAGAAGACCAGCAAGTCTTCTGCCCCACCGGGCTGTTGGAGAATGTCCCGCCGAACGGGCCTTCGGGCACGACCGGGCCACAGGCGAGATCTTCGCGGGCCGGCCGCGGCCGTGCGAAGAGGACCTGGGGCCCAGACCCTCAGCGGTGGTTGTCGCGGTCGGCGGCCTCGTCCTCGGCCTGCTTGGCCTCAACCTCCGGATCGAGGACGGACTGACCGCTGCCGTCGACGGAGGACAGCCGACCGGAGTCGGAGACCTCGGTGGCGGCGGGCGGCTCGACCAGCCAGTCGGGGTTGGCCTGCTTGTCCCACCACTTCCAGGCGGCGAACGCGCCCCCGGCCAGGACGCCGATCACGGCCAGCCCCTTGGCGGCGCGCCCGAGCTTCGCGCGGCGCTGCTGCCTGCGGACCAGCCTCTGGATCTGCTGGGGCGAGACCTGTCCACGCAGCGCGGCCAGTGCCGCGACGCTGCGCGCGGTGGCCTCCTCGCGTACCGGGCCGGCGGCGGCCACGGCCTGCTCGATGCGGGGGCGGGAGTAGTCGGCGGCCTGACGGGCCGCCTTGCGGGTGCGGACGGCGGCTTCATGGGCCGCGTGGTCGACCTTCGGCGGCACATGCGTGCGAGCCTGCTCCAGGCGCGGGACGACAAGGGCGCCGTACTGGACGCGGGCCTGCTCCGCGGCCTGCGACACCTTCGGCGCGATGAGCACGCGTGCCTCGTGCGCGTAGTGCGAGGCCTTGTCCTTGGCCGTGTCGGCGTAGGGCGCCACCACTTCCGCGGCGTGCAGCACGCTGTCCTTTGCCGAGCCGGTCGCGGCGCGCACGCTGTCGATGCGGGTCACGGGATCCTCCTCCTCGGTGGCGTACGTAATTCGACTTTCCACCCTTTTGGGGATCATGCCTCTCGGAGCGATCCGGGGCATGTGCGGGCGGGCATCCGGGTCATGGGCGCCGGCTCCGGCCGATCATCGAGCAGGAGCCGTGCCGGACCGGTCCATGCGATGGTCCGGGCGTTTGGGTCCGTGCAATAGAGGATGAATACGGGGCAACGGGAACTTGTCCGCGACAGTGCCGACAATGCCACGGATCGTCGCGAAGCGCGCCACTACCGGGGGTACTCGACCGGTTTTTGCGTGTTCTTCCGGGCGAGAGCGCGGGCGTCGCGGGACGCACGGTGTCGGCCGTGCGAGGATCGGAGGAGTCACAGAGGACAACGGAAGGCAGATCGTGGCAGAGCAGCTGTACGCCACCCTGAAGACCAACCATGGCGACATCGAGGTGCGGCTGCTGCCGAACCACGCGCCCAAGACGGTCCGCAACTTCGTCGAGCTCGCCCAGGGTGAGCGTGAGTGGACCAATCCGGCCACCGGCCAGAAGTCCACGGACAAGCTCTACGACGGCACGGTCTTCCACCGGGTGATCAGCGGATTCATGATCCAGGGCGGTGACCCGCTGGGCAACGGCACCGGCGGCCCCGGCTACCAGTTCGAGGACGAGTTCCACCCGGACCTCGCCTTCGACAAGCCCTACCTGCTGGCCATGGCCAACGCGGGCCCGGGCACCAACGGCTCGCAGTTCTTCATCACCGTCTCCCCGACGGCGTGGCTGACCCGCAAGCACACCATCTTCGGTGAGGTGGTCGACGCGTCCAGCCAGAAGATCGTGGACGCCATCGCCGGGATCCAGACCAACCCGCGCACCGACCGCCCGGTCAACGACGTCGTCATCGAGTCGGTCGTCGTGGAGACCCGTCAGGGCTGACCCCGTCGGCATGCGCCGCCAGGGCCGAGGACGCAGGGTTCCCCGCGAGGCCGGAACCGAAAGGTTCACAAGGTTGTGAAGGGAACCAATCGCCCCGCTCATCCGTAGGGATGGGCGGGGCGACGCGCTCCACACACGAGACGGAGGGGACCCGATGGACCAGGTGCCGAGCAGCCCGCAGGACGCACAGAGCCTGCCCACCTGCTACCGGCACCCGGACCGTGAGACGGGCATCCGCTGCACCCGCTGTGAGCGCCCCATCTGTCCCGAGTGCATGGTGAGCGCCTCCGTGGGCTTCCAGTGCCCCGAATGCGTCCGCGGTGGCTCCGGCACGGGTCACGCGCCCTCCGCTTCCGTCCCGCGCACCCTCGCGGGCGGCACGGTCGCCGCCGACCCCCGGCTCCTCACCAAGATCCTCATCGGTGTGAACCTGCTGCTCTTCCTGGTGCAGACGGCCGTCGGCGACACCTTCACCGACCGGTTCGACCTCATCGGGCGGGCATGGGTGCCGGAACTGGGCTCCTCGCTCCAGGGCGTCGCCGAAGGGCAGTGGTACCGGCTGGTGACGTCGATGTTCCTGCACGGCAGCGTCACCCACATCCTGTTCAACATGCTCAGCCTGTGGTGGATCGGCGGCCCCCTGGAGGCGGCGCTCGGCCGGGCCCGCTACCTGACGCTCTACTTCGCCTCGGGCCTCGCGGGCAGCGCGCTCACGTACCTGCTCGCAGCGCCGAACCAACCGTCGCTCGGTGCGTCAGGCGCCATCTTCGGTCTCTTCGGTGCGACAGGCGTTCTGATGCGCCGTCTCAGGTACGACATGCGTCCGTTGATCATCCTGCTGGTGATCAACCTGATCTTCACCTTCAGCCCGATGTTCAACATCGCCTGGGAAGCCCACGTGGGCGGCCTCGTGGGCGGTGTGCTGATCGGCTACGCGATGGTGCACGCACCGCGCGAGCGGCGGGCGCTGATCCAGTACGGCGTGTGTGCTCTGGTACTCGCCGCTGTGGTGATCATGACAGTGGTCCGGACGGCACAGCTGACCTGAGGTGATGGCGCACCGTCACCGTTCCGCTGCTCCATCGGCACCGTCCCGGCACTGTTGTCCACAGAACGTGGCGGATCTTGTGCATAGGGTGCGGGTACAGGTGCGCCCCCTGCCGCTCACCTGCGTTCTCGCAGGTCAGGCAGGGGGCGAACGTGTTTGCGGATGCCGGTAGGTCAGTCATACCGGCGTCAACGCCCAGTGAGTTATCCACAGATCGTCGTTCTTTTTCCCCACTGTGGAAAACGCCTGTGGATAACTCGGTGGATGGCTCTGGGGAGAGCTACGTCCGCCGGGCGGAGACCGCTACTTCCACTGGGTGGAGACGCCGAATCCCGCGGCGATGAAGCCGAAGCCGACCACGATGTTCCAGTTGCCGAGCGCATCGATCGGCAACGAGCCGTCGGTCACGTAGAAAACCACGATCCAGGCCAGCCCGATGAGGAACATGGCCAACATGACCGGAGCCACCCAGCCCCGGCTGTTCAGCTTGATGTTCGTGGCCTGCTTGGACGGCGGCGGCGTGTAGTCGGCCTTCTTGCGGATACGTGACTTCGGCACGAGGGTCTCTCCTGTCGATGCGCTGCGTGGCCGCGCAGGGAACTGTGGCGGGCTCCGGGGCAGAGTACAAGGGGACGCGGAATGCTCCCCCGGGCGTCCGTTAGCGTAGTGCTTCCGCGGCGCCTAAGGAGATAAGGGTACGTTGAGCAATTCGGCCGACTCCCCCGAGGCCGGTTCCGGCACCTCCCCGGAGGCCGGGTCCGGTGGCTCCACCGGGACGGGCTCCGCTCCCGCCGACCGGAACGAGGGCAGCTCGTCCCGCGGCGGGATCCGCCCCGTGCGGGTGCTCACCGTGGGCGTCTTCGCCCTCGCCGGGCTGATCTTCTTCACCAGCTTCGACACCGCCAAGGGCACCAACATCCGGACGGACGCCTCGTTGCTGAAGCTCTCCGACCTGATCCAGGAGCGCAGTCACAAGAACGGGCAGCTCGACGAGACCAACGCGGTGCTGCGGGACGACGTCGAGGCCCTCGCCGAGCGGGACGACGGCAGCACCGAGGCCGAGGACGCCCGGCTCAAGGCCCTGGAGAAGAACGCCGGCACGCAGAAGCTCAGGGGCGAAGCCCTCACGGTCACCCTGAACGACGCCCCGCCGGACGCCACCGCCAAGCTCCCCGGCTACCCCGAGCCGCAGCCCGACTATCTGGTCATCCACCAGCAGGACCTGCAGGCCGTGGTGAACGCCCTGTGGCTCGGTGGCGCCGAGGGCATCAAGGTCATGGACCAGCGGCTGATCTCCACCAGCGCCGTCCGCTGCGTCGGCAACACCCTGATCCTCCAGGGCCGCGTCTACTCACCGCCGTACAAGATCCAGGCGGTCGGCGATCCGGAGAAGCTGCGGAAGGCGCTCGCCGCGAGCGAGGCGATCCAGAACTACATGGTGTACGTCAACGTCTACGGGCTGGGCTGGAAAGTCACCGAGGACGGGCCGGTGACTCTGCCCGGGTACTCGGGCACAGTTGATCTGAAGTACGCGAAGCCCGTGGAGTGACGGCAGCCGGGGGACCTGTGTCGGTGCGCGTGATCGTGAGGACCGTCAGCGAACTCTGCATCACCGTCGGCACCCTGATCGTGCTGTTCGTCGTCTACGTGCTGTTCTGGACGGGCGTGAAGGCCGACACCGAGATGGACCACCAGGCCGACCTGCTCCGGGACCGGTGGGCGAAGCAGCCCGCGGGGCCGGCGCCCGGACAGGGCACCCCGGCCGCTCCGCAGCGGCCCGCCCCGTACCGGGACGCCGAGCCCTTCGCCCTCATGTACATCCCCCGCCTCGGTTCCACGTGGAACAAGCCCGTCCTGGAGGGCACGAAGACGGACACTCTCAAGAAAGGGCTCGGGCACTACGCGAACACCACGCAGCTGGGGCAGAAGGGGAACTTCGCGGTCGCCGGCCATCGCCGCACCTACGGTGATCCCTTCAAAGATTTTCCCAAGCTGCGCCCCGGCGACGCGGTCGTCCTGTCCGACGGCTCCAACTGGTTCACGTACGTCATCGACAAGGGTCCCTATCGGACATTGCCCGCGGATGTCCAGGTCATCGACCCCGTGCCGCGGAAGTCCGGGTACACGCGCGTGGGGCGCTATCTGACACTGACGACCTGCGACCCGGAGTGGGGACACAGCCATCGGCTCGTCGTCTGGGGCCATCTGGATTCCACCCAGCCCGTGGAGTCAGGGAAACCGGAGGCTCTCCGCCGTTAGTCTGGTGGCGGTACGGCGTGATTCCGGTGCCGTGGTGTGAAGGAAGGGACGGCATGTACGGCTGGATCTGGCGGCATCTGCCGGGCAACGCGTGGCTGAAGGCCCTGATCTCCCTGGTGCTGACCCTGGCCGTCGTCTATGTCCTCTTCCAGTACGTCTTTCCCTGGGCGGAGCCTCTGCTCCCCTTCAACGATGTGACGGTGAACGACCAGTGAGTGCCGCCCGACCCGCCCGGGTCCTCGTCGTCGACAACTACGACAGCTTCGTCTTCAACCTGGTCCAGTACCTCTACCAGCTGGGCGCGGAGTGCGAGGTGCTGCGCAACGACGAGGTGGCGACCGCCCACGCCCAGGACGGCTTCGACGGCGTCCTCCTGTCCCCCGGACCGGGCACCCCCGAGGAAGCCGGCGTCTGCGTCGACATGGTCCGTCACTGCGCGGCGACCGGCGTCCCGGTCTTCGGCGTCTGCCTCGGCATGCAGTCCATGCAGGTGGCGTACGGCGGTGTCGTGAACCGTGCTCCCGAGCTGCTGCACGGCAAGACCTCGCTGGTGGAGCACGAGGGCGAGGGCGTCTTCGCGGGCCTGCCCACCCCCTTCACGGCGACCCGGTACCACTCCCTGGCCGCCGAGCCGACGACCGTACCGGCCGAGCTGCGGGTCACGGCGCGTACCCACGACGGGATCATCATGGGCCTCCGGCACCGCGAACTGCCCGTCGAGGGCGTGCAGTTCCACCCCGAGTCGGTGCTCACCGAGCACGGCCACCGCATGCTCGCCAACTGGCTGGCGGAGTGCGGCGACCAAGGGGCCGTGGCGAGGTCGACGGGGCTCGCCCCCGTGGTGGGCAGGGCCACGGCGTGACCGCACTGCGCCCCGAGCGCGAGAGTGCCCCCTACGGCGGCGAGGCCGCGTACGGGGGCGCCGAGGCGTTCGAGGCGGAGGCCTTCGAGCCCGGGGTGCCCTTCCGCGACACGGCCGAGCCCCAGCAGTGGGCCGCCCCGCAGGCATCTCCCTACGCCCAGGGCGACTGGCACGGACAGCAGCCGTACCCCGAGCCATCGTTCGGGCCCTACGAGAACTACGGGCAGCGTCCCCAGGCCCCGTACGACGGCACGTACGACACCTATGCGGCGGCGGGCGTCCAGGGGGGCCTGTCGGCGGACACGGCCCAGGAGCACCCTCCGATCGACGAGGAGACCGTGGCGCTCCGGGTGGAGGAGGCGCGGCGGGCAGCGGCGATGGCCGAGTCCATACCCCCCTCCGCCGTCACGGCGGGCCGTGCGGCCCGCCGTAAGGCCGCCAGACGGCACGGGAGGCACGGAGGCTCCCCGGCCGCCCACGCGGCCTCCAGGGCCGCTCAGGGGCCCGATCAGCCCTTAGGTGCGGCCACGGGGGCGTCGGCACCGCTGTCCCGGATCGAGGCGCGGCGGGCGGCGCGGGCGCAGAAGCCCGGCATGGCGGTGATCGCGAGCCGCGTGATCGGCGAGGTGTTCATCACCACCGGTGTGGTGATGCTGCTGTTCGTCACGTACCAGCTGTGGTGGTCGAACATCCGGGCCCACCAGCAGGCGGGCAGGGAGGCGACGAGCCTTCAGGAGGAGTGGAAGAGCGGGAAGCGCGCGCCGGGAGCGTTCGAGCCGGGGCAGGGCTTCGCCATCCTGCACATTCCGAAGCTGGACGTCGTCGTGCCGATCGCCGAGGGCATCAGCAAGTCCAAGGTCCTGGACCGCGGGATGGTCGGCCACTACGACGCGAACAGCATCAAGACGGCCATGCCCGAGGACAAGACGGGCAACTTCGGCGTCGCCGGCCACCGCAACACCCATGGTGAACCGTTCCGCTACATCAACCGGCTGAAGCCGGGCGACCCGATCGTCGTGGAGACGCAGGACAAGTACTACGTCTACGACATGTCCTCGATCCTGCCGGTGACACCGCCGTCGAACGTCAGTGTGCTCAACGCCGTGCCCCCGGGCTCCGGTTTCACGAAGCCCGGCCGCTACATCACGCTGACCACGTGTACGCCGGAGTTCACGAGCAAGTACCGCATGATCGTGTGGGGCAAGATGGTGGAGGAACGGCCGCGCAGCGAGGGGAAGCCCGACGCGCTCGTTCAGTAGGGGCTCGACCGAGGGCGGAAGAAGAACTGTGGCAGTGACCACCGACGACACCGAAGAGAAGACGAGCGAGCCCGAGGCCGCTCCGCGCCGCCGCCGGATGAGCCGGCTCGCCATGGCGGTCAGTGTCTTCGGTGAACTCCTCATCACGGCGGGCCTGGTGCTCGGACTGTTCGTCGTCTACTCGCTGTGGTGGACGAACGTCCTCGCCGACCGCGAGGCGGACAAGGAAGCGAGCAAGGTCCGCGACAACTGGGCGGCCGAGAACGGTCCGGGCGCCCTGGACACCAAGGACGGCATCGGCTTCCTGCACGTCCCCGCCATGAACAACGGCGAGGTCCTGGTGAAGAAGGGCACCTCCGCCAAGATCCTCAACGGTGGTGTCGCCGGCTACTACACCGACCCGGTCAAGGCGACCCTTCCCGGCTCCGAGAAGGACGGCAACTTCAGCCTCGCCGCCCACCGGGACGGTCACGGCGCGAAGTTCCACAACATCGACAAGCTCGGCAAGGGCGACTCGATCGTGTTCGAGACCCGCGACAACTGGTACGTCTACAAGGTCTACGACACGCTCACCGAGACCTCGAAGTACAACGTCAAGGTGCTGTCGAACATCCCCAAGGAGTCCGGCAGGAAGAAGGCCGGCAAGTACATCACCCTCACCACCTGCACGCCCGTCTACACGTCCCGGTACCGGTACATCGTCTGGGGCGAGCTGGAGCGCGTGGAGCGGGTGAACGCGGAGCGCACACTGCCGAAGGAACTGCGGTAGCCGTCGCGTCCCCTGGCTGCTCGGAGGGACGTTTCACGTGAAACATCCGGTTTCACGTGAAACATCGCCACGACAAAAGGAGTCCCGGCCCCCTCTCAGGGGGCCGGGACTCCTTCGTTACGGGAACCGGTGGCGCTATCCGAAGAAGCCGCCGCCGTCGCCCCCGCCATTGTTGTTGTTGCCGTTGTTCCCGCCGAAGCCGACCGACGCCAGGGTGATCGTCGTCTGGGTCGGGTCGGCGTCGTTGCCGCCGTCCGGGTCCTGGTCGGTGACCAGCGCGGTGTCGCTCTGGTCGCTGCCGTTCGCGAACTGGATGTTGGTGAAGCCGGCTGCCTGCAGGATCTGCTTGGCCTGGCCCACGGTCCGTCCCACGACGTTCGGGACCTTGGACTTCGGCTTCTCCTCCTCGGCCTTCTTGCCGATCTGGATCGTGACCGTGTCGCCCTTGTTCAGCTGGGAACCCGCCTCGGGGCTGGTCGCGACGACCTTCCCGACGAGACCGTCGTCGTCGGTCTCGACCTCGGTGCAGGTGCCGACGAGGTTGTTGGCCGCCATCTGGTTCTTGGCGGCGTCACAGCTCTGCCGGGCCACGTCCGGGACGGTTTCCTTGTCCGGGGCCTTGGCCACGGTCAGCGTGACCGTGGAGCCCTTTTCGAGCTTGCCGCCTTCCGGGTCTTGACCGATCACGACTCCTGCCGTGCGATCCGACTCCTCGTTCTTCCTTTCGACCTCGAAGCCCTTGTCCTTGAGCTGGTCCCTGGCCTCGTCGAACTGCACGCCCTTGACGTCGGGGACCGTGACCTTCGGAGCACCTGTCGAGATCGTCAGGGCGATGGTGTCGCCCTTCTTGACCTTGGTGTCGGCCTTCGGCGTCTGGTCGCAGACGTTTCCGGTCTTCTCCTTCTCGCACTCGGCCTTGGTGACCGTCACGTTGAGGTCGACGTTCTCGGCCGACGCTCTCGCCTCGGCCTCCGTCTGGCCGACGAAGTTCGGCGTCTTGAGGGTGTCCTTGCCCGCGTCGTTCCCCGAGAACATCCACTGCCCGATGAGGACCGCGCCGATCAGCACCAGCACACCCGCGACCACCAGGAGGATCGTCGAGGTGTTGTTCTTCTTCTGCTGACGGCGGCGGCCCTGGCGGTCGTCGTAACCGCCGTAGCCGTCGTCCGGGCCGACCGGAGGCAGCATCGTCGTGGCACCGGCGTCGGAACGCAGGGCCGTGGTCGGCTGGTCGTCGGGGTAGCCGCCGTAGCCGACCGAACCCATCGCCGCCGTGGCCGCGACGGGCTGGCCGTCGAGGCAGGCCTCGATGTCGGCGCGCATCTCGTCGGCGGACTGATAGCGGTAGTCCGGGTCCTTGACCAGGGCGCGCAGAACGATGGCGTCCATCTCCGGCGTGATCTCCGGGTCGAAGACGCTCGGCGGCTGGGGCTCCTCCCGCACGTGCTGATAGGCGACCGCCACGGGGGAGTCACCGATGAACGGCGGGCGGACCGTCAGCAGCTCGTAGAGCAGACAGCCCGTCGAGTACAGGTCGGAACGGGCGTCCACCTGTTCGCCCTTGGCCTGCTCCGGGGAGAGGTACTGGGCGGTGCCGATGACCGCGGACGTCTGCGTCATCGTCATGCCGGAGTCGCCCATGGCGCGGGCGATGCCGAAGTCCATGACCTTGACCTGGCCGTTGCGCGTCAGCATGACGTTGGCCGGCTTGATGTCGCGGTGGACGATCTGGTTGCGGTGGGCGTACTCCAGGCCCTGGAGGATGCCGATGGTCATCTCCATGGCCCGCTCCGGCAGCAGCTTGCGGCCGCTGTGGAGAAGCTCACGGAGGGTGGAACCCTCGACGTACTCCATGACGATGTACGGGATCGAGACCCCGTCGATGTAGTCCTCGCCCGTGTCGTAGACCGCCACGATCGCGGGGTGGTTGAGCGAGGCGGCCGACTGGGCCTCCCGGCGGAACCTGGCCTGGAAGGTGGGGTCGCGCGCGAGGTCCGCTCGCAGCGTCTTCACCGCCACGGTGCGGCCGAGGCGGGTGTCCATCGCGAGGTAGACCTCCGCCATGCCACCACGGCCGAGCACCTGGCCCAGCTCGTACCGGCCGCCGAGGCGACGCGGCTCTTCCATAGCTTCCTACCAGCCCTCTCCGTCGGATCCCGACCGCACCAATGTGTGGTCCGGCGGCTGTGCTCCGGGCATACGGTACCCGGCTCGCCTTCTGTGACCTGGTCAACCGCGTCACCCGATACAGGACCGGTATCGCAACGTGCACCGATGTGAAGGTGACGTGAGCGGGGTCACTTCTTGCTGTTGATCACTGCCTGCATCACGCTCTTCGCGATCGGGGCGGCCAGACCGCCACCGGAGATGTCACCGCGATCGGCCGCACCGTCCTCGACGACCACGGCCACGGCGACCGGCGAGCTGCCGTCGCTGAGCTTGGCGTAGGAGATGAACCAGGCGTACGGCTTCTCCTTGTTGTTCAGGCCGTGCTGCGCGGTACCGGTCTTGCCGCCGACGGTGACGTCGCCGCCGATCTTCGCCCTGCCGCCGGTGCCCTGCGGGTCGTTGACGACGGTCTCCATCATGTCCTGGAGCTTCTGGGCAGTCTCCGACGAGATCGGCTGGGACAGCGTCTCGGGGTCGTGCGTCTCGATGACGTCGAGGTTCGAGGCGCGCAGCTGGTCGACCATGTACGGCTTCATCAGCTCGCCGTCGTTGGCGACGGCGGAGGCGACCATGGCCATCTGCAGCGGGGTGGCGCGGTTGGATGCCTGCCCGATGCCGTCCATGGCGTTCTGCGGCTCGTTGTCCTCGGGGTAGACGCTCTCGGCGGCACGCACCGGGACGTCCAGCTCGTTCTCGTTGAAGCCGAACTTCGTGGCCTGCTCGATCATCTTCTCGTTGCCGACGCTGTCCGACATCTTCGCGAAGACGGTGTTGCAGGAGACCATCAGCGCGTAGCGCAGGCTGGCGTTCTTGCACTCGCCGTGCTCGTTGGTGAGGTCGGTGCTCGTACCGGGCAGCTGGTACGGGTCGGGGGTCTTCGTCTTGTCGTCGATACCCGAGACGATGTCGTTCTCCAGCGCCGCGGCGGCCGTGACGACCTTGAACGTGGAGCCCGGCGGGTAGGTCTCGCGCAGCGCGCGGTTCAGCATCGGCTTGTCGCGGTCCTTGTCCAGCTTCGAGAAGGTCTTGCTGTCCTTGTTGCTGATGCCGGCGAAGCTCGACGGGTCGTACGACGGCGTGGACGCCAGGGCGAGGATAGCGCCGGTCTTGGGGTCGAGCGCCGCGACCGCGCCCTTCTTGTCACCGAGGCCCGTGAAGGCCGCTTTCTGTGCTGCGGCGTTGAGGGTGGTGACGACGCTGCCGCCCTCCTTCTTCTTGCCCGTGATCATGTCCAGCGTGTTCCGGAAGAAGAGCCGGTCGTCGTTGCCGGTGAGGATGCCGTCCTCAAGGTTCTCCAGCTGGGAAGCGCCGATGATCTGGGAGGAGTAGCCGGTGACCGGCGCCCACATCTCGCCGTTCTTCCAGGTGCGCTTGTACTTGTAGTCCGTCCCCTTGGTGGCGACCGATCCGGTGATGGCCTTGCCGTCGACGATGATGTCGCCGCGTGGCGTGGCATAGCGCTCGATGGCCACCCGGCGGTTCTTGGTGTCCGTTTTCAGGGAGTCGGCCTGGACGTACTGGATCCAGTTGTCCCGGATGAGCAGGGCGAGCACGAGGAGCCCGCAGAAGATCGCGATCCGGCGCAGGGGCTTGTTCATGGTCGGACCACCTGGGTCATCTCGGCGTCGGGGTTCGGGGCGGGGGCCGGCGCGGGGCGGCGTGCGGTGTCGCTGATGCGCAGCAGGATGCCGATCAGCGCCCAGTTGGCGATGACGGACGAACCGCCGTACGCCACGAAGGGCAGCGTCATACCGGTCAGCGGGATAAGGCCCATGACGCCACCGGCGACCACGAAGACCTGGAGGCCGAAGGCGCCGGACAGGCCGACCGCCAGCAGTTTGCCGAACGGGTCGCGGGCGGCGAGGGCGGTGCGGATGCCGCGCTCCACGATCAGGCCGTAGAGCAGGAGGATCGCCATGACACCAGCCAGCCCCAGCTCCTCGCCGAAGGTGGCGAGGATGAAGTCGGAGTTGGCGGCGAAGCCGATGAGGTCGGAGTTGCCCTGGCCGAGTCCGGTGCCGAGGGTGCCGCCGGAGCCGAAGGCCCACAGGGCTTCCATGGACTGTGCGGAGTGTCCGAGCACAGTCTTGGAGAGTTCCCACTCACCCATGGGGTCCAGCCAGGCCTGGACACGCTGCTGCACGTGAATCTCGAACGAGGCCACGCCCACGGCACCGACGGCCGACATCAGCAGACCGAAGACGATCCAACTGGTCCGCTCGGTGGCGACATACAGCATGATCACGAACATGCCGAAGAACAGCAGCGACGTACCGAGGTCGGTTTCGAAGACCAGGATCAGGATGGACATCGCCCACACGACCAGAATGGGACCGAGGTCGCGGCCGCGCGGCAGGTAAAGGCCCATGAAGCGACGGCTGGCGAGGGCCAGGGCATCTCTCTTCACCATGAGGTAGCCGGCGAAGAAGACCGCGATGACGATCTTCGCGAACTCGCCGGGCTGGATGGTGAATCCGGCGATGGAAATCCAGATCTTCGCACCGAAGACGTCTAGGCCGAGACCGGGAACCAGCGGCAGCATCAGCAGGACAAGGGAGCCCGCCATGGAGATGTACGTGTAGCGCTGGAGTACCCGGTGGTCCTTCAGGAAGATCAGCACGGTGATGAACAGGGCCACGCCCAGCGCGGAGTACAGCAGCTGTCGGGGCGACGCCTCGACATACGTCCTGCTCAGCTGCAGCCGTTCCGACTGGTCCAGTCGCCAGATGGCCACTAGGCCCAACCCGTTCAGCAACGTGGCCAGCGGGAGCATCAGCGGGTCCGCGTACGGCGCGAACTTGCGCACGACGAGGTGGCCGATGCCGGCCAGCAGACCGAAGCCGAGGCCGTAGGCGGCCAGCCCTGCCGGGATCTGGTCGTTCAGGGCGAGACCCACGTTGGCGTAGGCGAACACCGGGATGACGACCGCGAACGCCAGCAGGGCCAGCTCGGTGTTGCGTCGGCTCGGGGTGCCGATCGCGCCGATCGTGGACGTGTGCTGCGTCGACGGGTTGGTAGTACTGCTCATCGTGTGACTGGGCCCCTCGCGGCTTGCCTACTGCTCACCGCACCGTGAGACCAGTTCCTGCTCCTCCTCCGAGAGGCTGGGGCCGGTCGACGGTGTGGGTGCGGTCTGGGTCGGGGTCGGGGACGCCGACAGTGTCGGCGTCGGGGTCGGTGTGGCCTTGGACGTGAGGGAGGTCTTCGTGGTTCCCGTGACCCCGCCTGCCTCGCCCTCGCCGGTCTTGGCGTTGTTGTCCGCCGCCTCGCGGCGCTCGGCGTTCTTCTTGCACGCCGACGCCTGGGTGGACAGCTCCGTGATCTTCTTCTCGGCGTCTCCCAGACCGCCTTCGGCGATCGTGGCCTCGACCAGCTTCTGCTGGTAGGGCGGGAGGTACTTGAGTTCGATCTCGGGGTGGTCCTTCTGCACCTTCGAGAGCGAGATCCAGGCCAGGTCCTGGCTGATGCCCCGGTACAGCGCCACGTGGTCGTCGTTGGCGCCGACGTAGTACTGCGTCTGGGTCCAGCGGTAACCGCCGTACATCCCCCCGCCGACGACGGCGAGGGCGAGGACGCCGAAGAAGGATCTCTTCAGCCACCTGCGCTTCTTGCGCGGCTTGACGAAGTCGTCGTCCGAGTAGTCGTCGAAGCTGCCCGCGGCCGGCATGTACCCGGTGGCGTCGCCGGAGCCGGGCGGGCCGAACTCGCCGCCGCCCTGTCCGTGGCCCTGGCGGCCGAGGCCGGAGGCGCGGCCGGCCGGGGTCTGCATGATGCCGTTGTCCTGCAGGTGGAGCTGGTTCTCGGCGACCGCGCCCACTACGACCGGGGTGTCGGAGAGCTGCCCGGCGAGGGTGTCCCCGGTGTCGAGGTCGAGGACGTCGGCGATGATGACCGTGATGTTGTCCGGGCCGCCGCCGCGCAGCGCGAGCTGGATCAGCTCCTGCACGGTCTCCTGCGGGCCCTGGTAGCTGGCGAGGGTGTCCTCCATCGTCTGGTGGGACACGACGCCGGACAGTCCGTCGGAGCAGATCAGGTACCGGTCTCCGGCGCGGACCTCACGGATGGAGAGGTCGGGCTCGACGTGGTCGCCGCTGCCCAGGGCGCGCATCAGCAGGGAGCGCTGCGGGTGGGTGGTGGCCTCCTCCTCGGTGATGCGGCCCTCGTCGACCAGACGCTGCACCCAGGTGTGGTCCTGGGTGATCTGGGTGAGGACGCCGTCCCTGAGGAGGTACGCGCGGGAGTCGCCGACATGCACGAGGCCGAGGCGCTGTCCGGTCCACAGCAGGGCGGTGAGCGTGGTGCCCATGCCCTCCAGCTGTGGGTCCTCCTCGACCATGGCGCGCAGCTGGTCGTTGGCGCGCTGTACGGCGGTGCCGAGCGAGGTGAGGATGTCGGAGCCCGGGATGTCGTCGTCGAGCGTGACGAGGGTGGAGATCACCTCGGAGGAGGCGACCTCGCCGGCCGCCTGGCCGCCCATGCCGTCGGCGATCGCGAGCAGCCGGGGACCGGCGTAGCCCGAGTCCTCGTTGCCCTCGCGGATCATGCCTTTGTGCGATCCGGCGGCGAAGCGCAGTGACAGACTCATGCGCACCTCGCCCGTCGGCTCCGGGTACATCCGCACGGTGCCCACCCTCCGGTCGGGAGCGCGCCGGGGCCCCTGGTGGGGGACTCCGCTGCGTGCTCGCTCCGCTCGCGCCTATTCATGATGTAGCACTACTTCCGCAGCTCGATGACGGTCTTGCCGATGCGGATCGGCGCGCCGAGCGGAATCGGCGTGGGAGTCGTCAGTCGGTTCCGGTCGAGATATGTGCCGTTGGTGGACCCCAGGTCCTCGACGATCCACTGGCCGTCGCGGTCCGGGTAGATCCGTGCGTGCCGGCTGGAGGCGTAGTCGTCGTCCAGCACGATCGTGGAGTCGTGCGCGCGGCCCAGGGTGATGGTCTGGCCCTGCAGCGCCACGGTGGTGCCCGTCAGCGTGCCCTCGCTGACGACGAGTTTGGTCGGCGCGTTGCGCCCGCGGCGGCCGCCGCCGCCGGTGGCGGCCGCCGCGGGCTGCTGGCCGCGCTGCTGCGGTGGCGCGGCCTGGCGGGCGGCCACCTGCGGCCGCTCCCGGCGCGACCCCCGCTGGGTGACACGCGTACCGAACAGGTCGCTGCGGATGACCTGCACGGCCACGATCACGAACAGCCACAGTACGGCCAGGAAACCCAGCCGCATGACCGTGAGGGTCAGCTCTGACATTGCCCCCGCTTCACCCTTCGGCTTGCCGGTAAATGATGGTGCTGCTGCCCACGACGATCCGCGAGCCGTCGCGGAGCGTAGCGCGGGTGGTGTGCTGCCCGTCCACCACGATGCCGTTGGTGGATCCGAGATCCTGGATCGTCGAGGGCGTTCCGGTCCGGATCTCGCAGTGCCGGCGGGAGACGCCGGGGTCGTCGATCCGCACGTCGGCTTCGGTGCTGCGTCCCAGCACCAGCGTCGGGCGGGAGATCTGATGGCGGGTGCCGTTGATCTCGATCCAGTAGCGCGTGCGCCCGCCGGCAGCCGGAGCGCCGGGCGGTCGCTGGCCGAGCGGGGCGGCGCCGGGGCGGCCGCCGCCCGGCGGTGGCGCCGCCGGCATGGGCGGGGCACCCGCGGGAGCCGCGGTGGGCGGGTAGCCGTAACCGCCGGGGCGGCCGGCGGCCGGGCTCGCCGGGGCGCCCGAGGGCGCCTGCTGGTCCGTGGATCCGGCGAGCGTACGGCTGCGCACCCGGTACAGACCGGTGTCGAGATCGTCGGCCTTCTCCAGATGGACCTTGATGGGGCCCATGAAGGTGTAGCGCTGCTGCTTCGCGTAGTCGCGCACCATGCCGGCGAGCTCGTCGCCGAGCTGGCCGGAGTAGGGGCTGAGGCGCTCGAAGTCGGGTGTGCTCAGCTCCACGATGAAGTCGTTGGGGACGACCGTACGGTCGCGGTTCCAGATGGTCGCGTTGTTGTCGCACTCCCGCTGGAGCGCTCCCGCGATCTCCACGGGCTGGACCTCGGACTTGAACACCTTGGCGAAGGTGCCGTTGACCAGACCTTCGAGACGTTGCTCGAACTTCTTCAGGACTCCCATGGGGCACCTCCTCCGTCGTCACCGCTCTGCGTACCGTGTCGGTACTGCTTACTGATCGTATCCACGCGCCGGGAAATCGGCTGGTTCCCCCGGTCGGCCCGGTCGACCGGTGTCATCCGGTGTCGGCGCCCACTGAGGTCCCCCTGCCGGATTCCCGCCGGAGCTCCTCTTCGAACTACCTCGTCCGAACTCTGCCAGGGATCGTAGAGGCGGTGCAGGACCAGTGTCCCGCACCGGACTGTGCGCCCCGTCCCTCTCCGGTAGAGATGGCCGGGACCGGTACGAGGTTGATACGTGGACCAGCACTCGTTGATACGTGGCCCGAGGGGCCGTGTGTTCGGTCCGTGCTGGTGGTTCCGGTCGCGTCGCCGCGCAGCGGGCGGCGGTGAACAAGTGATGTGAAGCCACCCTCTCCAGCGTGCTAATCTTCTGCATGTCGGAAGGCGCCGACACCGCAAGGAACGGGGCCTGAGGACACACCCAATGCGCGGGTGGCGGAATAGGCAGACGCGCTGGATTCAGGTTCCAGTGCCCGCAAGGGCGTGGGGGTTCAACTCCCCCCTCGCGCACAGCGAAGCGGTCCCATCGTAATCACGGTGGGACCGCTTCTCTTTGTGTGCTCGCGACCCGCTCGGCAGCGCCGAATGAATCGAGCTGTGGGCCCTGAAGTGTGAGGAGTCTCTCAGGGGGACTGGGTAAGGGCTTTCGCCTTTCGGGGGCGCGGAACGTCGTGGGGGCGTGCCGCGCCCCTTGTGCGCGGTGCGGGTGGCGTCCGAGTCAGCGTCACGTGAATCGTCGTAGATGGGGACACGAGCGATGTTTCACGTGAAACGGTGCCGAGTGCCGCATCGGCGGCTCCGTGCGGGCGGCGAGTGTGCGAGTTCTGTCCGTACCGTTGACGCCCGCCTGCCTCATACCTATCTTCTGGTCGGCAATTCGCACAACGTTCGTATTTTCGAACATGCATCTCGCTTTCTCCGACCCCCACACCTGCCAGAGACGAGGCGCACATGGCACCGCCGCTCTCCCGACGTTTCCTCCTCCAGTCCGCGTTGCTGACCGCGGCCGCACCCGGGGCCTCCTTCGCGGCGGGGAGCGGCCGTGCGGTCGCCGCCACGGTCCCGACGCCTTCCGACTGGTCGGTGCGGCCGTTCGAACTGAAGGACGTGACGCTCGGCCAGGGCCTGTTCGCCGAGAAGCGCCGGCTGATGCTCGACCACGGCCGTGGCTACGACGTCGACCGTCTGTTGCAGGTGTTCCGGGCGAACGCGGGCCTCTCCACCAAGGGCGCGGTCGCGCCCGGGGGCTGGGAGGGACTGGACGGCGAGGCCAACGGCAACCTCCGCGGCCACTACACCGGGCACTTCCTGACGATGCTCGCCCAGGCCTACGCCGGCACCAGGGACACGGTTTACTCCGACAGGATCCGCTACATGATCGGAGCCCTGACCGAGGTGCGCGAGGCGCTGCGCACCGGTCCGCGCATGCTCGCCGTGACCGGGAGGTTCGGCACCGCGCAGGAGAACGTCCGGGGCTCCCACCAGTACGTCGATCTGCCGAACAGCGTGCTCGGCGGTGCCTCCGCGATCACCCTGTCGGCCTGGGTGAAGCCCGCGCACCATGCCGACTGGGCGCGGATCTTCGACTTCGGCGACAACACCACCCGCTATCTGTATCTGGCGGCGCGCAACGCGAGCGGTTTCCCCCGCTTCGCCGTCACCACCAACGGGCCGGGCGGGGAACAGGGGCTCAACGGCACCGCTGCCCTGCCGCTCGACCGGTGGAGCCATCTCGCGGTGACGATCGGCGGCGGCACCGGCACGCTCTACGTCGACGGCACGGCCGTCGCACGGAACACCTCGATGTCCCTCACCCCGGCGGCCCTCGGCACCCTGGCGAACAACTGGCTCGGGCGGTCCAACTTCCGGACCGATCCCGTCTTCGCGGGGGCGTTCGACGAGTTCAACGTCTGGTCCCGGGCGCTGACGGCCGCCGAGATCACCTCGCTCCAGGGCAGTCGGGCCCCTGACTCGTCGGCGGGCCGGGGCGACCTGGCCTCGTACGACTTCTTCGAGACCGGCGGCGGCACCTTCGCTGACGGTTCCGGGCGTGGCCTGACCGCCACCCTGCGCCGCACCTGGGGCGCGCCCAGCCATGACGGATTCCTGGCGGCCTACCCGGAGACGCAGTTCATCGAGCTGGAGTCGATGACGAGCGGCGACTACACACGCGTCTGGGCGCCGTACTACACCGCGCACAAGATCCTGCGCGGTCTGCTGGACGCCTATCTCCATGTCGACGACGCGCGGGCGCTCGACCTGGCGTCGGGCCTGTGCGACTGGATGTACTCCAGGCTGTCGAAACTGCCGGACGCCACCCTGCAGCGCATGTGGGGCATCTTCTCCAGCGGAGAGTACGGGGGCCTGGTCGAGGCGATCGTCGACCTGTACGCGATCACCGGCAAGGCGGACCACCTCGCCCTGGCCAAGCTGTTCGACCTGGACAAGCTCATCGACGCCTGCGCCGCGAACACGGACACGCTCGACGGTCTGCACGCCAACCAGCACATCCCGATCTTCACCGGGCTCGTCCGGCTCTACGACGTCACGGGCGAGTCGCGCTATCTGAGCGCCGCGAAGAACTTCTGGGGCATGGTGATCCCCCAGCGGATGTACGGGATCGGCGGCACCAGCACGGCGGAGTTCTGGAAGGCGCGCGGGGTCGTCGCGGGGACGATCAGCGACACCAACGCCGAGACCTGCTGCGCCTACAACCTGCTCAAACTGAGCCGGAGCCTGTTCTTCCACGAACAGGAGCCGAAGTACATGGACTACTACGAGCGTGCGCTGCTCAACCAGGTCCTCGGGTCCAAGCAGGACAAGGCCGACGCCGAGAAGCCCCTGGTCACGTACTTCATCGGGCTGGAGCCCGGTCACGTGCGCGACTACACCCCCAAGCAGGGCACCACCTGCTGCGAGGGCACGGGCATGGAGAGTGCGACCAAGTACCAGGACTCGGTGTACTTCGCCCGTGCCGACGGCAGCGCGCTGTACGTCAACCTGTACAGCGCGGCGACGCTGAACTGGTCCGCGAAGGGGGTGACGATCGCCCAGAGCACCGACTACCCCCGGGAGCAGGGCACCACGATCACCGTCGGAGGCGGCGGCGCGGCCTTCGCGATGCGCCTGCGGGTGCCGTCCTGGGCGGTGGCCGGCTTCCGGGTGACCGTCAACGGCAGCGCGGTGGGCGGCACTCCGGACCCGGGGAGCTACTTCACGATCCCCTCCCGCACCTGGAGCGACGGGGATGTCGTACGGGTGTCGATCCCGTTCCGCCTGCGGACGGAGAAGGCCCTCGACGACCCGTCGCTCCAGACGCTGTTCTACGGGCCGGTCAACCTGGTCGGCAGGAACAGCGCCACGAGCTACCTGCCGGTCGGGCTGTACCGCAACGCCGGGCTCTCCGGTGATCTGCTGCCCTCCCTCACGCCGGTGAGCGGAAAGCCGCTGCACTACACGCTGGACGGCACCGAGTTCGCCCCCTTCCACGAAGGGAGCGAGGACCCGACCCACGCCTACGTCAGGCGTGCGGAACCGAAGGTGGTCCTCGGCGGCACGGACTCGGGCGTCGCCAATCCGGCGAGGTCCGACGGCACGACCCTGCTCGACGAGATCTGGGCCGGGGCGCCGTTCGCCGACAAGGGCGCGCTGGTGGCGCGGGTGCAGTCGACCGTCACCTCCTGGGTGTCGGCCGGGCTGCTGAGCCAGGCCGACGGGCAGCGGGTGGTGACCACCGCGCGGCACGCGACGTACGCGGCCTGAGGGCACGGGCGGCCGCTCCCGGGGGCGGCCGCCGCACCGCCTTGTGCGCACCGCCTTGCGCGGGCTACGCGGCGAGACGCGCGGCCAGGCTCTTGGCCTTGACGACCGCGTCGTCGAAGGCCTTCGCGCGGGAGGCCTCCGAGAGGGGGATCAGCTCGCTCATCGCGGGGTTGTGCGGGGCCATCGTGAGCTCCGGGACGATGAAGTCGACCTCCAGCCCGAGGGTTTCGGCCAGGACCGCCGTCAGGTAGTTCTGCACGTACTCCAGGGGTTCGCGGGGCGTGCCCGGAGCGTAGGAACCGCCGCGGCTGGCGACGACCGTGACCGGGGTGCCCTTGGTCTTCGAGTCCTCGGTCATGGCGGTGCGGCCGATGAGGACGACGTTGTCCAGCCACGCCTTGAGGGTGGAGGGGATCGAGAAGTTGTACATGGGGGCGCCGATCAGGATCGCGTCCGCCTGCTCCAGCTCCTCGATGAGCTTCTCCCGCTCGGCGAAGGCCGCGGCCTGCTCGGGGGTGTGCGTGGCCGGGTCGGCGAAACCGGCGGTGTGCGCGGCGGCGCCGATGTGCGGAACGGGATCGGCGTGCAGGTCGCGATAGACGACCGTGCCGTCCGGATGCTCGTCCTCCCATGCCTTGCGGAATGCCTCCGTCACCGCACGCGATGACGAGGAGCCGGCGGGGAACACGGACGAGTCCAGATGCAGCAGCGTGGCCATGGAGAACTCCAGAGGAAGCGGCTTCGTTTTCGTACTCAGCTATTAATAACATAGTCACTTACTTTTTTTCACCCACATACCTCGGGCCAGTACTCTTGTTTTCATGGCGGAGCAGCAGGGCATCCATGGCGCCGGGCCGTGCCAGCAGGTCGACGAAGGCATCACCCGTGTGTTCGCCCTGCTCGGGAAACGCTGGACGGGGCTGATCGTGGCTGTCCTGATGCCGCATCCCGCGCATTTCGTCGACCTGCGCAGGGCGATTCCCGGCATCAGCGAGCGCATGCTCTCCGACCGGCTCACCGAGCTCGGCGCGGCCGGGCTGGTGGTGCGCGAGGTCGACGACGGGCCGCCCCTGCGCGTCACGTACCGGCTGACCGAGGCCGGGGCGGCCCTGGAACCGGCGCTGCGGGAACTCAAGAACTGGTCCGAGAGCCATCTGTCGCGGAGTTGGCCCTGCGCGGGGGCGGGACGGACGTAGCCGGGACCGCTCGGCTCGTCATTGGGTGGTGCGCCCCGGTTTCCGCTGGTGCGGGCGGGTGGGACGCCGAGTTTTCCACAGGGTCTGACGCGTTTCGGCCACCGGCTGTAACGTCAGCACGAGTTGATGCTCGCGTGTGGACGGGTACGGGGGAGGCGGTCGTGATGACCGAGGCAGGGACGACGACAGGGGCAGTGCCGGAGGCCGACGCGGGCGCGGCGGATTCGCCGTCGGCGGCCGCGCGGGTGCCGGGAGTGGCGGGGTTCGCCCGGTGGCCCTCGGCGGGGTCGCCCAAGGACGAGGGCAAGGCGCTGCGCACACGGGTGCCCCGCAGCGCGCACGCCGACCTGACGCTCACCACCGACCGGCCGGACGCGGTGTCCGCGGTGGAGGAGTCCAACCGAGGCCGGATCGCCGGCCTCACCCCGATAAGGGTCGGCAGGATGGCGGCCAGCCCCTTCGCATTCCTCCGCGGCTCCGCGGGCCTCATGGCCCACGACCTCGCCCGTACGCCCATGACCGGCATCGGCGCCCAGCTCTGCGGCGACGCCCACGCGGCCAACTTCGGTCTGTACGGGGACGCCCGCGGCGGTCTGGTCATGGACCTCAACGACTTCGACGAGACCGTGCACGGACCCTGGGAGTGGGACCTCAAGCGCCTCGCCGCCTCCCTGGTGCTCGCCGGCCGTGAGGCGGGCGCCGACGAGGACATCTGCCGCAAGGCGGCGTACGACGCGACGGGTGCCTACCGGCGCACGATGCGGCTGCTCGCCAAGCTCCCGGCGCTCGACGCGTGGAACGCCATCGCGGACGAGGAACTGGTCTCGCACACCGACGCGCATGACCTGCTGGGCACGCTGGAGCGGGTCTCGGAGAAGGCGCGCGCCAACACCAGCGGGCGCTTCGCGGCCAAGGCGACCCGGGCGGTGGAGGGCGGCGGCCGCCACTTCGTGGACGCCCCGCCGGTGCTGCGCCGTGTGGAGGACGAGGAGGCGGTCGTCGTGGCCACCTCCCTGGAGCAGTACCTGACCACGCTGTCGGAGGACCGCCACCCGCTGCTGGCCCGGTACGCGGTGCACGATGTGGCGTTCCGGGTGGTCGGCACCGGCAGTGTGGGCACTCGCTCGTACGTCGTACTGCTCCTGGACCACCGGGGGGAGCCGCTCGTCCTCCAGGTGAAGGAGGCCCGCCCCTCGGCGCTGGAGCCGCACCTCGCCACGGCCGGTTTCGAGGTGCCGGAGGTGGACCACGAGGGCCGCCGGGTGGTCCTCGGCCAGAAGCGCATGCAGGTCGTCAGCGACATGCTGCTGGGCTGGACGACGGTCGACGGACTCCCCTTCCAGGTACGCCAGTTCCGCAACCGCAAGGGCAGCGTCGACCCCGCCGCCCTGGCCGCCGACCAGGTCGACGACTACGGCCGCATGACCGGCGCCCTCCTGGCCCGCGCCCACTCCCACAGCGCCGACCCCCGCCTCATCTCCGGCTACTGCGGCAAGAACGACGAACTCGACGAGGCCATGGCCACGTTCGCCGTGAGCTACGCGGACAGAACGGAGGCGGACCACGCGGACCTGGTGACGGCGGTGCGGGCGGGACGCGTCGAGGCGGAGATGGGGGTCTGAGGGGGCCGGCGAGGGGCCTCCGGACGCGCCGGGCCCCGCCGAGCGGGCGGCTGGACGGTGTGGGGTCGTCGCTCCGTCCCCGTCTTCGGCGGCTTTCGCCAGCGGTCGGAACCGTGGCCTAGGCTGGGCCGGGTGACGACCCCGGAAGCCGAGCAGACACCGTCCGAGCGCCCCACCGAGCCCGGGCGGCCCGATGAGGCCACCGAGCCCGGCGAAGGCGCGGCAGCGACCGAGGGCGCCGAGGGCACGGCGTCCGCCGGGAGCGTGTCCTCCGCCGGGGGCGAGACATCCGCAGAGAGTGAGGCGTCCGCAGAGGGGGAGGCGTCCGTCGGGAGTGGCGGCTCGGGGCGGCCCGAGGAGCGGCTGGAGCGGGCCGTGCGGGCGGCCGAGCAGGCACTGATCGAGTACGAGATCGCTGTCGAGACCTTCCGGGTCGAGGTGGAGAACTTCTCCCGGTTGCACCACCAGAAGCTCGGCCCCGTGTACGCGCGGCTCGACGAACTGGACGCCCGGATCGCGGAGGCGAAGGCCGCCCGCACCGGTGACCCCGAGGACGTGCGCAAGGCCCAGGAGGCACGGGCCCGGGTCATGCCCATGCCGGGCGTGGAGGAGCTGTTCCACGGCTGGATGGACTCGGAGGGCCTGTTCCCCGAGGCCGCGGCCATGCTCACCGGTCAGCCCGTACGGTCCCCGGAGCGGGTGCGCCCGAGCGACGAGGCTCGCAGGCTCTACCGGGAGCTGGTCCGCAAGGCCCACCCGGATCTGGCCCAGGACGACAAGGAGCGGGCGCGGCGGGACGAGTTCATCGCCCGGGTGAACGCGGCGTACGGCCGCGGTGACGAGGTGCTGCTGCGGGAGCTGTCCGAGGAGTGGGCGGCCGGGCCCGTGCCGGAGGAGCGCAGGCCGAGCCGGGCCGAGGAGCTGTACGCCCGGCTCGAATGGCTCGCCCAGCGCAAGGAGATGCTCGCCCTCGTCGCCCGGGAGCTGGAGGAGGGTGCCATCGGGTCGATGCTCCGACTCGCACCGGAGGACCCGGACCGGCTCCTCGACGAGATCGCCGACCAGTTGCTGGCGGAGGTCGAACGGCGGGAGAGCGAGCTGGCGGGGCTGCTCGGCCGGGACGAGTAGCCCGGCGCCGGGTCGGGTAGCGTCGTACGCATGCATCTCGGAGCTGGTGTGCCCACGGTCGAGGTCGGAGACCTCAAGGACGACGACTTCCTGCTGGACGTCCGGGAGGACGACGAATGGCAGGCGGGTCATGCCGAAGGGGCACTGCACGTCCCCATCAGTGAGTTCGTGGCGCGCTACGGCGAGGTGACCGAGGCGGCTCCGCAGGACGGCAGGATCCATGTGATCTGCCGCTCGGGCGGTCGTTCGGCGCAGGTCACCATGTATCTCGTCCAGCAGGGCATCGACGCCGTGAACGTGGACGGTGGCATGCAGGTCTGGGCGGCCGCCGGCCGTCCGGTGGTGGACGACAAGGGCGGGGCCGGGTTCGTTCTGTAAGGGAACCCGTTCCCCGGGGTGCAGGTGCAGGTGCAGGTGCCGGGGAACGGCATCGGTGCCGAGTGCGCGTGGGGCGCGCGGACTGACGTGCGCGCCCCAGGCTGTGACGTGCGCGGTACTCAGCCCAGCGGGTGCGCCGCCAGAAGGTCGCCCAGTGCCTCTTCGTGGGCCGCCGCGGGGCCGAGCGAGAGTTCCAGGTGCTTGGCCCAGGCGTGATAGCGGTGCAGGGGGTAGTCGACGTCCGCGCCGAAGCCCCCGTGCAGATGCTGTGCGGTCTGCACGACCCGTCGTACGCCCTCCGAGGCCCAGATCTTGGCCACGGAGACGTCCCCGGCGGCGGGCAGCGCACCTCCCGCGCCGGAGGTGATCCGCCAGGCGGCCTGCCACAGCGCCGCCTCCATCGCGCGCAGGTCGATGAACCGGTCGGCGGCCTGTACGGCGACGGCCTGGAACGAGGCGATCGGGAAGCCGAACTGCTCGCGTTTTCCGGCGTATTCGCTGGTCATGCTGAGGACGGCCTCACCCAGGCCGAGTGCCAGTGCGCACGTCCCGGTGGCCAGCAGCTCCCGCAGCCGTTCCCACGCCCCCTCCGCGTCGATGACGTCCCGCGCGGGGATCCGTACCGACTCCAGGCGCAGTTCCGCCAGCCGTTCACCGTGGGTGGCGATCTGCTCGGCGAGCGTCACTCCCGCGTGGACGCGGGGAACGAGGGCGAGCACGGCCCGGCCGTCGGCGGAGGCCGGACCCTCCCCGGTCTCGTCGGCGGTCTCGTCGGCGGAGAGGCCGACGACCGACTCCGGCGAGAGAGTCGCGGGGACGACGACGAAGTCTGCCTGCTGCGCCCAGGGCACCGCCGTCTGTACGCCGTCCAGGACCCAGGCGCCATCGGGGTCCCGCCGTGCGGTCACCGCGAGTTCGGCGGGGTCGTGACCGGTCAGGCCGTGCGCGGCGACGGTGAGGACGACCTCGCCCCGGCCGACGCGGGCGAGCAGATCCGCCTTCAGCTCCTCGCTCCCGTGCGCCTGCACGGCCACGGCGGCGGCACTGCTCTCCAGCAGCGGCCCCCTGGCCAGCACCTTCGCCGACTCGCGCAGCACCAGGCACAGCGCGATGGGATCAAGGCCCGACCCGCCGTACGCGGGGTCCAGCAACAGGCTGAGGAGGTCCGCGTCGGCGAGCTTCGCCCACAGGGCCCGGTCGAAGTCGTCGGCCACGGCTCCCGGTACGAGCGACGGACTCGGGACGCCGTCCGGTGCGACCCCGGCGAACACCGCCTTCGCCGCCTCGGCCGCCGCCTGCTGCTCCTCGGTGAAGGTGAAGTCCACGGTTCCGCCCTTCCGTGTCGCCTATGACAGGGCGTCAAGATAGAACAGGTTCTAGAAGAGGGGAATGGCGTGGGGCCGGGGGATGGTCTCGCCATGGGCACGGCACGTCCGGCGGGCGGTACGGGCGGCTGAGAGGCGGGGGGGGGGGGGCCCGGGCGGCTTTCCGGCGAGAGGCGGACCACACCGCGCCGTAAGGTGTCCCCCGCTGTGGATAACCTCAGGGGTGCCGTGCGAGCGGTGTGACGATGTGACTGTTGTGACCATCGGGGTGTGCCGGACGGGTGTGGCTGAGTAAGTTCCGGTGGGGAAGTGGACCGGGTCGTGGGAATCGGGGAGCGGGGCGGAATGGACGCGAACGACGAGGTCTCGAACGCCCGGCGGGGGCCGGACGAGCCCGAGGGCGCCGACTCCGCGGGCGAAACGGACCCGCGGCTTCCGCGGGACTCCCGGCAGACCCCGGACCCTGCGCCACCCGTGACCTCGGTCCCTGCGCCACCCAGAACCTCGGAACCCGCCCCGCCCGTGACCTCGGACCCCGCGCCGCCCGTGACCCCGGATCCCGCCTCGCCCCGGACCGCGGATCCTGCCCCGCCCGTGACCCCGGATCCCGCCTCGCCCCGGACCGCGGATCCTGCCCCGCCCGTGACCGCCGACCCTGCTCCGGCCTCGTCTCCGGATCCCTCGCGAGAGTCCTCTCCCTGGCCGCCTTCCGGGCGGGCGGGCGGACCGGCACGGCCGGCGGCCGGTATCGCCGGGCTGACCCTGCCGTACCAGATCGCCGTGGCGCTGGTTCTCGCGGTCGTGGGGGTGGTGACCTGCGTCCATCTCGGGCTGGTGTTTCTCCATATCGCGCCCTCGAACACGCTGACGAAGCAGCACGGTCGGGCGGTGGACGAATGGGTGTATCCGGAGTTCGAGCAGAACTGGAAGCTGTTCGCGCCGAACCCGCTGCAGCAGAACATCGCCGTGCAGGCGCGCGCCGAGGTCCGTACCGCCGACGGTGGGACGCGCGAGACCGGCTGGTACGACCTGTCCGCGCTGGACGGCGCCGCGATCGACAGGAACCCGGTGCCCAGTCACACCCAGCAGAACGAGCTGCGCCGGGCCTGGGACTTCTACGTCTCCACGCATGACGCCGAGAACCGCGCCACCACCTCGCGCGGCGACCTCTCCCAGCGCTATGTACGCCGGATCGTGGTGATGCGCCTCGACCGCGAGGGGGCCGGCGAGCCCGGCGCCGTGATCGAGCGGATCCAGCTCCGGTCCCGTACCACCAACGTGCCGGCGCCCGAGTGGAGCGAGGAAAAGGTGTCCGACAAGCCAGTCGTCCGAGAACTGCCCTGGTGGCAGGTGACCGACGACGACCGGGCGGATGCCGCCGCCAACGCGGGGGGCTCCGGCCGGTCCGCCGTCGGCCGGACGGAGGCGAGCGCCGAATGAGCGGCTCCGTGCGTCCGACCGGTCCGGTCCGCCAGGGGAGCCCCCTGGTGCGGCTCACCGCCCCGATAGGCAACGGGATCACGCGTGTCACGGATCGCGCGCTGGGCCCGTACCAGAGCGCGATCATACGTATCGGCTTCTCCGCGACCTGGCTGCTGTTCCTGCTGCGTGAGTTCCCGCACCGGCGCGAGCTCTACGGCCCGAACGGGCCCTGGAGCTGGGAGCTGGCCCAGCAACTGACCGCGAGCAACGAAGCGTTCACGGTGCTGATGTGGTCCGACAGCATGGTGTGGTTCGAGATCGTCTACGGCATCGCCGTCCTGTGCAGCTTCCTTCTGCTGCTCGGCTGGCGCACCCGTGCCATGAGCGTGATCTTCATGATCGGTGTGCTCTCGCTGCAGAACCGCAGCGTCTTCATGGGCGACGGCGGCGACAACGTCCTGCACCTCATGGCGATCTATCTCGTCTTCGTCCGCTGCGCCCAGGTCTGGTCACTGGACGCGCGGCGCGCACGGCGTGGACGCGAGCGCCTGGAGCCGGACGGCAGGGCACCGGAGGACCGGGTCGGCGTCGCGCTGTGGTGCGCACTCGGGTTCGGGCTGCTGCTGGCGACCTTCGGCGGGCTGGTCCCCGGCGGTCTGCTGGGCGGCTGGCTGACGTTCTTCTGGGGGCTGTGGGCGGTGCACGCCCTGTGGTGGGCCGCCGGGCGCATCGAGTCGGACACCAAGCCGCGCGCGCTGCTCGACATCGTGGGCAACCTCGCGCACAACGCCGCACTCGTCGTGATCATGGCCGAGGCATGTCTGATCTACGCGGCGGCCGGCTGGTACAAGATCCAGGGCGGGCGCTGGCAGGACGGCACGGCGGCCTACTACCCGTTCCACCTGGACTACTTCTCGCCCTGGGCCTCGCTCTCCGACCTGCTGTCGTCGAGCGGCACGATGGTGATGCTGGCGACGTACGGGACGGTGATCGTGCAGGTCGCGTTCCCGTTCACGCTCTTCAACCGGCGCGTCAAGAACGTGCTGCTGGCGGTCATGATGACCGAGCACGCCGTGATCGCCGTCGTGCTCGGCCTGCCGTTCTTCTCGCTCGCGATGATCGCCGCCGATGCGGTCTTCCTGCCCACGCCCTTCCTGAAGCGTCTGGGCGGACTGGTGGCGCGCGTGCGCGACCGCGTCGTGCGCCGTCTTCTGCCGGGGCGCGCCCTCAAGATCCCTGGCCAGCGCCGGCCGCGCGTCCCCGACGAGGGGGAGACGGCCGAGCAGGCCCGCGTAGGCTTCACCGTATGAACGATCCGGTGAGCGGGCCCACGGGCGTCCCGACGACGGGATCCACGGAGGGTCAGGCGGCCGGATTCCCTGCCGAACCGGCGGTGGGATCCGCCGCCGGCTTCGCGGCCGGATCCCTTGGCCGTCCGGCGGCGGGACCCGCGGGTGATCGGGCAGGCCGGGCCGGGGACGGCGGTCCGGCAGGCCGAGCCGGGGACGGCGGCCCGGAGGCCGCTTCGGCCGCGTCGGTCGGCCGTCCGGCGGGTGACCCGCTGCGCGTCTGGCGGCGTCTCGCCGACACCGCCGTCCTGCTCGACGGTTTCCACGCGCTCAAGCACGCCGTCCGCTTCGGCGCCGAGGTGTCCGTGGCCGTCACCGCCGACCGTACGGCGGCCCTCGCCCTCGCCGACGATCTGGCCCCGGACGTACGGGACCGGCTCGCGGACCTCCTTCAGGAGGTCCCGGAGGAGACGTACCGGGCGCTCGTGCCGCGCCCGCACCCCACCGCCGTCGCCGCGCTGGCCGTGCGCCCCTCGCGCGCGGACCATCTGGCGGCACTCGCCCGCACCCCGCGCGCCGCCCCCGTCGTCGTCCTCGACAACCCGCGCAATCTGGGCAACGCAGGGGCGGTGATCCGGCTGGCGGCGGGGTTCGGGGCGACCGGCGTGGTCACCACGGGCACCCTGGACCCCTGGCACCCCACGGTCGTGCGGGGCGGGGCGGGGCTGCACTTCGCCACCGCGGTCGAGCGCCTGGAGGTGGCCGACCTGCCTCCCGGGCCGCTCTTCGCGCTGGACCCCGAGGGCGACGACATCCGGGGTCTGAAGCTCCCGGACGACGCCGTCCTCGCGTTCGGCTCGGAACGCAGCGGTCTGTCGGCCGGGCTGCGCGCCCGTGCCGACCACCTGCTGTCACTCCCGATGCGCCCGCAGGTCTCCAGCTACAACCTGGCGACCAGCGTGGCGATGACGCTGTACCACTGGAGCGCGGGCTCCTTCTGAGGAGGCGCGCGCCCCGGCCGGACGCCCTACCGGAGCGTCTCGCTGCGGACCTCGACCACCCGGAACCGGTTGGCGACGAAGGCTCCGTCGCACAGGGCCGCGTTCGCCGCCGGGTTGCCGCCGGACCCGTGGAAGTCCGAGAAGGCCGCCGTCTGGTTCACGTACACCCCGCCCGTGAGGTTCAGCGACAGCTGCGCGCACTCCTCCAGGCAGACCTCCTCGACGGCCCCGGCCACCTCGTCGGAGGTCGTGTACGCGCCGACGGTCATCGCGCCCTTGTCGCCGATGGTCCGGCGCAGCAGCTCCAGCCCTTCCGCGGCCGAGTCGACGGCGACGGCGAACGACACCGGCCCGAAGCACTCGCTCAGGTAGGCGGCCTCGTCCTCCGCGCCCTCCCAGTACTTCCGCGCGCCGTCGAGCTTCACGATCACCGGCGTCCGGACGACAGCGTCGGGGAACTCGGGGTTGGTGATCTCCCGTGAGGGGAGGGCGACCTCGCCGAGCGACGCGGCTGCTTCGAGGCGGGACTTGACGTCGGGGTTCACGATCGCGCCGAGCAGCGCGTTCGCGCGCGCGTCGTCGCCCAGCAGACCGCCGACCGACCGGGCGAGATCGGCGACGACCTCGTCGTAGGACTTGGGGCCCTGGTCGGTGGTGATGCCGTCGCGGGGGATGAGCAGGTTCTGCGGGGTGGTGCACATCTGGCCGCTGTAGAGGGACAGGGAGAAGGCCAGGTTGGAGAGCATGCCCTTGTAGTCGGCGGTGGAGTCGATCAGCACGGTGTTGACGCCGGCCTTCTCCGTGTAGACCTCCGCCTGGCGGGCGTTGGCCTCCAGCCAGTCGCCGAAGGACGTCGAGCCTGTGTAGTCGATGATGCGGATCTCGGGGCGGGTGGCCAGGTCCTTGGCGATGCCCTCGCCGGGGCGCTCGGCGGCCAGCGCGACCAGGTTGGGGTCGAAGCCGGTCTCGGCGAGCACCTCGCGGGCGACCTGGACGGTGAGGGCGAGCGGCAGCACCGCGCGCGGGTGGGGCTTCACCAGGACCGCGTTGCCGGTGGCGAGGGAGGCGAACAGGCCCGGGTAGCCGTTCCACGTCGGGAAGGTGTTGCAGCCGATGACGAGGGCGGTGCCGCGCGGCACCGGCTTGAACTTCTTGGTGAGCGCGAGCGGGTCGCGCTTGCCCTGGGGCTTGCTCCACTCGGCCGCGTCGGGGGTGCGGACCTGCTCCGCGTACGCGTACGCCACCGCCTCCAGGCCCCGGTCCTGGGCGTGCGGGCCGCCCGCCTGGAAGGCCATCATGAAGGCCTGGCCGCTGGTGTGCATGACGGCGTGGGCGAACTCGTGGGTGCGGTCGCTGATCCGCTTGAGGATCTCCATGCACACCGCCGCGCGCGCCTCGGCGCCCGCGTCGCGCCACGCGCGCCGGCCGGCCTTCATGGCGGGCAGCAGCGTGTCGAGGTCGGCGTGCGGATAGGTGACGCCCAGCTCGATGCCGTACGGGGAGACCTCGCCGCCCACCCAGTCGTCGGTGCCGGGCTGGCCGAGGTCGAGCCGGGTGCCGAGGAGGGCGTCGAAGGCCGCCTTGCCCTCGGCCATGCCCAGGCTGCCGTTCTCGCCGTACGCCTTGGGGTGCTCGGGGTGGGGCGACCAGTACGCGCGGGTGCGGATCGCTTCCAGCGCCTGGTCGAGGACGGGCCGGTGCTTGGCGATCAGGGCGTGCGCGGACGGTTCGGCGGCCATGCTGGACCAACTCCTCACGTCAAGGACTCTTCTCAGAGCTCTGACCTGGGCAGGAATGGATTCGAGGGTGTTCGGGGGGTGGCGTGAAGCGCCTTGTTCCATGCCAGTGGTGGGCGACGGATGGGCGGACAGAGTTAGAGTAACCGAACGATCGGTCGGGACAAGGGGGTCCGCCGTATCTGTGGACAACCCCGTGCGGGAGGATCGCGCACATGACAGGACTCGACCCCGGCAGCCCCGTGGCCGTCGTAGGCACCGGCACCATGGGCCAGGGCATCGCCCAGGTCGCACTGACCGCGGGCCACTCCGTACGAATGTTCGATGCTGTGCCCGGACGGGCACGGGAGGCCGCCGAGGCGATCGGCGCCCGGCTCGACCGGCTCGTCGCCAAGGACCGCATGACCGGCGCCGACCGGGACGCCGCGCGTGCCCGGCTGCACGCCGCCGAGCAGCTCGCCGACCTCGCGGACTGCGGTCTGGTCGTCGAGGCCGTCCTGGAGCGGCTGGACGTCAAGCAGGAGCTGTTCCGCGCGCTGGAGGACGTCGTCGGCGAGGACTGCCTGCTCGCCACCAACACCTCGTCCCTGTCCGTCACGGCCATCGGCGGCGCCCTGCGCAACCCGGGCCGTTTCGTGGGTCTGCACTTCTTCAATCCCGCGCCGGTGCTGCCCCTCGTGGAGGTCGTCTCCGGTTTCGCCACCGACGTCACCTCGGCCACGCGCGCGTACGAGACGGCCCGAGCCTGGGGCAAGACGCCGGTCGCCTGCGCCGACACCCCCGGATTCATCGTCAATCGCATCGCACGGCCGTTCTACGCCGAGGCCTTCGCGGTGTACGAGTCGCAGGCCGCCGAGCCCGTCACCATCGACGCGATCCTGCGCGAGTGCGGCGGGTTCAGGATGGGCGCCTTCGAGCTGACCGACCTGATCGGGCAGGACGTCAACGAGTCCGTCACCCACTCCGTGTGGCGGGCCTTCTTCCAGGACGTGCGCTTCACGCCCTCGCTGGCCCAGCGCCGGCTCGTCGAGTCCGGCCGGCTGGGCCGCAAGACGGGTCGGGGCTGGTACGACCACGGCGACGGCGCCGAGCGTCCCGAGCCGCACACCGCCGACCCGGTCCCGGCGCCCGCGTACGTGGTCGTCGAGGGCGACCTCGGCCCCGCCGCCGAGCTGCTCACGCTGATCCGGGAGGCGGGTGTCTCCGTCCGCGAGGACGAGGAGGACCACGGCACCCGGCTCGTCCTGCCGAGCGGTGGCCAGCTGGCCCTCGCCGACGGCCAGACCTCCGTGGAGTTCCGGGACGTCGTCTACTTCGACCTCGCGCTCGACTACCGCAGGGCCACCCGGATCGCCCTGTCCGCCTCCCAGGACACCTCGCCGCAGACCCTCGCGGAGGCGACCGGCCTCTTCCAGGCGCTCGGCAAGGACGTCAGCGTCATCGGGGACGCCCCCGGCATGATCGTCGCGCGCACGGTCGCGCGGATCATCGACCTCGCGCACGACGCCGTCGCCAAGGGCGTGGCCACCCAGGAGGACATCGACACGGCGATGCGGCTGGGCGTCAACTACCCGCTGGGGCCCTTCGAGTGGAGCCGCCGACTGGGCCGAAACTGGGCGTACGCCCTGCTGGACGACCTGCACCTGCGCGACCCCTCCGGGCGTTACGCGCCCTCGCTGGCGCTCTACCGCCACGCCTACGCCTCGGACAAGCGGGAGGGCACCTCCTCATGACGACCGCCAAGCGCGACACGTACACCCCGGAGACGCTGCTGTCCGTCGCGGTCCGGGTCTTCAACGAACGCGGTTACGACGGCACCTCCATGGAGCATCTCTCCAAGGCGGCCGGTATCTCCAAATCGTCGATATACCACCACGTCACGGGCAAGGAGGAGCTGCTGCGCCGGGCCGTCAGCCGGGCGCTCGACGGTCTCTTCGGCATCCTCGACGAGGAACCCGCGCGTGGGGGGCGCGCGGTGGATCGCCTGGAGCACGTCGTGCGGCGCATGGTCGAGGTGCTCATGGCCGAGCTGCCCTACGTGACCCTGCTGCTGCGGGTGCGCGGCAACACCGACACCGAGCGCTGGGCGCTGGAGCGGCGCCGCGACTTCGACCACCGGGTCGCCGACCTGCTGAAGGCCGCGGCCGCCGAGGGTGACGTGCGGCGCGACGTGGAGGTGCGGCTCGCGACCCGGCTGGTGTTCGGGATGATCAACTCGATCGTGGAGTGGTACCGGCCGGACGGGCGGGGCATGGGCGAACGGGAAGTGTCCGAAGCGGTGGCGCACCTGGTGTTCACGGGGTTGCGCGCCCCGGAGTGAGCGCATGCGGGGAGGCCGCGCGCGTCGTCGGCGGGCCCGCGCGCCCGTCGGGAGGCCCGGGTGCCCGCCGGGAGGTCCGGGTGCCCGGGCGGGTCACCCCTCCGGCTCCACGTCCTCCTCCTCGAACACCAGCAGGGTCCGGGTGCTGAGCACCTCCGGGATGGCCTGGAGCTTGGTGAGGACGACCTCGCGCAGGGCCCGGTTGTCCGAGGTGTGCACCAGGAGCAGGACGTCGTAGTCGCCGCCGACCAGCGCGATGTGGGCGGCGCCGGAGAGCTGGCGCAGCTGGTCGCGGACGGTGCGCCAGGAGTTCTGCACGATCTTGAGAGTGATGTAGGCCGAGGTGCCCTTCCCGGCGCGCTCGTGGTTCACGCGCGCCCCGAAGCCACGGATCACGCCGTCCTCGACGAGACGGTTGATGCGCGCGTAGGCGTTGGCGCGGGAGACATGGACGCGTTCGGCGACGGACCGTATCGAGGCGCGGCCGTCGGCCTGCAGCATGCGCAGGATGTCCTGGTCTATGGCGTCCAGCGGTCGAGGGGGCGGCAGCGTCGGGCCGGGCTCCGGCGGCTCGGCCATTTGTTCAGGTGCCATGTGCCCCTGCCTCCCTGCCATGGACGGACTGCGTTCATTCCAGGCTGTGCAGAACCGTTTGTCCACAGCCTGTGGGTGCCTGTAGCCAAAATGCGCCAACGACCGAACAATCGGTAGGTGAGACGCGTCACAACCGTGCCGCGTCCCTGAGCCACTCCCACGAGGAGGTGCCGTATGACGGTCATGGAGCAGCGGGGCGCGTACCGCCCGACACCGCCGCCCGCCTGGCAGCCCCGCACGGACCCCGCGCCGCTGCTGCCCGACGCCCTGCCCCACCGCGTGCTCGGCACGGACGCGGCGGCCGACGCCGACCCCGCGCTGCTGCGCCGGCTCTACGCCGAGCTGGTGCGCGGCCGCCGCTACAACACGCAGGCGACCGCCCTGACCAAGCAGGGCAGGCTCGCCGTCTACCCCTCCAGCACCGGCCAGGAGGCGTGCGAGGTCGCCGCCGCGCTCGTCCTCGAGGAGCGGGACTGGCTCTTCCCCAGCTATCGCGACACGCTCGCCGCCGTCGCCCGCGGCCTCGACCCCGTGCAGGCGCTCACGCTGCTGCGCGGCGACTGGCACACCGGCTACGACCCGCACGAGTACCGTGTCGCGCCGCTGTGCACCCCCCTCGCCACCCAGCTCCCGCACGCCGTGGGCCTCGCGCACGCCGCCCGCCTCAAGGGCGACGACGTGGTGGCCCTGGCCCTGGTCGGCGACGGCGGCACCAGCGAGGGCGACTTCCACGAGGCGCTCAACTTCGCCGCCGTCTGGCAGGCACCGGTCGTCTTCCTCGTCCAGAACAACGGCTTCGCGATCTCCGTCCCGCTCGCCAAGCAGACCGCCGCCCCGTCGCTGGCCCACAAGGCCGTCGGCTACGGGATGCCGGGCCGCCTGGTCGACGGCAACGACGCGGCGGCCGTGCACCAGGTGCTCGCCGAAGCCGTGGCCCACGCGCGCGCGGGCGGCGGTCCCACGCTGGTCGAGGCGGTGACGTACCGCATCGACGCCCACACCAACGCCGACGACGCGACCCGCTACCGGGGCGACGCCGAGGTCGAGACCTGGAGGGCGCACGACCCGATCGCGATCCTGGAGCACGAGCTGACCGAGCGCGGCCTCCTCGACGAGGACGGCATCCGGGCCGCCCGTGACGCCGCCGAGGCGATGGCGGCCGACCTGCGTGAACGCATGAACCAGGACCCGGTGCTCGACCCCATGGACCTCTTCGCCCACGTCTACGCCGAGCCCACCCCGCAGCTGCGCGAACAGGAAGCCCTGCTCAAGGCCGAGCTGGCGGCGGAGAACGAAGGGGCGCAGCCGTGACCACCGTCGCTCTCAAGCCCGCCACCATGGCGCAGGCGCTCAACCGTGCGCTGCGCGACGCCATGACCGCCGACCCCACCGTGCACGTCATGGGTGAGGACGTCGGCGCCCTCGGCGGTGTCTTCCGTGTCACCGACGGGCTCACCAAGGAGTTCGGCGAGGACCGGGTCACCGACACCCCGCTCGCCGAGGCGGGCATCCTCGGCACCGCCGTCGGCATGGCCATGTACGGGCTCAGGCCGGTCGTGGAGATGCAGTTCGACGCGTTCGCCTACCCGGCGTTCGAGCAGCTCATCAGCCATGTCGCCCGCATGCGCAACCGCACGCGCGGAGCGATGCCCCTGCCGATCACCATCCGTGTCCCCTACGGCGGCGGCATCGGCGGCGTCGAACACCACAGCGACTCCTCCGAGGCGTACTACATGGCGACTCCGGGGCTCCATGTCGTCACGCCCGCCACCGTCGCCGACGCCTACGGGCTGCTGCGCGCCGCCATCGCCTCCGACGACCCGGTCGTGTTCCTGGAGCCCAAGCGCCTGTACTGGTCGAAGGACTCCTGGAACCCCGAGGAACCGCAGGCAGTCGAGCCGATCGGCCGCGCGGTCGTGCGCCGCGCCGGCCGCAGCGCCACCCTCATCACCTACGGCCCGTCCGTGCCCGTCTGTCTGGAGGCCGCCGAGGCGGCCACGGCCGAGGGCTGGGACCTCGAAGTCGTCGACCTGCGCTCCCTGGTCCCCTTCGACGACGAGACGGTCGCCGCCTCGGTACGCCGGACCGGCCGCGCGGTCGTCGTGCACGAGTCCGGCTCCTACGGCGGTCCGGGCGGCGAGATCGCGGCCCGCGTCACCGAGCGCTGCTTCCACCACCTGGAGGCGCCCGTCCTGCGCGTGGCCGGGTTCGACATCCCGTACCCCCCGCCCATGCTGGAGCGGCACCATCTCCCCGGCGTCGACCGGATCCTGGACGCCGTGGGGCGCCTGCAGTGGGAGGCGGACAACTGATGGCCCAGGTGCTGGAGTTCAAGCTGCCCGACCTCGGGGAGGGGCTGACCGAGGCCGAGATCGTGCGCTGGCTGGTCCAGGTCGGGGACGTCGTCGCGATCGACCAGCCGGTCGTCGAGGTCGAGACGGCCAAGGCCATGGTCGAGGTCCCCTGCCCCTACGGCGGTGTCGTCACCGCCCGCTTCGGCGAGGAGGGCACGGAACTGCCCGTCGGCGCGCCCCTGTTGACGGTGGCCGTGGGGGCACCCGCCTCGGACGCCACCGCCGGTGAGGGCTCCGGCAACGTGCTGGTCGGATACGGCACCGGTGCGCCGCCGGCGCGCCGCAGGCGGGTGCGGCCCGGGGAACCGGTCCGGTCCGCCAAGCCCGCCGCGCCGCCGTCTCGGCACACCGTCGTCGACGCGGCCCCCGTCCCGGTCGCCGCTCCCGTGTGCCCGGACGGACCCGTGCCGGTCATCTCCCCGCTCGTCCGCCGTCTCGCCCGCGAGAACGGCCTGGACCTGCGGACGTTGCACGGCTCGGGCCCCGAGGGGCTGATCCTGCGGGCCGACGTGGAGCACGCGCTGCGGGCCGCCACGGCCCCCGCCACCGCTCCCGCTCCGGAGCCGGGGGCCGTCGCCGCACAGCCGGCCACGCGGCCCGCGCCCGCCGAGGCACCCTCCGCCACCCGCATCCCCCTGCGGGGCGTCCGGGGCGCCGTCGCCGACAAGCTCTCCCGGAGCCGGCGCGAGATCCCCGACGCCACCTGCTGGGTGGACGCCGACGCTACGGAACTGATGCGCGCCCGTACGGCGATGAACGCGGCCGGGGGCCCGAAGATCTCCGTCCTCGCGCTGCTCGCCCGGATCTGCACCGCCGCGCTGGCCCGTTTCCCGGAGCTGAACTCGACGGTCGACATGGAAGCCCGCGAGATCGTCCGGCTCGACCGGGTGCACCTCGGGTTCGCCGCGCAGACCGAACGCGGGCTGGTCGTGCCCGTCGTCCGGGACGCGCACACCAGGAACACGGAGTCGCTCACCGCCGAGTTCGCCGGGCTGACCGAGGCGGCACGGACCGGGACCCTGACGCCCGGCCAGCTGACCGGCGGGACCTTCACCCTGAACAACTACGGCGTCTTCGGCGTCGACGGCTCCACGCCGATCATCAACCACCCCGAGGCCGCCATGCTCGGCGTCGGCCGCATCGTCCCCAAGCCGTGGGTGCACGAGGGCGAGCTGGCGGTACGGCAGGTCGTGCAGCTCTCGCTCACCTTCGACCACCGGGTGTGCGACGGCGGCACGGCGGGCGGCTTCCTGCGCTTCGTGGCCGACTGCGTCGAACAGCCGGCGATGCTGTTGCGCACGCTCTGAGCAGCGGAGGTACCCGGCCGGGACCGATCGCCCACCCCGGCGGACCCGGCCGGGCCTGATCACGCGGTCTCCCCCACGTTCCCTGTGATCGTCGGGGCCCGCATACTCGGAGGGTGACCGCGTACGAGCCCCCGGGCGCCCCCGGTACCGAGTCGTTCGACGCCGTCGTGCTCGCCGGAGGCGCCGCGCGGCGGCTCGGCGGCGCCGACAAGCCCGCCGTGCGCGTGGGGGGCCGGGCGCTGCTCGACCGTGTGCTGACCGCCTGCGCCGGCGCCGGAACGACCGTCGTCGTCGCCGAACCCCGGCCCACCGCGCGACCCGTGCGGTGGGCCCGCGAGGAACCCCCGGGCGGCGGCCCGCTCGCCGCGCTGGGCGCCGGACTCCGGCACACCACCGCGCCCCGCGTCCTCCTTCTCTCCGCCGACCTGCCGTTCCTGGGGGAGGAGACGGTGGGGCGTCTGCTCCGTGCCCTCTCGGACAGTTCGGGCTCCGCCGACGGCGTCCTGGTCACCGACTCCGACGGCCGTGACCAGCCGCTCGTCGCCGTCTACCGGGCCGAGGCCCTGCGCCGGGAGCTGGCGCGGCTCGCCGTCGAGCACGACGGCCTCACCGGGCTCCCCCTGCGGCGGCTGACCGCCGCGCTGCGCCTCACCCGTATCACCGACCCGGTCGCGTCCTTCGACTGCGACACCTGGGACGACATCGCCGCCGCCCGCGCACGGATCAGGGAGCATGGCCACGTGTTGGATGAATGGATTTCCGCAGTCAAGGACGAGCTGGGGATCGACCTCGACGTCGACATCACCGAGCTGCTCGACCTCGCCCGTGACGCCGCCCACAGCGTGGCCCGGCCCGCCGCCCCGCTGACCACCTTCCTGATCGGCTACGCCGCCGCCCGGGCCGGGGGAGGTCCGGAGGCGGTCACCGAGGCCGCCCGCAAGGCGTCCGCCCTGGCCCTGCGCTGGGCCGAGGAGGACACACCCGACGCCGGACCGGACGCCGGATGACCGCCCAGGACGCCGAAGAGCTCGACGTGGAGGAGGCGCTGGCCGTGGCCAACGACAGAGCCGTCCAGGGGCCGAAGGAGCCCCGCACCTCCCGCGAGACCCCCGCGACGGGGCGGTCCGACGCGCACCGGACCAAGGGTGACTCCCCCCACCGGGCCACCTCCTGGCCCGAGGCCCGGGCCGTCGCCGAACGCGCCGCCCGCACGGCCGGCCGCCGGGCCCCCGTGTCGGTCACCCTCGACAAGGCGCTCGGACTCGTTCTCGCCGCGCCCCTGACCGCCCTCACCGACCTGCCCTCCTTCGACACCTCGGCCATGGACGGCTGGGCGGTGGCGGGCCCCGGCCCCTGGGCCGTGCGGGAGGAGGGTGTGCTCGCGGGGCACGCCGATCCCGGGCGGCTCACGGACGGGGAGGCGGTCCGGATCGCCACGGGTGCCCGTATCCCGCCCGACACCACCGCCGTCCTGCGCAGCGAGCACGGTCGCACCGACGACAAGGGCCGGCTGCATCCGATCAGGGACCTCGTCCACGGGCAGGACATCCGCCCCCGGGGCCAGGAGTGCCGCCACGGCGACCAACTGCTGCCGCTCGGCACGCAGATCACCCCGGCCGCGCTCGGGCTCGCGGCCGCCGCCGGGTACGACACGGTGAGCGTGCTCCCCCGCCCGCGTGTCGAACTGCTCGTCCTGGGCGACGAACTGCTCACCGACGGGCTTCCGCGCGAGGGCCTCATCCGAGATGCTCTCGGCCCCATGCTGCCGTCCTGGCTGCGGGCGCTCGGCGCCGAGGTCGTCGCCGTACGCAGCCTCGGGGACGACGCCGACGCCCTCCACCGGGCCGTGAAGAAGTCCTCCGCCGACCTCATCGTCACCACGGGGGGCACGGCCGCCGGGCCCGTCGACCACGTCCACCCCATCCTGCGCCGCGTGGGGGCCGAACTGCTCGTCGACGGCGTGAAGGTGCGCCCCGGGCATCCGATGCTGCTGGCCCGCATCAAGCAGGACCAGCATCTCGTCGGGCTGCCCGGAAACCCGCTGGCCGCCGTCTCGGGGCTGTTCACGCTCGCCGAGCCGCTGCTGCGCACCCTCGCCGGACGCCCGGCCCCGGAGCCGTACGCGGTGCCGCTGCGCGAGGGGGTGCATGGGCATCCGTACGACACCCGACTCGTTCCTGTCGGCCTGCGCGGGGACGACGCCGTGCCGTTGCACTACAACGGTCCCGCTATGCTCCGCGGAATCGCCACCGCCGATGCCCTTGCCGTCGTACCACCCGGCGGCGCCCGCCCCGGTCAGGAGCTGGAACTGCTCGACCTGCCCTGGGCGACGGCGGGGATCCAGGTGTGTTTCACGTGAAACGTCGGTATGGCCGACCGGCCGTAGGACCAACGGTGTTTCACGTGAAACAACGGGCCGTCGGGGGCGGAGTACAGCCAGGGGACGTACGTCGAAACGGGGAGTGTTTCACGTGAAACTGCCGGGCCAGGACGCGATCGCCCGCAACGCGGACGAGCGTCTGGTGACCCACCAGGTGAGGCTGCCGAGACAGGAGGTCGAGCGGCCGATCCGACAGGTCGGCAGGCGGCTGGCGATGGCCTTGTTCGTGCTGGTCGCGACCGCGTTCATCGTCTACGCCGACCATGAGGGGTACAACGACAACTCCGACGGTTCGGTGGATCTGCTCGACGCGTTCTACTACGCCACCGTCACCCTCTCCACCACCGGGTACGGCGACATCACCCCGGTCAGTGACGCGGCGCGGCTCACCAACATCTTCGTGATCACGCCGCTGCGTGTGCTGTTCCTGATCATCCTGGTCGGGACCACGCTGGAGGTCCTCACGGAACGCACCCGTGAGGAATGGCGACACAACCGCTGGAGGGCGGCCTTGAGGGATCACACCGTTGTCGTCGGCTGGGGGACGAAGGGGCGGTCGGCGATCCAGACCGTCTGCGCGACCGGGCTGAAGAAGGAGCAGGTCGTCGTCGTGGACCCCAGCTCCAAGGTCATCGAGGCCGCGAACGCCGAGGGGTACACGGGGATCGTCGGTGACGCGACCCGCAGCGATGTGCTGCTGCGGGCCGAGGCGCAGAAGGCGCGGCAGATCATCATCTCCACCGCGCGGGACGACACCGCCGTCCTGGTCACGCTGACGGCCCGCCAGCTCAACCGCCAGGCGAAGATCGTGGCCGCCGTGCGGGAGGAGGAGAACGCGCCGCTGTTGAAGCAGTCCGGGGCGGACGTCGTCATCACCAGTGCCAGCGCGGCCGGACGGCTGCTCGGGCTCTCCGTGCTCAGCCCGGCGGCCGGCATGGTGATGGAGGACCTCATCCAGCAGGGCAGCGGGCTCGACATCGCCGAACGGCCCGTCATAAAGGCGGAGGTGGGGCGCGGGGTGCGAGAGACGGAGGACCTGGTGGTCAGCGTGTTGCGCGGACATCGGGTGCTCGGCTACGACGATCCGTCCATCGGTGGACTCCAGCTGACGGACCGGCTCATCACGATCGTCCGTGCCACCCCGAGCACCAAGGTCACCCCCGAGACCAAGCACCTGCCGTAGGGGAAGCGAGAGGGTGGCCGCGGGGTACGGAAACCCCGGGGCCACCCTCTTGGCGTGATCGCCTACTTGCGGTTGTACAGCCGCATCGTGATCGGCCCGAAGACCAGCACGAACAGGGCGGACCAGCCCAGCGTCCAGGCGATCTCCGACGCGGGCCACTCGCCCGCCATCAACGCGCGGACCGCCGAGGCCAGATGGGTGACCGGGCTGTTGTTGACGAACGCCTGGAGCCAGCCCGGCATCGTGCTCGGGTCGACGAAGACGTTGGACAGGAAGGTCAGCGGGAAGATCACCATCATGCTGACGCCCATCACGGACTTCTCGGTGCGCAGCATCAGGCCGAACATCGTCCAGATCCACGAGAACGCGAACGAGAAGACGATGAGCAGCGCGACTCCGGCGACCACGCCCAGCACCCCGCCGCCCGGGCGGTAGCCGAGGATCATGCCGACGGTGAGCATCACCACGGACGCGATCGCGTAGCGCAGGGCGTCGCCCAGCAGATAGCCGACCATCGTCGACGGCCGCCAGATCGGCAGCGAGCGGAAGCGGTCGAACACGCCCTTCTCGATGTCCGTGTTGACGGAGACCCCGGTGTACATCGTGATCATCACGACCGACATCACCAGGATGCCCGGCAGCAGGAACTGGATGTACTCCTCCGGCGAGCCGGCCAGCGCACCGCCGAAGAGGTACGTGTACATCAGCACCATCATGATCGGGAAGGCGGTGACGTCGAAGAGCTGCTCCGGCACGTGCTTGATCTTGAGCATGGCCCGCCAGCCGAAGGTCAGCGACGCCGACAGCGCGCTGGGCCGCGGTGGCCGGTCCTTGGAGATGAGCAGCGCGGCGAGCGACTCGGCGCTGACGGGAGCGAGTTCCTTGTTCTCGGTGGTGGTCGCGGTGCTCATACCGCCGCCTCGTCCTTCGTCTCGGGGGCGTCGTCGGCCTGCGTGGCCGCCGCCTGGGTGTCGTGTCCGGTGAGGGCGAGGAAGACCTCGTCCAGGCTGGGCTGCCCCAGCGAGAAGTTGTCGACGGTGATGCCGGTGCGGGCCAGTTCGGCGAGTGCCCGGGCGGCCGCCTCGGCGGCGCCCTGCCCGTTGGCGGAGCCGCCGCCCACGCGCGCGGTCAGCGCCACCGGGTCCGGTTCGCGCTGCACGTCGGCGTCGAGGGCGAGCCGCAGCACCTCCTCCGCCTGCGGCCGCTGGGCCGCGTCCCGCAGCCGCAGATGGACGGAACCGGCGCCCACGGACGCCTTCAGCTCCCCCTTCGTGCCCTCCGCGATCACCTTGCCGTGGTCGATGACCGCGATCCGGGACGCCAGCTGGTCCGCCTCGTCCAGATACTGCGTGGTGAGCAGCACCGTCGTGCCTTGGGCGACCACCGCGCGCACGATGTCCCACACCTGGTTGCGGCTGCGCGGGTCGAGGCCGGTCGTGGGCTCGTCGAGGAACAGCAGGTCGGGCGTGTTCAGGATGGACGCGGCGATGTCGATACGGCGCCGCATGCCGCCCGAGTAGTGCTTGACCTGTTTCGCGGCGGCCTCGCTCAGTCCGAACGCCTCCAGCAGCTGCTCGGCGCGGAGCCGTGCGGCCGGTTTGCCGTGGCCGAGGAGGCGGGCGAGCAGCACCAGGTTCTCGGTGCCGGTCAGGTCCTCGTCCACGGAGGCGTACTGCCCGGTCAGGCTCACCCGGCCGCGGACCTCGTCGGCCTCCCGGACGACGTCGTGACCGAAGACGTGCGCCTCGCCCCCGTCGGGGCGCAGCAGGGTGGCGAGCATCTTCACCGTGGTCGTCTTGCCGGCGCCGTTCGGGCCGAGGACGCCGTAGACCGTGCCGGCCGGCACGGCCAGGTCGACGCCGTCGACGGCCCGGGTCTCGCCGAAGGTCTTCACCAGACCCGCGGTCTCGATCGCGAGGCCGGACGTCTGTGCGCTCATGTCTGAGATCCTTCCGCGTACGGGGCCCGTGTCCTGGGCTACGCAAAGGGAGACCACGGGGACCGCCGAAACTCATCGGTCGCCGCGCGAAAAGATGGGACCGCTTCGTACTCGTGTCGGAGCGGGTCTCGCGTCGCGTCCGCGCGGCACTGCAACCTTCACGGTCTCGCCGATGGGCCGGCTACGCATCCCTATTTCCGAAGGCGGGTTCCGAAGGCGGGTTCCGGAGGCGGGGGCCGAGGAGGCGGGTCGGCGGAAGGGGCGCGGGTGCGGGCTCCGAGGGAGGAGGACGCCCGCGCGAGATCGGCTGGGTGGGGGCGCTGCTCCGGGCCGTCGGCCGGCCGGGGCGGGGCGGGGGCGGGAGCGTGGTGGGGCTGGGAGCGGAGGCGTGAAGGTGTTGGTGCCGGGGACGCGGCCTGGAGGTCGGGGAGTAGCGTCCCCCTCATGCATGCGATCACGATTCCCGAACCCGGTGGACCCGAGGCCCTGGTGTGGGACGAGGTCCCCGACCCCGTACCCGGCGAGGGCGAAGTGCTCATCGAGGTGGCGGCGAGCGCGGTGAACCGTGCCGACCTGCTCCAGCGACAGGGGTTCTACGATCCCCCGCCCGGCGCCTCCCCCTACCCCGGCCTGGAGTGTTCCGGGCGGGTCGCGGAGATCGGGCCCGGGGTGGCCGGATGGAACGTCGGCGACGAGGTGTGCGCGCTGCTCTCGGGCGGCGGTTACGCGGAGAAGGTCGTCGCCCCGGCCGCCCAGCTGCTGCCCGTGCCCGCCGGTGTCGGCCTGACCGCGTCGGCCGCCCTGCCCGAGGTGACCTGCACGGTCTGGTCGAACGTCTTCATGGTCGCCCATCTGCGGCCGGGTGACACCCTTCTCGTGCACGGCGGCTCCAGCGGCATCGGCACCATGGCCATCCAGCTCGCCAAGGCCGTCGGCGCGAAAGTCGCGGTCACGGCCGGTACCGAGGAGAAGCTCGCCCGGTGCGCCGCCCTGGGGGCGGACACCCTGATCAACTACCGCGAGCAGGACTTCGTCGAGGAGGTCCGCAAGGCCACGGACGGCAAGGGCGCGAATGTGGTCCTCGACAACATGGGCGCGAAGTACCTCGACCGCAATGTCCGCGTGCTCGCCGTCAACGGCCGCCTCGCGATCATCGGCATGCAGGGCGGCATCAAGGGCGAGCTGAACATCGGCGCCCTTCTCGCCAAGCGCGCCGCGATCAGCGCGACCTCGCTGCGCGCCCGCCCCCGAGAGGAGAAGGCGGCGATCGTCGCCGCCGTGCGCGAGCACGTGTGGCCACTGCTCGACGGCGGCCATGTGCGTCCCGTCGTCGACCGCGAGATCCCCATGGACGACGCGGCCACGGCGCACCGGGTGCTGGAGGAGAGCGGCCACATCGGCAAGGTGCTCCTGGTCGTGCCGTAGCCGACGGAAACGACCGAGCCGCTCACAGGCCGGCCCGACCCCGTACGGATCCACCGACCCCGTACGGATCCACCGACCCCCTACGGATCCACCGACCCCGTACGGATCGACCGACCCCGTACGCCGCCCCGCTCAGTACCGCCGTATCCGCAGCCCGACGAAGGCCAGACCGAGGCCCACACCCATCAGGATGAGGCCGCTGCCGAGGGCCATGAACCGCAGGACGGGTTCCTCGGCGGTCGCGGCGTCGGCTCCGGGTGGAGCGGCGGGCGGGTGCGGGGCGGTGTCCGGGCCCGCCGAGGTACCGGTTCCCGGGCCGTCCGGTTCGGGGACCGGGTCCGAGGGTGTGTACGTGTCGTCCGGGGTCACGGGCCAGGCGTCCTGCCGCCCGGGCCGCTCCCGCCCCTCGCCCGCGCGGCTGCCGGCCCAGGAGGACGCGGGGTCGGGCTCGGCCGCGTGGACGGCCGGCACGGCCCCCGCCACCAGGACCACGAGCAGTCCCGTGACGGGGAGGAGTCCCGTCAGGCGCGTCGAGCGAAGCCAAGGAGCCACGCCCTCAGGCTCACACGCCCTCCGCCGCCCGGCATCTCGGCCCGAGGTGCCGGATCCACGCCGAATCAATGCCGGGTCCACGCCGGGCCTACGCCGGACGGCTCCCGCGTGAACGGTGGATCACCCTGTGTGGGGGGCACCAGCCCGGTGGGGTGGGGGCGTGGGAGACAATGAACGGCATGGAGATGCCGAGGAACGAACGGTCGCCCGAACAGCCCCAGATCCTGGTCGTGGGCCAGGACGGAATGGCGGTGGGCGGCGGAGGAGACGAGGACTCCCGAGAGGTCCCGGTGACGGAGATGGTGGAACAGCCCGCCAAGGTCATGCGCATCGGCAGCATGATCAAGCAGCTGCTCGAAGAGGTACGGGTCGCTCCTCTCGACGAGGCCAGCCGGGCCCGGCTGAAGGAGATCCACGCCAGCTCGGTCAAGGAACTGGAGGACGGCCTGGCGCCCGAGCTGGTCGAGGAGCTGGAGCGGCTCTCCCTGCCCTTCATGGACGAGGTGATCCCGAGCGACGCGGAGCTGCGGATCGCGCAGGCCCAGTTGGTCGGCTGGCTCGAAGGTCTCTTCCACGGGATCCAGACGACGCTGTTCGCCCAGCAGATGGCCGCCCGGGCCCAGCTGGAGCAGATGCGCCGCGCGCTGCCGCCCGGCGTCGGCGGCCACGAGGGCGACGACGACCCGCGGACGATCGGCCGTTCGGGAGGCCCGTACCTCTAGATCATTAGTTCCGATGTGGCTCAGTGGTCGTAGGCGGTCAGGGACCTGGTGATGGGTGCGCCGATGGTGCGGTTGTGCCAGATCGCGCAGGTCATCGC